>CAIKEH010000042.1 GCA_903826405.1 uncultured bacterium
CTTTGTCTGCACAGGGTAAAATCTCTTTCCTGAACTATAAAAAGTATTATTCTGGATTGACAGGTGAGCCTACCTTCATCATCAGCTATCCTGAAGTATGCTACAGTATAGCTGAGGCCATGAACAGGGGATGGGTCACTGGTTCTGCCGAAGCCTGGTACAGGAAGGGTACCGAAGCCATGTTCGGCTTCTACGGTATCGTCGATGGTGGCAATAAAGTATCTTTCCGTAAATCCGATGGTAGTGGGTACGATGAGTATTCAGTAGATTTTAATTATGACAGCTATTTCAGTCAGCCTTCCGTGAAATATGCCGGTGATAATGCAGATGGATTGAAACAGATCCTGCTGCAGAAATACCTTGGATTTGCTCGTAATTCCGGTCTTCAGGCTTATTATCAGTGGCGCAGGACGGGCGTGCCTGAGTTCAATACTGGTCCCGGCACCGGAAATGGCGGAGTGATCCCCATGCGTTTCCAATACCCATCTAACGAAAGAAGCGTGAACAAGGCGAATTATGACGCGGCTGTTTCCAGTCAGTTCGGTGGTGCTGGTGACGACATCAACCAGCTTCTTTGGATCAATAAATAGGATATTTGTATTTTCAATAAAGGAACGGGCTTCAAAAGGCCCGTTCTTTCTTTGCCCCATATACAGGCTACTTCTTATTGGCACCCTAAAAACAAACACATGACTCAACAAGACGCTCAATCAGCAGCACAATCCATCATCAAGCTTTTCGAGGAACACGGGAACGATGATTATATCGGTGAGGACATTTCCCAGTTGGAACATGCTGTTCAGTCTGCTCAGATGGCGGAAGATGGTGGTTATGAAGACGATGTGATCCTTGCGGCTTTCCTTCATGACATTGGCCACCTGTTGGCCAACAAGTCGGAAGAGTTTTCCATGGGCGGATATGGAGCCCGCTCACATGAAAAGATCGGCGCAGATCATTTACGCCAGATGGGTCTTCCGGAAAAAGTAGCCTTGTTGGTGGAAAGCCATGTTGAAGCCAAGAGATATTTAGCTTACCGTTATCCCGAATACATGGCAGCGCTTTCCGAAGCCAGCAAGAAGACACTCGGTTACCAGGGCGGTGTGATGTCTGAAGACGAGGCTCGCGCATTTGAATCTGATCCACTTCACGAACTCAAAGTGCAGATGCGCCGCTGGGATGAAGCCGCCAAAATAGTGGGTAAGCCCATCGAAGGATGGAGGTCCTATGGCCACCTGGTCGAACGGTTCCTTAACAAGACCGCATGATCAAAGCGTGCTCGTATCGTATATGTTGAATACATGTTGAACTCAGGCTCGATTACTAATCCGGATGTCCAGTGTGTTCTTCTTCTGATAAGATCAGTTGGTCATAGATTTATGCAAAACCAAATCATACCGTCCTTACGATGAACATCACCAATCCAGGCATGCAAACGGGCAAGACAAAATCGGCACGATATGTTCAGGCGCTTTATCTGGCGGCGATCTCTTTTTTAGCCTATGTGTCGGTTTACGGATTCCGTAAACCATTCACAGTCGCTGAATTCACGGGAGTCAAGTACTGGGGCATCAGTTACCAGACCCTATTGATCATCTCCCAGGTGATCGGTTACATGCTCAGCAAGTTCTATGGTATCGTGCTCATCAGCAGTATGAAGAAGACAGGTAGATGGAAACTGTTCGCCGGACTGATATCCGTGGCTTGGGCATGCCTTTTCCTGTTGGCCATCGTCCCTCAGCCCTGGGGAATGCTTTGCATGCTGGTGAACGGATACATGCTCGGTTTCATGTGGGGATTCGTATTCAGTTATATTGAAGGAAGGCGCACCACGGACCTCATTGCATCTGCATTGGCAGTCAGTTTCATATTTGCCGGCGGATTCACCCGTTCCGTCGCGAAATGGCTGCTCATCGACCTGCATGTATCCCAACAATGGATGCCCTTTCTGGCAGGTGCTTTTTTCGTACCTCCGCTGGCCTTGTTGATATACCTGTTGGAAAGAGCACCATTGCCGGATGAAGAAGATATTGCTGACCGCAGTGAAAGGTTGCCCATGACCAAAGACGACAGGAGGAACCTGATCAAAACATACGGAGCTGGTTTGATATTCATCCTCGTCACCTACGTACTGCTGACGATCATCCGCGATGTGCGGGACAGTTTCATGTCCAATATGTGGGGTGAACTGGGCCATTCAGGGGATTATGCCATATTCACTCGGACTGAGACCATAACTTCCGTCACGGTGCTGGCGATGCTCTGCCTCATGATGTTCATCAGGGACAACATGCGCGCTTTTCGGCTTACGCATATACTGATACTTGCCGGTCTATTGATTGCTGGTATATCATCTTATCTGTTCCGAAACGGCCAACTGGGCGGCGTGGCCTGGATGCAGTTGACCAGTCTTGGCCTCTATATGTCCTACATACCATACAACTGCATCTTCTTCGAGCGCATGATCGCCGCACTTCGATTGAAGGGCAATGTGGGATTCCTGATCTATCTGGTCGATGCCTTTGGTTACATGGGAAGCCTCACGGTCATGCTGACCAAGGAAGGATTGGGTAGCGGGATGAAATGGACGCCATTCTATTCCGGGGCCGTTGTACTGTTTTCTTTGATTGGCGTGGGGGGTATCCTTTTCTCCTATTTCTATTTCGATCGCAAATATCGTTCCGCTCAAGTTTCCGTCCATGGGTGATAAAGGCAGATCCATAGTAGTAGGTGCCGGAATCGTCGGACTGGCCATGGCCAGGTCGATGGCCATGAGGGGTTTTCAGGTGACCGTAGTCGAAAAAGGCCAAACAGCACAAGGTGCTTCTGTGCGAAATTTCGGGATGGTATGGCCCATTGCACAGGCACATGGATATCTTTACGATAGGGCTATCCGCAGCCGGGAGATATGGAAGTCGATTTGCCAATCAGCAGGTATCTGGTACGAGCAGTCGGGCAGCCTTGCCGTGTCTTATCTGGGGGAGGAAACGGCAGTGTTGGAGGAGTTCTACGAAGATGAGCACCCGTTCAGGTCATTGGCTTTGCTCAACCCGAAAGAAGTGTTGGAGAAATGCCCGGCGGTCAATCCGGCGGGATTGCTGAAAGGTCTTTACAGTGGTGAAGAAATGATCGTAGACCCGCGAGAGGCCATCGCCAAAATTCCCTTGTACTTGAAGGAGCAATGGGAAGTGAACTTCGTTTTTGGGAAGACCGCCGTGGAAGTACGGGAACAGAAAGTTATCCTTGCGGACGGCCAGGTTCTTGAAGCCGACCAGATCATCATATGTCCCGGTGCAGATCTGGAAACACTTTTCCCGGAGCAATTCCATTCGAATCCCTTGACTAATTGCAAACTGCAGATGATGCGGCTAGAGGCTCAACCCAAGGGATGGAGGATGGGGCCTGCATTATTTGCTGGCCTATCACTCACGCATTACAACAGTTTCCTCCAGACATCTTCAGCACAGGCATTGCAGACCTATTTTGAGGCTGCTTATCCCGATCATGTGAAATGGGGCATACATGTTATGGTCAGTCAGAATGGTGTGGGTGAGTTGACCGTTGGCGATTCTCATGAATATGGGCGTTCGCATGACCCGTTCGACAAGGCATTCATAAATGGGCTGATTCTGGAATACATGAGCAGGTTCGCGAGATTCCCAACCGAAAGGATCATCGCCACTTGGCATGGTTATTATCCTAAAATGACAGATGGAAGTCCAGATCTGATCCTGGAACCGCTCCCCGGAGTGCTGATCATCAATGGTGTCGGTGGTGCAGGCATGACCTATTCTTTCGGACTGGCGGAAGAGATCTGCTCTGCTTGGTGAAGGCCCATAAATGCGACACCCCCTGGTGGAAACCGGGGGTGTGCTTTCAGGTTTTACCCTGAGTGACCCTTGCTTATGTACCCAAACTATTGCATGTCAAATGAACGAATACTTGGTTATGGGAATAAGACTTTAGGGTTAAAGATTAATGAATTCTCTTTTCATCCCGGATCCTTCAACGGATCGCATGAAATGATTGGAGATATTACATTACAGCGATGGATTCATCTCCATATTCTGAATAGTGGATACGATAAAATAAAAATACCATGAGCAGTAGAAGGGAGTTCTTGAGTTTCACCATGAGGAATGCATTGCTCCTCACGACGACCCGGCAGTTGCTTCCTTTGGCTGATGCTTTTAGTGGTATCCCGTCAGCATCTAATTTGGCATTGCGGTTCGGTGTGGTCTCGGATGGACATTACGGCCAAGAGCAGACGGATTATCAGATGAAACATGATCTGGTCATTGGAGCACTGAATCGGGAAAAACACAATAGGAGGCTGGATTTTTCTTTTGTGAATGGAGATTTGTTCCACAATGATCCCAAACAGCTTCTTCCCGTCAAAAAGGCCTGGTCAGCATTGCAGATGCCGTGGTTCGTATCCCATGGCAACCATGATCAGGTCAGTGAGTTTGAATGGGAAAATGCATTCGGAAGGGCATGGAACTATGGCTTTGAAAAATCGGGTTGCGGATTCGTTGTCCTGAATACAGCGTCAAACGAAGGTGAATATACATGCCCGGATCCCAGCACCACAAGGGCATTGCTCCGTGAGTATGCACATCAGGAAAATTTGTTCGTTTTCATGCATATCACTCCTCGAAAATGGACTCGAGCGGGTATAGACTGCCCCCAAATAGTCGAACTGTTCAACGAACAAAAAAACTTGCGGGCGGTCTTCCACGGTCATGACCATGATGTGGAAGGTGGCATGATGAAAGATGGCATATCCTATCTCTTCGACGCTCATGTGGCAGGGAACTGGGGTTTGCCTTATACTGGCTATCGCATCGTTGAGATCATGAAGGACGGCAACATACTCACTTATCAGATGAATGCGGACACGGGCAAAGAAGTGAATCGTTTCGGATTGTCCTGAACTGTTTTAGCGTGGGCATAAACTTATCGATTGAAAACATAGTGCTGGTTTTGCATAGGTTTCCGATCTGGCCATGGGAGAAATGAACCGTTTCGGGGAGGTTATCCACATAAGGCGAAAAGGGAGTTTTGTTGATTAATGATTTGTTCATGAGGGTTTACATTCAAGTTCATGAAGAATGATTTAGTTGCACTGGTTTTAATGAAATAAAAGGGTTAACGAACGAGGGGGGATTTCTATCCCTCTTTTCATTGAATGACATCATGGAACACGCATCAAGGCAGAAAAGGAGCACATACATCGATCTCTTGAAGGTAGAGTCACCTTTTCCTCGTACTATTCTATTGGCCATTATGCTAACAGGCATCTGGTATTCTCTCCGATCCGCACTCATGGAGTCGAATCAACATCGCAAAAGTGATTTGACAGAATTTTCATCAAAGGACAGTTTGGCACCTTTGCCTGCATCGGACCATCGATTCATCATCATTGCACATCGGGGTGATCATGTAGTTGCACCGGAGAACAGCCTCCAGGCTTTGGATAGCGCCTTGGCACATGGTGTCGATTATGTGGAAATTGACCTGCGGACAAGTCAGGACAGTGTCCTGTACATCATGCATGATGAATCGGTGAACAGGACGACCACGGGCAAGGGTTTGCTCAGGCGCATGCCGGCAATTGATCTGGATACCTGCCATTTGAGGAATAGCCGAGAGACCATACCTCGTTTATCCAAGTACCTTGAGAAATGCGGACGACGAATGAACATTTATCTGGATTTCAAGGATGCTGATGTCCGGCAGACTTTGAAGATGCTTGATGAATACCGGATGAGGAACCACATTTTGGTCTATATCAATTCCTACACTCAATATGCGGAATGGAGAAAATGGTCCCCTGAAACACCGGTCATCGTCAGCCTCCCCGGGCATATCAAAGATTCCCCGGGGATGAAAGAGTTTCTTGATAAATACCCTGCAGAGGTCCTTGATGGAGGGCATGATGAATACGAACCAGCCATGGTTGAATATGCCGAATCAAAAGGCATACGCGTTTGGCCCGATATTCAGGGAAGCAATGAGGAAAAGGATTGGGAAACTGCAATAAGGAAAGGATTCACCGGCCTGCAAACGGATCATCCGGAGAATTTGGCCCGTTGGCTGCATGACAAAGGATTGAGGTGAATATCATTTTGCTTTCAATCCTTCCAGGAATGGTTGGATCCTCAATTCGTCCTCATGTCCCTGATTCGATCGGATGAAGTCGGTCGCATATTGCCACCATTCATCAAAAGACCTATGATCAAGCATGGCTTCCTCACCTCTCAGGCTAATGCGATACATCTTTTCTACTTTGGTGATAATGCCTTCCCAGGGTTCGGCATGGGAATTATACCGGACGGGAGCCTTTGGTAGTTGGAAAGTATCCTGCATGATTTCTGTTTTCTTGTATTCATCCCAAAATCCTGCCATTTGTTGATGAGCGGCGTTAAATCCCTGTGAAGACTTTTATGGATTTTTCACGGGTTATATGGAAGGGAAAGATCCTTGGCGTATCATTGCGGGATCATTAAATCTTTGGAAGCGGGACCTCGCTTGCACGCTTCGATTCAATTTTTAAAATGTGCGTATGGGTGACAGAAAACTGCTTTTCACGCCTGGGCCATTGACCACATCGCGGACCGTGAAGGAAGCCATGTTGGAGGATGTAGGCTCGCGCGACCGTCTATTCATAGATACGGTCAAGGAGATCCGTCAGGAACTTTTGAGGATAGGCCATGTTACCAAAGAGGAAGGTTATGAGGCAGTGATCATACAGGGATCGGGAACTTTCGGCGTGGAAAGTGTGATCAGCAGTGCCATAGGGCGCGATGATCATCTCATGGTCCTGGTTAACGGTGCATATGGTGAACGCATCGTCAAAATGGCCAAGGTCCATGGCATACCTGTCACACCGCTACTGTTCGGTGAAAACGAGAGGGTGGATCCCGTTGTAGTGGACCGGGCTCTTTCCGATGCGAAAGATGTGACCCATGTGGCATGTATCCATTGTGAAACGACAACAGGCCTCATAAACCCGATCGAAGAAGTAGGGGCAGTATGCAAAAATCAGGGCAGGTCTTTCATCGTGGATGCCATGAGCAGTTTCGGAGGTATGCACATTCATATGGGGGAAACCCGTGCCGACTTTCTCCTTTCTTCTTCCAATAAATGCATTGAAGGTGTGCCGGGTTTTGCGTTCGCAATATGCAGAAAGGAGGCTTTGGGATCCTGCAAAGGAAAGGCAAGGACCTTGAGCCTCGACCTGTTCGGGCAGTGGGAAGGTCTGGAGAATGCCGGTCAGTTCCGCTTCACTCCACCGACACTGAGCCTGATGGCATTCCGGCAGGCACTTCGGGAACTGGAAGTGGAAGGCGGCATACCGGCAAGGGAATCCCGTTATCGGAACAACAAGTCGATATTGGACAAAGGCATGGCAGAACTTGGTTTCAAGGCCTATCTGGATCCCTCCATCCAGGGACATATCATTTCCTCATTCCTTTATCCTGAAGATCCGGCGTTCGATTTCGAACATTTCTATGACGCCTTGAATGCGGTTGGATTTGTGATCTATCCGGGCAAATTGAGTAAGGCAAGTGCTTTCCGTATAGGCAATATCGGGCAGATATTCCCTGATGATATCCGGGGCCTGATCAGGGCAATAGGGGAGTATGTGAGAAAAGAAAATATCCGGATGGGTTGAGCGGGCTCAATCCTTTTTTCCGGAAAGGGTGAATCCAAATGTGCTTCCGACATCGGGTTTGCTGCGCACATGTATGCTGTGCCCATGGGCCTCTATGATATGCTTGCAAATGGCGAGACCGAGCCCGGTCCCACCGATATTCCTGCTGCGGCCGAAATCTGTCCGGTAGAATCTTTCGAAGATCCGGGGAAGGTGCTCCTCGGCAATGCCAATCCCGTCGTCACTGATCTCCACAAGTATGTTTTTTCCATCGGTGTTATAGATGCTGGCTTCTAATTGGCCGTTTTCCTTACCGTACTTGATGGCATTCTCCACCAGATTGGTCAGAACCTGTCGGATCTTTTCCTTGTCTGCATGTACAGTAATTGGATTTTCGCATCCTTTTTTGATGAAACAGCTTATGTTCTTTTCGTGTGCTTTGATGGAAAGGGATTCAAACACTTCTCTAAACAATTCCTGAATGGTGAAATTCACTGGTTGGAGGGGCTGTTCCCCACTTTCCAGTTTGGATATCTCATCCAGATCATCGATCAGGTTCACCAGACGGTTCACATTCTTATAAGCATTGTCCAGAAAACGTCGGTTGACCTCGGGATTCTCCAATGCCCCATTCAGCAACGTATCCACATAGCCTTGGATAGCGAACACCGGAGTTTTGAATTCATGGGATAAGTTCTGAAGAAACTCCTTCCGATAGGCTTCGTTCTGCCTAAGTTTCTCTACTTCCTCTGATCTTCTTGTAGCCCATTTTGCGACATCGGCACTCACCTCATCGATACTTTTCTGTGGCAGGATGTTCTTGTTGTAGAATTCCTCCCTCTTGGTCGCCTTGGTCTGGTAAATGAACTTATAGATCAATTTGATCTTCCTGTAGATGAAACGTTGTATGAAATAGTGGGTCAGGAAAAAGGCAATGGCGAAGAGCATGGCGAAGTTGAGCAGCGGCTCCCACCAGATACGGAAAAAAAAGAGATTGACCAGGCCTCCGGCAACCGCTATCGCGAGAGCAATGATGGCCGACACCTGACTGGGCGTTATGTTCTTTGTTTCCCACATACCTGTAATGTACTCAAAATACGGTTGGTGGAAGGGTTGGCAGGAAGGGTCTTCAGATGTCGAGTTTATAGCCGACGCCTTTGACGGTAGTGATGCAATCGATGCCCAATTTCTGGCGGATCTTGCGGATATGCACATCGATGGTACGGTCTCCAACGATCACATCAGAACCCCAGATGTGGTTCAATATCTCGTTGCGGAGGAAGACTCTGCCTGGTTTGGAGGCCAGCAGGTAGAGCAGTTCAAATTCTTTTTTTGCCAGGCTGATGGGTTGCCCCTTATAGCCTACCATGAATTGCTCGGGATCTATCCGAAGATCATTGATCTCGATGGTCTTTGTTTCCGCAGGCTTGGCCAGACGACGGAACAAAGAATTGACCTTGGTCACCAGAACCTTTGGGCTAACGGGCTTGCTGATGAAATCGTCGGCACCATATTCAAGACCTTTGACGTGGGATAGTTCATCGTTTAGAGCGGTCAGAAAGATGATCAGCGTATCTTTATAAGCCTCCTGCGCCCTCAGGGTCCGGCATACTTCCATCCCATTCTTACGGGGCATCATGACATCAAGGATGATGAGATCAGGTTTGTAGAGCTTGGCCTGGTGAAGCCCTGCTTCCCCATCCGGTGCGGTGGCCACATCATACCCTTCATTCCGAAGATTATACTGGATGATCTCCAGAATGTCAGGCTCATCATCAACCACCAGTACTTTCTTCGCCTTGCTGTCCATTTCACGTTGAATTTACGCAAATTTAACCCGGACTTGTTCAGCTATTGCCAATACGCGGGTTATGAAATTGTTAAGTGGACGCTGGCGGAAGCGATCATGGTTATCGGTGCTCTCCCGATAACTAACTGCCGGATACGATGATAATCAGTTAATTTTGCAAGACCTGTGTGCCTCATGAAAAGAAAAGCCTTGCTCCCCCTTTTGTTGACCCTGGTCTGCCTGACGGTTCGGGCTGCCCCAGATACAGGTATACATCGTATTGACATACGCAGGGTAAAGCTTCATGAGGATATCGACAAGTACCAGCTTGCCTTGCTCAAGGCTCATGGAAAGAACGATTCTCTGGTGATCGTGAGTAAAGATGAGGAGGTGAATCTCCTCGTTACAGATATTCTTACCCGTCAGGTGGATGAGATGCAGGATTCCATCGAGTTGAGTGCGAGGCTGGACCATCGGTTGAAAGTAAAATACCTGACCGGCCTGCAAGGCATGCTCAAGGGTTTGATAGAAGGATGGCAACAGGGAAGTTTTCATCCGGACCAGACGCCGGTACTGTATGCCCAATTCCTTGAACTCATGCAAACTGATCTCGAAGGGAAGAGCATATTGCCGGTAGTTGAGAAATATCCTTATGAGACCGGGAACATTCTGGTAAATGCATCATACAGCGTATTCTTCGAGAATGCGGGTTTCCAACCTTCAAAGATCATCCTGTTCCGGAAATATTGCTCGATCCATCCAGATCAGATTCTGCCCAGACTGGAATATTACGCCGATGTTCCATTTGCTGATAGTCTGGTCAAGTATGCTGCACATGCTTTTCCGAACCAGTTCTATGATTATGCGGCTGCTTCGAGGACGAATGTGGGCAGGTTGATCCGGCAGAATCCCGACACCTTAGTGCGCGCTATCACTCAGATGGCCAACAGCAAAAGCGGAAGGCTGTATTATCCTTTCTTAGACGAGGTCATGCATGGACGACAGACAATCGCCTCGATAGGGCAGGTCATGAACGACAGTTTCCAGTATTATGATCTGCTGGTCCAGACGGAGATTGCCAATGCCCGGCGTATCCATAACCGAGACACCCCCATGGTTGCGGGGGAGGTCACTAAAATGCTTCAGCGTAAGGCTCAGGAGACCTTCATCAACGAGATCAATGCACTTCACGATTCACCGGATCCGCTCAGATTCCGAATACTTGAAGGGTTCACGCCTCAGCAACTTTATTTCCTGATCGTTCTTGGTGAGGATGTCATCTATACTTCCAGTTACAAAGGTGTGTATAACCGCATGATGGAAAGGATGCGCATTCCTTCAGGGGATACCTTGCTCATGAGTGTTCAATTCGACCATTTCAAGAAGTTCATTAAAATGGCGGCAGGCTACAACAAGCTGGATCATTTCCTGTACACTTTCCCGGACAGCAGTGCGCAGCGACTGATGATCGCCTTTGCGAGAGGACTGGATAGGAGCGGTAGCCTTGAAGAGGCGGTTGATGTTGCAGACTCCTACGGAAGCATCAATACGCCATCCATCAAGAAACTGATCGACCGGGAGATCGGCAAGAGCCTCATCGATAGCCGTGCCTCCGGCGACAAAAGAAGCAAAACGATATACCATATACTCCAGACCATATTCAGATCTTCCTCCGACAGTTCCATCGATCTTTCCGAAAAACTGGGCATTCCTCCCGTCTACAAAGTGAATTACAGCAGGCTGGCCGATGATCAGGGCAGGGTGATTCAGTTGGTGTTCTTCTACGGCGACAAGGACGGTGCAGAGTCATATGCCAATTTCATGGGCATGTTCAGCGCAAAGGATTGGAAGGTCACCAAAAATAAGGAGTGGGTGGAGATACGTTCCATCAAGGGCAAGCCGGTTTGGATCTTCGCCAACCTGCCTTTGGATAATTCCAAAGGTGACGATCCCGATGCAAAGGCACAGGAACACTTGTTGGATTTTCTGGAGACGAACAAACTCAAACCGACTATCGTTATCCATCGCGGTCACAGTTATCATGTCAAATACACCATAAAACAACTTCCGGAATCGGCTGATATAGTCATCCTCGGATCCTGCGGCGGGTACCATAATTTGGATGATGTGCTTCGAACATGCCCGGATGCGCACATCATTTCTTCAAAGGAAGTGGGAACCAAGAATGTGAATGAGCCCATACTCCGGGCCATCAATGACGAACTGCTTGCTGGACGCAGTATCGAATGGATCCCTTTGTGGAAAAGCCTGGCTGCACAGTTCACCACGCCGGAGGGGCGGGAGAGGTTCGACAATTACATACCACCTCACAAGAATTTGGGTGCACTTTTCATCAAGGCATATTCCAAAGCGATGGAAAGCAAAGCGTCTTCTGAACATTGACTGTTGGCGGAAAGATCCCCGTCCGGTAATTGGAAATTCACGAATTTGCGGGCATGTCCGTAGCACCAGCCGCCAAGAAGAACCTGTTCGACCTTGCCTTACTGCGCAGGGTGTTCGGTTATACGGCCCCCTATCGGGATAAATTCATAATTTCTGTTGTACTCTCCGTGCTGTTGGCGCTGCTTTCTCCCATTCGCCCCATGCTCGTCAACTACAGCATCAGTCATATCGTGGGAGATGTGCATTCCACCAGAAACATGGTGCTGGACCTGCTTTTCAGGATAACCCTACTTCAGGTGATTCTCCTGGTCGTAGAAACCCTGCTCAGGTTCTGGTTCACTTACCTAACTGCATGGTTGGGACAGACCGTCGTACGCGACCTGCGTATCAAAGTATATCAAAAAGTGATTGGTCTCAATCTCACACAGTTCGATACGACACCCATCGGCACGTTGACGACACGCACGATCAACGATATAGAAGCCATCAATGATATTTTCTCGGAAGGACTTGTACCCATCATCGCAGACCTGCTATCGATCGTGGCCATCCTGGCCGCCATGTTCTGGACAGATTGGAGGCTGACTCTGATATGCTTGATCCCCTTTCCCCTGCTGATCCTGGCCACTTATTATTTTAAAGAAAGTGTGAATCGATCATTCATCAGGGTACGTAATGCCGTGGCCGCTCTGAATGCTTTTGTTCAGGAGCATATCACCGGCATGCAGGTGGTACAAGCTTTCGTGGCTGAGGATACGGAAATGGCCAAATTCCGTGACATTAACCGAGAGCACCGGGATGCGAATATCAAGGCAATATTCGCTTATTCGTTGTTCTTCCCTTTCGTGGAGATCATCCTTGCTTTTTCCATGGGATTGCTGGTGTGGTTCGCCGCTATACAGGCATTGGGACTTCCTCCGGAAAAAGCTGCGGAGATTTCCGGTATCATCGTTTCCTTCATCATCATGCTAAACCTGCTTTTCCGACCGCTGCGCATGATCGCAGATAAATTCAACGTCCTCCAAATGGGGATGGTGGCCAGTGAGAGGGTGTTCAAAGTTCTTGACAATCCTGACCAGATCAGTAAAGAAGGTAGTCATTCCCCTGAAAAAGTCAAGGGTGATGTTCGATTCGAAGGGGTTTGGTTCGCTTATAAATCCGATCAGTACGTGCTCAAGGACATCAGTTTCCACATCAAACCCGGGGAGACGCTCGCTATTGTAGGTCATACGGGAAGCGGAAAAACCTCCATCATAAGTCTGCTCAATCGGCTTTATGCAATCAACAAAGGAAGTATTCTTGTAGATGATGTGGCCATTGAGGATTATGCATTACACTCGCTCCGGAGTCAGATCGGAGTTGTCCTGCAAGATGTCTTCCTCTTCTCCGGTTCCATCCTGGACAATGTGACTCTTCGGAATACGGCCATTTCGCGCGAAGAGGTGGAAAAAGTTGCAAAACTAATTGGAATTCATGAATTTATAATCCAGTTACCCGGAGGGTACGATTATAATGTCATGGAAAGGGGAGGTACATTATCCATGGGCCAGCGACAACTACTTTCATTCATAAGAGCGCTACTGTTCGACCCTTCCATCCTGATATTGGACGAGGCCACCTCTTCGGTAGACACCCAGTCTGAGCAGTTGATCCAGCGTGCCATTGAAACCATGATCTCTGGCCGAACCTCCATCGTCATCGCCCATCGGCTTTCCACCATCCGAAAAGCCAGCAAGATCTTAGTGCTAGAAAATGGAGTAGTCATGGAGAACGGAACGCATGATGAGTTGATGGCCAAAGGTGGTTTTTATGCGGATCTCTACAACCTTCAATTCAATCGGCACACCCCACACGTGGTGCAAAAAAAATAGGCCATTTTCGACCCGGAAGATGGGGGTAAAAACCTGCAATAAATAAGGTAATTCACCCCCGCAACCCTATCTTTGCGGCAAATTTGCGACATACATGACCCTGAGACGGTTGAAATTCTTGCTGGTATTGGTTTTCGGTGGTTTTTTCACAACGATCTCCACCCCGGTTCTGGCCGGTGAGGAGGGGGGTGAGACTAAACTCGACCCGGCCGAAGTGATCATGGACCACATCAAAGATTCCCACGAATGGCACTTCTTCACACTGAAAAAGTCTGACGGCACTGAATTTCATGCCACCATCCCCCTGCCGGTGATCCTTTATTCCTCCCAACGTGGCTTATCCATTTTCCTTTCCTCAGCCTTCGAAAAAGAGGGCAAAGAAGTTGAGCATGACGGGTATAAGCTGGAGAAAGGAAAGGTGATGGCAGTAACTGAAGCTGGTGTTCCGGATGAGACGGTTAAAGTATATGACCTGTCCCTTTCCAAAAATGTGATCCAGATGATCCTGGCTTTGACCTTGTTGGTCGTACTCATGATAGGCATCGCGAACAAGTACAAGAAAGGTCAGGGGGTCAATACAGCCCCGAAAGGTTGGCAGAATGCTATCGAGCCGGTTATAGCTTTCGTGCGTGATGAAGTGGCCAAACCCAATCTGGGAAGCAAGTATAAAAAGTACCTGCCCTACCTGCTCACGGTTTTCTTCTTCATTCTGATCAATAATATATTCGGTTTGGTTCCCGGTTCGGCAAACGTGACCGGTAACATCGCCTTCACGATCGTGCTGGGCGTGATTTCATTTTTCGTCATCCTGTTCAGCTCAAACAAGCATTTCTGGGGACATATCTTCTGGTATCCCGGAGTGCCGGTCATCGTGCGTGTACTGATCATGCTTCCAGTTGAATTGTTGGGTGTTTTCACCAAGCCTTTCGCGCTCATCGTGCGTCTTTTCGCCAACATGGTGGCAGGGCATATCATCATTCTGAGCTTCATCACCCTGATCTTCATATTCGGGACAATGAGCAAGATCGCGGGTTGGGGTTTTTCACCGCTTTCTGTGCTTTTTGCGGTATTCATCTACATGATCGAGATCCTGGTTGCATTCATACAAGCCTTCATCTTCACCAACCTGACCGCTGTTTTCATCGGCCAGGCTTCTGAAGGTGGACACGAGGAGCACCATTAATTCTTTTTTTCATTCATAAATCAAGTATCATGAGTCTGATGACTGTAATGCTCGAAGTTCAAACCGGTTTTTCCCACATGGGTGGTGCTATCGGTGCTGGCCTGGCTGCTATCGGTGCCGGTATCGGCATTGGCCAGATCGGTAAGGGCGCCGTTGAGGCGATTGCCCGCCAGCCGGAAGCTTCCAACGACATCCGTGCCAACATGATCCTGACCGCTGCATTCGTCGAGGGCGTTGCCCTGTTTGCGGTGATCGCAGGTCTGCTCGCCGTCCTGAAATAAGGATTGCGAAGGCAAGGAACCTACTACTGCATCCAAAGCACAGGGCGGAGGATGCAGTACTTTTCAAACAACAGAAAAAATCATAAGACATGGATCTGTTATTACCCGGTTTCGGTCTGCTTTTTTGGACGCTCGTGGCATTTGGGATCGTGTTCTTCATCCTCAAGAAGTTCGCCTGGAAGCCCATCCTGGACTCCCTTGACCAACGGGAGCGGACGATCGCGGACTCTCTTGCCACTGCAGAAAAAGTGAAGGCAGAAATGGCGATGTTGAAGAGTGAGAACGAAGCTCTTCTGGCACAGGCCCGGGAGGAAAGAGCCCATATGCTGAAAGAAGCCAAAGAGACCAAAGACAGGATCATCAATGAGGCAAAGGAACAGGCGAAGACCGAAGCGAACAAGATCATCACGGAAGCTGGCCATGCCATTTCCAACCAGAAAATGGCCGCTCTTACAGATGTGAAGAACGAGATAGGTAACATGGTCATAGAAATAGCCGAGAAGGTGATACGCAAAGAGTTGGCAAACAAATCTGAACAGGAATCTTATATCAGGAAACTGGCGGATGAACTGCCTATCTCCGGCAAAAATTAATAGAACAATACCCCATCAGCATGCGGCAAACCAGAGTAGCAGGCAGGTATTCCAAAGCCCTTTTCGACCTGGCCAAAGAGACCAATCAGGTTGAGGAAGTAAAGAAGGACATCGAACTGATCCGTTCCGTCAATCACGATGAACTGAGCAAAGTCCTCGTGTCGCCCGTGATAAACGCCGAGAAAAAGGTCCGCATATTCAACGATGTGTTCGGCGCCAACATCAGCAAACTCACCCTTTCCTTCTTCGACCTCATCTTCAAAAAAGGCAGGTCCGTGGTCATGCCGGACATACTCCAGAGTTTCGACGATCATTACCGGGAGTACAAAGGGATCAAAGTGGTGGAATTGACCACTGCAGTTCCCATGGATGCTGCCATGAGGGAGGATCTGAAGACGAGGCTGCAGAAGATTCCGGCTTATGCGAATAAGACCGTGGAATTACAGGAAAAGGTGGATGATAAGATCATCGGAGGATTTGTTGCTCAGTTCGGCGATATGCTTTTCGATGCAAGCATCCGCCATGACCTACAGTACATCAAGAAGCATTTTGTAGAGAACATGTACAAACAGAAGATCAGATAATACCATTCATTAGTCATATTTAAAAAGCCCCTTATGGCAGATATAAAACCAGATGAGATATCCGCGATACTGCGCCAGCAGTTGCATAGCTTCAACAGCTCCGCAGAACTGGAAGAGATAGGAACCGTATTGCAGGTGGGTGATGGCATCGCCCGCATCTATGGACTGAACAATGTGAAATCAGGTGAACTGGTCGAGTTCGAGACCGGGGTGAAAGCAATAGCCCTGAACCTGGAGGAAGATAATGTTGGCGTGGTCATGATGGGTTCAGGTTCAGATATCAAAGAGGGCTCCAGAGTACGTCGAACCGGGAAGATCGCTTCCATCAGAGTTGGTGAAGGACTGGTGGGAAGGGTTATCAATACCCTCGGTGAGCCGATCGATGGGAAAGGCCCCATCGCAGGGGAACTCTATGAAATGCCCCTGGAACGCAAAGCTCCGGGCGTTATATTCCGCGAACCGGTAAAGGAACCCTTGCAGACGGGGATCAAAGCCATCGACGCCATGATCCCTATCGGTCGTGGACAGCGTGAACTGATCATCGGTGACCGCCAGACTGGAAAGACGGCCATTGCTGTGGACACCATCATCAACCAAAAGGAATTCTACAAAGCCGGCAAGCCGGTATATTGCATCTATGTAGCCTGTGGTCAGAAAGCTTCCACCATTGCAGGTGTGATGAAGACCCTTCAGGATCATGGCGCCATGGAGTACACCACGATCGTGGCTTCTTCAGCTGCTGACCCCGCTCCGCTCCAGTTCTACGCTCCTTTCTCTGGAGCGGCAATCGGTGAATTTTTCCGGGACACCGGCAGGCCAGCACTGATCATTTATGATGACCTTTCCAAACAGGCCGTAGCTTATCGTGAGGTTTCCCTTCTCCTGCGTCGCCCGCCCGGACGTGAAGCTTATCCCGGAGACGTCTTTTACCTTCATAGCCGCCTTCTCGAAAGGGCAGCAAAGGTCATCAGCAAAGATGAGGTGGCCAGGAACATGAATGATCTTCCTGATTCCATCCGCCATCTGGTCAAAGGCGGAGGTTCCCTGACCGCACTCCCGATCATCGAAACTCAGGCAGGTGACGTATCCGCATACATTCCAACCAACGTGATCTCAATCACGGATGGTCAGATATTCCTCGAGTCGAATCTTTTCAACTCAGGCATCCGTCCAGCCATCAACGTAGGTATCTCTGTGAGCCGCGTGGGTGGTAATGCCCAGATCAAGTCGATGAAGAAAGTAGCAGGCACACTCAAACTTGACCAGGCCCTGTACCGTGAGATGGAAGCCTTCTCCAAATTCGGTGGCGACCTCGATGCTGCAACAAAGCAGGTTCTTGAGAAAGGTGCCCGTAACGTGGAGATATTGAAACAAGGTCAGTATCAGCCCGTAACCGTGGAAAAACAGGTTGCCATCATCTATCTGGGAACACAAGGACTTCTGCGCGAACTGCCGGTGAAGCGTGTCAAGGAATTTGAGGAGCACCTCCATCTTGAGCTGGAGAATCAATTCCCTGAAATACTGGCTGAATTCAAGAAGGGTAATCTTCCGGAGGATGCGGTCAACAAACTCACAACACTTGCGAAGAATCTGATCGCACAGTACAAATAAAACATCCTTTCCATGTTA
Organism: uncultured bacterium; assembly: GCA_903826405.1. Lineage (GTDB taxonomy): Bacteria > Bacteroidota > Bacteroidia > Chitinophagales > Chitinophagaceae > Pollutibacter. The sequence continues at coordinate 17,988 of CAIKEH010000042.1, forward strand.
TCGACCAGCGCAACCCTGCGCTGGTCATTTTTTTGGATGTCATTGGATCTTTTAATACCGTCTCCAAAAATAAAAATGGGAATTTGAAGAGACCGAAGGTCGATCCATGAATGCCAATTTTTATATGGCCTTATTGATATCCCAAACCTATGAAACTGCTGAGGTGTTCTATGACGTCATGTTTTGATCAGCCGAACCGAGAGTTGCTCTCTCCCGCTTACCGATACTTTGAGGAAATATTCCCCCGCTTGTAGTGTGTTGACCCCTGAAATAAAGTGCGTGCTCAGCCCTGGATCGGCCATCAATTTATTTTGCAGTAAGGTGTTCCCTTCGTTATCAGCAATGCGAAGCGACACTTCGCTTTTTTCACTCATCTTCAGCTCAACCGGGATAGCGGACCCAGACAATTCTGGAATTGATCCTATCATCAGAACCGGACCTTCGGTGTAATGAGCGACCACCATAGTCCTGGAATAACTGATATTCCCTTTTTCATCCCTCAACTTGAGTCGGTAGCATGTGGTCGTTTGGACCGATGATGGATCGGTCCAACTAAAAAGGTCATGGTCAGTTGAAATATTTCCATCCGATCCGGTTGTTTCAAAATGATTGCCATCATAGCTTTTCTCGGTCTGAAAGGAATATGAAGTGGGCGTCGACATCTTCCAATTCAACATGATCTGGTGATGAACGTTCGATCCGCAATGAAATTCCAATAGTTGGCTGTTGCTGTTGGATTCGATCCCGGTAACGATCGACATTGATCCTGACTCCGGTTCACTTAATTTTGCTTGTATGCTCGAGTAAATAATTATGACAAAGGCCAACAGACGGGTGATGCGGCCAGCTATAGTATAAACGGAGGTTTCCATGATCTCGTGAATTTGGCAATGATCCCAGGGTCCAGTGCAAGTTGGTTTTGAAATAGGGCCTCCCCGAAAGGAGACCCTATGGGGGATTCACAACCTCTAAATATCTGTGCAGTTCCTGATTCCTAACCGTTGCAGATCCACAGCATGGCGGACAGTGGACTGTATCGGTAATTGGTTCAGGAAATAGGAATCATACTTGCGGAATTTGTTTGTCCTGGGCAGTTTGGACAGGAAAACCTGTTGCCTCTTGACAGGTCTGTGGTGACGGGATGTCGCAGAGGCTGAAAGAGCCAATATGATGAAAAGGATCGAGGAGAACAGTTTCCTGCTGCTGGAAGGCAACATCATATGCTAAGTTTGTGTTGATGAGAACGATTTTCAGTGGGTGACTCATCGGATGGATACTCAGCCTGCCTGTGTAGGTTCAGGTCGATTTTGCTTTCGAAGGAACTGGATACGTATGGAAATGGAATATCAGTAAGGTCCTTTATGGCTTACTCAGGAATGGAAGTGATCTGGCTTTGGAAAGGATAAAGAGGAGATAGGATCCGAAAAAGGCATGATCCTGTGGTAAAATAACAGCGTAAAACCGGAAACTGCAAGTGCAGCCGGCGAAAAAAACTTTCCACAAATCTAACTTTCTGATATTCAGTATTGTTATATTAATCAATGTGAACAGTTAATCATGTCAAATAACGCTCCCATCATCGAGGTTTCAGGCCTTTCCAGGCAGTTCGGCCTTTTTCAAGCTGTGAAAGACTTGAATTTCAGTGTTATGGAAGGTGATGTTTATGGATTTCTGGGTCAAAATGGCGCAGGCAAATCCACCACCATTCGAATGCTTCTTTCATTGCTTAGGCCGTCTTCCGGCAGTATTCGGATTTTCGGCATGGATCTACGAACTCACCGACGAGATATTCTGCACAAAGTGGGTGCAGTGATAGAAAGTGCTGATCTCTACACATACTTGAGTGGTTATGAGAACATGGAGATCTTCGCCCGACTCAGTGGGCTAAAGGTGGATAGATCATTGCTTTTAAGGAAACTTGATGAGGTGGGCTTATCGGACCGAAGTAATGATCCTGTCCGGAACTATTCGCAGGGCATGCGACAGCGGTTGGGGATTGCAGTGGCCATGGTTCATGATCCGGATTTGATCATTTTGGATGAGCCGACAAATGGCCTTGATCCACAGGGTATCGCCGACATCCGTCGACTCATATTATCGCTCAGCCGGGAACATGGTAAGACGGTGGTCGTTTCATCTCATTTGCTTAGTGAGATCGAACAGGTTGCCACACGGCTTCTTATCATGGATAAAGGAAGAAAGGTGGTGGAAGGTTCATTGGCTGAGATGTTGGACCCAAAGCAAACAGTACTCCAGTTGGATACTACGGACAATGCAGGTTGCCTTGCTCATTTACAAAGCAAGTATCCCGGATATACCATGGCAACTAACCCTGCTGGCTCCATGAGCATTTCCATATCCCGGACTGAAATTCCTGATCTGGCCACGGAGATCATGCAGGCGGGATTCGGTATCAGGGCTATGGTCCCGCAAAATGCACTGGAAACATATTTCCTCTCGATCACTAAAGATCACCTACATGTGGACGATCATCAGCATTGAATTATTCAAGATTTTCCGGAAACCCCGGACCTATATCGCTTTTGCGGCGGTGACGATAATTGTCGGACTGATCCAACTGGGATTTCTGGTTGACGGCGAAACCTACCTTCAATTCGGGATGCAGGCACTTTCTGAAAGCTTTGAAGTGGATGGGAAGGTGCTGAACGGCTACCTGATGGCTTATCTCATCCTGCAGACCCTTCTCATCCATGTTCCTTTGCTGATCGCTTTGGTGGCGGGGGACATGGTCTCCGGGGAAGCCAATATGGGAACCCTTAGGCTTCTACTTACTAAGCCCGTAAGTCGAACAGAACTGATGGCCGGTAAGTTCATCGCTTCCTGCATCTATACTATTCTGTTGTTGATCTGGATGGCTATATGGGCACTGGGTGTTTCCCTGCTCATCTTTGGTGCAGACGATATGATCATCATGAAAAGTGAAGTGGTCACTCAAGTAGTACGAAACGATGTGTTATGGCGTTATGTTGCCGCATTCGGATTTGCATCATTGGCCATGGTCACAGTTGCTGCACTTGCATTTCTCCTGAGTGTGTTCGCGGAGAACTCCATTGGCCCCATCATTACTTGCATGAGCATTGTGATCGTGTTCACGATCCTCAATACACTGAATCTCCCTTTCTTCAATACCATCAAACCCTTTCTCTTCACTTCACACATGCTGGGATGGAAAGGATTTTTCGATGTCAGGCTGAATGAGGCACATGAGCAGATCGTGGGTTCTATCGAGAACCCCGCAGCGATCCTCCGTTCAGCTTCTATCCTTGCCTTGCATACCTTGATCTTTTTCGGTGCAGCTGTGTATTTTTTCAGGAGAAAGGATGTGCTTTCCTGATGGTGATCTCGAATGAAAAAGGTGAAGGCCACTCGATTGAGCGGCCTTCAGTAGATGATATTTCCCAAATGGATCAAAATCTGGTCACACCAGGCACGGGAATCTTGTATAATCCGTCGGCATCTGGTAGGCTCTGAGGCAAAGTGTCCCAGGTATAGTCTTTGGGTTGCAGGTTTAGTGATGAGTTGATGGCCTTGTCCCATTCGAGGATCTGTCCTGAGTAAGTAGCCATCCGGCCCAGAATCGATGTCATGCTACTGTGTGCGCCATACTCCGTGTTGTCGAACTTATACTCCCCCTTTGCGATGGCGGCAAAGAGTTCGTCGTGCTCGGTCTGGTAAGGGTTATTTTCTTCCTTCATGTCGTATTGGTAGATGGGGTTGCCCTTATGGTCTACTATCTTGCCTTCAGCGCCCATGATCTTACCCTTGGTACCTACCAGCAGCTCATCCACTTTGGCCGCGGTATTCTTGATATGCCGGCACTGACTGTTGAGCGTGGAGCCATCGGCATAAGTGAATTCGACGTAATGATGGTCGAAGATCTCACCATAATCCTTGCCTTTGCGTACTTCACGACCACCCATTCCCTGCGCTTTCACCGGATGGCCACCTTTGAACCAGTTGATGACGTCCAGATTGTGGATGTGTTGCTCGGTGATATGATCTCCACAGAGCCATACGAAGTAATACCAATTGCGCATCTGGTATTGCATCTCAGTCTGCCCCGGTTGACGCGGGTGGACCCAGACGCCATCGTTGTTCCACCAAGCCTGGGCGGATACGATATCACCGATCTGATCCTTGCGTTTGAATAGCTCGCGGTAGGAATTCTGGTAGCGGCGTTGAAGGCCAACGACAACATTGAGTTTTTTCTTTCTGGCTTCTTCTGCAGCGGCAAGCACGCGACGGATGCCGGAAGGATCAGTGGCAACAGGTTTTTCCATGAAGATCTGTTTGCCTTGACGTACAGCCTCTTCAAAATGGATCGGGCGGAAGCCGGGTGGTGTAGTGAGTATCACCACATCGGCGAAAGCCATCGCTTTCTTATACGCATCAAACCCGACGAATTTTCTTTCTTCCGGAACATCTATCCTGGCTTTAACGCTTCCTTTACCGCCGGACCAGTCGGAGATGTCATCTTTGCTGAGATTCTTCAGGCAATCATCCAGCCGGTCACGGAAAGCGTCTGCCATGGCAACCAGTTTCACATTCTGCTTGGTGAGCAGTGCCTGCATCGCCGCACCCGTACCGCGTCCGCCGCAGCCGATGAGAGCGATCTTGATGGTGTCGTCAGCCCCTGAGAAGAAATTGGCTCTACTCATCAGAGGGGCTGCGATAAGGCCTCCCGCGAGCAGGCTACCTTGTTTTACAAATTCTCGGCGGGAGTTACCGCTGTTTTGGGATGCATCGTTCATGATATGGTTGTTTTGTCTGTGAAGGATCAGTTGCCTAAATATAATTTATAAAATTGGTCCGCTTCTTCTTTTGTAGGCTGATGTAGTGGCCGAACGATCCTGAAGCCGACGAACATGCCATCGGTTAGCCACCAGCGGCTTTTGGGTACCTGCGGATCCCGCCTATTCCAGGATGTTTCAGAGTGGCTTCGTGCAGAGGAACGTAATGATGCCGCTTCGTCGAGGAAAGATCCTCCTCTCAGACTCCTGGGATAACGACTTCCGGGGGGGATGACCGGATCTTTCGGATCCTTACCGATCGTGCTTAGGAATTTTTCATCGTATTGGTCAAGTGTCCATTCACTGATATTACCGATCATGTCGTAGAGTCCCCAGGGATTGGGCTTTTTCTGGCCTACTTTTTTGTATTTGCCCTTGCTGTTTTCCTTGTACCAGGCGTAATTGTCCAATTTTGAAGCGTCGTCCCCAAAAAAATATGCGGTTTTAGTGCCTGCCCTGCAGGCATATTCCCATTCCGCTTCTGTGGGCAGCCGAAAGAAGAAGCCGGTCTGCTGATACAGCCACCTGCAGAACATGAGTGCTGCATCCTGACTCATACTGTTCATCGGGAAACCACCTTCCTTGCCCATGTTCCAACTCAGGTCGATGTACTGCTGTGTGGGTCGTGTGACCGCATCCACATCGGATCCCTGGGATATTCTGTCGTTGTCGTAAAACATGTGGTACTGATCGTGGGTGATCTCGTATACACCCATCCAAAAAGGGGAAATGGTAACGTTCGATGCAGGAGTCTCATCTGCCGGGGCATTCACTGATCCATTGCCCATCGTGAAACTGCCTCCTGGAATAGCCACCATTGCGAAAGGGTAAGGCCCCGATGGAAGGGTGAAACTCAAATCATGGAAGCTCGTATCCTGTGCCATGGACACCGAAATCGAAAACATTGAGATGAAGAGGAATGCGCCACGGAACATGTGCTGGACTTTATCGGGAAAGTTAAGCCAAAGTACAGTAAAACGGAAGTGCAAGCACTTAAAATTACCCTTCCTGCTACCATCAATATTGCTTATTTTACGTTTAAATTATGGCCAATATGGAACGTAGACATTTCCTTCGTCAAGGTGCACTTGCTGGATCGGCGGTCGTGGCAGGTATTCATGCAAAAGGTATGGACAGGACCATTTTGCAAGCGGACAAACCCTTTCACCTGAGTTATGCCACGCATGATGGCATGTTCGCCAATTCAGCCGGTCCTGATTTCATCGATCAGATAAAATATGCATACGATAAAGGGTTCCGTGCCATCGAGGATAATGGAATGATGGAGCGTTCACCGGCAGAGCAGCAGAAAATAGGGGATACTTTGGCGAAACTGGGTATGCGCATGGGGGTGTTCGTCATCACCACGGATGGCTGGCACTGGAAACTCAGTCTCACTACTGGGAAGCAGGAATGGAAGGATAAGATGATGAAGGACTGCCGCACCGCAATCGAAGTGGCCAAACGCTGCAATGCGAAATGGGCTACCGTGGTGCCCGGTAATACGGACCGGTCTCTTGGTCATGATTTTCAGACCGCGAATGTTGTCGATGCCCTCCGTCGGGGGTCAGAGATACTGGAAAAAGGGGGCGTGGTCATGGTACTGGAACCATTGAGTGATAATCCCGATCTATTCCTGCGCACGTCTGCACAGACCTTTGAGGTTTGCAAGGCCGTTAATAGCCCATCCTGTAAGATCCTTTACGACATATACCATATGCAAAGAAATGAAGGAGATATCATCAAGAACATCGACAGGGCCTGGGATGAGATCGGTTATATCCAGATAGGTGATAATCCAGGCAGGAACGAACCCACCACTGGAGAGATCAATTATAAAAACATCTTCAAACACCTTTACGAAAAGGGCTATCAGGGTATTTTAGGAATGGAACATGGCATCTCTCAGAAAGGTAAGGAAGGCGAGTTGGCTTTGATAAAGGCTTATCGGGAATCGGATGATTTTGCTTGAACCATTCATTCCTGAGATTGTTATAATCGGACGCGACTGAACCGCACCGTACTATGGCCACCCGATTGATCTTCTTTTTATTGACTTTCGTAGCTTTTGGTCGATCACCTGCACAGGATATTAATATCCTTTTGTCTCATGTTCGAGCCAGGATGGACAAGGTCAAGGATTATCAAGCCACCGGTAATCTGAGGACTGATGTCTCTTTTCTCAAGATCCCAATCTCCAGGGTCAATGTTTTTTACAAGCAACCGGACCAATTTCGTATCAAAAAGGAAGGAGGGATCTCCTTGCTGCCGAAAGGAGGCGTGAGTTTCAACATGCGTTCTCTGCTCATGACCGATCATTATACGGTGATCCCTTCTGGGGATGGCCATGTGGGTGGACATGCCACCAAGGTGGTCAAATTACTCCCGACCAACGAGGATGCGGACATCGTACTGACCACGCTTTACATTGATGAACAATCGGAACTGATCCTACGTGCGACTACAACGACGAAGGAACACGGAACGTATGACATGCAGATGGAATACGGAAAATATCAGAACTGGGGACTACCAGACAAGGTCATTTTCACCTTCCATACGAAGGATTACAAATTACCCAAAGGCATCACCTTCGAATATGAATCAGGGCAGGAGCCTAAAAACATTCCTGCAGGATCCGGTAATAAAATGGGAAAAGTAGAAATCACTTATGACAATTACCTGATCAATAAGGGAGTTCCAGAGTCCGTGTTCCAATGAACGGAACTGGCTTATTCTTCCGCTAGTCTTTCGTCTTCCATCCTGCCCACCACATGCGCAGATATCTTACGAAGCGGATTTCGATGTGCTTCGGCCCATCCATGACGTTTGCTGATGATATCCAGGCAAACAAACAAGGCTTCGCGAAATGAACCTTCATCAGCCTTTCCTTTTCCGGCTATATCCATTGCCGTGCCATGGTCGGGTGAAGTCCTGATCCCTGGAAGCCCCGCGGTATAGTTTACTCCTTCTCCACTGGATAGCGATTTGAAGGGGATAAGGCCCTGATCATGATACATGGCAAGAACAGCGTCGAAACGTTCATGGTTGCCCTGAGCGAAAAATGCATCAGCGCTATATGGGCCGAAAACCAGCAGGTTATTCTTTCGGGCCTCTGCGATAGCAGGTCTGATTATCTGCTCTTCTTCATTGCCGACCAACCCGTCATCTCCGGCATGGGGATTCAATCCTAATACTGCGATGCGCGGGTGGTCGATGCCGAAATCTTTTTTCAGGCTGTCGCGAAGGATGCGCAATTTGGCTAAGATTTTCTCTTTGGTGATGTGCTTGGGAACCTCCGAAATGGGTATGTGTTCGGAGAGCAGGCCCACACGCATGTTCTCCGCTACCATCAGCATGATGACCTCGGGTACATTGTACACTTCTTTTAGAAAAGGGGTGTGGCCGGTGAAATTGAAATCAGCAGATTGGACATTCTTTTTGCTGAAGGGTGCTGTCACCAAGGCATGGATCTTGTTCTCCCGAAGCGCCTGAACGCCTGCCTTTAGGGAAGAGACGGCATATTTACCTCCGATCTCGTTGACGGTACCCGGAGTGATGGCAATCTCCTCTTCCCATAGGTTGAGTACATTGACCTGCTTGGGGCTGATCTTGCTGAGATCCTTTAGGTTGTTGTAGTTTATGTTTATGTCGGCTAACGACTTACGATAAAAATTGAGCACCTTGTTGGAGCCGAAAACAACGGGGGTCATGAATTCCAAGAGTCGGCTGTCAGACAGGGTCTTGATGATGAGTTCTATACCGATACCGTTTATATCCCCTGTGGTGATACCTATGATGGGCTTTGCCGTGACTATATTCATGGGAGAATCGACTTTGAACAGATAAAGTTAAGGCTTAAAGGGCATGTTTGAGTATTTTTGAACATTCATGTACACACTCAAGAAATCACTGGGCCAACATTTTCTGAAAGACGAGAACATCTGTCGAAAGATCGTTTCTGTGATCAAGGAGGGTCAACCAGTGAATCTGCTTGAGGTGGGTCCTGGCGGCGGTGCCATAACCCGCTTTTTGATGGATATGGAAGGCGTGGACTTCAGGGCCGTTGAACTCGATCATGAAAAGGTATTGTTCCTGGAAGAAAAATTTCCGAGTATTAAAGGAAAACTTGTTGAAGGCAGCATCCTGGATATTGATGCGCCTTTCCCGGGAGCTTTCACCTTGGTGGGTAATTTCCCTTACAACATCAGTTCCCAGATACTGTTCAGGGTACTGGATTGGAAGGATCAAGTGGAGACCATGGTGGGGATGTTCCAGAAGGAAGTCGCAGTAAGGGTGACGGCAGGTCCTGGCTCCAAGGATTATGGCATACTAAGCGTACTGATCCAGACCTATTTTCGTGTGGAATATCTTTTTGAGGTACATGAGAACTGTTTCCAACCGCCACCCAAGGTGAAAAGTGCGGTCATCAGATTGATCAATATCGGAAATCCGTGGAAGGTGGATGACTTCCACAAATTGTTGCGTTTGGTCAAGGCAGCTTTCGGGCAGCGACGCAAGCAATTGAGGAATCCGCTAAAGCCCTACTTTTCTGCTGATATCCTTCAGGAAGATATCTTTAGCAAGAGAGCGGAACAATTGTCAGTAGGGGATTTTATTGGACTCCTCAATAAAATGTTATGAAGCCCAGGGTCATCATCACTGCACGTGCACATCCAGTCCTCCAGCAACGCCTGGAAGAAAAAGGCTTTATCGTGGATGTGGACATGGCTATCTCGTCGGCTGAACTGGCGGATAAGATCAGTGAATACGCCGGTATCATAGTGACTACACGGTTGAAGATCGGCCGTGATCTATTGGATCGTGCCGTCAAACTTCAATGGATCGGACGTTTGGGGAGCGGGATGGAACTCATTGATACGAATTATGCCCTTAGTAAGGGTATACGTTGTGAGAGCAGCCCCGAGGGAAATCGACTTGCCGTTGCCGAACATGCGTTGGGCATGTTGCTGAGCCTGATGCATCGGATCCATTCCTCCAACCAAGAGTTGCGGGAAGGGAAATGGATCCGTGAAGCCAACACGGGAACGGAATTATCAGGAAAGACAGTGGGCATCATCGGATTCGGAAACACGGGAAGCAGCTTTGCAAGACTCCTGTCGTCCTTTGGAGTCACCGTACTTGCCAGTGACAAATACAAGCACGGATTTGCCAAGGGGTATGTCCGGGAGGCCACACCCGATCAGCTGGCACGTTATTGTGATGTGATCAGTTTACATCTTCCCCTCACGGAAGAGACCCGCCATTTTGCCAATGATGATTTTTTCTCCACCTTGGAGCGTTCACCGGTATTCCTGAATACATCCAGAGGCGGAGTGGCTGATACAACATCCCTTATCCATGCCCTCGACAAAGGACTGGTCTGTGGAATAGGGCTGGATGTTTTGGAGAATGAGAGTCCGTCCGATTTTTCGGAAAAAGAAGCACATGAGTTCGAACGATTAGTGAATGACCCCCGGGTTCTGATCACCCCACATATCGCAGGTTACAGCCATGAAGCATTCGAACTCATGGCCAGGGTCCTTTTGGATAAACTGGGTTTGTGATCCATCTTCCATCGCATTGTTGCTGTTCAAATTCAAACCTGTTATATTTGAGTATGGACTGACTTCGAAAACCAAACAACTGACCACCATGAAAGGAACCTTATCGATCTTCATCACATACTGTTTGCTTCTTCTTGCCTGCAACAGGTCATCAGACAATCAGCCTGCAGCCGATATCAGGCCAGCAGATACAGTCGAAACGACTCCCAAGGTCACGGCTCCCATGCCTTTCCCCGCCACTCAGACTGATGATTGGAAGATGGGGGACCCCGAAAAGTTGCGCACCATTCTCACTTTCTATCGCAACCTCGTGAATGACACCCTCTACGATGAATTGGCGTCTCATATAGCCGACACGATCACCAATGTCAATTTCGAGAACAAGACATATAATTTGACTCCGCAGGGATTTTCTGAACTTGTCCATAAGTTCCGTTCTAGATTCACCAAGTTCGACGAGGAATTCAAGACCTATCTAGTCATGCATAGTGATAAGCTGGATTATGATCAGGTGATGTTATGGATAAAGGAAACGGGGACCTATCAGGATGGACATGTGGACTCCACCCGGTACCAGGAGAACTGGCGCATCAATAGAGAAGGTAAGATCTTCTATAGGAGCTCTTACATGCGCTATTGACCCAGGTCTTTATTGTTTTGAAGTAAAATCTTTATATTTGTGCCATGCAACGCTTCAGTCCGACTGGAGCGTTGCTATTTTTTTCATCCCAATTAAAGTCACGATCATGAGCGAAGTAATATATGTTTCCCGAGAGACTCTGGAACAGATGAAAGCTGAGCTTCATCGGATGAAGACTGTGGAAAGGCCTGCAGCTTCCCGTGCCATTGCCGAGGCTCGCGAGAAAGGTGATCTCAAGGAGAATGCCGAATATGATGCAGCAAAGGAATTTCAGGGCATTCTCGAGTCTCGTATCAAGAAAATGGAAAGTGATATGGCAAATGCCCGTATCCTGGATGCGGAGAACATAGACACCAGTAAGGTCTCCATACTTACCCGTGTCACGATCACCAACCTGTCGACAAACAAGTCCATGACCTATCAGATCGTTTCCGAAAAAGAGGCAGACCTGAAATTATCCAAGATCTCGGTTACTTCACCTATTGGTAAGGGACTTCTGGGCAGGAAGCCCGGGGATGTGGCCGAAATTCAAGCTCCAAATGGACTGATCAGGTTCAGGATTGAAAATATCACTACCTGAGAAGGCCTCTGTACCGTTTCACCATCGCCCGATTCCGAACACAATTATCTTATCATGCCCTCCATATTCACCAGGATCATCAACGGCGAGATCCCATCGTATGCGATAGCGGAGAACGATCGCTTCTACGCCTTCCTGGATATATTTCCCATGAGGGAAGGTCATACGCTGATCGTCCCCAAGGTGGAAACCGATCGTTTTTTCGACCTTACCCCCGAGATTCTCTCCGAGTTGATGGTTTTCGCTCGACCCATCGCTCACGCCATTGAAAAGGCTTTTCCGTGCAACCGCTGTGGCCTTTCCGTGGTAGGACTTGAAGTTCCGCATGCACATCTTCATCTCGTACCCATAGACTCTGCGGATGACCTGAATTTCAACAGAAAGAAATTGAAACTTTCTCCTGCCGAATTCGAGGCGGCCCGTGATAAGATCATCTCTCAATTATCTGTAAATAATGCCTGAGCAACAAAAAAACGGAAGTCAACCTGTATGGTTGCCTTGGATTTGCTCACTGCTATTTGCGGCGGGGCTTCTGAACATCATGTACACGTTCACCGGAGCGTATGCCCCATACGGCAATTTCTATCCGGCCGCGATGGCTTTGCTCACCGTGGTCGTTTTTGCGGGTCTATCCGGCATCTGGAGCATGGAAAAATGGGGTGTTTGGGTCTTCTCGATAGCCCTGGCCTGTATATTGGGTGTAGATCTTTTCGCAGGTGCTTTTCAATGGTACTTGCTATTGCTGCTGGTGCCAGCATGGTTATTCGCAAGCCTGTACGGTCGGATGAAATGATCGATCAGCGAGATACCCTTTGCGGATTATCCCTCATGAAATCGGCCCATGCAGTCTTGGGTTTTTTCTTGCCCAGTGAAGGTCCTGTCCTAATGCCATTTCCGAAGTGATGACAAAGGGCCACGGCAAGTGCATCCGAAGCATCGTAATATTTCAAGGTGTCGCCAAGTGGAATCAACTGCTGAAGCATCATCCAGACTTTTTCCTTATTCGCATTTCCATTTCCCGTGATCGACTGTTTGACCTTCTTGGGTGAATATTCCGTCACGGGAAGACCGCATTGCATGGCCGCAGCGATAGCAACACCTTGAGCTCTGCCCAATTTGAGCATGCTCTGGACATTTTTACCAAAGAAGGGAGCTTCAATGGCCATTTCATGTGGACCATGTTCCCGGATCAATGAATTGATCGACTCGTGTATGATCCGTAGTCTTTCGAACATGTCTTTCCTGCCGAGTTTCAGCACGTCCATCCTTACTAGCTTGATTTCGCGCCCTTTCACGGAGATGATGCCATAGCCCATGATCACCGTTCCGGGGTCTATGCCGAGAATAATTTTAGGGCTTTGTAACAAGGGCAGGCTAATTTTGAGGGATAATTAATGGCGCTGAACAAAAGTATCAAAATATTCGTCAACTACCTGCTGGGTCCTGCGCTCTTCGTCTGGTTGAGCTGGTCCATCTATGTTCAGTTGAGACATCAGCCCAACCTCAGGGAGCATATTCATACATTACGCCAGGCTATTGCCAATGGCCCGCAATGGCGCTTATATGTCATAATCCTGCTCATGATCATCAACTGGGGTCTTGAGTCGAGGAAATGGCAGGCATTGCTGAAGAATCTTGAACCGATGAGTTTCCTTCGTTCCTTCAAGGCGATATTATCCGGCTTGGCTTTTGCCATGAACACACCCAACCGAATTGGTGAATACGGAGGACGTATACTCCATGTTAGGGAGGGAAGGAGGCTTCAGGCCGTTTCATTGACTGTGGCAGGCAGTATGAGTCAGCTGCTCGTCACTTTATTCATGGGTTGTTTGGGGATGTCCCTGCTCCGCGAACATCTGATTTCGGTTATGGGTGGGGGTGCTCCGCTGATCTGGCTGAACATATTCAGGTTCGTCACGGCTTTTTTCACCTTTGCCGGTCTGCTCCTCTATTTCCGTTTGGGCTGGATTGTGCAAGGTATCGATCGGATACCGGCATTGTCCAGCATTTCCAGGCATATCTCCGTCATGGAGGAATTGACTGTTAGTGTTCTGTTAAGAGTGCTCGTCCTTTCTCTGATGCGTTTCCTTGTTTTCGGGATTCAATATATATTGATGCTGCATTTCCTTCAGGTGGACATAGATTGGTGGTCTGGTTTTTGGACCGTCTCCATTTTATTCCTTCTGCTGGCCATGGTGCCTACAGTGGCATTGCTGGAGATCGGACTGAGATGGGAATATAGCCTCTTGCTGTTCGGCATGTTCAGTTCCAATGCCGTAGGCATTTATGCGGCGGCAACCGGAATATGGCTGATCAATCTGGCGGTCCCTGCATTGGCGGGTAGTATATTGATCTTAGGGGTGCGTATTTTCAGCGACCGTGAATCCATGGCTTCCTGAAGCTAGTGGATTCATCGATCTTTTTTCTTAAGTAACGTCGCGGCCGGATGGCCGTATGAAATGTGACTATTTTGGCAAAGAAATCCATTCTGATCCTTTATTTGATCCTCAACTGTATCCGCACATCTGCTGGAGACGATTTCTGCGGCATCGTGAATACGACATTTCAGGCGGGCGAGAGCATTGGCTTCAAGGTCTTTTATAATGTGATCGGAATATACGTGGATGCGGGTCATGCGGAATTCAACCTTGGTCTTGAACGATACCAGAACAGGCCGGTTTATCATGTCGTAGGTCTCGGTTTTTCAAATGAGAGTTACGATTGGATATTCAAGGTTCGGGACAGATATGAGACATACATCGACACGGCCAGTCTTCGTCCATATCGATTCATACGACATGTTGATGAAGGTGGCTACAAGATGAATGACAATGTTACCTTCAACCATGAAACGGGTACGGCGGTTTCTTCACACGGTATTTTCAAGGTGCCTGCCTGTATCCAGGATGTCCTCAGCTCCATTTATTATGCCCGTAATATAGATTTCGACCATTACAGTCCGGGTGATAAGATCCCTTTCCAGATGTTCCTGGATGATGAAGTGTACAGCTTATACATACGTTATCTGGGAAAGGAAGTGATCAAGACCCGTTACGGAAAATTCAAGGCAATCAAGTTCAAGCCCTTGCTCATCAAGGGTACTATTTTCGAGGGCGGGGAGAAGATGGCGGTGTGGATAACTGATGATGCCAATCATATTCCGGTACGTATCGAAAGCCCGATCAGTGTAGGTAGTATCAAGGTGGACATGATGTCTTACCGGAACCTTCGCTACCCCTTGCAGTCTTTCCTAGGTGTGGAATGACAAGTCCCTTTCACCCAGTTATGTCCCTTAATGGGAAAAGGTCGTCCGGCCTGACCCCTTTCTCCGTCCTTTTCAGCGAGCAGCATTCATGGATGGGGTCGTGCTGGAAGAAAAGGGTATAATCCTCGGTCACCGCTTCTTCGAGGAATTTTTTCTTTTCCTGCATCGTCGTCAACGGGAACATGTCGTATGCCATTACATAAGGCAAAGGCAAATGTGCTGCCGCAGGCAGGAGGTCTGCCATGAATACGATGGTACGATCGCCGTAACGGATCTGAGGAATCATCATGGCTTCTGTATGACCATTCACAAAACGTATATCTATGTTTTTGGAAAATGGCGATGATCCCAAATCACCAACGGGTATCATATCAAGTTGTCCGCTTTCCTGGATGGGCAGGATGTTTTCCCTCAGGAAAGAGGCCTTTTCGCGTTCATTGGGCTCGGTCGCCCATTTCCAGTGCGCATCATTGCTCCAGTATCGGGCTTTCGGAAATGCAGGCATTAGGCGATCACCATCCCGCACTACAGATCCGCCACAGTGGTCGAAATGCAGGTGGGTGAGGATGACATCGGTTATGTCTTCCTTGCCGAAGCCTTTTTCTGAAAGCGATTTTTCAAGAGTGGCGTCCCCATTCAGATGATAATGGCCAAAGAATTTCGCATCCTGCTTGTCTCCGATACCATTGTCTATGAGGATCAGTCTGTTCCCATCTTCGATCAAAAGGGAACGCATGGCCCAGTTGCAGAGATTGTTTACATCTGCTGGATTCAATTTGCTCCAGATCGATTTGGGGACAACGCCGAACATCGCCCCGCCATCCAATTTGAAGAAACCGGTATCAATCGTGTAGAGTTCCATACCCTTTTTTATTTGCGGCTGCCTTTGTATACAGCAGGGCAAGCAGGCCCAAGATGAAGAAGAAGATTAATGACACAAGGGAATTGCGCATGCTTCCAGTCAGATGTTCTATGCCGCCAAACAGAAAGAGTCCGATGAAAAGCGCGATCTTCTCCGTGACGTCATAAAAACTGAAATAGGATGTGGTGTCCTGCGTGTCTGGCAACAGTTTGGAATATGTGCTGCGGCTCATGGACTGGATACCGCCCATGACTAATCCGATGATGCAGGCCAATATATACAGTTGATTCTGTGAGTGCAGGTTGTAGCCCCAGACGCAAATGCATATCCATATGACGACAGCGCATGTCAATACGTTGAAATTGCCGATCTTTTTGGAAAGTCTACTCATTAATAAAGCTCCGGGGATCGCGATCAATTGGATGAGGATGATTGTGATGAGCAGTTTTGCTTCGTCCTCTTTTTTCGGGAATATCTCTTTTTTGGCAAAGGCGGCCGCCACAAGCATTACTGTCTGCACCCCCACACTGTAAAGAAAAAAAGATAACAGGAATCTTTTCAGGACGGGCATTAAATTTACCTCCTTCAATACTTTGGAAAGCTCCCGAAAACCATTGGCAAGCAGGTTCTTTCCGGATGGCCTGGCGATACGACTTTGTGCAGGCATGGCATTCAGGGTGATCTGTGCGAATCCGAACCACCATATCCCAACGAGTAGGAAAGAAATGCGGGGTCCAAGCGTGCCATCATCCCCACTCATCCCGAACCAGCCGGGTTTAATGATCAGCAGGAAGCAGATGATCTGCAGTAGAACGCTTCCAACATATCCATAGGTGAATCCTTTTGCGCTCACCCGATCCCGCTCCTCCGGGGGTGCTATGTCAGGCAGGTAGGAGTTGTAAAAGACCAGGCTGCTCCAGAATCCCAAGGCTGCAAGGGAGAAAAAGAATATGCCCATTTCCAGCCTATCGGGAGTGAAAAAGAATAATGCACTGCAGGAGGCGGCCCCCACGAAACTCAGCCATCGTAACCACACTTTCTTGTTCCTTCTGTAATCTGCGATGGAGGAGAGTATGGGGGATGTGATGGCTACCAGTAGGAAAACGATACCGAGAGCGTAATCCTGCAGAACGGTATTGGCGACCTTCCAACCGAAAAAATGAACCATGTTGGGCTCGCCGGGTATGATATTGCTGGTTATGCCCACATAATATGCCGGGAAAATGGTTGAGGTGATGACCAGATTGTAGCTGCTGTTGGCCCAATCATACATCGCCCAGGCATTCTCTAATTTCTTGGTTCCGGTTGAAGCCATGATCAAGGGTTGATGGTTCTCCTTCAAGATAGGTAATTCTGCACTGAAGGCCTGATCGTAAGTTATGTCAAGTGTGAAGATAGCCCGAGGCAATGAGTACAAGCAGCAAACAGGACAGAGCGATTCGGTACCAACCGAAAGCCCTGAAGCCATGTTTCTGAAGCCATCCGATGAGGAAGCGGATGGTCAGGAGTGCAATGATGAATGCGATCACCGATCCGAGTAGTAAAGTGGAAATGCTGGAGGTATTCAAGACTTCAGGGGTCTTTTGATAGACGTCATATAGACTTTTCACCGTGGCGGCCAGCATGGTTGGAACAGCCAGGAAAAATGAGAATTCAGCCGCCTCTGTCCTGGTCAGTTTCTGCTGCATGCCGCCGATGATGGTAGCTGCGCTACGACTGAGGCCAGGCAACAAAATAGCGAGAACCTGATACATTCCTATATTGAATGCCTGTCTGGTGGTAACCTGTTCTTCTTGTCCTGTGGTAGGATGGTCGAACCATTTATCTACAAAAAGCAGAAGAATCCCCCCGCCAAGCATGACGAGGGCAATGATCAATGGTCTTTCCAGGATCGACGCTATACTGTTTTTAAATAAGGCGCCGAAGATCAAAGCCGGAATGATAGCAAGGATCAACTTGATGTAAAATGAAGGCCTCCTGAAGTCGAAGAATTTTTTTCTGTATACCACTAAAACAGACAGGATGGCTCCGAACTGGATCACGATCTCAAAAAGCTTGGTGAAAGCATCTTTTTCAATGCCCATGATGGAAGAAGTAACCGCCATATGTCCTGTGGAGGAAATAGGAAGGAATTCTGTAAATCCTTCAATGATGGCGATGACAACAGCCTGAAAAATATCCATATTTAAAAAGGGAGTCAGGGGTATGAAATGAGACTGCCCTCATTTATGTACGTGAGAGGTCACTAGTTGACCGTCTTTTTCATGATTCCGTAGATCTCTACTACCAAACCCAGCAGAATGAGTATGGGAGCTACGGTGATTCTGCGGGCACTGTATACCACACTGTCATCGAATATCTTAGGGTCCGGGCTTTTGCCTCCGCCCATCAATAAAATACCCAGCAGAATGATTACTCCTCCAATGGCCATCCACAGGTAGTTATCCTTGCCGAAGAGTACGCTTTGTTTCTTCTCCATTTGATTAAATATCGTGTTTATGACTTCCGGCCAAGATAGACCAAATCAGGGAAAGGCCAAGGTCGGTGATTGAAAATCATAATATGTTAATAGAGTTCGTCGAGCTTCATTTTCAGGTACTTGGTAACACTTCGATGCGTACTGAAGAAAGTGATGCCGATACCGATCACGATCAAAGCCAGAAAAAGAAGAGCCAACAGGGTATTGTCACGGAGTGCTTTGATTTCCGGTAACCACCATTTCTCTACCCCATAAATAATGAGGATGATGGCTGCAATGGCCAGAACAGCACTGAACAGGCCGTTCAGGATGGCTTTGGTATCGAAAGGCTTTGAAATGAACCATCTGGTGGCCCCGACCATCTGCATGGTCTTTATCAGGAATCGGTTGCTGAACATCGCCAGTCGGATGGTATTGTCAATGAGTATGATGGCGATCAAAGCCAGAATGGCCGCAAAGGCCAGCAGAAGGATCTCAAATTTTCTGACCACCTGGTTGAGCCCACTGACCACTGCATCGGGATACTTGATCTCGCTGACGATGAAATGTTGCTTGACTTCAGTAATGATGTTGGTGATACTATCCTTGTTGACGAACAGCGGATCCAAATAGAAGTCGATGCTTGCAGGCAATGGATTATAGTCCAGGACCTTGTTCCAATCTTCATTGCCATCGCCGATGAACTTGGCTCTGGCCATCTCTTTAGTGACATGCTCTACATTACGAGCATAAGGTCTGGAGGTTATGAAACGTTCCAGAGAATCTATATCCCTGTCAGGGCTGCCTTCTCTGATGAAGGCGTGTATCTGAACACTCCCTTTGAAGTAATTCTCCAGTTTGCTGGCATTGATGACGATCCAACCCAGCAGTCCGAGTATGAATAGTACCAAGGCTACGCCAAGAATGGACATGAAGTACGAGGGCTTGCTTCTTTTGAGGGAGCTTTTGCTGATCTCTGCCATGCTGTTCGGATTAATTCGCCAAGGATGCAGCCTTCGGAAGGTACGTTAAGAGGCAAAAATAGGGATTTTGCGCTGTTTGCGTATTTTTGTGACCCTTCAAGTAAGGAGGATGGGACAAGGCTTCACCTTATCCCCGTAAAATTTAACAAAGATCATACATGGCGACGGGCAGTTCCTGGATCTTTCCCGAAGGGAATAGTCAGTTCGTCGTTTCTAACCATCAGAGCAATCATGGAATACCAATTCAGGGAGATAGAGAAAAAATGGCAGAACAGATGGAAGGAAAACGGGGCATACCAGGTTAGCCATGTCAGCTCCAGCCCCAAATTCTATGTGCTTGATATGTTCCCTTATCCGAGCGGTGCTGGATTGCATGTAGGTCACCCCCTTGGTTATATTGCCAGCGATATCTTCAGCCGGTACAAAAGACTGAAAGGATTCAACGTGTTGCATCCCATGGGATACGATTCATTCGGTCTCCCAGCGGAACAATACGCCATAGAGCATGGGATACATCCCGCCATTTCCACGGATCAAAACATTGCAAACTTCCGTGGTCAATTGGACAAGATCGGCTTCTGTTTCGATTGGTCCAGAGAAGTTCGGACCAGTGATGCAGGGTATTATAAATGGACTCAGTGGATCTTCCTTCAACTTTTCGACAGCTGGTTCAACAGGCATGAAAGGAAGGCCGAACCCATTACGAAATTGGCGGCGGCTTTTGCCGCGACTGGCAACGCACACCATGAATGTCCCGGAGACAGGTCCATCATTTTTTCTGCTTCAGAATGGCACGAGATGTCTCATGAGCGTCAGCAGGGGATATTGATGGAGTACAGGCTGGCATATTGTGGACATGGGGAGGTGAACTGGTGCGAGGCGCTGGGAACCGTTCTGGCCAATGATGAGGTTGTCAACGGGGTTAGTGAGCGGGGCGGACATCCGGTTGTGCGGAAAAAACTCAGGCAATGGTATCTGCGTATCACGGAATATGCAGACCGGCTTCTCGAAGGCTTGAATACAGTTGATTTTTCGGACAGCATGAAGGAGATGCAATCGAATTGGATAGGGAAGAGCTTTGGTGCAGAGATCGATTTCGATCTCGAAAATCAGGATGGTCTTCCCCTCAGCCTAAAGGTCTACACCACTAGGCCGGATACTTTATTCGGGGTTGATTTCATGGTCATCGCTCCCGAACATGAATTGGTCGGTAGGCTGACCAGTGATGGACAGAAAAAGGATGTCGAGGAATACCTGCATTATGTCAACAGTCGAAGTGAACGGGAAAGAATGGCTGAAAAGAAAATCACTGGCGTGTTCTCCGGGTCATATTGTATTCACCCCTTCACCGGTGGGAGGATCCCCATTTGGCTCAGTGAGTACGTACTCGCAGGATATGGAACCGGAGCAATCATGGCTGTACCATGCGGTGATGAGCGTGATTTCAAATTCGCCCGTCATTTCAATATTCCCATCACCAATATCATTGGTGAGCAATATGATGGTGAGGAAGCGAACCCTACCAAGGATGCAATCTTGTCCAATAGTGGCTTTCTCAATGGCATGGTCATGCGTGATGCCATAGGACTGGTGATAGACACCCTGGAGGGTAAGGGCATTGGGAAACGCCGCGTGAATTATAAGATGCGTGATGCTGCCTTCAGTCGTCAGAGATACTGGGGAGAGCCTTTTCCCATCGTCTGGAAAAACGGAGTGGCCGTTCCCTTGCCGTTAGATGAGTTGCCCGTTACCCTACCTGAAATGTCGGAACTTAAGCCAGGTCCCGAAGGAGAGGGGCCACTTGGCAATCTCCAAGATTGGAAACAACATGGTGGAGGAACACGGGAGGTCAATACCATGCCCGGATACGCCGGAAGCAGTTGGTACTTCCTTCGCTACATGGATCCAGACAATGGAAAAACATTCTGCGACAGGTCCGCAAGCGATTATTGGGGCCAGGTTGATCTTTATATCGGGGGCACGGAACATGCCGTAGGTCATCTACTTTATAGCCGGATGTGGACCAAAGCCTTATACGATCTCGGACATATCGGTTTCGACGAACCGTATCGTCGGCTGGTGAATCAGGGAAAGATCGGTGGTGATTCCCGCCTGGTGTACAGGATCCGTGGAACGAACACCTTTGTTTCTGCAGGTCTCAAAGACCAGTATGAGACGGATGAGTTGCACGTGGATGTGGGTCTGGTCAACGGATTTGAATTGGACACCAAAGCATTTGCAAAGTGGAAACCCGATTTCGCCAATGCCGAATTTGTCCTCGAAAAGGAGAAATACATATGTGGGGGACGATTGGAAAAAATGAGCAAGCGATATTTCAATGTAGTCAATCCGGATGATATCGTGGAGCGATATGGAGCGGATACCTTCCGGATGTATGAGATGTTCCTAGGCCCCGTGGAGCAGGATAAGCCGTGGGATACGAAGGGCATTGAAGGGGTTCATCGCTTCCTGCGAAAACTATGGCGTCTGTTCGAGCATGAGGAAAAAGGATGGATTCTGAAAAAAGATGACCCTACGGATGCGGAATGGAAGGTGCTATATCGTGGACTAAGAAAAGCCGAGGAAGACACGGAAAGATTCTCTTTCAATACTGCTGTTAGTAGTTTCATGATCACCGTGAATGAACTGAGTGATCTCGGCTGCCACAAACAGAGGATCCTGGAGAAATTACTCATCGCCTTGACTCCGTTCGCCCCACACATTTGTGAAGAACTCTGGCATAAAATGGGAAATCCGGGTTCTATCCTGAATGCGGTATTCCCGACCATAGAAACAAGATATCTTGTGGAATCCTCCAAGGCATATCCAGTGGCCATCAATGGGAAGACCCGTACCGAGATCAACATCTCGCTTGACGCAGACCAGAAGCAGGTCGAAGCGATCGTATTGGAGGATGAGGTCGTGAAGAAATGGCTGGAGGGTAAGACGGTGAAGAAAGTGATCTATGTGCGTAACAAAATGATCAATCTGGTGGTTTGAAGAATGGATCACTGTTTGCTTTTTGATGTTTTTGGGCATGTTAATCTTCAACAGAGAACTCATCAACTGACAACCCATCTTAAATTGTCCCATGGCATATCCGAACGAAGAATTGATCAGCTCACTCAGGAAAGCGGCCCAGCGTCTACGTGAAGGGGCACATTATGCATGGGGTGATCATGGTTCTTGCAATTGTGGTCATCTGCTCCAGGTGGTTACCCGAAAAAGTCGTTCCGAGATACTTACAGCTGCTCAGGCAGGAATCGGGGAATGGACAGAATTGGCCACGGAATACTGTGGTGTCACCAATGAGCCAGTGGATGAGTTGCTTGGGCATTTGCAGCAATTGGGCCTCACACCTTCAGATATACATCATCTGGAGTACCTCGAGGACCGTGAAGTGCTGGAGCAATTGCCGGGTGGATTCAGGTGGCTCAGGAAAAATCAACGTGATGATGTTATCATGTATTTTGAGACCATGGCTTCATTGCTTGAAGACAGGATGGTCAGTTATTCTGTAGCTAAGGCCTTTAGGCAAATTCATATGAAATTTCCAGTTGAAGCTATACTGGCTGAGCACTGATAGCATGCTTGCCGCACCTCATTCCCTTTTGGCTGATTTGTAGAACCTGACCGCAGCGCTGCTCCCTTCAGTGCTTTCCAGGGTTGCTTCATACCTGTTGCCATCCACATGCGCAACCATGAGAGAGGTATTGGGTGGGATAGTGCCCAAATTCTCTGCCACCATGATCAGCTCGTTTTCTGCATTCAATCCCGAGACGGGTAGTTTGATGGAGAACGCTGAAGCTTTCAGCAGCACATGTTCGAATATTAGTTTTCCGTTCAGGAAAACGGCTATTGAATCACCATCTATCTCTGCATTGTCGTAAAAATCCAATTCGACAGAGTCTCCATATATAGGTATCTCCGCAACCTGCTTCTTGGAACGTTGAACTAGCATCTCCTCTGTCGTTGGTTTACGGGGCGGGTTGCTTACTCTGGCTACAGGTGGGGCATCCGCTTTCGGTGGGCTTTGTTTCTTGCCCACTGGGATCTCCTGCGGAGCAGCTCTTTTAATCACTTTTTGTGGACTGGAGGACTTCGCCATGGGCGCAACGATTTCATGATATGCACTGTCCATTGGACCATTTAAAGAGGGGTC
Source organism: uncultured bacterium (assembly GCA_903826405.1). Classification (GTDB taxonomy): domain Bacteria; phylum Bacteroidota; class Bacteroidia; order Chitinophagales; family Chitinophagaceae; genus Pollutibacter. Next base: position 41,316 of record CAIKEH010000042.1, read on the forward strand.
GTTTGCTTGACCAGTTATGATATCGTCCCATTCATCATGGAAAAAGGGGTCGTCTACTTTTTGGAAATGTGCGGCAATGCTTTTTTTTCTATCATCGTATAACGTGGATGCGGTTCCATCGAGCATCAATATACCTTCCCCCGGACAATTGTAATCCACCTCGAATACCATGCCCGCATTAGACTGTTTCTCATTACCGGGGACCCCCCACCAGGAAACAGTGCCGGTATAAGGGTCGATATATCCCTTTATCGTGACCTTTTCAAAATGGGAACGATTTTGGAAATAATATGCCGATCCTGACAGACTGTCCCCGGACCTGACGAGTTTAAGTTCAACTTGTTCTGATCCGAGCGGAAGGTTGTTTTTTTTAACTTTACCCCTCCATGTTCCAGTGATCGGCTGTGACGTGGCGGCTGAGCCAGTCATGAAAAAAAGCAAAAGAAAGAGATGGGGAAAAAAATTGACGGTAAATGGGAATTGCTGCTTCATGAAGAACATGCACGTGAAACGGAAAGGTGAGGTCCTTATTTTGATAATGGAAGTCTTTTCCGGGTTTTAACATTATGAAAACAGGTGTCCCTACTGGAAGGCCCTGCACAAGGAAAACATGGATGATAAAAAGTATAGGGTTAGTTTACAGGAATTGCTCAAGAGCAACCTTCATCTTTTCGACCCCGTAATAGAAATCGATGAAAAGGAACCCGGGCTGGTTGCAATGGACTTTTCCATCAGCAACACGGATCTTACTTCTGAGCTCATTCGGGATATAGATAAATTCTGTGATTACATTGTTCAATGCATTGCCAATAAAGGTGGCAGGATCGGGGTCGGCGGATACGGTGAACACCGCTCCATTTATGGGTATAGTCAGGTTTTTGATCCATCATCAGATTCGGAGGAACCGCGCAGGCTACATTTGGGCGTGGACATCTGGGCCCCCGCCGGGACAGAGGTGCATTGCCCATATCCGGGTCGTGTGCATAGCTTCAGCGATCTAGATCGGAGAGGGGATTATGGTGGGGTCATCATACTTGAGCATGAATTGTGTGGCATTGTTTTTTATACCCTGTACGGGCACCTTTCCCGGGCAAGCCTGAACAAGAGCGTCGGAGAAGAACTGGAGAAAGGCGAGACATTCGCAACACTAGGCCCGCCACTCGAAAATGGGTTCTGGCCTCCGCACCTTCATTTTCAGATCATAGCAGATCTTGGCGGGTATAAAGGTGATTATCCGGGTGTCTGCCGGTATTCGGAGAGAGAGAAGTATATGGAAAATTGCCCTGACCCTGAGCTCATCTTGAAGTTTGAGGTGCATTCGACAAGATGCAATTAAATGGGAGTCCGTTTTATAAAAATGCACAAATCTGAAGGTTTAATGACCTTAAATTCCATCTATCTTCATTTTTCGTTCAACCCATCGCTTGATTAAGTGATATCCCATCCCGAAGCTTTTAAAGATTAGAATCCTAACAGGCATGGAAGCAAATCAAATCTCAAATTCATTTATCAAACCTTAAACCTGAATTTTTATGTCGATCAACATTCTTGATGTGGTCAAGGGCTATCTCGGTGACGATATGGTCGGTCAGGCCGCATCTTTACTGGGTGAAAATCCTGCAGCTGTTTCCAAATTGGTCAGCGGTGCAGTTCCTTCCCTGCTCAGTGGTATCATCAATAAAGCGGGCACCGATGGCGGTGCTGGTGTACTTGATCTGGCCAAGCAGGCTGCAGGTAGTGGCATCTTGGATAATCTTGGCAGCTTGTTTTCTGGTGGTGGCAATAGCAACCTCTTGGGATCTGGCGCCACTATGTTGTCAGGTCTTTTGGGCAGTAAATCAAGCTTGCTGAGTTCAGCGCTGGCCAGTTTTGCAGGCGTGAAGCAATCTTCCAGTAATTCCATCCTTAGCGCACTAGCTCCTATTGCCCTCGGAGCCATTGGTAAACATGCACTTTCTGGTGGCTTATCCGCTTCCGGTCTTCTTTCTTTCCTAAACGGTCAAAAGGATAGTATTGCCAAGGCCGTACCTGCAGGATTGAACCTGTCCAGCGTATGGGATGGTATGACTGGTGGTGTGAAAGAAACTGTTTCGGCTGCCACTGGCTATGTGGAGTCTCAAAAGGCCCCTGGAATGCCCAAATGGTTGCTGCCTTTGCTGCTCCTTCTTCTTGGTGCATTAGCCCTGTGGTATTTCCTCAAGGGCTGCAACAGTACCCCTCCTCCAGTTGCAGCGATCGATACTGTAAAAGTGGATACCGCTGTCACTCCAATGATCGATACTGCCAAGATTAATGCAGCAGTAGCGAAGGTTAAGGAAGCCCTACAGGTCAAACTGCCAGATGGGACCAGCCTCAATGCTTACAAGGGTGGTATCGAGGACCGTCTAGTCACCTGCCTGAACGATGCAAACTGCCTCGCTGGCAAAGAGATCTGGTATGATTTCGACAACCTGAACTTCGAACTCGGTAGTGCCAAGATCACCGCTGAAAGCCAGTCGCAGATCGGCAATATCGCCGCTATCCTCAAGGCTTTCCCTAAAGCCAAGATCAAGATCGGAGGTTATACCGACAAGACCGGTGACGAAGCAGCAAACCTGAAACTCAGTCAGGCCCGTGCTGAAGCCACTGCTGCTGCCATCAAAGCCGCAGGGGGCTCCGTAGCCCAGATAGTTGGTGCCGAAGGATATGGCTCAAAGTTTGCTAAAGTGGCCGCTACGGCTTCTGATGCTGAAAGGCAACCGGACCGTCATATCTCCGTTAGTGTTCGTGAGAAATAGTATTCCTTAATTCTCGTCATATAAAGTCCCGCCATCGCGCGGGACTTTTTCATTTCTTTCCGGGGAAGGGGGTGATTTCGATGTTATTAAAGTAAATTATTTCTGTGTCGACTCCGTTGCCCTTCAAATCATGGTTATAAAAGGAAATTTTCATAGTCCGCTAAAAATTTTGCGGAAAGGACTTTTTAAGCTGATAACGTAGTTATTTTTACAGAATGTCTGGATCAACTGTAAGACCTGATAATCTGCCCCTGTCTGCAGCAGACAAGGAATACGAGAATAGTATCAGGCCTTCTAGCCTAGAGGAGTTCGCCGGTCAGCCGGCTATCATTGAAAACTTGAAGATCTTCATCAAGGCCGCCCGCATGCGCGGAGAAGCCCTGGATCACATCCTTTTCCATGGACCGCCCGGTCTTGGAAAGACAACCCTGTCCAGGATCGTAGCACATGAACTCGGAGTCCAGATAAGAGAAACCTCGGGACCCGTGATCGAAAAACCGGCAGATCTCGCAGGGTTGCTGACCGGACTTGAAAACCAAGACGTCCTTTTCATAGATGAGATTCACCGGTTGAATGCAGTTGTGGAAGAATATCTATATGCTGCCATGGAGGACTATCGGATCGATGTCATGATCGACAGTGGTCCCAATGCAAGGAGCATACAGATCAACCTGAATCCTTTTACACTGATCGGTGCAACAACGAGAAGTGGACTCCTTACCGCACCATTACTTTCCCGCTTTGCCATAAAGTCCAGACTGGAATACTATCCAGCCTCAACTCTTCAGAAGATACTGCAAAGATCAGCTCAGATCATGGGTGTCAAAATGACCTCCGATGCATCGGCTGAGATCGCCAAGCGCAGCCGCGCCACCCCCCGTATCGGTAATGCATTACTTCGACGTGTACGGGATTTTGCACAGGTATTGGGAAATGGAACCATCGATCTGGCGATCTCACAGCATGCTCTTAGAGCGCTTAATGTGGATGAATATGGACTTGATGACATGGACAACCGGATACTCCTCACCATCATCGAGAAATTCAAAGGTGGTCCGGTTGGTATCGGTACCATTGCCACGGCAGTGGGCGAGGAGGCTGGCACTTTGGAGGAGGTTTATGAACCATTCCTTATTCAAGAGGGATTTTTGCAAAGGACACCACGAGGAAGGGAAGTGACCGCAAAGGCTTATGAACATCTTGGAAAGTCTCCAGGTGATCATTCTGCTGCAGCTACGCTCTTTTCTTGAGAAAATACCTAACTTATCAAAAATACCGGGCATCCTCCATGTCACGTTCCTTGCGGCTGACCATTTTCTTCTCGTTGATGATGGCGAGTTTCGTCTTGCAAGCCCAGTATAAAAATCTCTATTTCCGGCATTACAACAGCAGTTCAGGCCTGACCATGAGTGAGGCATTATGCGTGTTCGAAGACAGCCGCCATTTTCTATGGGTCGGATCGAGCTACGGGCTCACCAGGTATGATGGTAGAGAATTCAGGAATTTTATCATTGGACCTGATGCACCAGAAAGGATTTTTGATAATACCATATCTGCCATTCAGGAAGACGGTCGTGGTTTCATCTGGTTGGCCATAAATCGTGGAGGGCTGGTGCGAATGGATCCATTCAGTTTGGAAAAGGCGAAGATCGACTGCCCGAAATCCCTGGGTGATTGGGCTGATCTGAAACCTCAGACCCTTGCCATTGATGAAAAAGACAGAATATGGGTGGGTACCGCTATGGGTCTCTATGTGTATGATCAGGTTTCGAGGATGATCACGCCTCTCTCAGTTTTTTCTTCGTTTGAGAAAAACATCTCTATAACTAAACTATATCGTGATGGACAAAACAGAATATGGGTCGGAACTCGGGAAGATGGCCTCTTTGTCCGTGAATCGGGCAAAGATATCTTCACTCAGGTAGCATCTGGTAAGTCTACTGGTTCAGTAAATGGCATCTCTTTTAAAACCGGTACCAAGGGGTTGGTGGCCACCGATCAAGGATTGTTCAGTTTAGATAAGTTGGACATTAACCATCCATGGACAATCACTAGGGCAGGATTCATATCCATGATGGAGCCTTTGATCGATGTTCTGCAAGACGATAAAAACAATATATGGATGGCCACCCCCGAAAACGGCTTACGGATATATTTTCCGGAAACAGGTTTCCTGGATGTGCTGAAAGAGAATAATAACACGGCTCGGGGACTGCTGAGTAATCGAGTATATTCCCTGTATGAAGATAGTCGTGAGGGCATATGGGTATCCAGTGAGAACGGACTCCAAGGTTTCAATGGCAGGTCGCAGCTTTTCAATGTTTATCCTGGGTTGAACAGCATGTCCAACGAATTGCGAGGGGCTACCATTTATGGCATCCAAGAATCGGGGAATGATCTACTACTTGCCACGTCTGGAGGAGTCTTAGTCTATGACCGAGTGACCAATCAATATGTGCCTGTGCACTTCAAGAATTACGGGCCAACCAAGGTCATCAGGTTCCGGACATTCACCCGTACGAGTGAAGATCAATGGATGGTAAGTTCCGACAAAGGGATGTATGATCTGATCAGGGATGCAAGTGGATATCTACTGAGGCCTATCTCATGGCCGAAGTATGCTGATACCTTGAAGGGCATGAGTTTCCGAAATGCCATATTGGAGAAGGGTGGGAACATCTGGTTCGGCACGACTGATAATGGGTTAATTTATCTGGATCTCCAGAAAGGGAAAATTGACATTTACCGACACGATAATGTCGACCCTGGTTCCATATGTGATGATATCATTTATGTCCTGAATGAAGATAGGGAGGGTAACCTTATGATAGGCACCGAGAATGGATTTTCCCTCATGAATAAGGCGACCCATAAAGTGAGGAACTTCATTTTTGATACCACCAAGGGGAAGGGATTGAACAACAGGATGGTCGCTGATGCATATGATGATGGGGAACACTATTTGTTGGCTACACAGGGCGGAGGATTGAACAAAATAGATAAAAAGACCGGGCGGTATAGTTATGTGACCACACGTGATGGACTTTGCAGTGATGCTATTTATACGATCATCCCACAAGGAGATTCCATGGTCTGGCTTGGAACCATCAATGGCTTGGCACGACTGGATATTCGGAATTCAAGGATACTGAATTTCGATGTCAACGACGGCATGACGGCTAACGAATTCAACATGTCCTCCAAATTCGTGAATCCGAAAGGAGAGGTGTTCATGGCAACGATCAATAGCGTGGTCTCCTTTTTCCCGCAGGAATTGGGAAAGGCAGGCTTGAATCCGGATATCCAGCTGATACGTGTCGGAAGGAATGGAGTATACCTCACTGATTCACTCGCTTCGGTCGTGAACAAAACCCGAAGTATAAACTACGATTATGGTGAGGATATAGATCTGGAATTTAGTCCGATGGTTTTTTTCGGAAACAACAATTACCGCTTTAGGTATTCATTGGTTGGTATTGGTATGCGTGAAAATTGGCGTGAAGGAGAAAAAGGATACCTGATACCCTTATTCCAGATTCCAGCCGGGGAGTACAAACTTTCCGTACAGATCTTTGACAACCCGGGCATGCGCCCATCGCCTGTTTGGAGCATTCGGATAAATGTAGTGCCACCATTTTGGAAAACCACATCTTTCTTGCTTTTGGTTTTCGGTTTGTCGGGTCTGGCATTGATTATTTTGGTGGTTTCATACATCCGAAGGAGGCTGAGAACACAGGAGATCAAATACGCGCAACAACAACTCATCGAAAGGGAGAGGACTCGTATTTCGGCCGACCTGCATGACGATATAGGTGGAGGGTTGACCGCCATACGCCTGATGAGCGAGATGATCAAGGAAAAGGACAATAATAGTCCTCAAAAAGATATTCTGCTCAAGATCTCCGATACTTCCAATGAGCTTGTTCAGAAGATGAATGAGATCGTTTGGGCACTCAACAGTAGTCAGGATGATCTTCCCAGTCTGATCGCATATATCAGGCGTTTCGCAGTTTCTTATCTGGATGACATGGGTATAAGGACGTCGGTGACTATCCCTGACACGATTCCTGACATGAAGGTTAGTGGATTGAACCGGCGGAATATTTTCCTTATAGTCAAGGAGGCTTTGAACAATCTGGTCAAACATTCGGAAGCGGGAAATGCTGAAATCACTATTTCACTGGATAGCGAATTGAGGATCATCATTAGGGATGACGGGATAGGCTTTCAGACTTCCGTCGGCAAACCCCTGGGTAATGGTCTAAGGAACATTTCCTCGAGAGCCGAAAAGTTCGATGGGCATGTAGAAATCAGCGGGGAGAAAGGCACAACGGTAACTTTCGGGATACCTCTCATCAAACTGAACCCATGAGGTCTCGGTTTAACCTCAAGTAGCTCAGATCAAGCCTTCTTACGGGATCTCATGCAGGTGATACTAGACGGAAACCATTGCCGTGAATGTTAACGATCTCGATCTGAGTATCTTCTTTCAGATACTTCCTGAGCTTCGCTATGTATACGTCCATGCTCCTGCCATTGAAATAGGTATCACTGCCCCAGATTCTCTTCAGGGCCGCTTCCCGGGGAAGGAGGTCGTTCTTGTATTCGCTGAGCATTTTCAGCAGTTCGTTTTCCTTGGGAGAAAGCGTCTGGGTCTTGCCGTTTATGGATAATTCCCGGAGTTTGGGATTGAAATGATAATTCCCCAGATCATATTCCACGTGCGCACTCTCGCGGTTCAGCTCCTCGTTCCTTTTCAATATCGCTTTGATCTTTAGCAACAAAACTTCACTGTCGAAGGGCTTGGTGATATAGTCATCCGCACCCAATCGATATCCCTGGATGATGTCATCTTTCATGGTCTTTGCAGACAGGAAGAAAAGCGGCACATCGGGATTGATGTCGCGAATATCCCCTGCCAGGGTGAAACCATCGACATGAGGCATCATGACATCCAGGAGGCATAGGTCGAATTTCTCCCGTTGGAATGCGGCCAAACCGAGCCGGCCATCCCGTTCCAGAATGACGTCGTAATCATTAAGCTCAAGGTAATTTTTGAGGACATTACCCAGATTGGAGTCATCCTCGCACAAGAGTATCTTTGGTTTTGTTGTTTCTGCAGACATCATCAAAAACATTTTAACAAAGGAATATTTTTCGTTCCATGGATGGAAGATATTGCCAATAAAGTTTTGTTAAACCAAATTGGCTTGCCCAGGATATCAAGGTATCGAATTTCCACCGAACTTGTAATTTTGCAATTGAAAACCAACTGTATGCATCTCACGCCGGAGAATACCTTCAAGAAACTAATCGTCATCGGGGACAGGGTGCTTATTCGCTTGACCAAGCCCACCGAGAGGACTGAAAGCGGGCTTTATCTACCTCCAGGTGTTCAGGAACGTGAAAAGGTTCAGCAGGGTTACGTTATAAAAACGGGCCCAGGATATGCCATACCTGTTCACATCGAGGAAGAGACGTGGAAGGCAGATGATGAAAAGGTTAAATACATACCCTTACAGGCCCGTGAAGGGGATCTCGCGATCTTCCTGCTCAGTGGAGCCACAGAGGTAATCTATGAAGGGGAAAAATATTTCATCGTTCCGCAAAGTTCCATATTGATGCTCGAACGGGAAGAGGATCTTTGACCTATTCCCGCATCAATTTCCTGTATTCCACTTCTGAAAGGTATTCAAGAATATCCCCAGGTTGGCATTCCAAGACCTTGCATATTTCTTCCAGGGTAGAGAACCGGACCGCCTTCGCTTTCCCGCTCTTGAGGATGCTCATGTTGGCGATGGTGATACCCACTTTTTCGGACAGTTCAGTGAGCGACATCTTACGCCGGGCTAACATGACATCCAGATTCACAACGATCGGCATGTTATATGGTATGATCCTGTTCTGTTTGTAATTGACCACCTTTTCTGAATGCTTCGGCGATGACAAGTAGCAATAGACCTGCAATGATCCAATATGAATAGAGTGTGGATCCATCTGACCTCGCATGCCATTGATTGAATCCGGTGATTTTTCCGATAACCCAGAACTGAATATCCTTTTGGAAGTATGTGAGGATCCCCGAAAGGAGGATGATGCAGCCGATCCCTTGTAGCCGAATCCTGTTGTTGGGAACGAAAAACTCCTGCTTGTCCGCATGTCTGCAAAACAAAATCAGCTGAATGGAAATGAAAATGATCAGTATCGCATAAAGTACATATAAAATGGTTTCCATAACCAGCAAACTGGAGAACTGCTTTTCTGAAATAGTGATACCAGTACGCATGTTGGTTCCGTCGTAGTCCACTTTTTTTCTGTTCCCTCTCTTGTCCAACAGGAAATGCTCTTCACCCACTCGTAATGGCGGAGATACATCTTGAAGTACAAGATAAGGCATCATGGTGAGGTGGTCCCCATTGCTGTCATAGTGGGCCATTCTGCCCAACAAGAATGGAGCAGTTGGGACTTCTTTTTTCACAGTGATCTGCATCGAGTTCACGCTATCGGGCATGAGCTTTCTCATCGATTCCAACTGGATCGGCACCCCTTCCGGTGCAATCTGGTTCAACTCGAAGATGGAAAAACCCATTTGAATAAGGGTCCATACCTGGTACAGTATGGTCAAGGTCAGCAACGACTGGAGGAATTTGATCATGGTGTTTAGGTTTCTGTGAAAGTATAAAAATTTATTGAAAAACAATAATAAATTAATTTAAAACGATTTTTTTCTTTGAGCAATACCGTGCCCATACTTGGGACTTAATGCATTATCTTACACAAAAAAGATCATCATATGGCTGATCAACAGGCTTTCATCGCGGACTTGCAAGCTGGGTATACATTCAAAGGGGAATATTTTTCGATTGGGGCTGCCATGCTGAATGGAGAGGTTTTAAAAGGTCAGATGGTCAACCTGCCGCTCAAGACGATGAACCGTCACGGTCTGATCGCTGGCGCCACAGGAACGGGTAAGACGAAGACACTCCAAATGCTTGCAGAAGGATTAAGCCAGGCGAGCGTACCCGTCTTGGTCATGGATATCAAGGGTGACTTCAGTGGAATCGCTGCTGAAGGCTTGGAAAATGATAAGATCAAGGAAAGGGTTGAACGGACGGGAATGGAGTGGAAAGCTTCTGCATTTCCTGTCGAGTTGATGACCCTAAGCCAAGAAAAGGGGGTGCGTATGAGAAGTACGGTCACCGAATTCGGTCCTGTTCTCATGTCAAAGATCCTTGGGCTGAATGATACCCAGGAAGGTGTAATGTCGATGATCTTTAAATATTGTGATGACAGTAGTATGGCCTTACTTGATCTGAAGGACCTGATCAAGGTGCTCCAATACTTGGGGAATGAAGGCAAGAAAGAAGTGGAAGCTGAATATGGAAAGATCTCCACGACAAGCACGGGAACCATACTTCGTAAACTCATAGAACTTCAACAGCAGGGGGCCGACCTTTTTTTCGGTGAACCTTCATTTGAAATGGACGATCTGATGCGCATAGGAGATGATGGAAGGGGTGTGATTAGTGTACTTCGGGTGACGGATATGCAGAACCGCCCAAAATTATTCTCCACTTTCATGCTCGGACTACTTGCGGAACTGTATGCAACGATGCCTGAAGAGGGTGATTTGGATAAGCCGAAGTTGGTGTTCTTCATCGATGAAGCTCACCTGATTTTCCAAGAAGCAACATCAGCGCTTCTGCAACAGATCGAGACCGTAATCAAGCTGATCCGTTCCAAAGGTGTCGGTATTTTCTTCTGTACACAGAATCCACAGGATATACCCGCTTCCGTACTGAGCCAACTTGGACTCAAAGTACAACATGCCCTCCGCGCCTTCACTGCTGTAGATAGAAAGACCATCAAGACCGCAGCTCAGAATTACCCGGAGACCAAATATTACGACGTGGATAATCTACTCACTCAACTGGGTATCGGGGAAGCCTTCGTCACTTTATTGAATGAAAAGGGGATCCCTACACCCTTAGTGCATACCTTCCTGGCCTCACCGGCCTCCCGTATGGATGTTCTCTCTCCTCAGGAAATCGACAATTTGGTTGCTCAATCGAGACTTGTACGTAAATATGCAGATTCGGTGGACAACGAGAGCGCCTACGAGATCCTGACGGCTAAACTTCAACAGGCAGCGGCAGAGCAGCAACAACCCAAGACAACAGAGAAAACCACGACCAAAAAAGAGGAGAGCTTTTTTGACAATCCAGCAGTAAGGCAAGCCAGCAGGACCGCTGCCAGCATGCTCACCCGTACTTTATTAGGAGCTTTGGGATTAGGAGGCAACCGGAGACGCAGGAATGGATTTTTTTGATCCTTTTGCCCCAAGTTGACTTAATTTTATTAGTCTCAAAATATTGAAAATCAATTTATAGTGTAATTTATTTTAAGTAAATTCTGAAATACCACTTTACGGTATTTGTTTTTTGAAAGGATTATGTACCTTTACTACGGTTTTTCATAGGATATTGGATTTTAAAAACGGGCTGGATTTCTATCCTGGCCCTTTTTTTTTACAATAGTTTGATCCTTCCCCGCTGATCGATAGTTATCTTCTGTTCTTCTGACCATTCCTCCAATACCTTTCTCGCTTTTTCCAAATCGGCCCCCATTAATCCGTCCAAAAGTTCACTGGCCTTGTTCCTGCCCTCCCGGATCTTCTTCTCCAAGGATTCTGCGATGGTTTCGAATTCACCCGGTACGAGTCCGGCCTTTTTTTCCCTGATGCAGTTGTCACAGACGCCGCAAGTCTTTTCCGATTCAAAACCGAAATATTTTTCCAAGTAACCAGACCTGCATCCTGAGTGATCAAGATATCCTGCCATGGCCTTCAACCTAACCCTGAAAGACTCCTTCAGCCGTGAATACCTATCCATGTCTATCCTGAGGTCCCCGGACCTTATGCGACCTTGCAGGAAACGGATCTGGGGAGTGTCCTTGCGTGATATATAATGTATCATGCCGCTTTGGTCAAGCCTAGTCAGGGTTTCCGTGACCCACTGTAGATGGGTTCTCAATGAAAAAGCGATCTGTTTTTCAGAAATGGGTACTGGCGAATCCAGAATGCCGCCATATCCTCTGAGCAAAGCTTTGAGCAATTCACCTGCTTCGGGTTGTTGGATACAGAAGTTTTCCAAACGATCCTTTCTTGCCAACACTTCCACTTTGGCAGGTTGAAAAACCTGATCCTGAAAAGACAAGATGGATTCCTGTTGTAGTGTCTGCACCACATTGAGAACAAGTTGTACCGGGAATTTGAATGCTTTGCAAAATGCGGCCAGATCAAATTCATAATATTCATCCTCTCCTGAACCGACCGGTACCTGGAGGTGGTTGGCGAGTCCCTGATAGACTGAACGGATGATATCCAAAGAAGGATACCTGTCTGCGACCAGTTTATCTATTTCTTCCTGTTCAGATGGGTTATGAAGCAATACGGCATAGGATCTCAGACCATCCCTTCCAGCCCGACCGGCTTCCTGACCATAACTTTCCAGATTGTCCGGCGTGTCCATATGAATGACAATCCGGACATCGGGTTTATCGATACCCATACCGAAGGCATTTGTACAGACCATGATCCTGGTTCGGTTGCTAATCCAATCTTCCTGACGGGACTCGCGCTGTTCTCTGCTCAATCCCGCATGGTAAAAAGAAACATTAAGCGAATGTTCTTCCAGTGCCGCACAAACCTCCTGAGTTTTTTTTCTAGTACGACAGTATACGATGGCGGATCCATCCACCTTGTTCAGTATGTCCGACAATTTGCTGATCCGTGCCCAGGTACGGATGACGCTATAGGATAAATTGGGTCGATGGAAGGATTGAAGGAATATGGCAGGTGCCTTCATGCCCAGTTTCTCAGTGATATCCCCTTGAACTTCTCTGGTGGCGGTTGCAGTTAATGCCAACACCGGAACCTCGGGTTTTTCGCCGGACGTGGCGGCTATGTTCAAGTAGGACGGCCTGAAGTCGTATCCCCATTGTGATACGCAATGCGCTTCATCCACTGCGATTAGACTAAGTTTCATCGCAGGAAGGAATTCGCGGAATAACGAGGTTTGTAATCGCTCAGGTGATACGAAAAGGAATTTGAAGGGACCATATGCTGCCTGCTCCAGGGTCTTTCGGATCTCCGGGAAGGTCATACCATTCTGAAGTATGAGTACGGGTATGCCTTTTTTACGCAGTTGACCTACCTGGTCCTGCATCAATGCGATCAGTGGTGATACGACAAGTGCGATGCCTTCCCTGATTAATGCAGGAACCTGATAGCAGACGGATTTACCCCCACCTGTGGGCAAAAGCGCGAGTACATCATTCCCATTCAACACCGCCTTGACGATATCTTCCTGCAATGGCCTGAACTGGTCATATCCCCAGTACCTTCTCAATATGTCCTTCGGACTTTCCGGCATCTTCTTTCTCGTTTGATGACCTCAGGGTCAGGGTCTTTCAAGTCACTTTTTTTATGAAGAGTCTGATTGAATTCAAAGCGAGGACCACATCGCTCAATCCCATGGAAAGCGCACTGACGGCTGGAGTCAACAGCCCAACTGCTGCTATGGGGATGGCTATGATGTTATAGATGAAAGCCCAGAATAAGTTCTGTTTCACCGTCGCGAAAGTATGTCTGCCCAGGCCTAGCGCCTCAGGAAGTTTTTTGAGCCCGTTGTTCATGAGAACAACTTGTGCACTTTGCATGGCCAATTGTGAAGCATCGCTGAGGGAAATGCCGACTGTGGCTTCGGCAAGGGCAGGAGCATCGTTTATTCCGTCACCCACCATGGCCGTGGGTAGTGCATGGGAGAGTGATTTGATCTTTTCCAACTTCTGCTCTGGTGCTTGTTCGGCAATGACATCTGTAATGCCCAGCCGGTCAGCCACTTCCTGGCATTTGTCGATACGGTCCCCACTCAACAGGATGGTTCTGATGCCTCTTCCTTGCAAATACCTGATCACCTCTTCAGCTTCAGGTCTTATCTCATCCTCCACATCAATCCAACCCTGGAGTTCGCCATTGCGTAGGATATATACATTATGTTTCCCGGTCTCTGCACTTGTTATTCCCTCGGTCAATCCTTTTCCGGAACAGGCCATGTAAACATTTCCTTCCTTGTCCGTGCCCTTCATGCCCAATCCTTTGATCTCTTCTATCTTTTCCCAGCGGATCGTGTCCTTTCCTTTAAAATCAAAGGTGATGGCTCTGGCAAGAGGATGGGTGGAGAATTTTTCCAGGGAATATGCAGTCATCCTGAAAATTTCATCGGTCATTTTTGTGGCCTGGTAGGAAGAGATCTTGAACATACCCGTTGTCAGTGTGCCTGTCTTATCAAAGACCACCTGTTTGATGTCCTTGAAAGCCTCAAGACTGGAAGGATTGCGGAAGAGGATTCCCGATCTTGCCCCCCTTCCGAGACCTACGGCAATGGCGGCAGGGGTCGCTAATCCCATAGCACAGGGACAGGATATGACGAGAACGGCGATACTGCGCATCAAGGATGGTGTAAAGTCCTTTAATATGATCCAATTGACCGCCAATGTCAGGATACTAATGGCGATCACCACCGGAACGAAAATAGCGCTGATGCGATCGGCCAGGAGTTGGACTGGAGGTTTTTCTCCCTGTGCCCTTTTCACCATTTTCACGATGCCGGACAAAACGGTATCGTCCCCGACCGCCGTTACTTGCGCCTTGATGGTCCCATTGTCCACCAAACTTCCGCCGATGAGTTTGTCCTTGGCTTTCCTGTGAACAGGAGCACCCTCCCCCGTTAAAATGGCTTCATTGACATGAGCTTCACCCCAAAGGATCTTGCAGTCGATGGGCACCTGTTCACCACTTCTGATGAGAATAAGATCACCTACCCTGAGTTGATCGTTTTCGACGGACAAAATGACTTCCTGATGTACTTCGTCAAACGCGATCATGTTGGCCTTGACCTTTTGTGATCTTACCAGATCCTTAAGAGCGCGTTGTGTGGATCGTACTGAAGTTTCTTCCAAATAGTTCCCCAGAAAGACGAGCGTGATTATAGTTGCCGCAGTTTCATAGTAAAGATGACCTTCTCCGGTCATAAACAGGGAACTGGCCATACTGTATAGGAAAGCGGCGGTAGCGCCAAGTGCTACCAACACATTCATGTTGGGCATGCCGTTGCGAAGGCTCTGGATGGCACTTCTTCCGAAATGGTACATACCCAGGACATAAACAGGAAGGCAGATACCCAATTGCAACCAGGGATCCATTAGCCGATGCATGTCCATCCAAGGTCCGAGCATATGAAGTAAAAGGATGATCGTAAACGGAAGGCAGAAAAGGAATCGGCCGAGATTGTTGCTCAGGAAATTTTTTTTCAATCGGTCTTCTGAGCTTTCTGATCCTTGTACTACCGTATATCCCAGACCACTGATCCCTTTCTTCAATTCCTCGAGTTTGTCGGTGTCAACAGTCTCAAAATTGACATCGCCATCCAAAGGATTCACCTGGACGTGTTGCTGTCCCTGCTTCTGTAGGTATTTGGTGATCGTCAGTGCGCAGTTGGAACAGGTCATCCCTTCCACTTTCCATTGGATCGTTTTCATAGGGCGAAGTTACCGATAACTTCTCCTGTATTTGGGTTCCTTCTGAGCATGTGCGTGGTGTTAAAGATCCTGGGTATCGAAGGTTATACACTTGCAAAAATGGCGGCAGGACCGGAATCTCTCCCAACTGTTATCTCACCCTATCTTTGCAGGTATGCTTGAAATAAAGTGGGAATTCCATTTGGATGAGATCGGTCAAATTGCCCGTGAATGGTGGGGCTTGACCTGGGGATCCCGTGTTTTTGCCTTTCATGGGTCCATGGGAGCGGGAAAGACCACTTTTATCCGTACCCTTTGTCAAGAAAAAGGGGTTACGGACCCGATCGGCAGTCCAACATTCTCATTGGTGAACGAATATGCGTTTTCGGAGGATGGAAAGAGTGGGACAATCTTCCATCTGGATCTTTACAGGATAGCCAATGAAGAGGAAGCTTTGCGTGCAGGGATCGAGGAGTGCCTTTGGTCGGGTGCTTGGTGTTTTGTGGAATGGCCGGAAAAAAGCCCGATGATCTTCCCTCCGGGGACCATTCATGCTTACCTGACCGAGGAAGGCGATGGCCGACGTAAATTGATCCTGCGCAGTGATGCGGATAATCAGTAATTTACCGGTTCAATGAAAGTGCATGGCCACCGGTAAACCCTTCGTGAGTTCCTCCATCAGTTACGAGACATTGGAAGAGACGCTCGACATCAAGCCCAAAGGGGAGAGCCTTCAGGTGGGAATTCCCCGTGAATCGGCATTGCATGAGAACCGGATCGCCCTGACCCCCGATGCAGTCAGTGTATTGGCAAGCAATGGCCACCGGGTGGTCGTTGAGCATAAGGCTGGTGATGGCGCCCATTTTTCAGATAAGGATTACAGCGAGGCCGGTGCCAAGATCGCCTACGACCGTAAAGAAGTTTTCGAATGCGACACCATCATTAAATCTGCGCCGGTCCATGAGATAGAGCTGGATTTGCTGAAGACCGGTCAGACGATCATTTCCCCCATACACCTTCCTGTGATGAAGTCACATATCCTGGAGAAGATGATGGAGAAAAAGATCACAGCTCTCTCGTTTGAGAATCTCAAGGATGATTCTGGCCACAACCCTATCGTTCGCAGTATGAGTGAGATCGCAGGCAGTGCGGTCATGTTGATAGCAGGTCAATATCTGGGCAGCGCCAATCATGGTAAAGGTGTGCTTCTTGGGGGTATTTCCGGCATACCGCCCACTAAAGTGATCATCATCGGTGCTGGGATCGTAGGTGAATATGCCGCACGGACCGCTTTGGCGGTAGGTGGAAGTGTCAAGATCTTTGACAATAACATCTACAAATTGAAGCGAGTGCAAAATAATATGGGTGCCCGCTTGTGGACATCGGTCATCGAGCCCAAGATACTCGCCAAACAACTCAAGACCTGTGACGTGGCCGTTGGTGCACTTTCCTCTACCGGTGGACGTACACCCATTGTCGTGACAGAAGAAATGGTCTCCATGATGAGGCCGGGGAGTGTGATCGTCGATGTTAGTATCGACAGGGGAGGCTGCTTCGAAACCTCAGAGGTGACTTCCCATGAGCAGCCTGTCGTGCATAAATACGGAGTGATCCATTATGGTGTTCCTAATATCGCATCAGGTTTCGCACGGACCGCTTCACAAGCCATCAGCAATGTGCTCATGCCGCTCATGCTCGAGATCGGAGATGAAGGTGGATTGGAAAAATTGATCTGGCACAAGATCAACATCCGTTCCGGGATCTATCTTTTCAAGGGCTCATTGACCAATATATATCTCTCTCAGCGATTCAGTCTGAAGTATACCGACCTCAACTTGCTGATCGCAAGTCAGCGTTGAATCATTCTGCCTGCTTAACTTTCTTGTGGTCCGGCATCCAGATGATATGGTCGCAGAAATCATACTCCATCTTATCATTGCTGCTGATGATCACCAATCTACCCTGAGTATGATCCGTCATGAGTTGTCGGTACATGTTGACACCGGACTGGTCCAGATTGGAACAGGGTTCGTCCAGCAATAAAACGGAACTGTCGGAGAAAATAGCTTGTAGGAGTTTAAGCCGTTGCTTCATACCGCTGCTGAAGTAGCGGATCTGCTTTTCTCCAGCATCTCCCAGCCCTACTTTACCCAGCATCTCCTCATGGTTTTGACCTGCGGTCCAGGGCTTGAATCGCTCATGGAATGTCAGGAATTCGGCAGCGGTCATTTCCTCGATCAATTCTAGGTATGGGGCACAAATGGTGATGTCGAGGTACTGTTCCTCAACTGTCAATTGCTTAAAATGATTTGTATATTCTACTTTGCCCTCGCTGGGTAGGATGGCGCCCGCGATGACCTGGAGTAAGGTTGATTTACCCGATCCATTTGGACCGGTCAATGCATAGAACCCTCCTGCATGGAATTCCTGGCTGATGTGTCTGAAGATCCAGTCCCTGTTGAATCGCTTTCCTGCATCAGTCAGTGAGACCCTCATCATTACTATTTTTGGAATATCGTTTGATGATCCCCCGACCGCTCTCTCGGATGAACGTGACGATCTCGTCTCTTTCGTCCGTGGCGGGGAACTCTTCCTCGATGTATTGTATGGCCTGCGTGGTGTTCAGGCCTTTGTTGTAGATGTATCGGTAGATATCGATGATGTGGTTGATCTTGTCGATGGAGAAACCTTTTCGTTTCAGTCCTATTGAGTTCACACCGGCGTAACTCAGAGGTGAGCGAGCAGCTTTGATGTATGGCGGGACATCCTTGCTGACTAGTGACCCTCCCGCGACAAAGGCGTGTGAGCCTATTTTGACGAACTGATGTACGGCGCACATGCCGGCGAGTATGGAGTAATCTCCCATCTGGACATGGCCTGCCATTTGGGTGTTATTACTCATGATGCAATTCTGTCCGATGATGCAATCGTGGGCCACATGGCTGTAGGCCATGATCAGGCAATTGGAACCTACTTTGGTGGTCCATTTGTCCCTGGTGCCTCGGTGGATGGTGACGAATTCGCGGATCGTGGTATTGTCGCCGATCTCCACGGTGGTCAATTCCCCCTCGAATTTCAAGTCTTGGGGTGAGGCGGATATCACTGCGCCTGGGAAGATCCTGCAGTTCTTGCCAATGCGCGCGCCTTCCATGATGGTGACATTGCTCCCGATCCAGGTTCCTTCGCCGATCTCCACATTATGGTGGATGACGGTGAACGGATCCACCTTGACATTGGTGGCCAGTTTGGCATTGGGGTGGATATATGTATGCGGATGGATCATCTTCTGGATTTTGACTGCCCTCGGGTAAAATCACCCGGGCAGATCGTTTTTAAAATAGTATTTCCTTGTTAAGCTGTCAATTCCGCTTCACGAGTTGGGCCATCAGTATGGCTTCCGTCGCGATTTTATTCCCTACGTAAACGGTTCCGTGCATTTCACAAAGTCCCCTTCTGATCGGCCCCATCAATTCCATCTTGAGCAGCATCGTGTCCCCGGGGATGACCTTCTGCTTGAATTTACAGTTGTCGATCTTCACGAAATAGGTATCGTAATCTCCGGAAGGAAGCGAGTTGATGGCCAATATGCCCCCTGTCTGTGCCAGTGCTTCGATCTGCAATACCCCTGGCATCACCGGATTGCCCGGGAAATGACCCACAAAGAAAGGTTCATTGAAAGTCACGTTCTTAAGCCCAACGATATAGGTGTCTGTCAATTCGATCACTTTGTCCACTAGCAGAAAGGGGTATCGGTGGGGAAGTTTTTTCTCGATTTGCTGGGTGTTGAAGATCGGAGGCTGATTCGGATTGTAAACCGGTACGTTCTTGACGTGTTTGTTTTTCTTGATGTACTGCTTGATTTTTTTGGCGAATTCGACATTGGAGTAATGCCCTGGTCTGCTGGCCATGATATGCGCCTTGATGGGAAATCCGACGAGAGCCAGATCACCGACCACGTCCAGTAATTTATGCCTGGCTGGCTCATTGGGGAATCTGAGTTCCAGATTATTCAAGTAGCCTTCACTCTTGACCTCGATCTTTTCTTTTTTGAACACTTTTGCAAGGCGAAGCATTTCTTCACCGGTCACAGGTTTGTCAACGACCACGATGGCGTTGTTGATATCCCCCCCCTTGATGAGGTTAAGGTCGAGTAGCATCTCCAGTTCATGCAGAAAACAGAAAGTCCTGCATGGTGCAATTTCCTTTTGGAAATCACTCATGCTTTTTAGTCCCGCATGTTGGGTGCCGAGAACGGGGCTATTGAAATCAATTAGTGTGGTCACCTTGTATTCTATGGAAGGCATGGCTACAAGCTCCACGCGTTTATCCTCGTTGATGTATGTGATGTTGGTGTCGATGGTGTACCAGTTCTTGGCTGCTTCTTGCTCTACAACTCCCGCTTCGCGAATGATCTCCACGAAAGGTTCAGAACTCCCATCGATGATGGGCATTTCGGGTCCATTCACTTCGATCAGACAGTTGTCCACACCCATTCCAACGAGAGCGGCAAGCACATGTTCCACGGTGCTCACCTTTGCCCCCTCAACTTCCAAAGTGGTACCTCTCGAGGTGTCGGTCACCAGATCACAATCGGCTTTGATCAGGGGTTGTCCAGGCAGATCGATCCTTTGGAATTGAAGTCCGAAGCCGGGATTGGCAGGCCTCAGGGTCATGTCCACATTGATGCCGGTGTGAAGTCCGGTTCCGGAAATGCTTACCGGAGTGTTTATGGTGTGCTGCTGATCGGGATTGAAGTTGGCATCCATTCACCTGGAAATTAAGGTGCAAAGATACTTTTTTCAGGGATAACTAAGGGCGGAAGTCAGATGTCGCAGGACTTAGGGCTTCGTTTGCTGGGGCGGCAGTTCAGGATCGATCATACCTTTTCCTTCATCAACTGTCGGATCAAGGCCTCCAGGGCTTTGATCTTCTTTTCCAGATCGGGGAGTTTTCTGTTAACGGCTTGTGATCGAAGTGCAAGGCCATATTCGTATGCCGGTGATCCCGTGACGGCCTGATGGGGAGCTATGATGGATTTGGTGACCCCACTTTGACCATTGATCTTGGTTCCATCCGCAATGGTGATGTGGCCGACGATACCGGCTTGTCCACCAATCATGACATTCTTCCCGATCTTGGTGCTTCCACTAACACCTGCCTGGGCGGCGATCACGGTGTCAGCGCCCACTTCAACATTGTGGGCCACCTGGATCAGATTATCAAGTTTGGCTCCCTTATGAATGATCGTGGAACCCATGGTTGCCCGGTCGATCGTGGTATTTGCACCGATCTCCACATAGTCCTCGATGACAACATTACCTATCTGCGGTACTTTTTGGTAAGTTCCATTCGCCTGAGGAGCAAATCCGAATCCATCACTGCCAATGACCGTACCCGCGTGGATGGTCACCTGCTTGCCCAATACAGTACCATGGTAGAGTTTGACCGCAGGATGTATAGTGCAATTTTCTCCCAGAATGGAATCGGGCCCGATGTAGCATTGAGGATGAACTTTACAATTGTCGCCGATGGTGACGTTATCGCCTATGTAGGTGAAAGCTCCTATATATACGTTCTTGCCGATGTTTGCAGACGAGGCGATAAAACATGGGCTTTCGATGCCAGTTAGCTGTTCTGCCATGATCTCCTGGTATTTATTCAGCAGGATGGCAAAGGCACTATAGGCATCGGGGACCCTGATCAGTGTGGCTGCTACAGGTTGCTTCAGTTCATAACTGTCATTGATGATGATCAATGTAGCCTTGGTCGAATACAGGAATTCTTCGTATTTCAGGTTTGCCAGAAAACTCAATTGGCCCATAGAGGCCTCTTCGATCTTGGCAAAGGAATTCACTTTGACGTTCAGGTCACCATGGACCTGACCATTGATCAATAATGCGATCTGTGCCGCGCTGAATTGCATAGGCATGTCATTGATACGTTGAGGATGAACGCACTGACCATTGCAGCCGGGATCTCTAAGCTCGGCGATCACTACTTTTATTCTCCTAAGGCGCAGCTGCTCAAGCCTCAGGGGAATGGTAGCAAATGTAGAATTTTTTTATCGGGTGGGACATGTTTTGCTGGATCAAAGGATCATCCACGCCAGATATATCCCTGACCGTTCCGTTCCGATACCTGATATTTATCCTTTCATCGTATGGATCGTACAAGGTGTTGGTGGCTTCACCGGTGAAAGCCAGAAAGCCCGAATCCTCCTCGCTGACACCATATTTTTCCTCCAGTTTCAAGCGATGTCGATGGATCTCCTCCAGGGGAATGGGATCCCTACGCATTTCCAACTTGAAAAGCCGCCTGTCCAGTACCGCCTGGCAGAGGAGGGCCAAAACTTTGTCGGGACTAAGACTCCATTTCTTAATCGAGCTGATCACATCCGTGTCATCCAGATTGCAGAACTGTTCAATATGTTGTTTTATCGTTCCGGGATACTGCTTGAGTAAAAAAAACTGAAGGGGCTCTGAGGTGGGCAGCAGTTCAGGCGCAACTAGGGAAAGGTGTTTGACGCGCTCCAGGATCTTGACGAGTGTCATTTCTGCACTGAGCACGGTCTTGTGCAGGTATACTTGCCAATACATGATTCGTCGGGCCACCAGGAATTTTTCGATAGAATAGATCCCTTTCTCTTCAACCATCAATTCACCCTCATGCACAACCAGCATTTTGATCAACCGATCATAGCCTACGGTTCCTTCTACCACGCCAGTGAAGAAACTGTCGCGGGTGAGGTAGTCCATCCGGTCAACATCCAATTGTCCGCTGATGAGCTGGTGAAGGAATTTTTTGGGATATCCACCCCTGAAAATCTCGATCGCCATCGATAACCCGCCCCCGAACTGTTCATTGAGTTTATCCATGAGGAGCATCGAGATCTCTTCATGGTCAAGGTCCTCGATGAGCACGGATTCCAAAGCATGAGAGAAAGGACCATGGCCTATGTCGTGAAGGAGTATGGCGATCTTAGCGGCGCGCTCTTCCTCTATCGTGATCTCCACCCCCTTACTTCTCAGTTCTGTGACGGCCAGTCCCATCAGGTGATATGCACCTAAAGAATGGTGCAGTCTGCTGTGAGTGGCACCAGGATATACCAGATAAGAAAGCGCCATCTGGCTGATCCTGCGCAGACGTTGATACCATGGATGTGAAATGATCCTGAATATCAGCGGATCATCGATGGTGATGAAACCGTAAACGGGATCGTTGATGATCTTGCGGAAAGCCATGGCTTGGGGAATTGTTAAATTTGACCGATGCCGGGGTAAAGTTATGGATAGGGGGACGTATTAACTAACTTTACTCTCCCCGGTCATTCCCTTTTCCCGGACCAACTCACTTCACCAAACATCATACCATTATGGCCATAGCCCGCATCCTTTGGGTCGATGATGAGATAGAAAGTCTGCAATCACAGAAGATGTTCCTCGAGAACAAGGGCTATGATGTCCATACCCTCACCAACGGTTTTGATGCTGTCGATTATGTCCGGGAAAATGCAGTTGATGTGGTTCTTCTTGATGAAACGATGCCAGGTATCACGGGCATTGAGACCCTCACCAAGATCAAAGAGGTGAACCAATTGCTCCCCATTGTCATGATCACCAAGAATGAGACCGAAAACCTCATGGATGAGGCCATTGGTTCGCAGATCAGTGATTACCTCATCAAGCCCGTCAACCCCAATCAGGTCCTCCTTAGCCTCAAGAAGATCATCGATAATCGAAGGCTGGTTGCTGAAAAGACCATGCATGCTTATCAACAGGAATTCCGGAGTCTTTTTCTTGCACTCAGCAGCGGACCGGATTACAACGAGTGGATGGAAATCTACAGGAAATTGGTTTACTGGGAATTGGAGATGGAGAAAAGCGATAGCCCTGAAATGCAGGAGGTGCTCAAACAGCAAAAGGAGGAGGCTAATCGGGAATTCTTCAAGTTCATTTCCCGCAATTATGCTTCATGGGTGGGACCTAAATCCTCTGCTGCCCCCATCATGAGCCATACACTTTTCAAGTACAAAGTTCTGCCGCATGTGGAAAAGGGAGTACCTACGATCTGGCTGTTGATCGACAATCTGCGTCTCGACCAGTGGAAAGCGATCCAGCCCATCTTCGCGGAAAGTTTCCGCATACATGAAGAGGATAGTTTCTACAGCATCCTGCCCACCGCTACACAATACAGTCGAAACGCGATCTTCGCCGGATTGATGCCTCTGGAGATAGAAAAAATGTATCCGGGTCTTTGGAAAAATGATGAGGAAGAAGGGGGAAAGAACATGCATGAGGAAGATTTCTTCCGCTCTCAATTGAAAAGACTGAAACGGGAGGACATCCGCTTTTCCTACAACAAGATATTGAACAGCGGGGATGCCCAAAAGTTGGTAGATCATGCCCATAATCTGCTTGATCAGGACATAAGTATTGTCGTTTATAATTTCGTGGACATGCTCAGCCATGCCCGCACCGAGATGGAGGTGCTCAAGGAATTGGCCAGTGATGAGGTGAGTTATCGTAGTCTCACGACCAGTTGGTTTGTGCATTCCCCGTTGTATCAGGCGCTCAAACGGATCAGCGATAAAAAGGTCAATATCATCCTGTCCACCGATCACGGCAGTATTCGGGTCAATAATCCCTGTAAGGTGGTGGGGGACAAGCAGACCACGGCAAATCTCCGATACAAGCATGGGCGCAATCTGAACTTCGATCCCAAGGAGGTGCTTGCTTTCCGGGACCCCAAGCAGGCCGGTCTGCCTGTACCTTCGGTGAACTCATCTTATATCTTCGCCAGGGAAGATGGGTATCTCTGTTACCCGAATAATTACAACTACTACGTGAATTATTATCGGAACAGTTTCCAGCATGGTGGGGTTTCCCTGGAGGAAATGATTATCCCCGTGATCCGGATGGGCAGCAAGTGATCGTCATTTGATCCACATGCAGGCCATGCTGGCACCTTTGAGCGGGGGTCCACAAAAGACGCTTTCCCCATTCACGGCGATGATCTCTCCATCGGAACCGAGATCCCACATTCTTCCTCGTAAGGAAACGCACATTCCATATCGGCCCTTTCCTTTGAGTCTGTTCGGTATGGTATATTTCAGCCATGCTTCGCGGAGGCTGATCCTGCCTATATCGGAAGTGTCCACGTCTTTGGGTGTCGGATGACCGCTATATCCCATCCAGGGCATTTGCATGGATCTATCAGATTGGGTGTATGAGGGAACGGCCACCAACAATGCGCCGTCCTTGTTCATGTTCGTATAGGAATCAGGATACCAACTGTCTGCACAGATCAGGACGCTTGTTCTGCCTGCAGGAAGTTGGAAAGTTGGGGACTCTGAAGTTTTGCCGGCAGCGACGAAAGGCTGCTCTTCTGAGGTCGGGTAGGCTTTCTTGACCAGCAACGGCTCAAGTTTTCCCGCCGTATCGAAAACACCAGAGATGTTGTACAGTGAACCTTTCCACGTGTCAATATGATCTTTGTGGAACTCTGCATTGGGAAGAAGGATCGATCCCGCGACAATGGAAACATGATATTCTTTGGCTAGACCTGAGAATACCTCCTTGTAAATGCCAGACATCGTTTCACTCTTGCTGGCGAAAACGGCATGTTTGATCTTGTCCTTCGCATCATCGGGTGCGGTGAACCAATCCCGGATATAGAGGATCGCATTGGAGAGGATGAACGTGGAGATTGCCTTCTGCATGGTCGGCGAATTGTAAATGCTGGTTTTTTCATTTGCCACGACCAGCCAGCTTCCAATGTATTCCGGGTATATGACCACGGTTTTGGGATTCAACCAGCCCCGACGTTTTGCATCTTGCAGATAAGCGCCGATCTTGGTCCTGAAATTCTCTTTGCTCGCATAATCCAATGGGGTCATATACGGATTGATGCCTAACAGATTCCCTTTCCCGACATCACTGTTTATGATGTAAGTGGTGTCCAAATGCATATCCGTATCCGGTGAGGGAACCTGTCTTCCTGTATAAGACCATATATAATAGACTGCGATTATAGTCAGCAAGATGAACAGGATATTCCTGAAGGCTTTCTTCATGAGCGGCTTGGGGTAGTCTATTTGAACACCTAAGTTAAGGACTAACGGCCGAGTAAAGGGTCACTGGAAGCCCAACATTACGGATCTTAGTCTACACCCCTGAAATTGCCAAGGATGATCTGGGTCTTTTTCCCAGTAAGAAAGTTTTGGAATAACAGATGTTCAGGATGAAATTCAAGGCACTTGATCTGTTTTTCATGGCCTGGAAAATCGTGGAACTGCGGAGTGCACATCTATGATCTTTGTGTTCATGATTATGCACATTGGCACTTACGAATGTAGAAAAGTTTGCCAGGAAATGGCTTTTCCTCCCTTAGCTTTATGTAAATTTGTGTAAATCAACGATCATGGTCATCCGATATAATCCTGCAACCCTGGAAAAGATCGAAAAAATTGTAGATGAAGCCGGGTATATTCTCCGTTATGAGCGGGGTACTTTTCAGAGCGGGTATTGTGTGCTCGAGCAAAAAAAAGTAGTGGTGTTGAATAAATTCCTACAGACCGAAGGACGCATCAATACTATGATCGATTTGATTCCAAACCTGCAGGTAATGCCGGACCATCTTTCCGCAGAATCCCGAAAGATCTATGAAGAGGTAATGGGCAGGTTGGCTCTGGATTCCTGACTTTCCTCCTTTGCCTTTCTCTCTTACGCATATTTTGCAATTTGAAAAGTCATCATCCTTCACTGACCGTAGAATTCCTGGGTACCGGGACAAGCAGTGGTGTACCTATGATCGGTTGTGATTGTGAAGTATGTACATCCACCGATTCCAAAGACAACCGTTTGCGCAGCAGTGTGATGATTTCTTCCCCTACAACCCGGGTTGTGATCGACACTACCCCTGATTTCCGATATCAGATGTTGCGAACTGGAACCAAGCACATTGATGCCGTGGTATTCACCCATCCACATAAAGACCATATCGCAGGGCTTGATGATATCAGGGCTTTCAATTTTTTCTCCCGAAAGCCCATGGAGCTTTATGCAAATGCGATCACTCAGGAAGCTTTGCGACGTGATTTCTATTATGCATTTGCGGACAATAAATATCCAGGTGTGCCAGAGATCAACCTAAATATGATCGAGAGTGAGCCTTTTCAAGTGGGCGACATCACCTTTGTTCCGATCGAAGTCAGTCATCTCAGGATGCCCGTATTGGGATTCAGGATCGGGGGACTTACCTATATCACCGATGCCAACGCAATCAGTGATGTCGAAAAGAAGAAGATCCTGGGGAGTGATGTACTGGTGCTGAATGCACTCCGTAAAGAGAAGCATATTTCACATTTCAACCTATCCGAAGCGATTGAACTGGCACAGGAATTGAATGTTCCAAACTCCTATTTCACCCATATCAGTCATCAATTGGGTCTGCATGCTGAAGTGATGTCGGAACTCGTCGAAGGCATACAACTTGCGTATGATGGACTTGTACTCACGGTGTAATTAACCTGTCCGTACGTGTTTTATCACTTGTTCTTGAAGAGTACTTGGTTTTATCTTGCAGTATATGTGGGATACAGGAGGCTCTTTGCGTAGTTTATTTATTTTTTCAAGGCAGGAAAGATTGGGAGTAGGCATTCTTTGTACATTGGTCGTGTTGATGGCAGGTCTGCCACACCTTTCCCGTAATTCCCGGAAATCCATCACACCTATTCTTTTTACTAAGGTTGACAGTTTCGACTTTGCCGCTGGATCTGGACGGATCCATAAAGTCATTTGGGAAAACAGGCGATCGAATTTCGGTAGAACCACATTGCCACCCATTCAGCCAAGCCGTCCTGCTTCTTTATTCTATTTTGATCCCAACAACATCAGTTTTTCAGAATGGGAGCGGCTTGGACTACCCGGCAGAACGATAAGGGTGATCCTCCATTATCGCGAGAAGGGTGGCACGTTCCGAAAGCCTGATGATCTGGGCAGGATCTGGGGGCTGGATCCAGGATCATTCAAAAGGCTTCGTCCGTTTGTTCGCATAGAAGAAATTTCAGGGCAACATGATCATCATATTGACCGGACACATGTGGACCATGTTTTTAAGGAATTAACGAAAAAAGTGACGAAGGAATCTATCATATCGGACATAAACCAAGCCGATAGTTTGAGCTGGCTGGCATTGCCGGGTATCGGCGAAAAGCTAACCTCGCGGATCTTGAATTTCCGGGATAAACTGGGAGGATTCTGCTCTGTGGATCAGGTGGGAGAGACTTGGGGGCTGCCAGATAGTACATTCCGTATGATCAAACCACTTTTGCACATGGGTAATTCTTTAAATCGAAAGATTCCGATAAATACGGCCACAGTAGACGTGCTTCAGCAGCATCCCTACATCAGGTATAGCTTGGCCCGGTTAATCATCAGGTATAGACAAGAACATGGCCCGTTCAGTTCGGTAGAAGATCTGCGCAGGATCGCCCTAGTTACCGATGAGCTATACGGGAAATTGGAGCCTTACTGCATAACGTATTGAATTTGAACAGACATGTTGATGATCTGAAATAATTTTATTTCGAAGTTCAGGTGAAGGTATTCGAAGGATGAATTTGAATCAGTCTGGGATGGAAAATTCAATTTACTTCGATATGAATAATCTTTTCGGTTTACCTCACGGATCGATGCATACCGGGATCCGAGGAATTGGATCAGTATGGGTGGATTTGTTTTTCGCTCGGGAGTAGTTGTGTTCAGCCTAGAAAATCCTCTTCATCTTTTGGACCATATTTGGTGAAGAGTTTCTCTATGGCTCCGGAAAAGACGGGGAATTTCTCCTTTGCAAAATCCTTGATGATGGTTATGGACTTGAGTGCCTGTTCCTCGGTCAGCCCTTCCGCCTTCAGTCTGTCGATCAGTTCCTGCATAAGATAGAGTTGAATCTTTAGGGTCGTATCCGACAACCTAATAACGGGTGCAGGATCTTTAGGCTACTTTGAGCACGTTTATTCTGGATTTGTCGAAGTTTCGCTTCGCGTATTCGAGTGTGAGTTGGAATTGCTTGGCGCCTGAAGAAGGCAACTCGAACATGGCGTCCGTCAGTATGCTCTCACAGATGGATCTTAGACCGCGGGCTCCCAGTTTGTATTCCAATGCCTTGGTGACCATGAAATCGAGTACTTCATCGTCGATCAGCAGTTCAATGCCTTCCAATTCGAAGATTTTTCGGTATTGGCGGATGAGTGAATTGCGTGGTTCTGTCAGTATCGCACGAAGTGTTATCGCATCAAGCGGATTCAGGTAAGTGACCACGGGAAGTCGACCTAACAATTCGGGGATGAGACCGAAACTTTTCAGGTCCTGAGCATTTACGTATTGCAGCAGGTTCTTCTTCATGGCTTCCTGCTCATCTTTATTCACATTGAAGCCTATGGCATTGGTATTGACCCGCCGGGCAATGATCTTGTCGACACCGTCAAATGCACCTCCGCAGATGAAAAGTATGTTATGTGTATTGACCTTGATTAGTTTCTGTTCAGGATGCTTTCGGCCGCCTTGAGGGGGTACCAATACCTCAGTGCCCTCCAGCAGTTTGAGCAAGCCTTGTTGCACTCCTTCACCACTGACATCGCGGGTAATGGATGGATTATCTCCTTTGCGGGCTATTTTGTCGATTTCATCTATGTATACGATGCCCTTTTCCGCGGCGATAACATCGTAATTGCAGACCTGCAACAGTCGGGTGAGTATGCTCTCCACGTCTTCACCCACATATCCGGCCTCGGTGAAAACGGTGGCATCAACTATGGCAAAGGGTACGTTCAGCATCCTGGCGATTGTCTTGGCGAGCAAGGTCTTGCCCGTGCCGGTCTCACCGACCATGATGATATTGCTTTTCTCGATCTCGATCTCGTTGTCTGAAACCTTCTGCTGAAGCCTTTTGTAGTGATTGTATACAGCTACCGCGAGAACTTTTTTGGCATCGTCCTGTGCGATGACGTATTCGTCGAGAAATTTTTTGATCTCGATCGGTTTCCTGATTGTGAGTTTGAAGGAAGGCGTATTGCTGTCCTGCTTTACCGTGAGTTCCTGTTCAATGATCTCTCTGGCATGTTCGACACAATTCTCGCAAATATGCCCATCCTGACCTGCGATCAGGATCTTTACGTCATCACGGCTTCTGCCGCAGAATGAACAGTGCAGGGTGGATTTTGCCATATCTGTATGGAATGGTGTCTGTAAAAGTAGAAAAAAAAAAACCTCGGAGGCAGTTTGCATGCATCCAATGGTCGTGTTGATCGATAAGTAGACAAATACAGCATGCAATATGCTGCCTGTAAGCGATTTATAATTTGTCCAATATCTTGTCTACGATGCCGTAACTGACGGATTCCGTGGCATTCATCCAATAATCACGATCGAAATCTTTCATGACTTTTTCAAAAGATTGCCCACAATTTTCTGCCAATATCCGTGCACCCATCTCCTTGATCTTACGGATCTGATCTGCCATGATCTCAAGGTCTGCAGATGTTCCCTGACCACCACCGCTAGGCTGATGGATCATCACTTCCCCAGACGGGAATATAGCACGTTTGCCTTTTTTGCCACCGCTGAGCAAGATACTACCCATGGATGCAGCCATGCCCATGCATATTGTAGCAACGGGTGATTTGATCAGCTGCATGGTGTCGTATATGACCATGCCATGAGTGACCACACCTCCGGGACTGTTGATGTAGAAAGTGATCTCTTTGCCCGGGTCCACGGCATCAAGGTAAAGTAATCTTGAAGTGATGTCCTTTGCGCTCTTTTCATCAACGGCACCCCAAAGGAAGATCTTACGCTGTTCAATGAATTTCTGATCGAACTTGGCAGCCGGGATCATTTTCTCCATCGGATTTTCCGGCAACTTCGGTTCCTCCTCTTCATCATCCAGGCTAATGGATTTTTTTTTGCTTTCGTATTGCATATTCATGGCTTGATATCTGGTAAGGGTAAAGAAAGTCAGTCTTTTTTCTGTTTACGGGGGTTAAGCAGCAGCACTTCATCCACGAGCCCGTATTCCTTGGCTTCCTGAGCGGTCATCCAAAAGTCGCGGTCAAAATCGGCAGCGATCTTCTCAACGGTCTGCCCGCTATGACCGGCCACGACTTCATAAAGTTCGTGTTTCAATTTCTTGACCTGAGAAACGGTGATCTCGATGTCACTTGCCTGCCCTCCGGCACCTGCACTGGGCTGATGCATCATGACCCTGGAATGTTTGAGCGCGGTTCGTTTTCCGTGAGAGCCTGCGCACATCAGTACTGCGGCCATGCTTGCAGCCACTCCTATACAAATGGTGGATACGTCCGGCGTGACATATTGCATGGTGTCATAAACGCCCATGCCCGAATAGACAGAGCCGCCGGGACTGTTGATGTACATCTGTATGTCGCGTGTGCGGTCAGTGCTGTCCAGAAAAAGCAATTGTGCGGTAATGATGTTGGCCACTTCATCACTGATGGGATAGCCCAGGAAGATGATACGATCCATCATCAGGCGGCTATAAACATCCATCACGGCCACGTTCATGGGCCTTTCTTCGATGATGTTGGGGGTGAGGTTTGTGACCATGTGGTTGGTATAACCATGTAAGGTATTGCTGGAGATCCCCCTGTCCTTTATGGCGAATTTTTCGAAATCTTTTCCGAGGTTCATATGATATTATTAATTCAGAATTATCGGCAATTTAACGCATTTAGCTCCCAAATTCCGTGCGAAAGGGAAAAACGGACAAAATGCCATGGGCAACCACGTTGTACTCTGACAACCATGAAAAAGCCATGGGTGGAATTCCCATGGCTTTTATCAGAAGTTGACTTAATGGCATCAATGTTCGTGGGAGTGTGCTTCCTGGAGTTTCAGGAATTCTTCCACTGAGATAGGCTTTTTCTCGGGGTCCACTTGTGTTTCGGCCCATTCGAAAACTTTTTCCGTGAGCAGCCTCCTGTAGTTGCTTTCCAGTTGTTGCTCGTCCTTCATCATTCTGTCAACATAAGTGTCCAGCCACTCCATATTCCCCTCCATACTCATGCCACCGAAGTATCCCATGACCTGTTGCTTCATGTAGTTTCTCATCTCATCGGGGGTAACTTGGAGTTGCTGTTCATTGACGATCTTGTCACTCACCAATGTCCACCTCAATTGATTCTTGAAAGTGGGGAATTCCTTGTCCACCTCCTCTTCATTCTTGGGTTCTTCACCTCCGGTCATGAGCCAGCGGCGCAGGAAAGGTTCGGGGAATTCCATCTCCGTCTTTTCGTTGAGCACATGGTACAGTTCATGTTGGAGATGATTGCGGGTCTGTTTGCCCCAGTATTCACCGATCTCGTTTCGCAGCACCTCCCTTAGTCCAGCTTCATCATTTATCTCCTTGTTCGGGTAAGCTTCTTTGAAAAATTCAGCGTTCAGTTCCCTTTTTTCAACGAGTCCGACCTTGGCAATGGTCATCTTGAAATGCTGTTGCAGTGCATTAGGATCGTCCTTGCTGAGCCCCAGATCACTTATCAGCCATTCCTGTTCTTTCTCTCCGAAGGCATCTTTCAATTGGAGTACAAAAGAATCGTCTTTCTTGCTTCCCATCAGTTTGGGCTGAAAGTCAGAACTGAAATATTTCACCAGCAGAGAGTTCTCTTTGGCAGTTGAACCTTCAATTACTTCGCCATCCGGGTTGCAGGCTTGAAAACCCGCGTTCAGCACATTGTCTTCAGAGGTGACCGCCTCCGGCTCCTGCATCTTTCCCAATCGGTTGCGCAGGCGTTCCAATTCCTCGTTCACCATCTCGTCGGAAACGTTGACCTGGTAGAGGGTGACCTTTGCTTTTTTGAGGTCAGACACTTCGAAAGCGGGTTTCAGACCCACTTCGAATGAAAAGGAATAGTCTCCGGCATTCTCCATATTGATCTTGTCGGCGGCATTTTCAGTAGACGGTAGGGGCTGGCCGAAAATTTCCAATTTTTCCTGACGTAGGTAGTCCATCAGGTTGCGTTCGATACTGCGCAGCACCTCATCGACGAATACGGATGGGCCATGCATCTTGCGGATGACCCCTGCTGGAACCATGCCTTTCCTGAATCCGGGTATGTTGGCGCTTTTCGCATAATGCTTAAGGGCCTTCTCGAAAGGTGGGAAATAATCCTCCTTGTTTACGGTTACGACGATCCTGTCATTAAGCAGGCCGATGTTCTCTCTGGTGACTGTGGGCATATTTCTGGGATTTAACCACTATCGTGGCGATTTTTTCATCCGGTCCCCCGGTTGGTGCGGGCGGGGGGACTCGAACCCCCAAACCTTGCGGTACCAGATCCTAAGTCTGGCGTGTCTGCCAATTTCACCACGCCCGCATTTCGGTCCCCGACACTCCCGGGACGTCAGAGATTTTTTCCTCTGGTTGGCAACACTTTTTTCCGGGAGTTATATTGGGGGTGGCAAAGGTATGCCATTCCGGTAAGAAATCAGCAATCCGCTCCTTTTTCAGTAAATTTGGAGGCCATGGAAATGCTGGAAGAACAATCGGTGCAGCCCCGGTACGACCTTACTGCCGAACAGGAAAACAAGGAGATAGTCAGACAATATCGTTCCTTGTTGCGGATGCTCAAGCCGAAGTTGAAACCCGGTGACAAGGAACAGGTCCGTCGTGCCTTCGAGATCGCCGTAGATGCGCACAAGACCATGCGTCGGAAAAGCGGTGAGCCCTACATTTTCCATCCTCTGGCCGTAGCCCGCATTTGTGTGGAAGAGATCGGGTTGGGTGTGCGTTCCACGATATGCGCCCTTCTTCATGATACCGTTGAGGATACTGATGTAACCTTAGAAGATGTGGAGAGGGAGTTCGGGTCTGAGATTGCCAGGATCATTGACGGGCTGACCAAGATCGCCAATGTAGTGGATACAAACTCTTCACTTCAGGCAGAAAACTTCAAGAAGATATTGCTTACCCTGACCGATGACCCCCGGGTCATCCTCATCAAGTTGTCGGACCGGCTTCACAATATGCGGACTCTGGACAGCATGAAACGGGAAAAGCAACTAAAAGTCTCCTCAGAAACGGTTTATGTTTATGCCCCGCTGGCGCATCGCATGGGTTTATATACCATGAAGACCGAACTCGAGGATCTTTCCATGAAATATCTGGATCCTGATACATACAGGTCTATCGCCAGAAAGTTGGCCGAGACCAGGCGCGAACGAACCAGGTACATCAATGAATTCATCCGCCCCATTCGGGATAAGATGGATAAGATAGGATTTGAATATGAGATATATGGTCGTCCAAAATCCATCCATTCCATCTGGAACAAGATGAAGACGAAGGGGGTGGAGTTTGAAGAGGTTTATGATCTTTTCGCCATTCGCATCATCATCAATGCCAATCCTGATTCGGAAAAAGAAGAATGTTGGAAGGTATATTCCTTCGTGACGGACATGTATCCTCCCGCTCCGGAGAGGTTAAGAGACTGGCTCAGTAATCCCAAGGCAAATGGATATGAGGCCTTGCATACCACGGTCATGGGACCTCAGGGTAAGTGGGTGGAGATCCAGATCCGGTCCAAACGGATGAACGAGATAGCGGAGAAAGGGCTCGCTGCACACTGGAAGTACAAGGAAGGAGCCAATGAAGAGGACCGTTTTGACAAATGGTTCAGTCAGATCCGGGAAGCCCTCGGAAATCAGGACGTCAGTTCCATCGATTTCCTTCAGGATTTCAAGACCTCCTTTCTTGCCGAGGAGATATATGTATATACACCCAAAGGGGATGTCAAGATGCTGCCCGTTGGTTCTTCGGCATTGGATTTTGCATTCCATATCCATTCCGCGATCGGCGGCAAGTGTATCGGCGCTAAAGTGAATCACAAACTCGTACCTATATCTTACAAGTTGCGCAGCGGCGATCAGATCGAGATCATCACTTCCAACAAACAGAAACCTTCCGAAGACTGGTTGAATTTTGTGGTCACCGCCAAGGCGCGGAGTAAGATCAAGGACGCATTGAAAGAAGAGAAAAGAAAAGTGGCGGATGATGGCAAGTATACGCTCATGCGTAAGTTGGATCAGATGGGGGCGACATTTACCACGCACAACAT
The DNA here is from genome assembly GCA_903826405.1 of uncultured bacterium. GTDB lineage: Bacteria > Bacteroidota > Bacteroidia > Chitinophagales > Chitinophagaceae > Pollutibacter. The sequence goes on from CAIKEH010000042.1 coordinate 75,804, forward strand.
CGACGAGCTCGTCGGCTTCTACAAATTGACGTCACACCTGGATCTGTACTATCGTATAGCGACAAGGAACATAGACCTGAAAGAGCTCAAGGATTTCCATGTTAAGGGAGACAGGATCGAGATGCCTAAGCCCCTGAAGGCCGAATCGGACGTTAAGGCGGAAGTGGACCTGACGAAAGCAATCCCCAAGAAGGATGCGGAGTTGATCATCTTTGGTGAGAGCAGTGATAGGATCGTGTATACGCTGGCCAATTGTTGCAAACCGATACCGGGTGAAGATGTCTTCGGTTTCGTATCCACTGGTAAGGGATTGATCATCCATCGGACCAATTGTCCCAATGCCGCAAGGCTGATGTCCAATTATGGTCATCGGGTGGTAAAGACCAAATGGGCCAAGAATAAAGAGATCTCCTTCCTGACCGGTCTGCAGATAGTCGGGCTTGATGATGTAGGAGTGATCCACAAGATCACCAACCTCATTTCTGGTGAGTTGAAACTCAACATCAATGCGCTCACGATCGAAGCTAAAGAGGGGGTGTTCAAGGGGAATATCAAGATATATGTGCACGACAAGGAGGAATTGGATAACCTTTTGATCCATCTTAAGCAACTGCCCGGTATACAATCCGTTGATAGGTACGACACTGAGGTCGCTTGATTAGGGTTTTAAATTTCCCCCTTTTGACGCATTCACTTATTTTTGCCGGGTTTTCAAATCGAATATGATGGTTGATGTATTACTTGGGTTGCAATGGGGAGATGAAGGGAAAGGCAAGATCGTTGACTATTTTGCGCCGGGCTATGACATCATTGCCAGGTTCCAGGGTGGGCCGAATGCTGGGCACACACTTTATGTGAACGGGAACAAGGTCGTTCTTCATCAGATCCCTTCTGGCATTTTTCACGCCAATACGGTAAACCTGATAGGTAGTGGCGTGGTCTTGGACGCTGTCACTCTACGTAAGGAAGCTGAAAAAGTGGCCGCTTTCGGCATAGATTGTCGCAAGAATCTGTTCATTTCTGAAAGAACACAACTCATCGTGCCGACCCATCGTGCATTGGACAAAGCCTCAGAAATGTCCAAGGGTGAAAGCAAGATCGGTTCCACTTTGAAGGGAATAGGGCCTGCGTATATGGACAAGACAGGTCGAAATGGACTTCGAGTGGGAGATCTGCTGGACAAGAATTTCACCACTCAGTACATTAAACTCAGACTCAAGCACCAACGCCTTTTGGACTCTTTTGGCTTTCAGGAGGACATCTCTTCATGGGAGGAGGAATTCTTCGAGGCTATAGAATTCATGCGAGAACTCAAGGTCGTCAATGGGGAGTATTTCATTAACGATAGGATATCCAAGGGGAGCAAGGTCCTTGCCGAAGGTGCACAGGGCAGCATGCTTGATGTTGATTTCGGCACTTTCCCTTTCGTGACTTCTTCAAATACCATTTCTGCAGGCGTCTGTACTGGCCTTGGGGTAGCTCCACAACGCATTCGTGAGGTCATCGGAGTCACTAAGGCATATTGTACACGGGTCGGAAGCGGTCCTTTCCCGACAGAATTGAATGATGAGACCGGGGAGCAACTAAGGAAAGTGGGGAGTGAATTCGGGGCAACCACAGGAAGGCCTCGTCGTTGCGGATGGATCGATCTGGTCGCATTGAATTTAGCCTGTATGATCAATGGTGTAACTCAGCTGGTTATGACCAAGGCGGATGTGCTTGACGGATTCGAGACCCTTCAGGTTTGTGAGGAATATGTCATAGCCGGCCGATCCACCCGCGAGGTACCTTACCAGATGATGAAACAGGAGATCGTGCCCCAATATCGATCCTTTCCGGGTTGGAAGACCGATATTTCGACACTGAAATCCGAGTCTGAATTACCTGAAAAAATGAAAGCATACATCCAACATATAAACCAATATCTGGGGGTTCCGGTCAAATATATTTCCAACGGACCCGGGAGGGACCAGATCATTCTTTCCTGAAAAAGAGATTCAGGTTTCAGGTTTTTTAAAAAATAATTTGGCGGATTAAAAAATCCTCAGAAATTTTACGTGTAATCCTGTTAAACGTATGGCAAAATCTGAAAAGGAAAAAAAGCCCACTGCCCCCAAAAATGCAGCTGCCGATACTGAAGCATCTGCAAAAAAATCCTCATCCAAAGCTCGTAAGAAAGAAGAGGATGATGACGACCTCGATGACGTGGATGAAAAGTCCGTGAAGGAGGTCAAGTCAACTCGTAAGGGTGAATCGGAAGACGAGGATGGGGATGATGCTGAGGAAGTACAGGATGATTGGGAGAAGGTGGAACAAGAGGAAGAATGGGATCCCGATTTCGATGAATTCGACATACCCCGCTCAACCACCAAGAAAACCGGCAAAAAAAGTGGTGAAGACGAAGATCTCCCCGTAGATGATGAATTCAAGGATCTTGGTTACTTCGACTCCAGTGGAGGATTCGAAGATGACGACGATGATTTCTGATCTTCCCAATTCATCTGTAAATGCTTATTTATTTCACCCGATTCAGTATACGTTGGGTTAAGTTCTATTGATGAGATGGTTTTTCTCTTCGTATAGAACGTCATTCCCTTACTGATAACCTGAACGATTTTTGGAGTTCAACTGAAGGAGACTGATCTGGAGATCAAAGTCTAGTGTTGCCCCCTGCTTTTTTGAGGTCGAGTATACGTATGTCCTGCTTGAAGTTCTCCGCTTCATCCGCTTGACCATTCAGTATGAACTGTACGGATTCATTAAGGATCTGAAGTCTATTGGAGTTGAAGATTTCCATTTTTTCCGCAGGAAGGCGTAACGTGTATTCCTGGATCGTGACCAGCATATTGAACCTTGGATTGAGGAGGTCGAATATCGCGATGTCCATGCCCAATGACTTGGCTACAATGGAGGAGCGGTATTTGCCTGATATCTGACGGGTTACCGTGCCTGCAATCAGGGTAGAATCAGCAGTTTCCACTATTTTATTTTTCTCGCCCGCACCTGTTGTGGTTATTCCTCCCTGGCCTTCCATTATATAATGGGTGGCTATGAACTTCTTCACATGGTTCCGAGATTCAGGGGGCAGGCTATACTGTAGTTTCCAGAAGTCGCGGCTACCGGATTTACGGATTGCCGATTCCACGCGAGCCTGTCCTCCGTTGTATGCAGCTATCACCAATAGCCAATCTCCCAATTCACCATATAGATCCCTCAGATATTTGGCAGCGGCATGGGTGCTTTTGTAGAAATCGATGCGCTCATCATGCCCAAGAGTTACTTTGAGACCCAGGTCCCGGCCGGTTTCCGGCATCAGTTGCCATGGGCCGCGAGCACCGGCCCAGGAAAGGGCTGCGGATTTCAGGTCCGATTCGATCACGGCTAAATACTTGAGTTCCGGAGGCAGATTGTAACGAATCAAGATCTTTTCGATCAGTTTGAAATATGGATCGCCCCAACCTTTCATATGCTGCAGTCGCTCATAATTATCGTCAAGGTAGTCCTTGACGAAAGGAATTGCCTTCGGATTCAGTGTGGACATTCCAGGGTCACCCGTCGGGTTATTTGTTTGTACGAAGAGGTTGCTGAAATGATCATTATCCTTTCCTGAAATATTCAGGGAAGACATGCCCTGCCGGGATACATTGTCATCCAACCCCTGTTGAGCATGAACCCTCCCTGAAATGAGGAAGAATATGCACAAGGGCATGAAAGCCAGTATGTTGCTAAATAATTTCATACTCATGCCTAAATGTGGCTTACTTATGACGAGGTTGGATGTTCTGTCGGTCAGTTCCGACATGGGCAAGCACGATGCCCGGTGCAGCTGTCAAGGGATAAAGGATGGAGGGCGATTGGAGAACTGAAGCAAAGATAGTTCATGGTTCCATTGCGCCATGGCTTGTACTCCAAAAGGCATGCCATTACTATGCACACCAATGGGAAAACTTATCCCAGGAATGCCCGCCAAATTGGCATAGACTGTAAAAACGTCCGCGAGGAACATTTCAACCGGATCATTGCTTTTTTCACCGAATTTAAAGGCTGTGCCAGGGCTTGTCGGGAGTAGTAACAAGTCGAATTCCTTGAATATCAGCTTTGTTTTTTCAAAAATGAGCTGTCTGACCTGCTGTGCCTTGGTGTAATAAGCATCGTAATACCCGGTACTCAGTACAAATGTGCCGAGCATGATCCTTCTCTTTACCTCTTTCCCAAAACCTTCAGACCTGTTTTTTTTATAAAAGTCGTTCAGGTCTTCAACCGGATCGGTTGTTCGGTACCCGAATTTCACACCATCGTATCTGGAAAGGTTGGAAGAAGCTTCAGCAGTGGTCAATATATAATATGCTGGAACAATGAAATCCAGATATTCGAATTCAATGGCTTCTACGCTGTGACCCTCGTCCCTCAGCTTATTGAAGAAGGAGTGCAATCCTTTGGCTATCTCTGGGTCAAGGGAAGGGTGTTCCAATGCCTGTTTGAAATACGCGATTCGGAATGGTGACGAGCTGACCAGCAGGTTGGAATATGCAGGAACGGAATCTTTGCTGGCTGTAGAGTCAAGGCCGTCGGGCCCTGCCATGATTTCCAGAAGCAGGGCAATATCCACTGCATTCCGGGAGAATATTCCTATCTGGTCGAAAGAGGATGCATATGCCAATAGTCCATATCTGGATATCCTGCCATAAGTGGGTTTAAAGCCCATGATTCCACAGAAATCTGCGGGTTGTCTAACAGAACCTCCCGTGTCGCTTCCTAAACTGGCCATACATAGACCAGCCTGTACTGCAACGGCTGATCCTCCAGAGGATCCTCCGGGTACGCGGGACTCGTCCAGCGCATTGAGGACTTTGCCATGGAAGGAATTCTCATTGGATGAGCCCATGGCGAACTCATCGCAGTTCAGCCTTCCGATGATGATGGCATCTTCAGCAAGCAGCCTCTCGACTGCCGTAGCATGATACATGGAAGTGAAATCGCTGAGTATTTTTGAGCCTGCACTTACCCGATGGCCCTGTTGACAGATGACGTCTTTAATCCCCAGTACTACGCCGAAAAGCCGGCCTGTTCCGGTTCCTTTAGACCGTTTTTCGTCCAATAGACGAGCTCTTTCCCGGGCCTCTTCCGAATAGATCTCGACGAAGGCGTTCAACTGTCGGGTGGAATAAATTTTATCAAGATAATGTTCCACTACAGCCGTGCAGGTAATGGAACGATCTTCAATTTCTTGATGAAATTGCGCTATGGATGTAAAAGCGTACAAGTGTCAGAAGCGGGGATGTTCTGGGTTGGCCTAGTGAGTAGTGCGTAAGGTCAGGAGGCCTTACTTTTTTCCTTCTCCTGCATGCCTTCCTCGATCTCTTTCTGAACATTGGTTTTGGCATCGTTGAATTCACGGATGCCACGGCCAAGACCTCTCATGAATTCAGGGATCTTGCGACCTCCAAAGAGGATGAGTACGGCCAGGATGATCAGGATCCACTCAGAACCGCCGGGCATGGATAAAAGCAATACGTGGCTGGATAACATGGCGTGTTTTTTTCAGTGAAGAACAAATGTAGTGAAATCCATGCTTTCCCATGGTTAATAATTAACCAAAAAAAAGGGCCGTAGGCCCTTTCCAAGATTCTTTTGCAGGTCAGATCCTTTTTTCCTGGATCCTTGCGCTTTTGCCTGAACGGCTGCGCAGGAAATATAGTTTCGCACGCCTTACTTTACCCACTTTGTGTACCTGTATGGATTCAATGTTGGGGGAGAAGATGGGGAATGTCCTTTCGACACCTATTCCGTCGGAAATCTTCCTTACTGTGAAGGACGCAGTTTGACCAGTTCCCTGACGTTTGATCACGTCACCTTTGAAGCCTTGGATCCGCTCTTTGTTTCCCTCGATGATCTTATAGTTTACCGTGACACTGTCACCAGCTTTGAACTTGGGAAGTTCCTTTTTGGCGGTCAGTTGCTCATGTACATATGCGGTGGCTGCGTTCATAACCGATGATTTTTAGGGACGGCGAAGGTAGGCCATTCCAGATTAAATTCCAAATCAAGTCCGATCTAGGTTGCGGTTCAATTAAGGATCTCCAGGATGGTAATCCACCTGGCTTTCAATGAGGTCAACGGGCAACGTTCACCGTTCTTTTCTCGCGTATGACAGTCACTTTGATCTGCCCGGGGTATGTCATTTCGGTTTGGATCTTCTGGGCCATGTCGAAACTCAGTTTTTCACTATCCGAATCTGAGACCTTGTCAGCTTCAACGATCACTCGGAGCTCACGTCCGGCCTGAATGGCATAGGCTTTTTCCACGCCTTGATAGTTCATGGCCAATGTCTCCAGGTCCTTTATCCGCTGGATGTACTGTTGCATGATCTCCCTGCGCGCTCCGGGGCGAGCACCGCTTATTGCATCACAAGCCTGAATGATGGGTGATATCACATATTGCATCTCCACTTCATCGTGGTGTGCTGCAATGGCATTGATCACGGCAGGGTTCTCGCCGTATTTTTCGGCCAGTTTGCCTCCGAGGAGGGCATGGCTGAGTTCCGTTTCTTCGTCCGGCACCTTTCCAATATCGTGTAGTAGACCAGCCCTTTTGGCAAGTTTTGGGTTGAGGCCCAGTTCAGCTGCCATGATACCGCAGAGATTGGCCACTTCGCGGCTGTGCATCAACAGGTTTTGTCCATATGACGACCGGAAACGCATCTTGCCGACGATCCTCACCAGTTCCTTATGTAGTCCGTGAATGCCCAGTTCGATGATCGTCCTCTCTCCGATCTCCATCACCTGTTCCTCTATCTGTTTCCGTGTCTTCTCCACGACCTCTTCAATACGAGCGGGATGGATTCTGCCATCGGCAACCAGGCGTTGCAGGGAAAGGCGTGCGATCTCCCGGCGTAAAGGATCGAAGGAGGATAATACTATGGCTTCAGGCGTGTCGTCCACGACCAGATCCACACCGGTGGCGGCTTCAATAGCACGGATATTCCGCCCCTCACGGCCAATGATCTGGCCCTTTATCTCATCGCTTTCCAGATGGAATACCGTCACCGTATTTTCGATGGTCTGTTCGGCACCCGTTCTCTGTATAGTCTGAATGATGATCTTACGCGCCTCTTTGTTGGCTTTCTGCTTGGCGTCCTCGATGATCTCCTGCTGAATGGAAAGTGCCTGAGTGTGAGCCTCCTGGCGAAGGCTTTCCACGAGTTGGGATTTGGCCTCTTCAGCGGTCAATCCGGCGATCTTTTCCAGTCTGCGGATATGTTCTTCCTGGTGTTTTTCCAGTTCGGTCCTCTTATGGTTAATGACCTCAATCTGGCGATTCAGGTTATCTTTAATAGTGTCGTTTTCCCGGACCTGCTTCTCCAGTTGTTCCGTTTTCTGATTGATTACCAGCTCTTTTTGCTTGATGCGGCTTTCGGAATCTCCGATGCGACGGTTCTTTTCGTTGACTTCCTTGTCGTGCTCAGCCTTGAGTTGGACGAACTTTTCCTTAGCCTCCAGCATCCTTTCTTTTTTCAGCGTTTCTCCCGCACTGCGGGCATCACTGATGATCTTTTTGGCTTCGAGTTCAGCTTCTTCGACCTTTTTGGCTGTGTTTTTAGAGAAAATGAGTTTACCTGCACCCAGTCCCAGCAATAGCGATACTACACCACTTATTATGGTTATGATCAAATTGGAGTCCATGAATCTTGTTTTTTTTCAATGTCACAAAAAATCGTTGTTGGATCCCCTTTGAGAAATCAAGGGGTAATAACCAACGAAGATACGAAATGGAGGGCAGGCGATAAAATCTATCCTGATGGCTGGAGGGGGCGGCCAGCTAGTTCCCATGGTGTTTGGGATCAGCCTTTCAATTGCTTGTCCAGGAATGCCGAAAGTTGATCGAGTTTTTCACTAATAGATTGATCTTCATCGCTTTTCCCTTCTTCTTGCTGCTCTGTTACAAACCAAAGAAGAACCATGGCAACGTAATCCTGCATGTCTTTTCCCGCATATAGGGTCTTGAATTGAAGGATCTGTTCATTGATCCTACGGATCACCCTACGTACCATCTCCTCATCTTGGGTGGTGACCCGGACACGGTAATTCCGGTCGCCAATGATCACATTGACTGGGATCAGTTCTTGCATATTTGGAAAATTTCGCTTAAGTTTAACTCCCTATTCCACATAGCCTTTGATTAAAACTGCTGTTTTTATTCACTTTTTGTCCACTATCGTTTGAAATTGTATTTTAATTTCAACCAAAACGACTGCCATCATGTTCGCAAAAATCAGATCATCTGTTTTCATTGACAGTGTTGTCTTTGAAATTTCAGATCAACCAACTCACCCACTTCGGGCCATCCTAAAGGATGACAAGGGGAGTGTATGCAGCAAGCTCGAAGCAACCATTCCCAAGGGATCGAAAAGTTATCGTTGGAATGGACTCAACGATCTTCCTTATGGGGTTTACATGCTTGAGCTTTCTCAAGGTGATGAAGAACTTTCACTCCGTATGGTGAAGAGGGTTTAATTGTTCTCGCCCAGCAAGGTGATGCAACGGTCGATCTCCCTTATATAATGGTTGATCTGCTTTTCGAATTCTTTCCTGCTTTCCCCATCTGCGATCCCTGAGGCAGCTTTCAACAGTTGCAATTGTTTTTCCATGGTCTGACTTCTCTCGCGAAGTTTTGCTTCCGCCTCATTCCTCCTTTCGATCTCCAACTTCAGTTTCTCGTGCTCCGACTCCAAAACCTTGTATTGGCGTGCAAGTTGAATGATCTTGGATTGTATCTGATCGATCTGTTCGGTATGGGTTGGCATGACTGATGTTTTATCTTCTGACCTGGGCTTGCAGATCTTTTTCAAATGTAAAGATGATTTTTTGCATCATCCGGTCGATCTCATTATCCGTAAGCGTTTTTTCTTCATCCTGGAAAGTAAAACTCATGGCCATGGATTTTTTTCCATCGCCGATCTTCTCATTCTCGAAGACATCGAAAAGGCCTACTTTTTTCAATTTCTCCAGTTGCAGTGAAATGACCGCCTTCTCAATGGTGGAGAAAGGTAAGGACTTTTCGACCACAAAGGCCAGATCACGTTGGACCGAAGGGTAGCGGGGTATTTCCTTGAATTTGATTGACCGGGCAGCATTTTCCTCGACCCAGGAATCCCAGAACAGATCGGCATAGGCAAGATCCTGGCGGATGTCGAAGCGGCCAAGCACGGATTTATTGACCATCCCCATCCGGAACATGATCCGACCTCCTGCTGAACCTTCCAGGCAAGGGTACATTTTTGGATCTTCGACCGATCTGATTTCAAATGTTTTTAGTCCGGCATACTGACGTATGCTGTCCACCACACCTTTCAAAAAGAATAGGTCCGCCGGACCGGGTTTCCCTTTCCAGGAAGCCTCATTCAGGCTTCCGGTCGCGAAAAGGGCCAGGTGTTCTTTTTCTCCATACCGGCCAGGAGCCTGTACGGAATAGGTTTTGCCGAATTCAAAAAAGAGCAGGTCCTGGTTCCTGCGATTCAAGTTGTGAGCTAACGTCTCGAGTCCGGTTTCAAGCATGGAAGGCCTGAGTACATTCAGCTCTGCACTCAGGTTGTTCATCATCCTTACTGTACGTTCCAATTCGGCATTATCGTAGTAGCTGCTGTTGGTTATGGAATTGTTCAGGATCTCATGGAATCCTTGTCCGACCAACGCGGTGCAGACTTTTTCCTGCAGTGAGAATTTCTGCCCCATCGTTTCCACAGCTGGAGCGATCAGTATGGCCGCAGGGATTTCTATATTGTCAAAACCGTCGATGCGCATGATCTCCTCGGCAATATCTGCAGGTAGTGAAATGTCCGTTTTATGCAGCGGTACCGATACGGTAAAGGAATCTGCATCATTCTTCACCATGGTGAAGGCCAATGCCTCCAAGATCCTCTTCGCGGTTTCCGGCGGATAGAACTTGCCGCTGATCTTTCTGAGATAGGCATAGGAGACGGTCACTTCTGATTTTTTCATGGGTTCCGGATATACGTCGATGATATCCGATGCGATGACGCCACCGCATATTTCTCTGATCATGATGGCGGCTCTTTTCAGCACTTCCGTCACGGATCCTATATCGATCCCTTTTTCGAATCTGGTTGCAGCATCGGTGCGCAGGTTGTGCTTGAAGGACGTCCTGCGGATCCCGGAAGGATTGAACCATGCACTTTCCAGAAAAACGTTTCGTGTTGTGTCGGTGATCCCGCTGTGCAGTCCTCCAAAGACGCCACCGATGCACAGTGGCGCGCCATGTCCATCACAGATCATGAGGTCGTCAGCAGCAAGTTTCCTTTCCTTTTCATCGAGGGTGGTGAACGGGGTTCCTTCTGGTAATTTTTGCACGATGATAGACCTTCCATTCACTTGATCTGCATCAAATGCATGCAGTGGCTGACCGGTTTCGTGTAATATGTAATTGGTGATGTCCACAATATTGCTGATAGGCCTGGAGCCAATGGCTTTAAGCCTTTGTTGCATCCAGATGGGGGAGGGGCCGGGCTTGACATCTGATATGGATACACCCGAGTATCGGGCACAGGCATCGGTGTTCACGATCTTGACCTGGAAAGGGAGACTGTTATTTTCCATTTGGAATACCGAATGGTCCGGGTATCTAACGGAAAGTTCGAGGTTGTCGTGATGATTGAGGTAAGCGCAAACATCCCTGGCCACGCCGATATGGCTCATCGCATCACTGCGGTTCGGGGTCAGTCCGATTTCGAAGATGGTATCCTCATAAGGTTTGAAATGGTCTGCCGCGGGCATACCGGGTTTTAGGTCTGCTGGTAGCACCAAGATGCCGGCATGGGACTCGCCCAAACCTACTTCATCCTCTGCGCAGATCATGCCGTGACTTTCGACTCCCCTGATCTTGGCTATTTTCATGGTCAGGGGTTCCCCTTTCAGTGGGTATATGGTCGTTCCTACCGGGGCAATCAATACCTTCTGTCCAGCCGCCACATTGGGTGCTCCACATACTATGGAAAGGGGTTCATCTTTTCCTATGTCCACTTTGGTCAGTGAAAGTTTGTCGGCATTTGGGTGCTTTTGCACTTCCAGTACATGGCCGATAACCAGCCCGCGCAGGCCACCCCTGACCTCCTCGTAGGCTTCCATGCCCTCCACTTCCAAGCCGATAGAATTGAGGATCATGTTCAATCTTTCCGGTCCGATGTTCACCGGGAGGAAATCCTGTAGCCAATTGTATGATATCGTCATGTATGCATCCGGATTGTTGCGCAACTACTTGGGTTGCTCCGTGGGTTGCAAAGATAAAGTTTTGGGGGGTTCACTGACCGTTCTGCAGCAAGGACATTCCCGGGTTCAAGACCTGGAATATCTACAGGATCGATTACCCCGCCCGGAGATCCGGACCTGTTGCTTACTTCATACTTCGGGTAATCATCAAAATCGGGGGAACAGCCAAATTCTTCGGGGTTTTTTCTTTCGCACAGCACATGTTAATATCGTAAATTGTGGGGTGGCAAACTTTTCAAAAAAGTGAAAAAACCCTTGTTGTTCGGGGATAACCCCCGGTAAAATGTGGAATAACTGGTGATCCGGGTGGTGACAAATATAGAATCCTCCCTTGGCTATGTACTTCTGTTCAGGGTATAAATTCGCCTCCCCGGAATGGACAAACCTTACCGTCCCGAAAGAAGATCGTCCGTACCTACGGACAGCAAAACAAAAATATGGAATTGACCAACCTCAACAGGGACAGGAAGAACAGGAGAAAGACAGGGCCCGATCTGAATACGCTGGTATTTGGAAAGATACCTCCGCAGTCACGTGAATTGGAAGAGGCCGTTCTCGGAGCCATCATGTTGGAGAAAGGGGCATTCGACACCATTGTGGAGATACTCAAGCCTGAATGCTTTTATGTGGATGCACATCAGAGAATATTCAAAGCGATGCAGGATCTGGCCCAGAAAACCATGCCCATCGATCTGCTCACCGTTGTCGAAGAGTTGAAGTTCCGTGAGGAACTGGAGGTCGTGGGCGGTGCTTACTATGTATCCAAACTTACCAACTCCGTTGTTTCCTCCGCGAATATCGAAGCCCATGCCCGGATCATCATGCAGAAGTTCATTCAAAGGGAACTCATCCGCATCAGCGGTGAGATCATCGGGGATGCCTATGAGGACTCCACGGATGTGTTCGACCTCCTCGATGATGCCGAAAGCAAACTCTTTGATATCACCAATAATCACCTGCGCAAGAATTTTGATTCCATTGATTCCGTTCTCTTCAAAACCATCACCCGGATCGAGGATATGCGTAACCGTCAGGAAGACATCACAGGTGTGCCCAGCGGATTCGCCAGTCTGGACAGGGTTACCTATGGCTGGCAGAACTCTGATCTGATCATCCTCGCGGCAAGACCATCAGTGGGTAAAACCGCTTTTGCACTCAACCTGGCCCGCAACGCGGCCCTGCATCCCACCAAACCCACGGCCGTAGCCATGTTCAGTCTGGAGATGAGCTCCGGCCAACTCGTACAGCGTATCCTTTCAGCAGAAAGCGAGATCAGGCTCGAGAACATCAACAGGGGAAAGATGGAAGAGCACGAGATGAAGCAACTCTACAAAAAAGGTATCGAGAAGTTGTCCAAGGCCCCGATATTCATTGATGATACTGCAGCGCTGAATATTTTTGAATTAAGAGCCAAATGCCGCCGGCTCAAAAATAAACACAACGTAGGCATGGTCATCATTGATTACCTGCAGCTCATGAGTGGTACCGGGGATCACCGGGGGAGCAACCGCGAACAGGAGATCAGCACCATCTCCAGGAACCTGAAGGGCCTTGCCAAGGAATTGCAGATACCGATCATCGCACTGAGCCAGTTGAGCCGGGAAGTGGAAAAAAGAAAAGAAGGTAACAAGATCCCACAACTGAGTGACCTCCGTGAGTCGGGCGCAATCGAACAGGACGCCGATATGGTCATGTTCCTATATAGACCAGAATACTACGACATCACAACAAACGAATTCGGGGACAGCAACAAGGGTGAGACGCATGTACGTATAGCCAAGCACCGAAACGGATCGCTGGAGAACATCAAGTTGAAAGCATTGCTTCATATCCAGAAGTTCGTGGAGGCCGACGATACAGACCTGAATGGACTCGGTCTTTCCCAAGGCAACTGGAAACCCGTGAAAGGTGACGATCCTGATGCTCGACTGTTCATTCAGAAAGGCAGCCGGATGAACGATATGTCCATGGGAGATGAGGATACGCCTTTTTAAACGAGACCATGGCGCTCCCTTTTTTCTTTCACCCAGACCTCCCTCAAAAAGAAGAGGCCATCATCCTTGGGGAAGAGACATCCAAGCATGTCATTTCCGTCCTTCGTATGCAGTCCGGCGAAAGCTTGATGTTGACAGACGGTCTGGGTAGACTTGCGGAAGCAGTCATTTTCGGCGACCACAGAAAGAGATGCGAGGTTCGGATCGTCCGACTCGATAAGAGCGAACGTCCTCTTCGTCAGGTCACTCTTGCCGTTTCTCCCTTGCGAAATCCAGGCCGTTTCGAATGGTTGCTTGAAAAGGCCACCGAGATCGGTATCTCCCGGATCGTCCCCCTTGTTTCTGCAAGAACTTCGAAGGTTAATCTGAGGATGGACAGGTGTATATCGATACTGACCAGTGCCATGTTACAGAGTCAACAAAGCTGGCTTCCAATCATGGATGAACCATTTCCATTCCAAAGCTTCATTAAAGATTCCTCGATAAAAGAGGGGGCAAAATTGATCGCACATTGTGAGGTTGGTGAGAAAAGGTCCTTGGCCTACATCGCCCACGATCTCCCTGAAAATCGAACCATCCTTATCGGGCCTGAGGGGGATTTCACCCCGGACGAGATCGACTTTGCGATTCAGGCCGGATTCATCCCGGTTGACATTGGCCCAAGGAGGCTACGTACGGAAACCGCCGCTTTGGTGGCCTCTGTTCACTTGATGGAATGATTTACCTGGTTGATCCTGGGGAATGTTCAGTGGGACTGATCATCGTAAGGCGACGGGGTGGTGTCTTTTTTTGTATCCCTGAGTACTGGCTCCCTCAGTTGGATAGGCCTCCGTTCCTTTTCCCTTTTGCGTATCCGCAGATTGAGCAATTCTACTACGAAGGAGAATGCCATCGCGAAGTAGATGTATCCTTTTTCAATATGACTTCCGTGTACGGGTTCAAGCCCCTCGAAGAATAAACTGAATCCGACCATCAGCAGAAAGGAGAGGGCAAGCATTTTCAGGGTGGGGTGCTTGTGTATGTAGGCAGATATTTTTTCCGAGAAGAAGAACATGATGACCATGGCGATGATTACGGCCGTCATCATCACCTCCACATGCTTTGCCATTCCCACCGCCGTTATGATGCTGTCGAAGGAGAAAACCATGTCCACCAGAACGATTTGGCTTACGATGGCGGTGAACGAAGCGGTGGTTCTCTGCATTCCCGGATGTCCCATTTCCTCTTCACCTTCAAGTTTCGTATGGATCTCGGTGACGGTCTTGTATAACAGAAATATACCACCAGCGAACATGATCACGTTGCGCAGGTTGAAGCCGATATGCCTATCTGCTAAACGCAATCCGAACAGTTCCTGATTCCCGTTCTTTACCAGCCAGCCCAAAGCAAGCAGGAGCAGCACCCTTGCTGTGATCCCCAGGATCATCCATAATCTACGTGCATTGAGTTTTTGATCTTCGGGAAGTTTGCCCATCAAAATGGATACGAAGATCACATTGTCGATGCCCAGAACGATCTCCAGCAAGGCCAAAGTGACTAAACTGATGAGTGCGTCCACGGTGAATAGGTTTTCCATCCGATCTTTTTAGGAGTGATTTAGGTTTCGGCGAATTCCCTCACAAATCCTGCGTGCCGTCGCGGGCCCTTCGTAAATGAAACCGGTCCACACTTGAACAAGGGCTGCGCCTGCTTTGAGTTTCTCGGCTGCATCGGAAGCATTGAAAATGCCACCCGAGCCGATCACTTTCATACTGCCTTCCGACCTCTCTTTAATACGACGGATCATGGCCGTTGACATGTTCTTGATTGGGGCCCCACTAAGCCCACCGGCTCCTGCCGCCGCCGCCATTTTTGCGGATGTTTCACTGAGCCCGGTTCGATCCAAGCTGGTATTGGCCACCACGAGGCCATCAAGGGAAGTGGATACGGCGAGATCGATGATGTCATCCAGTTGGCCTTCCGTCAGGTCAGGTGCGATCTTGAGAAGAATTGGCTTGCGAATGGTGTGGGCCTTGTTCAGGGTCTGCAGATGTGAAAGTATCCTACCCAGGGCATCCTTTTCCTGCAATTCTCGCAAACCCGGTGTATTGGGCGAACTGACATTGACAACGAAATAGTCCACCACATCGAATAGTGTTCGGAAGCAAATGTCATAATCTTTCCAAGCTTCTTCGTTCGGCGTGGCTTTGTTCTTACCTATGTTCCCGCCGATGATCATAGGAGGCCTGTTCTTATGGAGTGGATGGATTTTCTGCTTTTCCTTCCACTCTTTAAGTCGGTGGGCGATCACCTTTACCCCATCGTTATTGAATCCCATCCGATTGATGAGTGCTCGATCCTCCGGGAGCCTGAACATCCTGGGCCTGTCATTCCCTCCTTGTACAAGCGGAGTCACGGTTCCGATCTCAACATGCCCGAATCCCAGTGTTTCCCATTCCCGAAGATATCGGGCGTTCTTGTCGAATCCCGCTGCCAGTCCCACAGGGTTGTTAAAACGCAGACCGGCAAACTCTTTTTCCAGCCCTTCACCCAGATACGTAAAATGAGACGCGATGATTTTTTTCAGCACTGGAATGCCACAAAAAAAACGGAATGCGGACATCACGAAATGATGGACCGACTCCGCATCGAAAAGGAAAAGGAATTTGCGCAGCAGGGAATACATGTAGGGCGAAGATAAAGATTGGCTTCGAACTGAACGATCCCCCAATCAGTCCCCCGTGAACTGGTTGCATCGACAACCAGTTCACGGGGAAAACGTTATCTTTACTTCATGTCCCGCCAAGGGACTTCAAATTAAATCTCCAGATCATGCAGGATGCATTCATCGTCGCTGGTTTCCGTTCTGCCGTGACCAAATCCAAAAGGGGAGGCTTCCGTTTCACCAGACCCGATGACCTGGCCATAGAGGTCATCAAGGGATTATTGGCCAGTGTACCGAATTTGGATCCGGTCAGGGTCGATGATGTTATCGTGGGTAATGCGGTGCCTGAAGCTGAACAAGGGCTGCAAGTAGGTAGGATCATCGCTGCACGTGCAGTGGGCATACACGCACCAGGGATGACCGTAAATCGATATTGTGCATCAGGTCTAGAAACCATAGCCATTGCTACCGCCAAGATCCGGAGTGGGGATGCGGAATGCATCATCGCCGGAGGTACGGAAAGCATGAGCATGGTGCCCACTGCTGGATGGAAAACGGTTCCTGCTTTTTCCATTGCCAGTGATGAACCCGACTTCTATCTGAACATGGGGTTGACCGCAGAAGCGGTTGCAAAAGAGTACGAGGTCAATCGGGAAGATCAGGATGCCTTTTCCTATCATTCCCATCAGAAAGCCCTGCATGCCATTCAGCAGGGATATTTCAATGGGGGCATACTTCCCATTCAAGTCGAAGAAATTTATCTGGATGAGAAGGGGAAAAAACAGAAAAGATCGAATACCGTGGACACCGACGATGGTGTGCGTGCCGATACTACTCCGGAGGCGTTAGCGAAACTGAAACCGGCTTTCGCTCTGAACGGCACGGTCACGGCAGGCAATTCTTCTCAGACAAGCGACGGTTCTGCTTTTGTGATCGTGATGAGTGAGCGGATGGTCACCGAACTCGGCCTCAAACCTATTGGAAGACTTGTTACTACAGCAGTGGCAGGGGTCCATCCCCGGATAATGGGTATCGGTCCTGTAGAAGCCGTTCCAAAGGCCTTGAAGCAGGCTGGACTTTCTCTAGAAAAGATTGACCTCATAGAACTCAACGAGGCCTTTGCTGCCCAGGCTCTTGCCGTGATCCGTAAACTCGGACTTGATCCGGCTTTGCTCAATATCAATGGCGGAGCGATCGCTCTTGGTCACCCATTGGGTTGTACCGGTGCCAAATTGAGCATTCAGATACTTCAGGACATGAAAAGGTTGAACAAAAAATTTGGAATCGTCACGGCCTGTGTAGGGGGTGGACAAGGGATAGCGGGAATATTGGAAAATCTTGCTTGAACCTGACTCTCCTGTCTTAGGGCCAGATGCTATTTCCCCCGAAGATTTTTTGATGTTCTCTTGAAGGCTGTTTTTAAATGCTGATTTAAATATCATCTTTTTTCATCAGTATTTTTGTCATTTAAATGACATTTTTACAGCAGATTTCGGTGATTCACCATAATGATTTATTTTGCCACTCATATACATTCTGCCTTAAGATGATCAACATTTTTATAGTAGACGATCACGAGCTTTATTTGGAAGGCATCACACTATTGTTGGGCAGATATGAGGACATTTCTGTTGTTGGCACCAGTGGTACGGGGAAGGGACTCCTCGATAAACTCAATAATCTTCCCGATAATGTCATTCTGCTTTTGGATGTCCAATTGCCAGACACGGAGCCAGAGGAACTGTTGATGGGGATCAGGGAGCAACGTCCTTCCATCCGGGTCATCTTCCTCACTCTGATGCGGGGAACCCGTTTCCTGCACAAGTTGATGAAGTTTGATATACAGGGTTACATACTTAAAAGTGCCCCGGTTGAGGAACTCATAGATGCCCTGCATATCGTTGATGAGGGAGGCACCTCTTTCAGCAAGGATGTCGATCTGCAGACACGTACAGAAGATGCGCGGAATACGATCACCATTGATTCGCGGAAAGTGGACGATATCCTGACCCGTCGTGAAAAGGAAGTGCTGGAGTATGTCTGCAAGGAATTCAGTAATTCGGAGATCGCTGCCAAGCTTTTCCTGAGCGTAGGCACAGTGGAGACCCACCGCAAGCGAATCATTGCCAAGTTGGGTGTCAACAATACCGTAGGTCTGGTAAAGTACGCACTCCGTAATGGCCTCATCGATTAGCGTCCCTTGCCCAATATGCTTACCAAATATGTTGTCATACTGACTTTCGTGGTTTGCATGGCCTCGACCGCTGTAGCCCAAGAGGATACGGTTTCCCTAAAGGCCATGTATGACCATGCGCTGGATTACAAGGAGGCAGATGCGGACTCCGCAGATCTTGTTGCAACGATCCTGGAGGAAAGATCTTCGGGCATTCCCTGGCAGGTCGGCATCATACTTGCTCATCGCCTGCGTGGGATAGCAGATGACCTCCGCAATGATTACGCCAAAGCGATCCCGCATTACCTCACCTGCCTTGATCTTTCAAGACGCCTGGGCTTGAAGAAATATGAGGCTGCATCACTTTCAGATCTCGGTTATGATCATTACCTGATCGGGGATTTCAAAAAGTCCAAAGATTATTATCTGACTGCCGCTGTAATAGGGTCAAACTCCGGTTCATTGGAGACGGTAATTAGTGATTATTCCAATCTTGGGTCTGCTTACAATACTCTGGGCATGACCGACAGCGCACTATTTTACTTCGATCTGGCGATGGATAGTGCCCATAAGATCCAGAAAAATCAAGGACTTTCCGCGCTTAGAAACAACATAGGTAACTCCTGGTTTCGGAAGGGGGAGTATTCCAAAGCAATGGGTTATTTCCGATTGAATCTGGAAGAAAACGAAAGGAATGCTGACCAGGACCAGCTTTGGTATGATGTTATCAACCTTTCCGAGGTATTCATAGAAATGAGTCAATTGGACTCTGCGCGGATCTATCTGGCCCGATCGATGGCACTGGCCAAATCACTTAGGTCGAAACGCAAGGAGGCTGAAGTGGAAAAACTCTATTCCAAATACTATTCCCGTTCCGGTGATTATCGAAATGCTTACGAAGCGCTCAATCGTTGGCAAAACCTGGATTCCGTAATAGTGAATGCGGAAACACGGTCCAAAATATTGGATTTGGAGCAGAAATATCTTCTTCGCAAGAAGGATGATCATGCTCGTTCCTTGATGAATGAGATCGAACAGAACAAGTACGTGAAAGGCCTGTTTATACTTGCTCTTTTATTGCTGATCGGTGTTATTATGGCCCTTACTTTCTTTTATTTCAAACTACATAAGCAGAAAATAAAGTTGGAGGAGAAGAACGATTTCGTGTTGGCTCTGAACCAGCGTTATTCCTTTTTGGATACAGAGAAAAATTCGTTGGTGAGGGTGATTTCTCATGACCTGAATGCGCCGTTAGCGGTCATAAAGACCTGGCTTGAAATCATGAAGCCTGACAATGAAAATCTGACAGAGGTACAGCGCAGGTCGATGGATAGGATTGAAAGGTCCGTGGAAAATGGTGAGGTATTGATCCGAAAGATCCTGTCCATCGAAAGGGCCGAGCCTTTTGATCATGATCTAAAGTTGGAGTCATTCGCGTTGGACAACTTGCTACAGGATCTTCTGATTGATTTTCAAAAGTTGGCCAGTCATAAGCAGGTCAATATAAAGTTCAAATATCCTGGAAAGTCTGTGGCCATTATAAGTGACAAGTTCATAGTCAGTCGAGTGGTTTCCAACCTGCTGACAAATGCCATCAAGTACACTCCTAAAGGAAAGTCAGTTCACTTGGATTTAGGGGATGGGACTAGTGAGGTGACGATTCTGGTGCTGGATGAAGGGATGGGCATCCCGAATGAAGAGATTGGAGACCTCTTCAACCGGTACGCCAAGTTTTCCAATATGCCTACTGATGGGGAGGAATCTACCGGGCTTGGCCTATATATAGTGAAACGACTATTGGATGAAATCGGAGGGCGGATCGTCTGTCAGAGTGAGGTAGGGGTTGGAACCATTTTCAAAGTCTATCTGAAAAAATAACATTTTCTTTAAGACATTTACCAATGCATACTTATAATTTGCACGGATGTTCCTGTACTTGAGGTGGATGTTGATCACATTGATTTTGAGTTCCTGTTCCATCATGGCGATGTCTCAGGTAAAGGAAGTTGCTCATCCATCCAACCAGTCTTCACCCAAGGTCAGAACGATATTGACCGGACGAGTTTTTGATGCGGAAAGCCATGTGGCTTTGGTCGGAGCGTCGATCTACATGGCTGATATGAAGGTGGGTGTTGTTTCCAAAGATGGTGGTTTCTTCCATTTCAACTCATTGCCCACTGGAAAACACCTTCTTGAGCTATCCTTTGTGGGCTATGCAACACTCACAGAGTATGTGGAGTCTGGCGATCGGGATACTTTGGATTTTCTGCTGCATCCTGCCGCAGTGGAAAAAGGGGAGGTTGTCATCACCGGAGTCAGTCATGCCACCCAGGTCCGGCGGATGCCGGTGACCATTGATGTCGTGAAAAAAGAGCAATTGCTGAAATCCGTTTCCTCGAACATCATCGACGCTATAAGCAAGCAGCCTGGTATTGCACAGATCACCACCGGCCCCGCCATCTCCAAACCTGTGATTCGTGGTTTAGGTTATAACCGAGTGGTTGTGGTGAATGATGGCATCCGACAGGAAGGTCAACAATGGGGGGACGAACATGGTATTGAGATCGATGAATTCAGTGTCAGCCGGGTGGAGATTCTCAAAGGTCCTTCTTCGCTGGTTTATGGTAGTGATGCCATGGCGGGCGTTATCAATATCATTACGAACAGTCCGCTCCCTGAAGGAACCATCAGGGGGAATGTGATCGGCCAGTACCAATCCAACAATGCGTTCCGTGGTTTTGGTGCTAATCTGGGCGGGAACTTGCACGGATTCAATTGGAACGCCTATGGCTCTTTCAAGGCCGCTGCGGATTATCGCAACAGGTACGACGGCAGGGTTTTCAATTCCAAGTTTAACGAGAAAAATGGAGGAGGATATTTCGGATATAATGGCAACTGGGGTTACTCTCATTTGATCTTCAGTTATTTCCATCAGGACTTGGGCATCGTCGAGGGCAAAAGGGATGAGGATGGTAATCTGATCAAGGAATTACCCGGAGATGTGGAAGGGATTCCTATGGAAAGTGATTTCCGATCGACCATCCCGCAGGTGCCTTATGAAGGCATAAGGCATCTGAAGGTCGCATCAGTAACGAGTGTAAATTTGGGTGGGGGAAATCTCCAGTTCATTTTCGGTCATCAGGTCAACAAGAGAATGGAATATGGAGAGCCGGATAATCCCAAGATCCAGGACCTCGCATTCAACCTGGGTACTACCACTTGGCAGGCTACCTGGAATCTACGGGAAAGAAAAGGGTGGCAACATACTTTCGGTGCGTCGGGTATGTTCCAGCAAAACCGGAATATGGGGCAGGAAGTACTGATACCTGAGTATATGCTTCGTGATGCCGGTGCCTACTTCCATACTCAGCGCACGGTTGGCAAACTGACATACAGCGGTGGACTGAGGTTGGATAACCGCCATCTCCATTCCCGTTATCTCGAAAAAGATGGCGAAGTCCGGTTTAACGCTTTCACCCGGGATTTCACCAATCTTTCCGGCAGTGCCGGAATCAGTTACCGGCCTACGAAAAATCTCACCTTGAAGACTAATCTTGCCCGGGGATTCCGTGCGCCGAGCATTCCGGAATTGGCTAGCAACGGTGCCCATGAGGGTTCAAAAAGATATGAGTACGGGAATAAGGACTTGCAGTCTGAGACTAGCTTGCAATGGGATGGATCTTTGGAATGGAGTAGCGAACACTTTTCCTTAGAAGCCACGGTATTCCATAACCGGATCGATAATTTCATCTTCTATCGCAAACTGGTATCCGTGGCCGGAGGTGATTCGCTGGTGGAGTCTGATGGTAGGATCCTCCCGGCATATCAGTATGATCAACGTAAGGCTTCGCTCTCGGGCGCGGAATTGTCCGTAGACATCCATCCACACCCATTGGACTGGCTGCATATTGAGAATACCTTTTCTTTTGTCAGGGGAATTTTTGCTAAGGCGCTTGACGGATCCAGGAACATACCATACATTCCTGCAGCACGGATAATCTCTGAACTTCGTGCAGATCTGCTTGATAAAGGGAGGTCCATCCGAAATCTGAGTATGAAACTAGAGATGGATGCTACCTCCCAACAGTCAAATGCCTTCACGGGTTTTGGTACGGAAACCCCGACGGCCGGATATACTCTTTTTAATGCGGGACTCAGTGCCGACATCGTTTCCAAGAATACTACATTGATGAGTATTTACCTGATGGCACTCAATCTGGGTGATGTTGCCTATCAGAGTCACCTCAGCCGACTGAAGTACACGGATGTCAATCTGGCCACCGGTCGTACCGGAGTCTTCGCGATGGGCAGGAATTTCAGCGTGAAGGTCAATATCCCCTTGTCCTGGACGGCGAAGTGAACCCTGTCCATTGGTGAGTCGTTATCCTTAATTTTGTCTGTCAACCTCATATATGGAGATTTCCATCAATACGCCAGCCCTTCTTTTCCCCGCCATCAGTTTACTTCTGCTCGCTTATACGAATCGATTCTTGGCCATTGCCAGTCTGGTTCGGAAGTTGCATGATGATCTGGACAAAGAGACCAATCGTGAGGGTCTGCTCATGCAGTTGCGAAGCCTTCGTCAGCGTCTGCAATTCATCAGGCTGATGCAAGGTCTCGGAGTTTTCAGTTTCCTGCTTTGTGTGATCTGCATGTTCTGCATCTATGATGGGTGGACGCAAGTGGCCAAATACATTTTTGCATTGAGCCTGTTGAGTTTGTTGTCATCCCTGCTTATTTCATTGTTGGAGATCTTGCAGAGCACCCGCGCAGTTGAGCATCTGCTCAGCGATGTCGAGGAACTTGCTAATGACGAAAGCTTTATCAAACGCATCATGCGTTTTCGGGATGATGAGCAGAGTGGGGTGCGTTGAAGATCAAGAAAACAGATTTTTTTTGATCAAACAGTCAAGATCGGAGTTTGGCCGCCTAGTTTCTTTTTTTCGCCGATCTGTTGGCGCCACATGGCGTAATACAACCCTTTTTCATTCAATAGTTCCTGATGGTTACCGGTTTCGATCACTTCCCCGGCTTCCAGAACGTAAATCCGATCCGCATGCATGATCGTCGACAGCCTGTGTGCGATGAGTATGGTGATCTGGTCGTTGCCTGATGATACCACCTTGATGGTATCCGTGATCTCTTCTTCCGTGAGGCTGTCAAGGGATGAAGTGGCTTCGTCGAAGATGAGGATATGTGGTCTGCGTAAAAGCGCTCTGGCAATGGAAAGTCGTTGTTTCTCCCCGCCAGAGAGTTTAAGTCCTCCTTCTCCGATCATGGTATCCAATCCTTTCTCTGCCTTGGAAAGCAGACGTTGGCAGGAAGCTTTGTTGAGTACATCAATCAGATCATTTTCCGTGGCATCAGGATTGACGAATAGGAGGTTCTCCCGAATGGTGCCGGAGAACAGTTGGGTATCCTGAGTCACGAAGCCGATCTGATTCCGGAGGTCATTGAAGTTGATGGAGGTCTCATCTTTGTGGTTGTACAGGATCTGACCCTGTTTCGGGCGGTAGAGTCCAACCAGCAGTTTCATCAGTGTCGATTTTCCGGAACCGGATGGACCTACGAATGCGATGGTTTCTCCCACCTGTACATCGAAGCTTATATTTTCTATCGCATTGTGTTGGGCACTCTGATGGCGGAATGCCACTTCTCGGAAACTCAATTCCCTTACCTGACCCAGTTCTTCCGGGTTTTCCGGTTCTGTCTCGGGGGCTTTCTGCATCAGGTTGTGGAAATTGTTCAGTGACGCCTCTGCTTCCCTATAGGATAGAATGATATTACCGATCTCCTGCAAAGGGCCGAATATGAAGAATGAATAGAAAGTGAGGGTCATGACCTCACCTGCGGTCAATTTGCCCCTGAACACCAACCAGAGCAGCGTGAACATGATGACTTGACGAAGGAAATTCACAAAAGTGCCCTGGAAAAAACTGAGCGTACGGACACTTTTCACTTTGCGGAGTTCGAGCCCCAGGATCTTATAGGTGTTATTATTGAGACGCTTGATCTCCTGGTCAGTGAGTCCGAGACTTTTCACCAATTCGATGTTCCGTAGTGATTCAGTGGTGGAGCCAGCCAAGGAGGTGGTCTCCTTTACGATACTTTTTTGGATCGTTTTGATCTTCTTGCTCAAGATTCCGGTGAGCAATGCCAATAGCAGAATACCGATGAAATATATGGGCATGATCGACCAGTGAAGTCGAAGTGAGTATACGGAAACGAATACTATCCCGACAAGCATTCCGAATAACACGTTGATGAAAGAGATGATGAATCTTTCCGTATCTGTCCGCACTTTGGTCAGTATGGATAAGGTTTCACCACTTCGTTGGTCCTCAAAATCCTGATAAGGTAATTGCATGGAGTGCTTGAGTCCGTCCGTGAAGATCTTGGCCCCGAATTTTTGTACGATGACATTGCTGAAGTAATCCTGGAATGCCTTCGCGATCCGGGAGACCATGGCCACGCTGATCAGGATGCCCAGCATTCCCAGCACACCTATCATGAATTCTCTGTCCGAACGTTCACCGGTAGCTACGAATTTTTTAGTATCATCAAAATAACCGATCTGGTGGGGGTGGGTAGCGTACCTGTCAATCAACTTGCCGAAGAAATAGGGATCCAGCATGCTGAATATCTGATTGATGGCTGCAAGCAAAAGCGCTAATCCGATCAACCATTTATAAGGCTTAAGGTAATGGAGGAGTATTTTCATATGAATGCCTCGCAGTTTGGAAGTTCGGGTGTTAGAACATCAATTATCGTACAAGTTCGGTAAAACTGCCAAGATTGCAGGATGTATCTGTTTGCGGCGTCAGTAAACAAGGAATTCAGATTTTTGAGCACGGCTAAGCGCAGATGTATTTGTCCTGGCTGTTTTCACCTGGGCTTTCATGTGGCGGATTACTAGGTAAACCTAGTGAGTGGTCGATCCGGGGAAGCTTACGTTGATCGAATCGCAGTTCATAGAAAAAGTGACACAACTTTTTTCTTTTTCAAGGTGTGGGTATCGAAATCAAGAATGTATTTGAAGATGTTCACGCTCCTGACACTATGGGTCAAAATAAGCTCCAGTCTGTGGGTTTTATGTTATGCAAGTATAGAGTGTGATTTTCTCAGACTGCAGGTATGTCAACATCAATTTTTTAAAAGGGGAGTATGAATCCATCAGCGGGTGAATGTCATGCTGAAAAGAGGATCAGATCCTGCGATAACCTTGTTTCGCACTGTATAACAAAGAGGTTTTCTTTAATTCAGGACCTGCCATGGGAAATTGGGGGTTTATGATCCACAGTGTATTCAAAATCGTCCATGGATGTCTTCCTTATGACCCCAGGCCAACTTCAGTTTGCTTTCCTCATCCTCCCCAACCTTCTCTGTCCAGACTCCTGTATTGAATAGCTTCAGCTACATGCGGGGGTAATATACTTGTGCATCCTTCCAGATCTGCGATGGTCCGGGAGACTTTCAGTATGCGGTCATATGCTCTTGCAGACAGGTTGAGGCGGTCCATGGCCTTTTTCAGCAGTTGATGACTGGTCAGATCGAGTTTACATATTTCCCGCAGTTGCCTGCTGCCCATCTGGGCATTCGCATATATCCCATTTTCTTGTTCGTATCTTTTTGCCTGTACTTCCCTGGCGCGGATGACCCGCTCTCGTATGGCAAGGGAGTTCTCTGCATTTCTTGAAGAACTCAATTCCGTATAGGCCACGGGGGTGACCTCAACGTGGAGGTCTATGCGATCGAGCAGAGGCCCTGAAACCTTATTGAGGTATTTCTGTACGGCGCCGGGCGGACAGTTACAATGCTTTTCGGGATGATTGTAATATCCACAGGGGCATGGATTCATGGAAGCTACCAACATGAAGGAGGCGGGAAAGTCAACCGCAAGGCGTGCCCGGCTTATGGTCACTTTCCTTTCTTCCATGGGCTGCCTCATGACTTCCAGAACACTTCGTTGAAATTCGGGCAGCTCATCCAGGAAAAGTACGCCATGATGGGCAAGGGAGATCTCACCGGGCTGTGGGATGCTTCCCCCTCCTACCAGAGCACTGCTGGAAACGGAGTGGTGTGGTGAGCGGAATGGTCTTTGCGAAATAAGGGTTGCATTTTCAGGAAGTTTGCCGGCCACGCTGTGGATCTTGGTCGTCTCCAATGCCTCCTGTAGGGTGAGTGGGGGAAGAATGGTGGGCAAGCGCTTTGCAAGCATGGTTTTCCCCGCGCCAGGCGGACCGATGAGGATCACATTATGCCCGCCTGCCGCGGAGATCTCCAGCGCACGTTTGATGTTTTCCTGACCTTTCACTTCGTCGAAATCAGCATCGAAGGTTTTTTGTTGCTGTTGGAAAGCTTCTCTTGTATTCACGATGACACGTTCCAGACTTTTTCCTTCAGACTTGAAAAACTCTATCACTTCGCTGAGATGGCTGACGCCATAAACCTGTAGGGAGTTGACCATCCCAGCCTCACGGGCATTGGTTTTGGGTAGGATGAACCCTTTGTAGTTTTCCCTAAGTGCACGAATGGCCATCGGTAATGCGCCTTTAACCGGCCGGACCCACCCGTCCAGGCTGAGCTCTCCCATCATGATGAACTCCTCCATCATCTCCCAGCCTTTGATCTGGCCCGATGCCCCCAGAATTCCCATGGCAATGGGCAGATCGAAGGCCGACCCGCTTTTTTTAACATCTGCTGGAGCTAGGTTTACGACAATCTTGGTCCTGGGCATGTCACAGTTGACCGATTTGATGGCACTTTCCACCCTTTGAAGGCTCTCTTTGACGCTGTTATCGGGTAAACCTACGATGAAATAATAAAGCCCCTGCCCGGTGATAGATACTTCTACGGGAATGGTCATTGCATCAACTCCGAAAACCGCACTGCCGAATGTCTTGACGAACATGCCACAAAGGTCAGTTCCGATTCGACCGGGTAAATGGGGTTGTCAACGGAAAATGGATGGAAAAAGAAATGGTGAAGAACGGTACTGATGGCTGTCCCATACCAAGCAATGAATATTATCCAATGGGGGCATCTCCGTATCGATATACTGATTCAAGATATCCTCTTGTTGACGTCCGGAAAGTGTGCAGAATATGACTCCCTTACAGGCAGGATCACAAATGATCGAGCAGGTCGGTGACTTTTTCACGCTGTAAGATGAGGTACCCTATGCGGTCGTTGCTGATGCCTTCGCGAAGCTGATAGCTGAATTCCAGTTGGCCGTCACGTATCCCGGTCTCAAAAAAGCGGAAACAAATATTGGGATGGATCTTCAGTTCCTCTCCGATCTCATAGAGGTGAGTGGACAGAATGAATAATGCTCTTCGTATCCTGATCAAACCTTTTATGACAGTGGAGGAGCATTTCATGGCATCCTGAATGTTCGTCCCTTTGAACAGTTCATCGATGAGGATCAGCCAGCGCTTGTTATCGCTGATCCTGATCACGGTATTCTTGATCCTTTGCACTTCATTGAAGAAATAGCTTTCCCCTTTTGCAATATTGTCGGACACGTTGATGTTGCTGAGTATACCGTCAAAGAGACTCATTTTCATAAAAGCTGCGGGTACGCCCATGCCTATGTGGGCAAGGAATACAGAGAGCCCAACGGATTTGATGAAGGTGCTTTTCCCTGCCATGTTTGCCCCGGTCAGGAAGATGAAATTACTGCGGGGGGTCATTTCCAATCCATATGAAACCGGTTTTTCAAGTAGCAGATGGTATAGCCCTTCGGCTTGAAAATAAGGCTCTTCCTGGTCTATGACTTCAGGAAATGTCAGGCCGAATCTGTTGACGGCTGCGGCCATGCCATACCAGGCATCCAGTTGACAATACACTTCAATAAGTTCCATGGCCTGATGTCGGAATCTTCCATGTAGGAATTGCCCGAAATACACGGTCTCCTGCGTGGTGAAAGGTTTTGCGCGGGATCTGCTGCACAACTCCTGCACTTCCTGGTGCTGCATGAGATGGCCAGACCTTTCAAGAAGTAAAGAGAGCCTGTCCGATTCGGGATTCCCGGAGAGCCTGTCAATGATCTTTCTCAATCCGGCCAGGAAATCCTGGAAATGTGAAAGGGAGAATCTCGACATGGAAAAATCCTGAGAATGGAACAGGCGATATGAGTGACTACTGACCATGCCCGGGTTGAGTGGCATGGTGTCTATGTCGTAATCGAGGAATTTTTCCAGTACGAGTAGGGTCCCGTTAGTGATCTGTTGCGGCCATTCTGGGAGTATGGACATCATCCTTTGAAGGATTGACTGGACGTTGCGGATCTGTTCTGAAGTTTGGAGGGGCTCCAGAAAATATCTTTTCATCCATTCCTTACCTCCAGCAGTGCGTGTCAGGTTGAGTTTATGGAAAATGGAATATTCCTCTTCGGGATGGAAGATGGAGAGGTCCTGATAGGTGGTCAGATCGATCTGCATTTTCAGTTGTTGAACCGGGCTTCATCGATTGAAACGAAGCCGCTCTCCTTTCAGGGATTCATCAAAGCGTCCGTTCATATAAACCGGGTGGCCATTCACGAAAGTATGCCTGATCGTGGCGGGCATGACCATTCCTTCGAGAGGGCTCCATCCGCACTTGTAGAGTATGTTTTCCTTGGACACAGTATATGGTTTGTTGAGGTCTGCGATGACCAGGTCGGCATGGTAGCCTTCGCGGATGAAGCCTCTGTCCTGTAAGCGGAAACAGCGGGCCACTGCATGACTCATTTTTTCTGCTATGCGTTCCAAACTTATCTTGCCCTGACTTGCATAAAACAACATGAGATGCAGCCCATGTTGTACGAGGGGAAGGCCGGCATGAGCATGTTCATAGGGGCCATTCTTCTCGTTCAATAGGTGTGGCGCATGGTCTGTGGCTATGATGTCCAGTCGATCATCAAGCAGTGCCTCCCATAGCCCATCACGGTTCTCCTTTGCTTTGATGGCCGGGTTGCACTTGATCCGATATCCCAGCCTAGGATAAGCATCTGCAGTGTAATGCAGGTGGTGCACACAAACCTCGGAAGTGATCCGTTTTTCTTCCAGTGGCAGCAGGTTGGAAAAGAGTTGTAGTTCTTTTGCTGTGGTGATGTGCAAAATGTGCAGCCTGGTTCCATATTTCTTTGCGAACTGGATAGCACGTAGTGAGGACTCGAAGCAGGCTTCCTCGTTGCGTATGAGGGGATGATCTTCTGCCGTGAGTTCAGTTTTTGATCGGCTCAAGCGCTCATAATTTTCCTTGATGATCTTTTCGTCTTCGCAATGGGTGGCGATGAGCAGTTCACTTTCCCGGAAGACCCTGTCCAGGGTCAGTGGATTGTCCACCAGCATGTTCCCGGTGGATGCACCCATGAATATCTTGATCCCGCAGATATCCTGTTTCCTGGTATTGGTACGCAGAACTTCGTCCGTATTGTCGTTCGAGGTGCCCATGAAAAAAGAATAGTTGGCCAGGGAAGATCGAGATGCAATCGAGTATTTTTCTTCCAGAAGCTCCAGTGAAAGTGCAGGTGGACGTGTGTTCGGCATTTCCATGAAACTGGTGGTTCCTCCTGCAACTGCTGCACGGGATTCCGAATGAATGTCCCCTTTATGGGTCAGACCCGGTTCACGGAAATGTACCTGATCATCAATGACGCCGGGAAAAAGATGAAGACCCTCGCCATCGATCTCCTTTTCATTCGACAGGGGGATGGATCCTGCTATCTTTTCTATACGGCCATTGCTGATCAGAACATCAGCAGCTTTGATGATGCCTTCATTGACGATTTGTATATTCCTGATGAGGTAATT
This sequence comes from uncultured bacterium, assembly GCA_903826405.1. Classification (GTDB taxonomy): domain Bacteria; phylum Bacteroidota; class Bacteroidia; order Chitinophagales; family Chitinophagaceae; genus Pollutibacter. The sequence goes on from CAIKEH010000042.1 coordinate 105,692, forward strand.
TTGCATAACTTGAACATTAAAATCTCCCAGCCCACATGCAAATTATCAAAACCCTGGCTTGTTGCATATTTTTTGTTGTTTCTCTGGCCGGGTATGGCCAGTCAGGTTACCTGCAGCAGGGTGCCAAGGAGAACATCCTGCTCGAGAGGATGGAGATCAAGGCACAAAAGGACACCAACCTAAATTTCTCCTTCATAAAACCCTTCAACCGTCGTTGGCTCGTGACCAGTCTGGAGAGGATAGAATCTGATTCGGAGCATGTTGACCTTACGCCGATCGACCGCTATCAGATCGAAAGGGCCTTGGGTAACAGCCAGGAATGGACGTCAGGGGATCCTTCCAGATTTGCAAGCAAGAAGAGCCTGTGGAATACCTTTTTCAAAAGTCCCGGTGATCTGGTTTTGGTCAACCAGAAGGATTTCTTTTTGTCTGTGAACCCTGTTCTGCAACTTCAGACCAGAAAAGAATCAGGCAATGGGGAATTCCTTTTCTTGAACAGTAAGGGGATAGTGGCTAGGTCCCTGATCGCCAAACGCCTTGGCTTCCAATTTTACCTTACCGACAATCAGGAACGTGGGCCTCGGTTCTTCCAGGATAGGGTCAGCAGATACCGTGCGGTCCCCGGTGCGGGATTTTATAAGAGTTTCAAAGGAACTGGCGTGGATTATTTTGATGCCAGAGGCTCTTTGACCTTCAATGTCATCAAATTCCTGGACTTGCAATTCGGTTACGATAAGCAGTTTTTGGGGAATGGATACCGGAGTCTTTTCCTGAGTGAATTTCCGAACAGTTATCTTTTCCTGAATCTCAATCTTCATGTCTGGAGGCTTAATTATGTCAGCAAAATCATGGAGTTGACATCACAATACAGTAGGGGGGCCACAGACGCGCTGTTCCCTAAGAAATACATGGCCATCCACCACATCAGTTTCAATGCGCCAAAATGGCTCACAATTGGACTTTTTGAAAGTGTGGTGTTCGACAGAACGGATCATTTCGAATTCGGGTATCTGAACCCCATCATGTTCCTCCGGCCCATGGAGCAGCAATTGGGTAGTAAGGACAACGCAACGGTTGGTTTCGATATCAAGGCCAACGTGGCGAAACGGTTCCAGTTCTATACTCAGATCAATTTTGATGAGTTCGTGCTCAAGGAGATTAAGAAAGGTGATGGATGGTGGGCAAACAAATGGGCTTGGCAAATCGGAGGGAAATACATTGATGCATTTGGGGTGAAAAATCTGGACCTGCAAGGCGAGGTCAACACGATACGCCCGTTCACTTATTCCCATAATGATACGATCGCCAATTACACTCATTATAACCAGCCACTGGCCCACCCCTTGCTGTCCAATGTGCGGGAGTTCGTCGGGATCGCCCGTTATCAGCCTGCTCCGAAATGGTATCTGGAGGGCAGATTGATCGCATGGAAGCAAGGCAGTGATACGGCAGGGCATAATTTTGGGAACAACATATTCTTAGACAGCGATTCGCGATATATGGAGAGGGGTTATGGCATCGGTTCGGCGAGCCCCCTGAAAGGAGTTAATGCGAACCTGTGGGTGGCCTATGAATGGAAGGAAAATTTCTTCATAGAAGCCAGTCTTCTCCTGCGCAGGTTGACCGGTTCCGCAACCACTACCATGCCCTCTCTGGGCATCAGGTGGAATATGCACCGTAGGGAGTACGATTACTGATCCATTCGGACCAATCCCTGTATTTCAAACCCTGAATTCTGTTCATGATGGCTTTTGGACTTGGGTATTTTTCCTGCTGAAAGACCCATGACATGACTTTATATTTTGAAACGACATACTTTATTGTTTTCGGACATGTCTTATTAACTTGAATCATTCTGAAAGCATCTTACATTCACTTCAATCATTGAACCATGCGTAATTTGATCTTATCATTGCTAATCTCCTTTTTTTGCATTTCAGCGGTCAATGCTCAGGTAATTCTTTTCACTGGCCCGAACAATACAGGGACTTCCATCAAGGTTAACGAGGGAAGCATCAGTCGCATGGCGAATACCATAATTGGCAATGATCGTCTGGGTTCCATGATCGTTCCTCCAGGTTACCGGGTTACACTTTATCAACACGACTATTTCGGAGGATATGCAGAGACTTTCACCTATTCGGTCCTGAATCTCCCCCCTCGGCTGGTGAATGAGGTTTCATCCCTTGTGGTAACCAACGATAATGGTGCCGGTTGGGTGAGTACTCAGGCTGGCGGACAACCAGGCTGGAATATCCAGAATGTGATGATCTATTCCGAATGTTATTTTGGCGGCAGGTCCAACCCTTTGCTTCCTGCGGATTACGCACAGATGCCCAGCAATTTCAATTTCGCGACCTCCTCCATCCGAATTCCATCGGGTTATGAGGTGGATGTTTTCTCCCAACCGAATTTCTCTGGAAGAATGGTGCGTCTGCGTGGTGATGAATGGTGCCTTCCCCCCGAGTGGAACAATACAATCAGTTCAATCAGGGTCTATAAATCCAATTCGGGTTTCGTAGCTCCGGATAACTATAATCCATGGGTCAAGCCTATAGATGTTGCTCCGGGTACCGTGGTGGTCAATCCATCTTCTGGTTCTGTGGTCGTGAACCCTCAAGGTTCTGTGGTTGTGAACCCACAAGGTTCTGTAGTCGTAAAGCCTACAGGTTCTGTCGTAGTCAATCCGCCCGGTTCGGTTGTGGTCAATCCATCCAATTACTGGGACCGTAATAGTGTGACTCTCTTCGACCAATGCAATTTCAATGGCCTGAATGCACCCCTGGCTGATGGTAATTATTCCACCTTGCCTTATGGCTTTCAACAGAGGGTGATGTCCATGCGCATACCCCAGGGGAAAGAGGTACTTCTATATTATGGTCCCAATTTCACCGGCTCTTACTTTAGGCTGATCAGCGACAGGTCCTGCATGAGTGCGAACAACGAATACATGGTCGCTTCTATGCGGATCCAGCCTATTGCCAACACTGGGGCCGTCACAGGATGGATCGGTACACCACCTCCCAGACCGGTGGTTGTCGTACCTACACAGCAGGCTGAAGTACAAGTGTTCACGGATTGTTTTTATCAGAGCCGGAGCATGATCTTAAGGCCAGGCCGTAATCCATTCCTCATCTCACCTTTTTCGGATAACATATCATCTGTAAGGGTTCCTTACCGCAGGAGGGTCATTCTGTACACCGGTATTAATTTTACTGGGAATTCATGGATAATAACCGGAGATAACAATTGCTTGAACGCACATTTCAACAATCGGATCAGGTCGATCATCGTAGAAGCATATTGATCTAAATAGGGAGGTTTTGGATCAGAAACCGAGTCCACCTCCCTCAATATGTAGGGTCAGCATGATCATTCTGGAGTGCATCTGGTCGATCACGTTGGAGTATTTCAGGCTTTCGTCTCGGCTGTGTACATTCATGAGTCCATAGCTCATCTTTATCTCTGGTGAAAGGATCACCATTCGGGTGAAGAACTGGAAACCTATTCCCAACTCAAACCCGAAATCGGATTTGTTCACCTTGACCATGTTCTGGCCGTTCATGGCACCGGCATTACTGGCCAGGTCATAGTCGTATTTGATGCCTGCCAAGGAGTAAACCCGGAAATTCCCGATCCGATCAGATTTCAATTTGACCTGCAGAGGGAAACTCATCACAATGGATTCCACCTTTTGTGTCTGGGTGAGATTGGCATCCCCTGGTTCTGGATATTTCAATGTGTACAGAAATTTCTTTTCACTGAAGATCAGGTAAAGCGGGTAAAAGCGGATGTCCAAATGTCTGGATGCCTGCCAGGTAGCATAAATACCCAAGTGTACACGGCCACTGTTCTGTGATTCCACGGACTGAACTGTGTCTCTGTCCAGGAAATAGGGATGTTGGGTGATGTTGTAATGCGAGGTGTTATAACCCAACGCAATGCCGAAATAGTAATTTACATTGTCGTGATTGGGCAAGTTGAGGCCATCCCGGAACTGGGCATGCATGCTGACCGAAATAAGCAAAGAGGTGCACAGGACAACAGCTACTTTATTCCGCAATAGATACTGCAAATGCCGAAACTTAATCTTTTGCATGAGGTTTCCTTAAAACCGGTCGTTTTCAGAATATCCGTGAACCGTTCGCCTTCGGGGAATGACATCACAGAGTCGTTTAGGTATCGGTAGGCATCTTTATTACTGGAGAATATTTTCCCCATTTCCGGCGCTACCATGCCCATGTAAAACGTGTAGAGTTGCTGTATGCCTTTTGTTTTTGGTTTGGAAAATTCAAGTACGACCAATTTGCCACCGGGCCTTAGAACCCGATAGATTTCTCGAAGACCTTTTTCCAGGTTTTCGAAATTCCGGACCCCGAATGCAACGGTCACTGCATCAAACGTGCCATCAGTGAAGTTTATTGCCTCACTATCACCACTTTGTAGATCAATTTGAGAGGCCAGACCAGCTTTATTGAGTTTTTCCCTGCCGATCGCCAGCATTTTCTCAGAAATGTCTATGCCAATTATCTTTTCAGTATGCAGCATTCGATTAGCCATTATGGCCAAGTCAGCGGTTCCGGTAGCAACATCAAGAAGGATATTCGGACGGATGGTTTTGAGCTCGAGGAGCGCCTTCTTCCTCCAAATGACATCTATGCCCGCAGAAAGGAACCTGTTGAGGAAATCGTATCTAGGGGCTATATCATTGAACATTTCGGCTACCTGGTCTTTCTTGGACTGACCTGAAGCCTTGTAGGGTACTACATTATCATGATCGTATCTGGGCATCATGGACAAATTTACGGAATCGAGCCTTTCGAGGGGGAATGCCGTCTTTTTTAACAGTTCGGTGTGAAAAGGATGGTCTCTCCGTATGAATAGATCGCTCGATGGGGGACGAAGCTCTGTAAAGGAAAGCTGCTCGCTGGGCAAGGTCGGTTATCTTTGCAGGACAAAATTCCTCATGCAGATCGTCACCGCCAATTATCTGGTCAGTAGTCCCAGGATGGATATGTGCCCCGCACCCGATCGGCCGGAGTATGCATTCATCGGTCGCAGCAATGTAGGCAAGTCTTCACTGATCAACATGATCTGTAATCAGCGTAATCTGGCAAAGACTTCTGGAACACCGGGGAAAACCCAACTCATCAACCATTTCGCCGTCGAAAGCCAACGGGAGGAAAAAGGTAAAAAAACCTCCTGGTATATAGTGGACCTCCCAGGCTATGGTTTTGCCAAGGTTTCCCAGTCCAATAGAAATGACTGGGAAAAGATGATCCGGGAATACATCCTTAAGCGCAAGAACCTCGGAAATTTATTCGTTCTCATCGATTCGCGTCATGGTCCACAACAGATCGATCTGGAATTCATCAATAAATTGGGCGAATGGAAGGTGCCGTTCACGCTGATATTTACTAAATCGGATAAGGAAACTCAGAAGGTTGTCAGTGCCAACGTTAAAGATTTTCTGGCGGCAATGAAGAAAGTATGGGTGGAACTTCCGGAATATGTGGTGACCAGCGCTGAGAAGAAATTGGGCCGCACACAGATGCTTGATATCATCGACAAAATGAATCTGTCTTTCATCGCCTGACCTCAGATCAATTCACCACTTTGTTTGCACAACTGCTACTGGCAAATGCTTCTGGTTTGGCTTTGAATGCGAAACCCATGCCCAAGATATATCCCATGGCCTCGCGAAGGGCCTCATTGCTTTTGAATCCGGGATTGGTGTTTATGTCCGCATGTACCTCCATGTCCACGTCATACAAGGTGAACAGATCGCAAAGTTCATACGCGATCTCAATGCTCTTGGATACTTCCACCAGCATCCTTTCTTTGATCGAATATTGTTGAATGCTCTTTTCATTATGGATGAACATGAAACCGCCTCGTCCTTCTCGAAGGAATACTATTACGGTTGCGAATTCTGTTTCTACACCTTTTACTTGCGAATCCGTGCCAATGCAAACTTTGAGTCGGAAACCTTTATCTGTTTCCCGCTGGATAACCTGTTCCACTTCTTCCTTGATGGGAAAAAGAACAGGATCGCCATTGAATCGCCTCCAAAACGGTATGGACTTATTTTGGTCGTTAACTGAAGTTTGCTTGATTTCAGAGAAAGAGGGCATGACCGGTGGTTTACCTAATTTACGGAATAAACTCCGGATGGATGTGGAGTTCCGTGTTATGAAATCGGGAAGTTGAAGTAAAAAAGAAACCCCGTCATTGGAGCGGGGTTTTTCTGGAATTGGACCAGTTTTTAGGTACGGATCAAACGGGCTTTTTGTCCCAAGACATTGTTCTTAACGGAACAGTGTCGATTTAAGAGGTAAGTTAACAGGCCGGTTCATTTGCCGGAGCTTGCTTTTCATTGATCAGAATGATGGTAGGGTTCTTTCCATTCATCTGGTTAAAGGTACGGATCAAACTAAGAATTCAGGAAGAAAATTCATCTGGGATTTTTTTCTGAGACAAGATTTCTTCCTATATCTTTTCAATGGTTCTTCGCTAACTGCGGCTCCGTTCACTCTCATGGCCTAGCATTTATTTCACACTCACCGCGGTTAATATAACGTCCTCTCATATAAAATTATTATGGTGGCTTCAGGCTGGCTATAATCTACACGAGGCGGAAAACGCAATCGGTATTCCTGAAAATCTAATGGCGGGTATCATGCGACCGGTTCAAGTACGTAAAAGTACCTGCTGATGTATCAGTCTTTGCATTCAATACTGGCCGGTCGAAAGCATGACTAATGTACAGGCTTCAATCGGTATAATGCCCTCTTTCTCAGCCATTTTGGCAAATTCAGGATTTTCAGCTCCAGGATTGAAGATGATCCTTCGAGGGTGCAGGGATAGGATGTAGTCGTAATATTCCGACTGGTGTTGTGGCCCGACATACATCGTAACCGTGTCTATGTCCTTCCAAGGCTGCTTTTCTGTGCCTATGAAAAAATCCTTGAAAAAAAATCCTTTTTTGGCGATTCCTTCAATTCCATGTCCCTTTTCCGTCAGTCTCTCCAAAGCAAGATGGCTGTATCGGGTGGGGTTTTCGGAAGCTCCTACGACCAATGTTTTCCTCTTTTCCATAATGTAAAGTTCATGAAAATTCATAAAGTCAGTAGTGCGAGACCCAAGCTTAATTGCTTTTACGTTCATTTTATATGATGGTGCCCGCTTCCAGCTTTTCAGAATGGTTTTCCATGGGTCAAAGAGATCAATCCCTTAACTGCAGCGGGGAAGGGCCTGATGATGTTGAGAAATAGGGAAGTGATGGCTGGACGTCCGAAAAATGTCTGGATGACCCTTCCGGATCTGAGTCGTTTCGAAAAGGCATTTGACCAGGAATCCCTGTACGACAATTCCATGGCATCACGGCTGATTGAGCCCCTGAGGTGTGGGATGGTGCAATGCGCAACAAGTTGTGCCGCACGTAATGCCATGCTCATGCCATTGCCACATAAGGGCGGGATCAGTCCAGCCGAATCCCCTGCCATCAATACGTGGTTCTCTATGAGTGATTTGGAGTGAAATCCGATCTGGGAGATCGTTACCGGTTCACTGTATAATGATGTGGACTTTTTGAAAATGTCCTTCAGATAGGGATTTCGAGACAGCCATTCTTTTTCAAGTCTTTCAATGGAGTTGCCACAGCGGGAAAGGTCGGCGGCAGAGGCCATATAGCATAGGCAATATTTCCCATCCTCGACCGCAGACAACCCGCAATAGCCATTTTCGAAGTTATGCAGCGCGATCATGTCTTTGGGGAAGTCGATTTCGATATGATATTTTATGCCAATGTGGTTGTTTAGCTTACCTGGTTTTTTTTGGGTGAATGGTCGCTTCCATTTCAGATCCAGTGAAGACCTTTTGCCAAAACTGCCTAGGCAATGAATGGCCTGTATTTCCCCTTTAGAGGTGTGGATGGTGAAGCTATTTGCCGAAAAACTGATGTCGTTCACCTTCGTGCGCTCAAGAACAGTCACTCCCTTTGATCGGGCGATCGAGCACAGTTGGGCATCCAGCGTGTATCGACTGATTCCGAAACCACCAAGGGACAAAGAGGTTTCAAGAGTTTTTCCGTGCGTGTCAGATACAATCAGCTTATTGATCCGCGGGAGGCCCAAATCCGACAAGGGCAAGCCAAGACTGCAGAGAAAATCCCAGGATTCCATACTGATGTATTCTCCACATACACGGTGCAGAGGGTAGCCTTCCTTTTCGCAGACCACTACCCGGAAACCAGCATCTGCCATGAGTATCGCATAGGCGAGACCCGCCAAACCGCCACCGGCGACGGCAGCATCAAAAATGGTGCCTTCATATGTTTCCATTCCGGGCATTTGAATCGGGAGTTGATACAGTGGGACAGATGATCATCCATCGGAAAGCCCACTGCCAGGTGAGGGAATAAGATGTTGCGGGATCAGACTCCAAGGCCTTTGACATCATCCCATGGAGCTCATGTTTCCTGAAGCCACGAAGTACGCTCAGAGGAGCATCGTTCCTGACCAGATGTGATCTCGAGAATATTCGGGTCAACATTTTGATGGAATGAAAGGCCAACGAATGACGATGCAGATCATTGATGAAAAATCCGAGTCGGGTATGTGCATGCATCCAATGCATGATGCCGGATACTTCAGTGTCATTGAAATGATGGCAGAAGAGCGAGGCGAATAGGATATCCGGACGGTTCTTGATGTCCGCGGTCCTGAAATCAGAGATGATCCACTCCGCATGTTCGATCTCCCTGCAGTTATCCCGGGCAAAGGCGATGCATTCAGGGTTTATATCAATGCCCGTCACTTGTAATTCGATCCCTTTCTTCTTGCACCATCGATGGATCATTTTCAAGTTGTCTCCACCGCCACAGCCGATCTCGCAGATATGGATCTTTTTGGTGCCGATAGCCAATTCCCGGAATGCCTTCAGTGTGATGGCATGACCGCCCAGCAAGGCATTAATGATCTCCAGTTCACGCAGGTTCTCGCGGATATCCTTGAATGGGATGTTTTTCCCATCCAGTAGTTCAGGTTGGTTAGATCTTATTGACATTTCCACGGTATGAAAGTAAGAAAGGGTCAGTTCATCGCGATGAAAGTTTCCATCGTCAGCCCGGGGCCGAATGCAAGCCCGAAGAGTCGATCACCCTTGTTGCCCTGCATTTTTTGCAGCAGATCACGAAGGACGAAGAGGATGGTGGGAGAGGACATGTTCCCATGATCCCGAAGTATATGGTATGAGGTCTGTAGTTGGTCCTCATCGAGGCCCATACTTTTCTCCACTGCTTCCAGAATCTTCTTTCCACCGGGGTGCACGCACCAGTGGGTGATGTCTTTTTGTGTCAGGCCTGATCTAGCCAATGCTCTTTCGATGAGAGGCTTGATATCTTCCCGGATCAGTTCCGGCACATATCCACTCAGTGTCATGAGGAAACCTGTGGAAGAAAGCTCCCAGGCCATGTCCTTTTTCCCTCTGGAGATCACCTCGCCGTGGAAGTGGGTGAGTTGAAGTCCTTTCTCGGGTATATCATCTGATGTCACCAGCACGGCTGCGGAACCGTCGGAGAAAAGCAGGCTGGAAGCTATGTTATCTGGAGTGGCCTCTCGCTGGAAGTGCAGGGTACAGAGTTCGGTGCACACGATCAGGACTTTGGAGCCCGGAGAGGAAATGCATAATGAATCGGCCATGCGCAATGCATGCAGTGCGGCATAACATCCCATGAAATTGATCGAGGTGCGGAAGATGTCCCTTGGGATGCGCATCAGGTCCATTACCTGGAGATCAAGCCCAGGAGCGCTCATCCCCGTGCAACTCACGGTGATGAGGTGGGTAATCTCTTCTTCGCGGGCTTTGCCTTCCAGGCATTTCCGGATGGCCAGAACAGAAAGTGGCGCAGCGTACTTTGCATACCAAATCATCCTTTGTTCAAGAGAAGGGAAAGGTTCCAGATTCCTTGTTTGTGGGTAGAATCTCCATTCCGCCATGGGTCGCGAATAATCAGGTATGATCGAATACCTGGTATCAATGCCGGAATGTTTGTATAGGAAGCGAAGTTTCCGCTGGTCATCGGGCCCCATGTCATAACTGTCTTGCATGAACTGCATGATCTGTCCCTGCGCGTGTTTATGAGCAGGTAATGCAGTGGCTATGGAAATGATCTTGCTCAATGTATGTGGTTCCAGATGGCCAGTGTAAAGAATGCTATGCTGATGCAGGTCGAGGCGATCATGTTCATTCTCATGGCATGGAGAAAGTCGGCATTTTGTCGATCTTTCCATACCGCTCTTGCCCAATTCAAAAAATACAGGAGTGCAGGGAGGAATAAAATAAGGATGTAAAAGAATCGGGAAGATTCCTGCTGCCGATCGAAGTGGATGGCCATGCAACCCAGTGCCAGCGAAAAAAGAACCGCACTGAAAAGAAAGGTGCCATGAAGTCCCAGCCGATAGCTTATCGTGGTAACTCCGTCCGCTCTGTCCGTTGCATGCTGATATATTTGAGTCAGGGGGTAGGATGCTCCTATAAGAAGGCTGGATGCTAAGGTGGCCCAAAGGGGAATCTCCTTGGTTAAGGAGCCGCTGCTACCGTGATATACCATGGCATAGGTTAACGCACCCTGACAAGATACCACAACTATATAGCCCAATAATGGATATTGCTTGAGTCGGATGCTTCTGAAACTGTAGGCATGTGAAGCCAGGATATACACTGTAATGCAGATGGCGAATAGTGGATCGATCAGTAAACCTGCAAGTATGGCAAGGGCATCCATAGCTATCGTCACCAGAAAGAGTTGTCGGGTAGGGAGTAATGGTTCCCTGACTCCACCTATAGAAGTGGTGTCCCTGTCCATGTAGGAATTATATCCGTTACTGGCGGGGTATACCAGCAAGTGTAGTATCAAGAAAATCAATAAGGCCCTTCCTATGTGCAGATTCGGTTGTGTGGCCACGCCCCACAAATAAACGGGCAACAGGAATAGGGAGAATGGAAACCTCAGCAATTGAATGGTGGACTTGTGCAGCATGGGGTTTCCTTTTTAATCCTTGCCGTCAGCACGACATTCCGTTGATCAAAGGATTCTGTCGTTGACGAGTTTTTTCCGGATCGACAGACTCAGCTGTTGCAGAATGGTCTCACGACTATTGCTCATCTGAAGGGGTATTGCAGAACGGTATTGAGTTCCTGGCTTTCCGGATACGAAGAGGTCAACCTGAGCAAATCCGGTAGATACTTCGCGGGTGTCCAGATCGAAGACACCTACAGACCCATAGAATACGGAGTACATGGTGCCGGTATATTTATACTGATCCATGGTCGTTCCCACTTTTCCAAGATAGCGGACCACGATCGCAGCATCGAAGCCTTCTGCTTCAAGGGTGCTCCTCAGCTTCAATGAATCCCTGAGTAATTCCGGGGTGACCACCGTATAAGCAGAGGTTGTTTTATAACCGTTGTCCTTGAATTCTTTTGAAATGGCGTCCTCCACGAGTTTCTGTTTGGCGGCTTCTTCTGCAATGGCCAGGACGAGTAACTTTTTATAATCTTTTTTCACGTATCCGGGCGCGACGAACACGTTTGGGTCACCGGATCCAGCGGCGGCAGGTTTGGAAGAAGAGCAGGAGAATAGTGCGAATGAGACAAGAATTAAAGAAATGGCCAGAATGGTTCTGTTCGAGGATGCCCTGTTCATGGAGGTTATTTTTTCAAATATACGTCAAGTGACAGTTCCTTTCGACATTCAAACAAGGGTGTGCGTATGGTCACATTTCAAGGAATCCCCCTTTCAGGTTTTTGCCATTCACATGATGAGCGGGAAGAATGGAAATTCTTTTTTCAGGAGACTGGCTCTTGAGGTTGGGGTAAAAAGGGACAGATCGAGGGTCTTGTTATTCGATATATGATGTTATAGTCGCAACCGATCAGTGTTAATCTGGTCAGACAAGCATGGTGACCGGATTTTCCATGAATTTCTTGACGGTTTGCAGGAAGGCGGCTCCTACGGCGCCATCAACACTGCGGTGATCGCAGCTGAGGGTCAATTTCATGAAGTTCGTCACACCGAATCCATCACCTTTTCGTACAACGGTTTCTTTGATCTTGCCCACAGCAAGTATGCAACTGTCTGGCGGGTTGATGATGGCTGTGAATTCGTCGATATCCATCATGCCCAGGTTGGAGATGGTGAATGTATTGCCGGAGAATTCCTGGGGCTGTATCTTCTTGTTTCGGGCTTTTTCGTAAAGTTCTTTGGCTTCAGTTGCGATCTGTGCGAGACCTTTCTGGTCAGGGTGACGGATGACCGGAACGATCAACCCATCGGGAAGTGCAATGGCGGATCCAATATGGATGTGCTGGTAAGTCCTGATGAAATCGCCCATCCAGCTGCTGTTTACGGCAGGGTGTTGGCGAAGAGCCATGGCGCAAGCCTTGATCAGCATGTCCTGAAAGGAGATCTTGACAGGGCTCACCTCGTTCAGTTGGGTACGGGAGCTCATGGCATTATCCATGTTTATCTCCATGGTCAGGAAGAAATGAGGAGCTGTTGAGTAGCTTTCATGAAGACGACGAGCAATGGTCTTCCGCATGGGTGAATTGGGTGTGTCCACATAACCCTCTTGACCAGAGGGAATGGAGGCCGGGACGATTGCCTTGGCAGCTTGAGCAGGTGCTACAGAGGTTGTGGCGGGACTGGCACTTGGTACAAAGCTGTCGATATCCTTTTTGATGATGCGGCCTCCGTCTCCAGAACCGTTGACTTGTCTGATATCAATCCCTTTGTCGGCAGCCAACTTTTTAGCCAATGGGGAAGCCTTGATCCTCCCGTCACCGATATGATCTTCGTTCGCTGTTGGGTGCGAGGGGGTAGATACGGCGGCTATAGTAGCAGGGGCGATACTTGTAGTAGAAGCTCCGGCGGATGAAGGGGCAGATGAATTCAGGGATGTGAGAAGAGTGGCAACGTCGGTTCCCTGTTTGCCAACTATGGCGATCACGTCGTTGACCTTGGCGGCCTGTCCTTCATTTACGCCAATGTATAAAAGTGTTCCATCGGCGTATCCGACAACTTCCATTGTTGCCTTGTCCGTTTCGACATCTGCCAGATTATCGTCACTCTTGACCTTGTCGCCAACTTTCTTGTTCCATTGCACGATCTTACCCTCGGTCATGGTATCGCTAAGCAGTGGCATGCGGATGACAGTTGCTCCGAGTTGTTCGGGAGTGACCGAAGCTGCGAGAACGGATCCAGAAGTCTGCTGAGTTGTAGGTGTAGCGGGACTAGGAATCGGGTTTGGAGCGGTTTTTTCCGGGGAAGCATCAAGTAATTTCTTGTAATCCTCGCCTTCTTTGCCAACGATGGCAATGATCCCATTGACCTGTGCCGCCTCACCTTCCTTCACTCCGATATATAAAAGAACGCCTTCGGCATAACCTACAACTTCCATGGTTGCCTTGTCTGTTTCGACATCCGCAAGCACATCGTCACTCTTGACCTTATCGCCCACCTTCTTATTCCACTTTACGATCTTACCCTCGGTCATGGTATCACTGAGCAAGGGCATTCTGATCACTTCAGCCATATTCAGCTATCGGTTTACGGGTGATTCAATTTTGGAAGGTCGAAATTAAGGCAATTCAACGAATTGCGAACAATCAGGCAGCGTGGTGAGTCTTAGACAAATAGATCTGATGAATTCGGGTGGTCCCTCTCAATCCATTCATAATCAGTAGTCCAGTCCGAGGTTGAGGCGGTCCCGGAGTTCTTTTACAACCGGGAATTCCTCAATCAGCTTGATGTACTGTTCCTTCATGGTCAGGGGTTTTTCAACAGGCATACCATCTCCGGGTTGCTCTTCCACAAGAACCTGATATGTGATCGACGGGTTGTTGAACCAAGATTTGAAATGATCCACCAATGCCGCCCTTTCTTGATCGATGAACTTCTGCTGGATGTTGCCGGTAGTGATGATGTCGAAACTGTTCTCCCCCGTCACCCTGAGTACGGCAAGTTGGAAGTTCGTTTTGGCAGAATGATTCTTCTGTTCCTGGAGTTTGGATATATATGACTCCCAAGCTTGCTGTAATGTGGTTTCGTCTACGGATTTCGAAGCTGCAACCTGATTATTCCCGCGGTTGGCGATATCGCGTCGCAATTTTTGGAGGGCTCCCAAAGTGGGCCGTTCTTCCAGGGCAGGTTGTCCTTCACTTGATGTGGGTTGAGACTTGTTTGAAACAACTTGTTGTGAGGGGGTGTTCGTTTTTGGGGTGTCCACTGAAGTATCGATCACTAGTTTCGCTGCCCCATCACCTTGAACCGACCGTTGATTCTTGGATCCGATGAATGCTATCTTTCGGAAAGACATGGGTTTCACCCCTTCAACCCGTTTTTTTTTAGCATCACCCTCTTGGGTCAGTTCCAGTGCCTGGCCGAGATAAGTTAGTTTGATGAGTGAAAGCTCCACGTGCAGTTTCTTGTTTCGGGCCTGTTTGTAGGATAGTTCAGTCTCCATGAGCAAATTCACGGCACTGATCAGGTAGGAAAGGGGGATCTCCCTTGCTGTTTCACGATATCGTTCACGGAAACTTTCCACCGTATCCAGTAGGCCAGCGGTCCGTTCATCTTTGCAGACCATCAGGTTACGCAAGAATTCTGCAAATCCGTTGATGACCATTTCCCCATCGAATCCCTTCCGGTTGATCTCATCGAAAAGCATGAGTGAGCCTGCCAGATCCTCACTTCTCATATGGGAAAGCATCCTGAAATAATAATCCTCGTCAAGGATATTCAGATGTTCTAGTGTGTTGACATAGGTGAGCTCACCATTGGAGAAGCTCACGATCTTGTCCAAAATGCTTAGCGCATCGCGCATACAGCCTTCACTTTTCTGCGCGATGACCTGAAGGGCAGGTGTCTCTGCCTTGATGTGTTCATTGTCCGTGATCTCTCGTAGGTGCTGCACCGTATCCTCGATGGTGATGCGCCGGAAATCGAAAATCTGGCATCGGGATAGAATGGTGGGCAGGATCTTGTGTTTCTCCGTGGTCGCCAGGATGAAAATGGCATAGGGAGGAGGTTCCTCCAGCGTTTTAAGAAAAGCGTTGAAGGCCGATGAACTGAGCATGTGGACCTCATCTATGATATATACCTTATATCTTCCTGCTTGAGGGGTGAAGCGTACCTGTTCAGTCAGTGCCCTGATGTCATCAACCGAGTTATTACTGGCAGCATCAAGTTCGTGGATGTTCAGGGAAGTTCCATTGTTGAAAGAAAGGCAGGAAGGACAGGTGTTGCAGGCTTCGCCATTATCCGATCGATGTTCACAATTGATCGTCTTGGCTAGGATCCTGGCACAAGTGGTTTTACCCACTCCACGTGGTCCGCAGAACAGAAAGGCATGTGCCAGTTGATTGTTCCGGATGGCATTGCGTAATGTTGTAGTAATGTGCGCCTGCCCGACGACCGTGCTGAAATCCTGCGGCCTGTATTTTCTGGCCGATACTATGAACTGATCCATCAGCGGGCAAGTTAAGCAATTCGTCCATTTGGGATGGAGGGCTTTATCAACGGGGTTGAGCGTGGTTCTGTTGAAAAATAAAATTCATTCCCGCTTGGTCCTGAAATCCTTTAATTTGAAGCAAAAAGTAACATGCCCGATCATATCCTCGCCTTTGACCAAGGAACCACCAGTTCGAGAGCCATCGTTTTCGATCATTCCGGCAGTGTGGTGTCTGTTGCGCAAAAAGAGTTCAGGCAGATCTTTCCACAACCGGGATGGGTGGAGCATGATGCCCAGGAGATCTTGAGCACACAAATGGGTGTTGCTATGGAGGTGTTGACAAAAGCGGGGTTAGGTGCCGGTGATGTTGCAGCAATTGGGATCACCAACCAACGGGAGACAACCGTGGTCTGGGACCGCACCACCGGGGAACCTGTATACCATGCCATAGTTTGGCAGGACCGTCGGACCGCAGGTTATTGTGATGAGCTCCGGTCCAAGGGGAAAGACATCATGATTCGTGAAAAGACCGGACTCATATTGGATGCCTATTTTTCGGCAACCAAGATCAAGTGGGTTTTGGATAATGTGCCGGATGCGATGGATAAGGCACGCAAGGGCCAATTGGCTTTTGGAACGGTGGACAGTTGGTTGGTCTGGAATCTTACTGCAGGACAGTCGCATGTGACGGACGTAAGTAATGCCTCCAGAACGATGTTATTCAACATTCACTCCGGAGAGTGGGACAATGAACTTTTGGAGCTTTTTGCCATCCCTCGTGAAGTTCTCCCCGAGGTAAGATCTAGCAGCGAGATATATGGTCACACCAAGCAACTGCTGGCGTCGAGCCCCGTTCCCATTGCCGGCATTGCCGGGGATCAGCAATCCGCACTTTTCGGTCAGATGTGCACCAGACCGGGCATGGTAAAGAATACCTATGGTACCGGATGTTTCATGCTCATGCATACTGGATCCAATCCCGTTTCTTCGACCCACAATTTGTTGACCACTGTAGCATGGCGGATAAACGGAAAGACCGAATACGCTTTAGAAGGCAGTGTTTTCATCGCAGGTGCCGTAGTGCAATGGTTACGCGATGGGCTGGGGATCATTCGACAAGCTTCGGATGTGGAGAAACTTGCCCGGGATGTTCCTTCGTCAGAAGGGGTTTTTGTAGTGCCTGCTTTCGCCGGGTTGGGAGCTCCGCATTGGAACCAACATGCTCGAGGCACCATAGTTGGCCTTACCCGGGGCAGCACCAAATCGCATATTGCCCGAGCTGCACTCAACAGCATCGCTTACCAGACTTATGATGTGCTGAAGGCCATGGAGGCCGATTCGGGGATATCCATCAAGGAGCTCCGTGTCGATGGTGGCGCAACGGCAAATGACCTGCTCATGCAATTCCAAAGTGACATACTCAACGTCAAAGTTGTCCGGCCGAAGATCATTGAAACCACAGCACTTGGAGCAGCCTACCTGGCAGGTTTGGCTGTTGGCTTTTGGAAAGGCATCGATGATATTCGCCAGCAGTGGCAGCCTGATAAGGTGTTCATTCCGGACATGCCCGAAGAGGATAGACAGCTCATGCTTTCCGGATGGAACAGAGCCGTCAGGGCCGCCAAAGCATGGGCGGAATGATCTGTCTGCATTCATCTTAATCATACATGAACAGAAAAGATGTTTTAGCCCGTTTCCAGGAGCAACGGGTATGGGATCTCATCATCATCGGTGGCGGAGCCACCGGTCTGGGCATTGCCGTGGATGCGGCGACACGAGGGTACAGTGCCCTGCTGTTGGAAAAAGATGATTTTGCCAAGGGAACTTCGAGTCGTTCCACCAAACTGGTTCATGGCGGAGTACGTTATTTGGCACAGGGAAATATCAAACTTGTCCGTGAGGCATTGCATGAGCGTGGTTTACTGCTCAAGAATGCCCCACATTTGACGCGGCAGCAGGAGTTCGTCATGCCGGCCTATCATTGGTGGTCAAAACCCTTTTACGGCACAGGGCTCAAGATCTATGACCTGCTCTCCGGCAAACTCGGGATAGGGAAAACCCGGTTCCTCGGAAAAAAAGAAGTGATTGAACGAATCCCTGTTGCGGAACCAGGTGGTCTTAGAGGGGGCATAGCCTATTTTGATGGGCAATTTGATGATGCCCGCCTCGCAGTATGTCTGGCCAGGACCGCTTACCGTGAAGGCGCCTCCGTGATCAATCATGTTGCCGTTGAAGGGTTGATCAAGGAAACAAATAAGCTCAAAGGGGTTAAGGTTGTTGACCTCTTGTCGGGAGAGAAGTACGATCTGCAGGCACGGTCCGTCGTGAATGCAACGGGTGTTTTTGCAGATTGGATCTTGCACATGGATGATCCTGCCAATCCACCGATCGTCGCACCATCGCAAGGGGTACATCTTGTGCTGGAAAAGAAATTCTTTCCAGGTGATTCCGCGCTGATGATCCCTTCCACTTCCGATGGCCGTGTGCTTTTTGCGGTACCTTGGCAGGGCAGGGTCATTGTGGGAACTACCGACACCCCGGTGAACGAAGTCAGTTCCGAACCTCGGGCACTGAAGGAGGAAATGGATTTCATCATATCCCATTTCAATCGTTACCTGACCAGCAAGATAACGGAAAAGGATATACGAAGTGTATACGCGGGATTGCGGCCTCTTGTCAGGTCGGCGAATTCAAGTAAAACCTCGCTGTTGTCGCGTGAGCACACCATCCTTGTTTCTCCAAGTGGTCTCGTCACCATCACTGGCGGTAAATGGACGACCTACAGGAAGATGGCAAAGGATGCCGTTGACAATGCCGCTTTTGTAGGCAAACTGGTGAAGCGCCCCTGTGTGACGGATACATTGCGGTTGGTCGGATGGACCGAGGGAAAAAGCGATCAAGGCGGACTTGCCTTGTATGGTTCGGATGCTGGATTCATTCGTCAGATGATCGTTGAAGAGCCGCTTTTGGGCGAAAAAATTCACCCCGATCTTCCCGACCTGATGGCGGAAGTGGCATGGGCTGTAAGGGAAGAGATGGCCTGTACCATTGAAGATGTACTTGCCCGGCGGACCCGCCTGCTTTTCCTTGATGCACGCATCGCATCGGCCTCTGCTTATAGGGTGGGAGATCTCCTGTCGAAATTATTGGGGTGGGATGCTGTCAGAAAGGAAAAAGAGATCGAGGTTTTTCGAGAACTGTGCAAAGGATATTTGCCTTGATGCCGTAGGTTTTTTAAATTGAATTCAAAATAAAAATTGCCATATGAGTCCATTCCTCGGCGAGGTCATCGGTACCGCCATACTTATCACATTAGGTGAAGGAGTCGTTGCCAACGTGGTTCTCAAGCAGACAAAAGGTAATTCGAGCGGCTTGATTGTGATTACTTTCGGCTGGGCCATGGCTGTCTTCACCGCTGGTTCGATAGTGGCTGCCTCTGTAGGTGGCGCACATCTGAATCCTGCAGTCACCCTTGGACTGGCCTTGACCGGAACAGTTGAAGGAGCGGATATGCCGATGCACATTGCCGGACAGTTCCTGGGTGCTTTCATCGGAGCGACTTTAGTCTGGCTTTCCTATAGGGATCATTTCAATGCGACCCAGTCCGCTGAAGATAAACTAGCTGTTTTTTGTACCATGCCCGCAATATCGAACCCGTTGAACAATCTGATTACGGAGATCGTGGGCACATTCATTCTCATGTTCAGCATTTTGATGTTCAGCAAATCTGAGGTCAAACTAGGTGCCTTGGGCACGTTGCCTGTTTCTCTGGTCATTCTGGCCATAGGTGTTAGCTTGGGTGGCCCCACCGGATATGCCATCAACCCGGCTCGTGATCTGGGGCCGCGCATCATGCATGCCATACTTCCCATCAAGGGCAAGGGCGAAAGCGGATGGGGATATGCATGGATCCCTGTCGTAGGCCCCCTGATCGGTGCTGCTTTGGCAGCACTCTTATACGGCGCCATACAGTAGTCTGTCGTTTACTGAAGTTGCCGGAAAGATTCGAATGGCACCATGGTTGATCCGGCACGTTAATTTTGCTTAAAGCAATCCTGATCAAGTTACGCGACAGGAGGAGTTCGGCGGAATGCAGTATATTCCCATTTCAACATTTCAAAACCTTAGATGAAATCCGGCCGGCAACTGAATCGTTCCCTTGGTCTTTCGATGGTCGTGGTCGTCGTGATCACCAATATACTCGGATCAGGGGTATATAAGAAGGTGGCGCCCATGGCCTCTTCTTTGCATAGTTCCGGATGGATCATGGTCTGCTGGATTCTTGGAGGTATCATCAGTCTTTTTGGGGCGTTGAGCTATGCCGAGGTGGCCGGGCTTCTCGCGGATACGGGTGGAGATTATGCTTATTACAAGAAGATCTATGGTCGTTTTTTCTCTTTTCTTTTTGGTTGGTCCATATTCACCGCCATACAGACTGCGGCGATTGCTTCTCTTGCCTATTTATTCGCCCATTCCCTGGCAAACATCCTAAGTCTCCCTGAAATTTTCCCGGGTTTGAAGGAGATCAATGTCTTCGGCATATTTTATCCTTTTCAGGAATTTTCCGTGAAACTGATTGCCATATCGCTCATCATATTGCTCACCTTGTTCAACGGTTTAGGTTTGCGAACGGGGTCAAGGTTCAGTTCCATCATTCTCGTTCTCATCCTCGTGGGTATATTAATGGTAGCTTTTTTAGCGGCCATTTCAGGAAAGGCGGATTATTCCCGTGTTCTGGATTTCAGCAGCGATCCCAGCGACCCAGTAACCTTTAAGACCGTGTTCACGGCCATGTTGGCCACTTTCTGGGCTTATCAGGGATGGGCCTCCGTAGGATTTGTGGGAGGTGAGGTGAAGGATGCGAATCGTGTGATCCCACGGGGCATCACCATCGGCGTCTTTGTGGTCATCGCTCTCTATCTGCTTGCGAATGCCACTTATTTATCTCTGCTCACCGTACCTGAATTGGAAAAGATCAATCATTCGGAAAGCAGCATCGCCGCGGTGGAGGCCGTTAGGATCTTTGGTGGAAACAATGGCGCCGTGTTGATCTCTATACTCATTTTGGTGACCACCCTGAGCGCAACTCATGCCACCATACTTTCAAGTTGCCGCATCATTTTCGCCATGGCACGCGAAGGGTTGTTCTTCAAACCTGCTGCCCGGCTCAACAAGCATCTCGTGCCCGCCAATGCCATGGTCTTCCAATGCTTATGGGGAGCCATTCTCGTTCTTTCTGGTTCCTTCGATCAGTTGACGGACATGTGTATTTTTGCAGTATACTTTTTTTATGGTTCCACGGCTCTCGGTGTATTCGTTCTGCGCCGCAAAATGCCTGACGCACACCGCCCATACCGTGTCTGGGGTTTTCCCTTGGTTCCAGCCATCGTTATCCTATTCAGTGCTGTGCTATTCGTCAACACGTTTTTTGCACGTCCACGCGAAGCCGGTATCGGACTTTTCCTGATGTTGACGTCCATTCCCATGTATTTCTTTTTTAATCGAAGGCATGACGGTACCATCCCGCCAGCCGATATGTAAAGGTCGTTTTCAAAACTTTAAATGATTACCATGACATCACAACGGATCAAACTCCTCCCGATCATTATGCTGTTCCTTACCATGAATTGGGCTTCACAAGCCCAGGAGAAGAAGGCCCATTTCAATCATGAGGCCATTTTTGTTACGGACCTGCAGCGGAGCACTGCGTTCTATAGGGATGTGATCCGATTGGACACCATCCCCGAACCTTTTCACGACAATGCTCATACCTGGTTCAGTATAGGTGCAGGTATCGAGTTGCATGTTATCCAGGGTGCCGATGCCAGAAAGGAATATTTCAAGAACAACCATATGTGCTTCAGCGTTCCCTCGATGGATGCCTTCACCAGTACGTTGAAAAAATCAGGAATGGCGTATGAGAATGTGAAAGGAGAGAAGGGCCAGGTCACCACCAGACCGGATGGCATACACCAGATCTGGTTCCAGGACCCCGATGGTTATTGGATAGAGATCAATGATGTGAAATATTGAGTGGTTGTCGGCCCTTTTATGAATGACAGCTTCGTGTTTCGTCCTCATCATTCTTGCAAGTCTACATCAAACGAGGTTGGCATCATGCCGACCATTTGCGAAGAATAGGATCGTTTGGCCGGATTCGTTCCTCCTACATTTGATCCCCTTGAATCCGACCTGAATCTATCTATGTCAATTCGACAATACCGCACCGATTAGCATCAATGCATTCAGTGAGAGTATAACATATGAAATGATCAAGCTGCTCGAGAACCAGCTCTTGGATTTCCAGCGCCCCATTTTACTGAGTAAACTTCGGTAGTGGATCACCGACAGCAGTAATCCGATGAACCCGGTAATTATCATGGCAGCACCAAGCAATTTCGGGGATAATACCTCAAGTATGGGATGTGAACCCGTTTCATGTGCCTTCTCTTGCATCAACTTGTAGATTGCGAATCCGAAGGTCAGGAGAGTCGTGGATGTCCGGACCATGGCCAACAGGGTCCTTTCCAGCGCCAGAATGGTATTCTCAACCGCCAGGTCATCTTTGGATAATCCCTTGGTTTCTTCCATATGGAAAAGTTTGATAAAACGGTATCGCCCTCATCCGAGCAATCATGCACCCAATAATAAGCTAAATCGGGGTGCATATAGCCTTTGGGGGTATATATAAACTGTATATGGACAGGTGTAAAAATTCATTCCTCCGATTTTCACAAATCCCCCTGACACCCTTACCTTTGCGCCACGAAAAGTAACCTAATCTCAATACTTATTTATGGCCAATAAGGGTAAGATCAAGCAGATCATTGGAGCCGTGGTGGACGTTCATTTTCAGGGGCAACTTCCAGAAATCTATAACGCATTGGAAATGAAGCGTGAAAATGGGGATATTCTGGTCATGGAAGTGCAGCAGCACCTCGGTGAAGATAGTGTCCGTTGCATCGCTATGGACGGAACAGAGGGTCTGGTCAGGGGCGCCGAGGTGGTGGATACCGGGATCGCCATTGCCATGCCCGTGGGCGAGGCCATCAACGGCCGGCTCTTCAATGTTACCGGAGATCCTATTGATGGGCTTCCCGCTGTTTCCAAGGTGAACGGAAGGCCCATCCACAATAAACCGCCCCTTTTCGAAAATCTGAGTGTTGCCAGTGAAGTGTTGTATACTGGCATCAAGGTTATAGATCTCATCGAACCCTATGCGAAGGGTGGTAAGATCGGACTATTCGGTGGTGCCGGTGTTGGTAAGACGGTACTTATCCAGGAATTGATCAATAATATCGCCAAAGGCTATGGTGGCCTTTCGGTTTTCGCCGGCGTTGGGGAGCGTACCCGTGAGGGGAACGACCTGCTCCGTGAGATGATCGAGGCTGGCATCATGAAATATGGAGATGATTTCAAGCACAGCATGGAAGAGGGCGACTGGGATCTTTCTAAAGTGGATATGGAAGGACTCAAAGAGTCCAAGGGTACTTTTGTTTTTGGCCAGATGAATGAGCCCCCCGGTGCCCGTGCGCGGGTAGCACTCAGCGGATTGACCGTGGCGGAATATTTCCGTGATGGGGATGGTCAGGGAAAGGGTAAGGACATCCTCTTTTTCGTAGACAATATCTTCCGTTTCACTCAGGCCGGTTCAGAAGTGTCCGCTCTTTTGGGTCGTATGCCCTCTGCGGTGGGTTACCAGCCTACCCTTGCAACGGAAATGGGTATCATGCAGGAAAGGATCACCTCCACCCGTAATGGCTCCATCACCTCGGTTCAGGCGGTTTATGTCCCTGCGGATGACCTCACCGACCCTGCGCCGGCAACAACTTTCGCCCACCTCGATGCCACAACGGTACTTGACCGTAAGATCGCCGACCTCGGAATCTATCCGGCTGTGAACCCGCTTGAATCAACATCGAGGATCCTGACTGCTCAGATTGTTGGTGATGCCCACTATGATTGTGCTCAGCGGGTGAAGATGATCCTCCAGCGCTACAAGGAACTACAGGACATCATCGCGATCCTGGGTATGGACGAACTGAGCGAAGAAGACAAAATGACCGTTTCACGTGCCCGAAAGGTTCAGCGATTCCTTTCTCAACCTTTCCATGTGGCTGAGGCTTTCACCGGCTTGAAAGGTGTATTCGTGAGCATAGAAGATACCATCAGGGCATTCAACATGATCATGGATGGCGAAGTGGACGAATACCCTGAAGCAGCCTTCAACCTGGTCGGTACCATCGAAGATGCCATGGAGAAAGGTAAGAAGATGCTCGAGGCGGCCAAAGCATAAAGGATCAACAGTACAATACCATGGAACTGGAAATATTGACACCGGAGAGAAAAATTTATAGCGGCAATGTGTATGGCATTCAACTGCCGGGCATTTCCGGTTCATTCGAGATACTGGACAAGCACGCACCCTTGGTGAGCGCCCTTGGAAAAGGTTCGATGAAGGTTCTGGTGGACAAATCGAACAACAACACACTGTTCGAAGTTTCTGGCGGATTCGTGGAAGTGCTCAATAATAAGGTTACCGTGTTGGTGGAAAATGCCACACAAAGGCAATGATCTTTTCACGCATGATCATACAAGCTCTCGCGATGGGAGCTTTTTTTTTACCATGGATGGAATGATCAAATCCCGTAGGAACTTGAATAGACTGGCAGTGGCTGTCAGTTTTTTTCTCAGTGGTCTGCTCTTCTCGAGTTGGGCAGTACGCATACCCGCTATCAAGGACCGATTTCATTTCAATGATGCACAGTTGGGTGGTGTTCTCTTCATGCTCCCGTTGGGTTCTTTTGTGGCGCTACCCTTTGCCGGCTGGGCTGTTCATCGCTTCGGCAGCCGTCTGATGACCCCTTTAGCTGCTATTACCTATTCCCTGCTTCTTTTTGCACTATCACAATGTCAATCCCCGATTACGCTTTCCGTCGGTCTGTTTTTTTTTGGGTTTTGGGGGGATTTTTTGAACATTTCCATGAATACACAGGGTATCGCTGTGCAAGGATTGTTCGACAAGCCACTTCTTTCCTCTTTCCATGCCATGTGGAGCGTGGGGGCATTAGCTGGTGCCGTATTGGGAGGAGCGTCATTCAAAATGGACATGACTACGGTTCAACATATGAGCGGGATAACCATTTTCACTGCCCTTCTGGCTATTGGCTTTTCCAGGCATATGGTCAGTGACCGTCACCTGAGTGAGGGTAGTGGGCCACTCTTTGCCTGGCCAGACAAGGCACTGCTCATACTCGGTTCGATCTGTTTTTGCTGCACTCTTTGTGAAGGTGCGATGGCCGACTGGAGTTCTTTGTATTATCGTCAGGTCGCGGGGGAAGGATCCTCTGCGGGTACAACGGGATATACGGCTTTCACTTTCGCGATGTCCTTTGGACGGTTCAGCGGCGATCGCCTCATACAGCATTTTCGGAACAGGAAAGTATTGATGGCGGACGGCCTACTGATAGCAGTTGGTTTGGGTCTGGCCCTATGGGTTCAGTTGCCTTTTGCCGTGATCATCGGATATGCGGCTGTGGGATTCGGAGTGGCCACGGTGATACCCATAGTATACACCGTAGCGGCAAGGAGTGGGACCATGGCACCTGCGATCGCACTGGCCGCCGTGAGCACTATCGGATTCACGGGTTTCCTCATCGGACCTCCCATCATCGGATTCATCGCCCATGCGATCGGTCTTCGAATGGCACTTCTACTGGTGGTGATGTTAGGCATCTGCATCTGGATGCTTTCGCGCCAAACGGTTGGCAAACATTGAATGAGTGGGTCAATTCAGGGCTGGGTCGATCGGAAAATTGATCATGATCTCATATTTTCCTCCCAAATATAGAAGGGATTGCTTCCAGATCTCGTTGGGGTGATGGTCAAAGATCAAATTTCGTTTAGCCTTTACTGTTATCCAGCTATTTTCCAGGAGTTCATTCTCCAATTGCCCTCCACTCCAGCCGGAGTAGCCAATGAAGAATCGGATCTCCTTCTCGCTGATGGAGCCAGATCTGAGTTGCTGCACCGCGACGCCGAAGTCCCCGCCCCAATAAACACCATCACCAATGGCCAGACCACCGGGTATCTTCTCTGGATGTTGATGAAGGAAGTGCAAGGTCTCCTGCTGCACCGGGCCACCGTAGAAAACCGGAAGTTCGAGTCCAAATGCCTGTTCAGGCATGAGTTCTGCCAGATTGTTTTCCGAGAACCTGTTGAGCACGAATCCAAAACTGCCTTCTTCTTTGTGTTCACAGAGAAGGATCACCGTCCGGCTGAAATTAGGGTCCTTCAGGAAAGGCTCAGCAATAAGCAATGTGCCTTTGGTGGGGATTTGCATGATACCAAGATAATGGAATATCGCTCATTCTACTCCAGGATATGACCATCATCATTGAGGGGCTGAGGTCAAGGTTTTTTGTTGAAATCTGCTTAACATTGCCCCGATCATTCACCTGTTTCCTAAACCTGCGTTAAAAGATAGGTGGAAATGCATAATGCGATGGACACTCCGTTTATTTTTGCTGGCGCATGAAGAGAACCTTTACACTCATCACCATACTGATCACCCTCTCGCTCCTCGGCATCATTGTCATACAGGTGTCTTGGATCCGGAACATGCTGGTTATCAAAAAGGAGCAATTGAGGGACAATGTCAACCTGGCCATGTTCGAGGTTTCGGATGAATTGGTCGCTGAAAAGAGCAAGTTCCCTTCAGTGCTCACCCCTAAGATCCTCACCGACTGGCCTCGTGAACAGATGTTGGGCATGATCAGATCACCCACGGTTGCCCAACGCTATACCGTTTTTGCCATTCAGGAAAAACTGCACAAAAGTTTCGAGAAGCACGGGCTCAAGGATACCCGCTTCGATTTTGCAATCATTTCCAGCGCCAACAGTTTCGGCTATGAGATGCAGTCCGCGAATTTCGACCAGCATTATGAAAAGGCCCGCGAGGATACTGCTCGCCATTCGATACTCGTATGGCCATTGGTAGCACTTTCGGGGAGTGATGCAGAAAGCCTTAGTCCGGACGAGAAGCTCATAGTCGTCATTTCAGACCTGCAGAATTTCGTTCTCCGTTCGCTCGGGTGGATGATCGTTGGTGCGTTCCTCTTCACCCTGATCATCATCACTGCTTTTTATCTGACTGTTCGGGCTCTTTTGCGTCAGAAGAAACTCAGCGAGATCAAGTCTGATTTCATCAACAACATGACTCATGAGTTGAAGACACCTTTGGCCACCATCTCACTTGCTGTGGATGCCATACGCAACCCTAAAGTGAAAGGTGATCCAGTGAGACTGGAATATTTCAGCAGCATCATCAAGGATGAGAACAAACGCATGAACAAGCAGGTGGAGACCATACTTCAGGCTGCGTTACTCGACAAGCAGGAGGTGCAGCTGCACCTGACTCCTATTCATGTCCATGATCTGATGACCAGTATGCTGGATAACTTCAAGCTTCAGTTTGATGAGAAAGGAGGCTCAGCTGAACTTTTTCTGGATGCATCTAACGACCGGATCAATGGTGACGAGGTACATGTCACGAACTTGCTGAGCAATCTGGTAGATAATGCCATCAAGTATTGCAGGGAAGATGTGCCCCCGCGGATCATCATTCATACTTTCACGAAGAATCATGACCTGCTTATTTCCATAGAGGATAATGGCATCGGGATGAACAAGGAAACGCTGAACCGGATATTCGAGAAATTCTACCGTGCGCATACGGGCAACGTGCATAATGTAAAGGGATTCGGCCTCGGTCTCAGTTATGTCAAAAGCATGACGGATGCCCATGGGGGGCGAATCATTGCCGAGAGTACACCGGGGAAGGGGAGCAAGTTCACGTTGGAGTTCCCACTCCTTTGATCCCAGGTTTATCTAGGGATCCTGCTTCTGTAATGGATCAGGCATCCATCTCCGTAGCTCAGCATCCTGAATCCTTTGGTTATGGCTTCGGCATACATTCTTTTCCACTCATCGCCCATGAGCGCAGCAACCAACAACAAGAGAGTGGATTGTGGTTGATGAAAATTGGTGATCAATCCATCTGTAAACCTTGGACTATATCCGGGAGCTACGATCAGGCTTGTTCGGGCATGGAGGACCTCACTCCCATTCCGGTCCATCCAATCAACGACCGCATGCAAGACTTCATTGGCAGGCGGGGTGTTGACCTTCACGTCATAAGGATCCCATTGTTCCAATGACAACGCGGAAGCGGGGATAAGTGGATCCTTCATGATTTTGCAACCGAGCCAGTATAGACTTTCGATCGTGCGCAACGAGGTTGTGCCTACCAGGTAGATCCCTTTTTTATGGTCCCTCATTTTTTGAATGAATGATTTCTGTACTTCGATCCTTTCCGCATGCATGGTGTGACCATTCATGATATCCGATTTCACGGGTTTGAAGGTCCCGGCCCCCACATGAAGCGTGACAAAGGAAGGCTGTATCTCTTTTTCCATCAGGCTGTTGAACACCTTTTCGGTGAAGTGCAAACCTGCAGTGGGTGCCGCCACGGAACCTGCACCCTCCGCATAAATGGTCTGATAACGTTCATGGTCAAGCGAATTTGGCGGACGCTTGATGTATGGGGGTAAGGGCACCTGTCCCGCTGCTTGGAGTATTTCGCCGAAGTTGAGGCCCTCCGGGGTCCAGTCGAGTTCGACGAGGAAAGAATCATTTATTCGTTCACGTAAGCTTGCTCGCAGTCTGCCCGGACCATCGGCAGTGTGGAATTCCTTCTCCGGGATCCATCCCTTCTTCCATTTGGAAGCACCACCTACTAGACATTTCCAGCGCACAGTAGCCTTCTGGCGCATGGCGGTGGTGATGTCTGGATATTCATCGGAAGGTTCAAGTGCGAATAATTCGATCTTTCCACCGCTGGGTTTCTCGAAGATCAACCTTGCCTCTACCACTCGGGTGCGATTGAGTACAATCATGGAGCCTCCGGGAAGATGATCGGCGATATTCCTGTATATATCTTCAGTCATGCGGCCTTCGTCCCATATGAGCAGGCGGGACAGATCGCGTTCCGAACTGGGTACATTGGCAATGGACCCTTGCGGAAGTTCGTAATGGAAGTCGGAAATGGAAAGTTGGGATGGATGCATGATCACTGCAGCCAACTGCTGCGGTTTTGCCAAAGGTAAACCGGGTCGATCGAACGCCAAGACCATTCGAGATCTGAAAAACCAACATTTTCTGCCAGAGTTTACATGGCTTTTTAGGCTCCTGTATTGGCTTTCAAAGGAAATCAACAGTTTATCCACTTCAATTCACAACAAATTCACGCCAGATCGAACATTTTGGCCTGTAATCCAGGCTGGACAAGGCATTACGCTGTGGAAAAATTTAAAAAGTGAAAATTTGTTCCGTAAGTGGGAAAATGTGTTATTTTGTGTGATTATTAGTCATTTTGATGTAACCCGCTGTAAATGATTGGTTTCCTAGGTGAATATGAGGCTACTTTAGACCCCAAAGGTAGATTTCTCCTTCCGGTTGGCATAAAAAAACAACTTCCGGAAGGTGACCATACTCAGTTTGTTATCAACAGGGGTTTTGAGAAATGCCTGACCCTATACCCCATGAGCAGTTGGAAGCCCATTTTCGATAGCATAAGTCAGCTCAACGATTTCGACCCACGTGTTCGGGAGTTTCGCCGCTACTTCTTGAACGGGGCCACCTCCCTTGAGCTGGACTCTGCCGGCCGTCTCCTGATGCCTAAGAACCTGACCGAGCATGCCGGACTTGAAAAAGACATCGTGCTGGTTTCTGCTGTGAACAAAATTGAGATCTGGGATAAAAGTAAGTACCATCAGTTCTTTGAATCCTTTTCACCCGAGTCCTTCAGCAGCCTTGCTGCGGAAGTGATGGCGCGTACGCGATCGGGAGAGTGAACCTTAAACAGGGGGTATGACGGACAGCCAGCTTCCGCAGGAACAGGACCCTAAAGGCCAGCCTGCTTATCACATCCCGGTTCTCAGGGATGAGGCAGTGGAAGGTTGGTTGACCGATCCATCAGGGATCTATGTCGATTGCACTTTCGGAGGAGGTGGACATAGCAAGGCCTTGATGGAGAAGTTGAGCAAGGATGCCAGACTCTTCGTCTTCGACCAGGATGAAGATGCCAGACGCAATCTGCCCGATGACCCCCGAGTGATGTTCATCCCTCAGAACTTCAGGCACATCGGCCGATTCCTAAAACTGCATAAGATCCAGGCGGTGGACGGCATACTCGCCGATCTGGGCGTGAGCAGTCATCAATTCGATGAGCCTGTCAGAGGGTTCTCGACCCGATACGATGCTCCTCTCGATATGCGCATGGATATCCGCCAGCAACGGACAGCTGCTGATCTCGTCCAGTCACTTTCGGAACCTGAACTACACAAACTTTTCGAGCAATATGGAGAGGTCACCAATTCCAAAACGCTCGCAAAGCGCATCGTGGAGTATAGACGCACGGCGCCGATGCAGACGATCAGCCAATTCAAATCTGCGCTGCAGCCCGTGGTGAAAGGGAATCCCCATAAATATTTTGCCCAGGTATTTCAGGCTCTGCGCATCGCCGTCAACGACGAGTTAGGTGCCTTGAAGGAGTTGCTCGAGCAGACACCTGCACTCTTGAAACCCGGTGGACATGTGGCCATCATAACCTTCCACAGTCTGGAAGACAGGATGGTCAAGATATTCTTCCGCGAGGGAAATCTTGACTCGAATGTCTCAGAGGATGTGTATGGAATGCGAGCCAATAGCCCCTTCACCCTGATTACCCGCAAACCGATTCTGCCCAAAGAGGAAGAGACTAAGAGGAATCCCCGTTCACGTAGTGCCAAACTGCGCGTAGCGGAACTAAGGCCATGAATCCAGATCATAACAGCACACCACACGACCCATTGATGGATAGCACGAACAAAGAAAAAGAAAAGCTGCAAACGACACCCACTTGGATGGAGTGGCGGAAGTTCATGCTGAGCTACCAGTGGATTGTCAAGAATATTCCATTTTTTCTTTTCCTCTGTATGCTGGCCATCATATACATCTATAATGGTCACTATGCGGAAAAGACGATCAAGGAAATAAACCGGAACACCAGGGATCTCAACGAACGGAAGTACGAATACAAGACCGTGAAAAGTGAGTTGATGTTCCAAAGTAAACAGAGCGAAGTAGTCAAGGCCGTCGAACCCATGGGACTGAAGGTACTCCTCCAGCCTCCATACCGGCTGAATGATACCACGCTTAGCGAGAAACCATAGAACCCAGTCAAACCACCTGCTGCTTGGAAGTGAAAAAAGACATACTGTGGCGCGTATACCTGGTCTTCCTGGGTATAGTTGTCTTCAGCCTTGTCGTCCTTGGACGAGTTTTCTATATACAGCAGGTTCAGGGCCACTATTGGAAAGGGCTGAGTGATAGCCTCCATCTGGAATATCGTGAACTGGACGCCGAAAGAGGAACTATTTATAGTGAGGATGGATCCATGCTTAGTACATCCATTCCTTATTTCGATATCCATATCGATTTTGGTGCGGACGGGCTTCGGGAAAAGAATGGCAAGCGTTTCCATGAGAAAGTAGACTCTCTGTCCGTTGCGCTATCCTCACTCTTTGGTGATCAGAATGCTTCGGCTTATCGTAAGGAACTCGTCTCCGCCTACAGGAACAAGGACAGGTATTTCCAGCTCAGAAAAAATGTGAGTTTCCGCCAATATCAGTTACTCCGCGATTTCCCCCTCATCCGCCAAGGTCGGAACAAGAGCGGATTCATCTTTGAGGGACACGACAAGCGCCTTACACCATTCGGATTGCTCGCTAATAGAACCATCGGTCTATCCCGCGAATATATGGACAGTGAGGGCAGGCTTGTCAGCAAGAATGTGGGGCTGGAGAAGACCTATGATACCTTATTGAAGGGCACGGATGGTAAAAGATTAGTTCGTCGTATCTCCGGCGGTGCTTTTGTACCTATCGAAGGATCTGAGATCGACCCGGAGAATGGCAAGGATCTGCTCACCACCATCGACGTCAACATTCAGGATATCGCAGAAGATGCATTGATGAAGATGATGGTTGCAAATGAGGCCGAACATGGAACCTGCATGGTCATGGAGGTCAAGACCGGTAAGATCAAAGCGATCGCCAATCTGGGCCGGCAATCCGATGGCGGCTATTATGAAGACCTGAACTACGCCATTACCAAATCTGAGCCGGGTTCAACATTCAAATTGGTCACCATGCTGTCCGTTTTGGAGGACCATTTTGTCAACCTCAGCAACAATGTAAATCTCGAAGGGGGCACTTGGAAAGTGGCAGGGCGAACCGTATATGATTCAGAGAAGCACGGACGTACCAATGTGACTGTCAAACAGGCCTTCGAATTGAGTTCCAATGTGGGCATGGCCAAGTTGGTGACCGCTTATTATTCAGGAAAGCCTCAGGCGTTCATAGATCACATGCACCGGTTACGGTTAGACACCCTTACCGGTATTGATCTGCTCGGGGAGTCTCATCCGGTTATCCCCAATCCCAAAAGTAAATACTGGAGTGCGCCGACTCTGCCCTGGATGGGCTTTGGATATAATGTCGCCGTGACACCACTCCAAACGCTGATGATATACAATGCAGTTGCCAATCACGGAAAATTGATGCGGCCCTATCTGGTCAACGCCGTTTTGAAAGATGGCAACATCGTTCGTAAGGTTGAGCCTGTCACCTTGGTGGACAGCATCTGCTCGCCTCAAACGCTGGCCGCTCTGCAGGAATGCCTTCGTGGCGTGGTCATCGAAGGCACTGCGGCTAAGTTGAATACGCCTTACTACAGTATTGCAGGAAAGACGGGTACTGCACTGGTAGCAAATGGAACAAGAGGTTACGCTGATCATATCTATCAGAGTTCCTTCGCCGGATACTTCCCTGCAGAGGATCCGAAATATTCCTGCATCGTGGTGATCAAGAACAAACCTTTTGCTCAAAAATTTTATGGTGCGGAAGTCGCAGGCCCGGTCTTCCGTGAGATTGCCGACCGGCTATATTCCATCAGCATTGACGGTCTTCCTATTTATCAGACTGTCATCAAGAATGACAGCAGTTCCTTCGTATGGTCCGGTTGGAAAGCAGATTTCAAGAAGGTTTATGGATCCACTTCTGGCGGCCTTCGTGATTCCACTGGCGATAAACCATGGACTTTCCTCATCAACCGTTCCTTCAAGCCTGTTGCCCAGCCCTTGCCGGTGGAGAACCACCATATGCCCGGGGTCAAAGGTATGGGGATGAAGGATGCTCTATTTCTCTTGGAAAATATGGATCTCAAAGTGGTTGCCCGGGGAAGGGGAAAGGTTCGAAGCCAGTCCATCTCACCGGGTACGGAGATCAGCAAAGGGCAAACAGTCTATTTGGATATGGGCGCATTTTCGGCAGAATCAGAAAAAAGAACATTGGCAAAAAAATAAAACAACCATTGGCACTGCTCAGCGATATATTATATAAAGTGGGTATCCGCACCGTATCCGGGAATACTTCTGTTGAAGTGAAGGATGTACAGTCGGACTCCAGGCTTGTGCAGCCGGGTTGTTGTTTCATAGCCATTCGGGGAAGCGCAACGGATGGTCATCGCTTCATCGTCAGGGCCATCGAGATGGGTGCTGTTGCCATCGTGTGTGAAGAATTGCCGACCGGTGTATTCGAAGGAGTAACTCTGGTTCAGGTTCAGGACAGCGCATTGGCCGCTGGCCTCATTGCTCACCAATTTCACGGAGCGCCATCAAAGCGGATAAAGTTGGTTGGCATAACTGGAACGAACGGAAAAACTACTATCGCCACCTTGTTGTTCAAACTTTTCACCGCACTCGACCATCGCTGCGGATTGCTGTCGACGGTGCAGAATCAGATCGGAGAAGAAGTTCTTCCTGCTACCCATACCACACCTGATCCGATCAGCCTGAATGTATTGCTGAAACGCATGGCCGATGAAGGATGCAGTCATGTTTTCATGGAGTGTAGCAGCCATGCGATTCACCAGCACCGAATCGGAGGCCTTGTTTTCGCTGGCGGGATATTCTCCAACATCACTCATGACCACCTGGATTACCACCGGACCTTCGATGAATACATTCGGGTCAAGAAAGCTTTTTTCGACGAACTGCCCTCTGAAGCTTTTGCTCTTTCCAACCTCGACGACAAACGAGGTACAGTCATGCTTCAGAACACCAACGCAGATAAATTCTATTACAGCCTGCGTAATCTTTCCGATTTCAAAGGAAGAATCATCAGCAATAGCCTGACCGGACTCCACATGATCATTCAGGAACAAGAGGTGCATTTCAGATTGATCGGCGAGTTCAATGCCTACAATTTACTGGCAGTATATGCAACGGCCACATGCTTAGGTGAGGATCGGCAGGATGTCCTGCGCGAACTCAGCAATCTGACGGGTGCCGAGGGAAGATTCGATTACATCGTTTCGGAGAAAGACAAGATCATCGGGATCATTGACTATGCCCATACTCCTGATGCATTGCTTAATGTGCTGGTGACGATCAAAAAACTCAGACAAAGTCAGGAGCAGATCATAACCGTTGTCGGCTGTGGAGGCGATCGTGACCGAACTAAAAGACCTCTTATGGCCACTGTCGCCTGTGAACATAGTGATCGTACCATTTTCACTTCCGACAATCCGAGAAGTGAAGAGCCCTCTGAAATATTAAGGGACATGGACAAGGGCATCCCTTTGAAGGCTAGATCCAAGAATCTGGCCATTGAGGACCGTCGGGAGGCGATCAAGGCAGCCATATTGATGGCAAGACCGGAGGATATCGTACTGGTTGCTGGCAAGGGTCATGAGAAGTACCAGGAGATAAAGGGTGTGAAACATCCATTCGATGACAAATCTGTCCTCATGGAGATGTACGGGCTTTTGGACAAGTAGTCATTTTTTATTTGAAAAACAGCCTTCGCAGAAGGCGGCGAAAAAAACATGCTGTATCAACTGTTCGATTGGATGATGAAAGCCGGGATCAAATTCCCAGGGAGCGGACTGTACCAGTTCATCACGTTCAGGGCATTGCTCGCCATCCTTCTGTCACTGATCATAACCTTGATCTATGGTAAGAGCATCATTGAATTTCTGAGAAGAAAGCAGGTAGGCGAGAGTGTGAGGGAGCTGGGTCTGGCAGGTGAGGAGCAGAAGAAAGGTACGCCAACCATGGGTGGTATCATCATACTGTTAGGCATTCTGATACCCACTATACTATTCGCCAATCTGAACAAGGTCTATATCAGGCTCATGTTGCTCAGTACCATCTGGCTGGGCGTGGTAGGGTTCATAGATGATTACCTGAAATTGAGGGCGAAGCGTCAGGCTCAACAGGCCGGGGTCAATTACAAGAAAGGGAATAAAGATGGGTTAGCCGGTTGGTCCAAAGTCCTGGGACAGATAGGTCTTGGACTCATCATCGCCACCACGCTGTTGTTCAATGATAATGTGAAGGTCTTTCGTGAATATACAGGCGACCTGAAACCCGCGAATGCTACAGAGGTGAAGTTTGACGGGAAGACGCGATACTTCGTTCCTGCCAATGAGCCGGTCACAACGATACCTTTTGTGAGGAACCATGAGTTCAATTATGCAAAACTGCTCCCTAAGGCAATGCGTGGCGCAAGTTGGATTCTGTATATCCTGGTTGTCATTCTGATCGTGACTGCAGTTTCCAATGGAGCAAACATAACGGACGGATTGGATGGTTTGGCGACCGGTGTCTCCGCCATAATCGGTATATGTCTGGGCATATTTGCTTATTCAAGTGGCAATCTACGGTTGGCGGATTATCTGAACATCATGTACATACCTAACCTGGGTGAATTGTCCATATTCATCGCCGCCATGATCGGCGCCTGCATCGGATTCTTATGGTACAATACCTATCCTGCTCAGGTGTTCATGGGTG
Organism: uncultured bacterium; assembly: GCA_903826405.1. Lineage (GTDB taxonomy): Bacteria > Bacteroidota > Bacteroidia > Chitinophagales > Chitinophagaceae > Pollutibacter. The sequence continues at coordinate 141,161 of CAIKEH010000042.1, forward strand.
ATACCGGCAGCCTTGCCTTGGGTGGCATCATCGCCTCTCTGGCCATCATGGTCCGGAAGGAGTGGCTCATACCGATTTTCTGCGGAGTCTTTCTCGTGGAGAATCTGAGTGTGATGATACAGGTCAGCTATTTCAAGTACACAAGGAAAAAATATGGTGAGGGCCGAAGGGTTTTCCTCATGAGTCCACTGCACCACCATTACCAGAAATTGGGATATCACGAGAGCAAGATCGCTGTGAGATTCTGGATCGTAACGGTGCTTTGCGTAGTGTTCGCTATACTGTCTTTGAAGATCAGATGAAATACGTAAAAATAATTGATCCTGTGAAGCCTATAATCTATAAGCCCTGAAACCGAAACATCCAGCCCTTTACGGGGCAGGTGTTGAAATTCATCCGTTGAAGAACCAATTTTTTTAACTGCGCCGTATGCGTCAAAGAGTGGTGATACTGGGAGCCGGTGAAAGCGGTGTCGGCGCTGCACTTTTAGCAGCCAAAGAAGGCTATGAGGTCTTTGTTTCAGATGGAGGTCCGGTGAAGCCGGAGTATCGCTGGGAACTGGAAAGCCATGGTATCCCTTACGAGGAAGGGCAGCATTCTGAGGAAAAGATCTTGGTTGCGGATGAGGTGATGAAGAGCCCGGGTATCCCGCACAAGAGCGGAATAGTGAAAAAAGTGATGCAGAAGGGCATCCCCCTTTTGAGTGAGATGGAGTTGGCTTACCGTCACAAGGGCAACAGCAAGATCATCGGGATCACGGGTACCAACGGAAAGACAACGACGACCGCGATGACTCATCACATTTGCAGGCATGGTGGCGCAGATTGTGCGATGGTGGGAAATATCGGTATCTCGATCGCTAAACAGGTGGCACTGGATCCTAAGCCACTTTATGTGGCCGAGATCAGTAGTTACCAGTTGGATGACATATCATCCTTCCGGCCAGATATCGCAGTATTGACCAATATAACAGAAGACCATCTTGATCGTTACGAGTACCTGTTTGAAAACTACATCCGTGCCAAGTTCAACATCGTGAGCAACCAGATCGCATCCGATCATTTCATTTACTGTGAGGATGATCCGGTCATCATGAAAAATATAGGCAAATACCCATTTACTTCTAACCCCTTACCGTTTACCATGAACCGAGAATTATCACAAGGAGCTTTCATCCGCGATCAACAGATGACCGTGCGTGGCCAGGAGACCTTCGGCATGAGCATTTATGATTTCGCGCTGAAGGGCAAGCATAACCAATACAATACGATGGCAGCATGCATCGCAGCCTCCTCGATTGGTATCCGGAAGGAGAAGATACGCGAGGCCGTGGCCACCTTCACCAGCCTGGAACATCGAATGGAACCTGTACTGACCATACGGGGAGTGGAATTCATCAACGACAGTAAGGCGACCAATGTGAACAGTACCTGGTATGCATTGGAAAGCATGACCAAGCCGGTCATACTGATCCTGGGTGGTGTGGACAAAGGCAACGATTACTCGATGTTGCATGACTTGGTCAAGGAGAAAGTCAAGGCCATCGTCTGCATGGGCTTGGACAATACACTAATCCATAAGGCTTTTGGCAATATTGTGGAAGTCATGGTCAATACATCCTCCGCACGGGAAGCGGTGCATTCCGCCTATCGGCTTGCATCCAAGGGAGATGCCGTCTTGCTCAGTCCTGCTTGTGCCAGCTTCGACCTGTTCAAGAATTACGAAGACAGAGGGAAACAATTCAAGGATGCCGTAATGGAGTTATGAATGACAAAGAAGAAATGATTCATACGAATGGATAAAGAGATTAGGATATCAGGAAGCCCGATAATGGGATTGGCAGGAAAGACCCGTGGTGACAAGGTTATCTGGGCCATCGTGGCGCTGCTCACGATGATGAGCCTGATGGTGGTTTACAGCAGCACTGGTACACTGGCATACAAACTTTCCAAGAGCACGGAATCCTATCTGTTCAAACAAGTGGTGTTCATCGCAATCGGAGTAATGATCATCTATTTCGCCCACAGGGTCAATTACACCCTCTATTCTCGCGTGGCTGTTTTTTTATATCTCGTATCCATTCCTCTCCTGCTCTATACATTGATCTTCGGTGCCAGCCTGAATGAGGCCAGCCGCTGGATCAAGCTGCCGATCATCAATCTGACCTTTCAGACTTCGGATATGGCCAAGTTGGCATTATTCATGTACCTCGGGCGACAACTGAGTCGCAAACAAGCAGTTATTAAAGATTTTAAAAAGGGATTCCTCCCCCTCATCATACCCGTGGGAATGACCTGCATACTCATCGCGCCCGCCAACTTGTCCACTGCATTGCTAGTCGGTTCCACCAGTCTGTTACTGATGTTCATCGGCAGGGTGAGCATGAAGCATATCGGTCTCGTCATTGGACTTGCGGCCATTCCTGTGCTTCTGTTGATCCTACTGGCAACGGCATATTATGACAAACAAGATGGGAAGATGAAGGAACTACCCTCCATACTCACCCATGGTCGTACCGAAACATGGATGAAGCGAATACAAGGATTCATGTATGCGGACAAAGAGGAGATCGCCTATCAGGTACAACAGGCCAATATCGCCATAGCCAAAGGTGGGTGGATGGGAAAGGGACCCGGCAACAGTGAACAACGGAATTTCCTTCCACACCCTTATTCGGATTTCATTTATGCGATCATTATAGAGGAGTATGGACTTGTAGGTGGGGCATTCGTGCTTTTCATTTATCTGGCTTTTCTATTGAGGTCGATCAGGATATTCAAACGATGTCCTTTTGCATTCGGCGCATTTCTTGCACTGGGACTCAGCTTCACGCTGGTGATTCAGGCCATGGTGAATATGGCGGTGAATGTGAACCTGTTTCCGGTGACCGGGGTGACACTGCCTTTGGTGAGCATGGGAGGGAGCTCCTTCCTTTTCACTTGTTTGGCGATTGGGATCATCTTGAGTGTGGCAAGGAACGTGGAGCAACTCGAAGGGAAGTTGTCGCAGCAGGTTGCTGTCGAAACAGCATCAGATGAAGAAGGATAGACAACGAAATGAATGTAGTCCATGTCTAGAAGGATCATCATAGCAGGTGGGGGAACGGGTGGACACATCTTCCCGGCGATAGCCATAGCCAATGCATTGAAGGAGATGGAGGAGGATACGGAGATTCTTTTCGTGGGTGCTCAGGGGAAAATGGAGATGGAGAAGGTTCCGCAAGCCGGATTCAGGATAGTAGGGTTGGACATTGCGGGATTCAACAGGAGTTCTTTGATCAGAAACATAGGTCTTCCCATAAAACTGGTGAAGAGCTTCCTCCAGGTGAGGAGGATCTTCAAGGATTTTCGCCCTGATGCGGTGATTGGGGTGGGTGGTTATTCGAGTTATCCTGTGCTTCGATATGCACAGTTTTCAGGGCTGATGACTTTCATTCATGAAAGCAACAGTTTCGCGGGCAGATCGAATATCCTGCTGGGCCGAAAGGCGACCAGGATATTCGTGGCCACTGAAGGAATGGGAAAATTCTTTCCTGCCGACAGGATCGAGTTGACCGGAAACCCCGTGCGGAAGTCCATCGAAGAAAGTGGGGTGGAACGGAGTGAAGCCATTCGTTCATTCAGGCTTGACCCTGATGCAACGACGGTACTTGTAGTGGGGGGCAGTTTGGGTGCAAAAAGCATCAATGAGGCGATCCGTAAAGGTGTGGATGAGATCACTCGATCCGGGTTGCAACTCATCTGGCAGACGGGAAAACCTTTCGCGGAAGAGGGAAGTAAAGCGGCTGAAGGGAATGATCGTGTTTGGACAGATGCCTTCATCACAAGGATGGACAATGCCTATGCCGCGGCAGATCTCGTGGTCTCCAGAGCCGGGGCCATGTCGATCGCTGAGCTATGCATCGTGGGAAAGCCCGCTATTCTGGTGCCTTTTCCGCATGCGGCGGAGGACCACCAGACGTTCAACGCAAGATCCTTGTCGGAAAGGGATGCAGGTATACTGATCCCGGATCAAGCCGCAGCTGCACAATTGGTGCCTACGGTCATCGCGCTGGCCAAGGATGTAAAGAAGAGAAAGGAGCTCGGTGACCATATACGTCCATTGGCCATTCGTCATGCGGACAAAAAGATCGCTTCATCGATTTTGGAATATTTGAATAAGAACATTAAAAGAAACATCCGTTCATGACGGAATTGAAAAACATAAATCACGTCTATTTCATTGGTATCGGCGGCATCGGCATGAGCGCTATCGCCAAGTATTTCCGATCCAAGGGTGTTAAGGTCAGCGGCTATGACCGAGCAGCAACACCACTGACGGCGGAACTGGCTGAGCGTGGGGCTTTCATCACGCATGTCGACACTGCCGATGGGCTTCCTGAGGATGTGGATGTCGTAATATATACCCCTGCGATCCCGATGGGAAGCCCCGTCCGTGATTTCTATCAGGAAAAGGGATACATGATGATGAAGCGGAGTGATGTGCTTCAGTTGATCAGTGCAGATACCTATAACATCTGCATCGCTGGTACGCATGGCAAAACGACCATCAGCACGATGACTGCTCATCTTCTCCGGCATTCCGGTTACGGATGCAACGCTTTTCTGGGGGGGATATCTGCCAACTATCAAACTAATTTTTGGAGTGACACACAAGCCACTTGTGTGATCGAAGCGGATGAATACGACAGGAGTTTCCTCAAGCTGAGTCCCGACCTTGCTGTCATATCAGCCATGGATCCAGATCATTTGGATATCTATGGAACTGCGGAATCCATGGAGGAGGCATTCATCGAATTCACTTCCAGGATCAGGCCGGGAGGTATGCTGTTCTGCAGGAAGGGATTGAAAAGGGAGCAGGATATGAAGGCGCCGGCACTCGTCAGCTATGCATTGGGTGATGATGAGGCGGACATTCATGCCAGAGACGTACGCGTGGAGGAAGGAGCATACCGATACAGCGTGGTACAGGGTGATTGGTCCATCGATGACCTTACGTTGCACATGGGAGGGCTGCATAATGTGGAGAACAGTCTGGCCGCTATTGGCATAGCCAGGAAACTTGGCATCAGTGATCAGAAGATCCGGGATGCGGTATCATCTTTCAGGGGCGTCAGGAGAAGATTTGAGTTGTTGGTTAACCAGCCGGGTTGCAAGTACATCGATGATTATGCACATCATCCGGAAGAGTTGCGTGCATTGATAGTTGGTGTCCGTAGTCTGTTCGGGTCCGAAAGAATGACAATCGTCTTCCAGCCTCATCTGTATTCCCGGACACGTGATCTTGCAGAGGGGTTTGCAAAAAGCCTTGACTTGGCAGATGAAGTCGTTCTGCTACCTATCTATCCGGCACGGGAGAATCCGATTGAAGGTGTCAGTTCCGAAATGATCTCTGGAAAGATGAAGAATCCGAACGTGCGATCGATGAACCCGGAGGAACTGTTGAAGTGGATCGATCAGGAAAAACCTTCGTTGTTGATCACTGCCGGTGCAGGAGACATCGACCAGTTGACAGAACGGATTAGCGATATCATGATCAAAACCGTTACCATATGACCGATAGAAGGAAAATATGGAAGGTGCTTGCTTACGCTGGTTGGGGGGTATTGGGAACAGGTATCCTCGTGTTGCTGGTGGCAGCCGTACAGACGCGCAGTACCAAGCCTTGTTCAGGTATGGAAATTGTGATCAATGGGAATCAAGAGCATCTTTATTTGGAGAAAAGGGAAGTTGCAGCAATACTCAGGTCGGCGAACCTGGGTGATCTGAAGGGAAAGTCCATGAAGGATTTGGATTTGAAAAAAATGGAAGATGCGTTGGAATTGGATCCTTGGATCAATAATGCGGAATTGTTTTTTGACAATGACCGCGTGTTACAGATCCAAGTGGAGGAATCCAGACCTCTGGCCAGAATTTTCACTCAGAAAGGGAATTCATTTTACATAGATAGCACTATGAAGAGACTTCCCCTAAATGAACATTACTCGCCCAGACTTCCCGTTTTCACAGGCTTTCCTTCAGAGAGGTCTGGATGGAAAGGCAAAGACAGCATCCTTATGAGTGACATAGCCCGTCTTGCCCAATTCATCGTACATGATTCTTTCTGGATGGCTCAGGTAGATCAGGTGGATATCAATTCCCGGAGCGAATTCGAGTTGATCCCTAAAGTAGGTGATCATGTGGTATTGTTCGGTGATGGTCAGGATGTGAAGTCCAAATTCAATAGACTCATGCTTTTCTATGATCAGGTGCTCAGCCGTACAGGATGGAATAGCTATGGTCTGGTGAATGTGCAGTATAGTGGCCAAGTTGTGGCAACCCGAAAAGACAAGCGATCTGTGCTGGCCGATACAACTCAAGCCCGCGAATGGATGCGTCAACTGATGCAAAAAAGCCAGCGAATGAACATGCCGGAGAACGACAACAACAAGAGTACTGGCCGTGCATCCTCCTCGGAAAATAGCTCATCATCGATCACAACTCCGGGCTCCTTGGAACATGTCCCGGATCCGAGCAAAACGAAGGCGGATTCATCCCGGAATAAGTTGCCGAAAGCGGTCATGCCACCGCCGAAAAAGGTGGGAGTTGCCCCACTGCAGAAACTGGCGTATTTGAATCCTGTGAGTGAAATTAAGCATGTCAATATAGCACATCAACAGATAAAAATTGATAACCAGAAAATAGAATATCATGCATAACGAACAGCCCATCATCGTAGGACTTGACATTGGAACAACCAAGATTGCCGCTATAGCGGGAAGGAAAAATGAATTTGGAAAACTGGAGATCCTTGGATTTGGCCGAGCAAACAGTAATGGTGTTCAGCGCGGTATGGTACTGAACATAGACCAGACCATCAAGGCCATCCAAACCGCCTTGGAGAATTGTTATGCATCCAACCCTAATTTGGAGATCAACGAGGTTTATGTTGGTATTGCAGGTCACCACATAAAAAGTTTGCAGACGCGGGGAGACATCGTCCGCAAGACAACGGATGATGAGATCAAGCAATCAGAGATCGATCAACTCATCGCAGACCAATACAAGACGTACATCCCTGCAGGAGATCAGATCATCGATGTCATACCACAGGAATTCACGGTGGATAATTTCCCGAATATTTCGGATCCCATAGGCTACAGCGGCGTAAAGGTGGGTGCGAACTTCCACATCATCACAGGTGATAAAAATGCCATCCGGAATATCAATAGGAGCGTCGAGAAGTCGGGTCTTAGAGTACGTGACCTCGTTCTGCAACCACTTGCTTCTGCTGCCGCTGTCATGTGTGAGCAGGATCTCGAAGCAGGTGTTGCGATTGTGGACATAGGTGGTGGTACGACCGATCTTGCCGTCTTCTACGATGGCATCCTCAAGCATACCGCCGTCATCCCCTTTGGAGGTGAGAACATAACGAACGATATCAAGACGGGTCTGGGTGTATTGAAGACACAGGCAGATCAAATGAAAATCCAGTTTGGAAGTGCGCTCGCTGATGAAGCGAAGAGCAATGCGTACATCACGATACCGGGTCTTCGCGGGATGCCTGCAAAAGAGATCAGCGTGAAGAATCTGGCAAATATCATCCAGGCGCGCATGAGTGAGATCCTCGATTTCGTCAGCTTTCACCTCAAGCAGGTTGGCTTGGACAGCCGCATGCTGAATGGCGGAATAGTACTGACAGGAGGGGGGTCACAGCTCAAGCACCTGATCCAGCTCACCGAATACATCACTGGCCTGAATGCACGCATAGGATATCCAAACGAAAATCTAGCGGCCGGACATATCGATGAACTAGCCAAGCCCATGTATTCTACTTGTATCGGCCTCATTTTGAAAGGCTATAATGTATTTGAGAATACCGAAAACAGATTGCATGGAAGCAAGCAGATGGAGAAGCATGCTTCCGACAGATTGCCGCAGCCTGCAGAAACCGTCGAGTCCGATGACTTTTCCGGCATCCGCGTACCAAAGAGGAAGAGCCTGAAAGGTTTCATGGATTCCATAAAAGATGGGCTCATCGACCTTTTCAAAGAGGAAGGCGATGCGCACCTCTGACCGGCCTGAACTTGTCCATGATAAAACCACATACAACCGAACCCTTAGTGAACTTACCTGAAAGACCAAACCATTCACTAACCCAACCTGCCGCTAATTGGCAGGAAGCAAAAAACCACAAATGATCCATTTTGATCTACCAAAGGAACAGTCCTCCATCATCAAGGTCATTGGTGTAGGGGGCGGAGGCAGCAACGCCGTCAACCACATGTTTAACCAAGGCATCGAAGGTATCAACTTCGTGATCTGCAATACCGATGCCCAGGCACTCGCCCAGAGTCGTGTGCCCAACAAGGTTCAGTTGGGTCCAACACTCACCCAAGGTCTTGGCGCCGGCGCAAATCCTGAGATCGGTCGCCAAGCTACGGAAGAAAGCCTTGAGGAGATCCGTCGCATACTAGAGGTCAACACCAAGATGGTATTCGTTACAGCTGGTATGGGTGGAGGCACTGGAACAGGTGGGGCACCCATTGTAGCCAAGATCAGCCGTGATCTGGGAATACTAACCGTGGGTATCGTCACCACTCCGTTCTCTTATGAAGGAAAGAAAAGGCTGCAGCAAGCAGAGGAAGGAATTGAGCGACTGAAGGGATATGTCGATACTTTGCTGGTGATCAGCAACGACAAATTGCGACATCAATTCGGTAACCTGACCATGCGTGCCGCTTTCGGAAAAGCGGATAATGTTCTGGCCACGGCCGCACGGTGCATTACAGATGTGATCAGCTCTTTTGGTCAGATCAATGTTGATTTCGCGGATGTGTGCACGGTAATGCGTAATGGTGGTGTGGCTATCCTTGGAAGCGCATCTGCGGAAGGGGAGAACAGGGCGATCCGTGCGATTGAGAATGCACTCAACTCGCCGCTGCTTAACGATAACGATATCCGTGGTGCCCGTTGGATCTTGATCAATATCAATTCAGCCGAAGGTGAAAATGAATTCACAATGGATGAAGTGGAAGTCATCCAACAGTATCTCTTGAGTCATGCAGGTGAGGATACAGATGTGATCCTTGGACTCGGATACGATAACAATCTCGGAAAACAGTTGGGTGTCACGCTCATCGCAACCGGTTTCGAACATAAAGATCCATTCGGAAGAAAGACTCAACCAGAGCACAAAACCGAAGCAAAAGAAGAAAAAATCATTCTAACTCTCGGTGTTACGGAGTCTGAAAATAGGCCCCGCTTGGAACCTCAGATACCTGTGGAAGAAAAAGACAACTTGGCGCCCCAACTGATCGATGAATCTCAACCGGTTGGAAATCAAAAGATTGGGCAGATAGTAGTTATTCCTCCCCCAGCTATTGAGGATCAAGTGACTATGAAGTATGAATTTCATATTGTAGATTCACCTTCATTTTCTGAGATTCCTGTAGAAGATCACGAAAACGCTTCACCTACATTATCCCTTTATAATACGCCTCCCGAAAAGGATGAGGTTAAAGAAGCTAGCGCCACCCAGACGTCGGGTGGATATTTGGCCAGGCCATCCAAAATCTATGCTGAGGAACCTACCCAGTTTGAATCCAAAAGCGAAGACCCTGTTGAAGAACTTCGCCAACTGACGGCTGATCAGAGGGAGGATTCATCCTTTGACATGCAGTTGGTGATCAAGGAACCCCATGCGGCGGATGAGGCTGGTATCGCTTCAACTCATGTCACTATGTTCCCTGTCGAGGAGCCTGCTTTGCAGGACGAGATGGAGGATCAGAAAAGGAAGGCTGCCGATCGTTTACACAAGTTGCGCAACTTGTCGTTCAACGTGGGCACGGCTGATCCGAACAATGAGTTCGAGAGCGTCCCGGCTTATGTCCGCCGCAATTTACATCTGCACAATGCCTCACTCACTTCAGTCGAAAAATTCTATAGCCATTACACGGTAAAAACGGACGAGAACAATCAGGTCCAGATCAGTACGATAAATACCTTTCTGGAAGGGAAGAAACCTGATTGAGTCACCTTTGTCTGGTCGTCGTAACCACCTTTATATATGTACCTCTGAAACTAAAGGCCGATAACAGAGCCGGCTAACCCTCAGCAGTCTTGCTGGGGGTTTTTCCATATGCATGGAAAAGGATTCCGTGCATATGTACGAGGGGATGAACTGAAAAATTGTGCAGATCGCCTGTGTGTTTGTTCCAAAATGACGAACGGCGCCTTATTCCGGGGATGGTAATATCCAAATGATTAGATTTGACTCAATTATGTCATCTGTTCTCATCACCGGAGGTACCGGACTGGTCGGGTCTGCACTCAGTAGACTTTTATTGGCAAACGGCTACGACGTCATCATTCTTTCTCGGAATCCGATTGAAACGGCAGGCCGATTCGATGTAGAATCGGAACGACGTGATTTCAGACACAATGGGAAGATCTTCTTTTCCAAGTGGGATATTGAAAAAAGCAAGATCGATGCTGAAGCCATACGCGTTGCCGACCATGTTATCCACCTTGCGGGTGCAGGTGTTGCTTCCCAAAGATGGACCGAAGCAAGAAAGAAGGAGATACGGGACAGCCGTACGCAAAGCAGCCAATTGCTTGTCGATTGCCTCCAGAAGAATCCCAATAAGGTGAAGACCGTTATCAGTGCTTCCGCAATAGGTTGGTATGGACCGGACAAAGGCAAGGTGTTCACAGAAGATGATCCTGCCTCGGAAGATTTCCTTGGTCATACTTGTAAACTCTGGGAAGAAAGCATCGAACCTACAGCTGCTTTGGGCAAACGACTTGTCAAGCTACGTTCTGGGATCGTACTCAGCAATAAAGGAGGGGCCTTGACGAAATTCCAAATGCCCATTCGATTGGGTATGGCCACTGTAATGGGCGAAGGTAATCAAGTCATGAGTTGGGTACATATTGATGATGTTTGCCATGCTTTCCTGCATGCATTGGAAACTCCACAGGTCAGTGGCGTGTATAACCTTGTCGCTCCTCAATATGTGGACAACCGGACACTCATACTCTCACTTGCCCGACACATGAATGGAAAAAAATTCCTGAAAATGCGTGTGCCATCATCTGTACTGTCGACTATTTTGGGTGAGATGAGCATTGAAGTGTTGAAGAGTGCACGCGTAGATGGTTCCAAACTAACTACGACGGGTTTCCGATATGCTTTCCCAGAACTTGAAGGCGCTCTGACTGACCTTTTAGACAGATGAAAATATGTATCGACAAGCGGCGATTTTGAATTTCAGTCTCCACCTTATTAAATGATGTCAGACTCCGAGTCTTTAAGTTCGGAGTGATCCTGATGATAAACGTTGGTGAATTCGCCTACTATGGCCATTCGACCAACAAAACGAAGCCGATCTAATTTCAATGCTGCAATGTCTGGCAGCTTCACCCTCCGATGCATGGGGTGCATGGTTCCTCCAGGTGCTCCGGGTAGAACTCCGGGATCATACTGGAAAGGAGGATCCACCCAGGTTCCTCTTGGGTACATGATACCGGGCCTACCTTCCCCTCTGATATCCAATCTTTCTGGATGAGGTAGCCCCAAGGTATGACCGAATTCATGTGCAGCGGTGGTGGAGCCCGGATATAGATTTTCCAATTTGAAATAACCGGTATTGCTCCCCAGTCCATCCACGAATGAGATGTTTCCCGAGGCATATTCCTCTATTCGGAAAAAGTTTTTTCTGGCGTTTGTATTGGATACGATTTCCAGGGGTTCGATCTGTGGGTAGGATCCCTGTTCGGTCCTGAATATGACCTGATGGATGATCCCATCAAGAGCAATGGTTGCCCGAGGTTCATTCCAAAGTTCCTCGATTTCCTGGGCAATGAGTTTGCTCAATTCAGGGGTAGAGGCGTTGCCATAGGTTATGATACTGGAATGGATGGTCAGTATTTTTTTAAATGGGTCTATCTCTGCTTCTCCCACCTTACTGGTTTTTGGGTGTTATCCTGGGTTGTTGTATGGTTGGTATGATCAACTTCGGGCTAAGTGGTTTCAGGTTAAATTTTTTCGAAGCGGCTTTGTAGGCATTAGGCTCAGTAAAGTACCATTGTTTACCTCCATCCAAGCTCACGGCCAGCAAAATTGATGTCACTTCCACTTCAGCGAAGGATGTGGATAGGAAAATACTTTGCGTAAGGGTCGTCTGCAATTGACCATGGAACGGAATGATTTCCGATGGGTCGCCATAATTTATCCTGTTCACTTTCCCTCCCATGGCTTCAAACAGTACGAATGCTGAGTCCATACCCTGGCGGATCAGATCGCTACTTCCCGCGATCTTCCTCATTTCAGGATTCAAGAATTTGACAAATGAAGCCTGATCGTGGTTCAACAATGCCCGGCCCATGTCGATGGCTTGGGTTTTGATCACCGTTGATATCGGTTGGGCAAGAACCGATAAACTCAACAGAGTAAGTAATGTGATCATTGTTCGTCTCATATCAAAGGTCCCGTTTGTAAAAGATGTAATAGCTCAATGCCCAGGTTAAGATACAAAGTACAATGGTAAGCCATACATGAGGCTGGACATTGGCCAGTGCCGCTTTCCAATCCGCCTCATCGATCTTGCCCAGAAAAGCAGGCTTCGGCAATAACAATTTGGATATTTCCATCGGAAGATATTGTCCCCATTCACTGTTCAATTTGAAATGTATCAGTTTTACAGCGATGGTTTCCAGGATGATTCCATAAAAGGTGAAAACACCGAGAGCGATAAAGGACTTTCGCACGACGAGTCCGATTAGAAATGCAATCGACAATTGTGAGAAAGTGGATAGTCCGAATAGTCCAATATAATTGGAAAGTGTCCAAAAGGAGACTTTCATATCATGGGTATTGGCAAATCCGATGAAGAGCACCACCAGGGTGTATATCCCGGTAACCAGCAGAGACATGATGATGACGTCAACCAGTTTGCCGGTCATGAACGCCCCCTTTGTCCACCCGTCTATGATGTTCTGGCGGTGGGTCTTGTATGTGTACTCATTAGTGATGACCATGATCACCACAATAGCGGGGATGAATATAAATAGTGAGGAAAAGAAAGCTATTGTCCTCCAAGCTTCCGGAAAGGCGAACGGATTGCCGATGAGCATTTGGATAATCTTTCCCGTCTGACTTTGTTTTTCTACAATGGTCTTGTAAATATTCAGGAACATGTAATTTATACCGGGGTAGGTGAGTGCTGTGATGCCGATTGTCCACCAGAATGCAGGATAGTTGCGCATCTTGAGCCATTCTGTGCGTATGATCCCGAATAGATTTTTCATGAGTTTCCATTTCCGGTGAGTTCGAAGAATCGGGTCTCAAGTCTCTTTTTCTTCAGAATCAGATGGTTAATAATGACGCCCTTCGACTGACAATGTCTGTTGATCTCTGAAGGGTTGGCCATTCCTTTTGCAAATGTGGCATGCCAGTATTGACCTTCAGGCTTCAGGATTTTGATTCCGGAATATTCCTTTAGTGTATTTCCCAACAAGTCATGGTCGGAGGCACCGATCTCCAAAAGGTCATCGTCACTAAGTACTTCAGCTGTGGTTCCTGCGCTCACTACCAGACCCTTATTCAGTATGACCACATGAGAGCATACTTTCTCTACCTCGTCGAGCAGATGGCTTGCCATGATCACTGTATTGCCCATACGGTGCAGGTCCAGGATCAGTTCACGGATCTCGGCTATACCAACAGGGTCGAGTCCATTTGTAGGCTCATCCAATACCAACACGCTAGGTTCTCCAAGCAATGACGCTGCAATCGCCAGTCTTTGTTTCATGCCCAGGCTATAGGTGCTGAACCGGCTGTTCTTTCGCTCCAGCAGACTCACTTTTCCCAATACCCTGTTGATGTCGGCCAAAGTTCCCCGGCCACTGATGCTTTGTGTGACCATCAGGTTCTTTTCACCGGAAAGGTAATGGTAGAAGTTGGGGGTCTCCAGCAGTGATCCGATCTTTTTACGTTGTTCAGCCGAACCCGGATGCCCGAACCAATGGTATCCGCCCCCATCTGCATGTAACACGTCAAGTATGATGCTGAGCAGTGTGGTCTTACCACTTCCGTTGGGTCCAAGCACACCAAAGATTGCGCCCTTTGGAACCTCAAAGGAGATTCCCTGTAGAGCCCGTACACGGCCAAAATTCTTAGTTAATTGATGCACGGATAGCACCATATTCGAAGTTTGACTAAATGTACAGTAAAACTGATGTCGAAAAGTGATGATAAATATGGATGGGTTGAAAACAGGGTGGCATCGATTCCGTAATGATGACCGGGACCACAAATATGCAATTCTCAAGGTTCGAATTATCCTTTTCAGTATACTTTCGATGATTTCAAGGCGTCATACCATCTTACCTTCTATTTGTTTCAGGATCTCGACCGTGAGGGGCTTACTGTAAAATCCAAGCACTTGAGGGAATTGACTGGCTTTGGACTGGTCTCTTTCATCAAGCGATGAAGTGAGCATGTATATGGGTATCCCCCTGAGTTTTTCAAAAGGTAATTGGTGGAACGCTTCCAAAAATTCAAACCCATCCAGAAAGGGCATCCGAACATCCACAAAGATCAGGTCGGGAATATCTGAAGCATACTGAAGTTCATGTTCAAGGTATTGGAGGGCGTCCTGAGCTTCAGTGAAAATGTGCATGGAGGCATCAGGATAGGTATTCTCAATGACCTTGCTGTTGAGTAGATTGAAAATATCATCATCATCGATCAGAAGGAATTTTTTCATTTGGGGGTTATTGATAGGGAAACGGTTTTCGTGGATGCTTGATTTTTCATTCCAGTGACTGAAATACAGGTTTTTAATGAGCATGGCTGGGAACTCCAGTATGTTCAGTTCTGGATCATTAATTTTCCTCGGTATGCCGTTGTCGATGTCCTGATCTCGAGGATATAGATGCCATTCGGAAGCGAAAGTATGGGCACATCCGTTATGCCAGAATTCCCTTTGACTGAGGACACCATCCGGCCACTGATATCATACATATTGATGTAAACGATGGATTCGGTACCCTGCGCGACATGCACGACCGACCTGGCCGGGTTGGGGAAAAGCAAAGGCGCTGTGCCGGTGCCCATTCTGACGAAAACCGGGGCTGAATACTTGATGGCTCCATTGCTGTTTAGAATGCGCAGGCGGTAGTAATTGAAATTCGGTAATGGTGTCTTGTCCACATCGTTATAGGTCTGAGTATATCTGCCATTGTTGACGGCCGGCTTTTCCGAGATCTGACTATAGTGAATATTGTCTGCACTTCTTTCCAGAACGAAGTTCACAATGCCTTTTTCAAGTGTTGTGACCCATTGCAGGTTGACAGTCTGATCAAGTCCCAATTGTGCTGTGAAGCTCAATAGTTCGACCTCCAGTATACCTGAGAAGGAAAAATTGTCGACCGTAGCAACGGAAATCTGATCGATGACATGGCTGGTCAGTGCGAGTCCTGCATAGACGGGTATGTCGATGCCGAATCCGGCATCGACGGGGTTACCGACCGAGAACCAGGACTTCCCGTCAGTTGAGGCGTATGCGGTGTAGATGGATCCTTTCTTGACGAGTTTCAACCAATAAGGCGCAGTGATTCCCGGGCCAGAGTTTACATTATCGGAATATCCATCAGTATTGTTACGGTTCTGAAAAGCGACACCGTTGCCGCTGGTCAGCGCGATGAAAGCGTGTCTGGAACCCGGAGACAAACTTTCCCGGATCATGATGCCGCACTTATTCCACGGGTTGATCTGGTCCATCGATGTGACACGTGCAATGAACTCGCCATCGCCAACCAGTGTTTTGTAAGCAAATCGGAATCCATCTTCTGTATCCCAGATATCTGCTCCTGCTCCTTTGAGTTCGAATACACCTGCATTAAAGCAGGCCGACCCCGATGCGTCGACGTCACCGATGTCCAAGGTCGTCCAACGTGTGGGCAGCGGTCCACAATTACTATTGCAGGGGATAGTGGAGAAGGAAGAAAACGACATGATGCTACTGTCGGTGGTACTGCAAAGTGTCTGCACCTCAAAAAGATAATCCGAAGCGCAGGATAATCCGGTAAGGGTATATGATGTGCCATCTGTGTTGACGGTATTCCAGGTTGAAGCTGAAACCGTCTTATAAAATATCCTGAAATGCTTTCCCCCGTTCGCATTCCATTGGATGTTCGCGGTATTTTCATAGATGGTGTTGGCTTCCAAGCCATCGGGCTCGGCACAGCTATTGGCATTGGGTCTGCCAAAAAGCTCAAATTCATTCAAGGAATAGCCTGCTGTGCCGTTCCGTGAATAGCCGGTCCAACGAACGAACCTGCCGGTTCCCTTGATAGGAAGCAGTATCTCACTATCACTATTCGCTGAGATCGCAATGACGGATCTCCAGTTTAGACTATCTTCAGAAACGTCGATACTGAAATCCTTTGCTGGTACGTTTGACCATTTCAATCCCACCTTGCACAAGTCATAACGGGAGCCCAGACTAATAACGAAAGATTGGGGATCGGAGGTGGCACTTGTCCAAGCAGTAGATGGATCCCCATCAACCGCAAAAGATTCAGCGGTCAATGAGGAAGTGGCTTTAATGGTTTTGTTGAGTGCGATGTTGATCCCAATACAGGTGTCTTTCTGTGAGCCATTCAGACCATATATGACCAAGTTGTTGGAGAAAGTTGCCAGATACACTTTTCCGTTTGCTATCGTGGGGCAATTGAATTTGGCATAATTTCCTGGTTGGTCAGTCGAGACCATGGAGGAGTTCCATATTTCCTTGGTTACGTCGTTGGCATAGAAGGCGCGGAGTATGCCGGGCCTGACGGATTGATTGGCATCTCCATTGGCAGCATGGCTTGCCCAGAGAATCGCCGTGGAATCCGCTGAGCCGTTCGAGGATACGGCCAGAAAAGCCCCATTGTTACCGATAGGCCCCTGGGATCCGCTGCTGATGACGTTACCCAGGTCAAACAAAGATGTTGTTCTGTCATAGGGGAGGGCTTTTAAAAGCGCGTTTTCAGACCATGTGTATACGAACTCTTTTTGTTCACCCTGATAGTAGGCGAATGACGAACGCAGATGTGCATTCGTGCCCAGATCGATGGTTTGTAAAACATTGTTGAAGGTAGGGTTGAAGCCGCCCATATTATCCCTGTCCAAAAGATAGATCCTTCCATCTTTGCAGGCAGTCATGACACGGTTGGTGCCGGGGATCAACAACATTTCCGTGACGCCGAAATCAAGATCTGCTGCCTCGAGGTCGGAAATGTTTTTTGGGGTGAAGAAGCTGTTCACGGTGAGGCCACCATTGTTGTTGGGGGTAAGTTTCAGTGCACTTTCAGACCTATTGATGGGGTCGGATGGGTTGTTGTTGAATCCGACTGAGCCATTACCCACGGCAGCATAAATACTTCCGTTCTCATCGGCGGAAGGACCGCCACCACTCATCCAAATACCACCATTATATCCGTTAGGTGTAGTGTTATAGACATATTGTTGCTGAAGGCTGGTCTTGTCATATCCCATGATCCAGCCATGATAAGGTCCCCAATCGCAATGTGATGCCCAGGTGATGAATACACTGTTGTTGAGCAGTAGCAGGCCAGGTCTTTGGTTCTGCTTTTGGGGATCGAAATTGACCATTCCACCTACATTCCCATCGCCGTTCCCCGGAACGGCTGCGGTTATGAGTTTTGGACTGTTGGGTTGTTCCGCCCCGGTGCGGATGTCCAATGCATGCAAGTATTGTGAATAGGAATTATTCGAAGTATTCAAGGATCTGGCCACTAAGTAGATCGTGTTTGAATTGGGATCTATTACCGGTGTGCCTACGATTCCCATATTTCCTGAGAAATCACGATATCCGCCGCCGCAAGAACTGGTCATATCCGTGTTCTTCACGGCTCTTGAGGCTGCAGCGGTCAAATTGGTTTTCCAATAAGGAAGCCCGTCGCTGGCAGAGTCCGCATCGAATGCGTAGACCGTATTGTTCACCGTTGCCACGATCACCAAATTTCTTTGGCCAATACCGGAGATATTTATGGAAGATATCACGAGCGGTTGCGCATAGATCTGATCATCCACGTTGAAAGAGAATAATTTTCCGAAGGAACCAGGCTTTACGTTTCTGGTATTCAGTTGGGTCTCTTGGTTGTTCCACCCTGTTCTTTTGATGTCATTATGCTGGGTAAGTACGCTTGTTTGAGCATCAAGCTGCATCTGAAACAAGATGAAGCAGGAGGCGAGGAACTTGCTACATCCGAAAGAGGAGATGTTCAGTTTCTTCATCGAGAATGTTGAGGGTATTCCTTTGACAAAATAGGTACGGAAATTAATCAATATTCATGATTTCGCCATCATTTGTTTGATTATTTCAATGAAGTATATGTTGCCTTTTGGACATTTCACCAGATCCGTGCGTTGGTATAGAAGCATCTTCGTATTGAAAATAAAGCAAGATGATCTTTCAGAAAGGGAATAGGCAGGTGGATCATTTGAACGTCAGGGCCATATCTATATTGGTGCCAGCGTATTCGAAAGTGCCCAATTCCATGAAGCCCAGTTTTTTGTAAAATATCAAGGCTCGTTGATTCGAAATCTGTACACCTCCCCAAAGGACCATTCGTTCGTAGCCTTCTTTTTTCAGGTTGGTCAGGACATGCTCGAATAATGATCTGCCAATTCCTTTCCCTTGCCATATATCTGATACTGATGGAGCAAACGTACAATCGGTAGCATCCCTCAATTCCCAGCCATAACCCTGCAGTCGATCACGTTCATGATCCAGGTAGCCCGTTTTCACGATAGCATAGGCGATCGGAAAATTTCTTGCAAAATTTTCTGCAATAAAGCCCTTGAAGGGGCCATTAGGGTTATGGATATGTCGCAAGGAGTTCAGATCGTATCCATGTGGCCCGAAACGGTTTTTAGACTCGGTGCTCAGAGCTTTAAGGTAGGCTTCCAAGTTTTCGAGGTCATCTATGATCAATGGCCGGTAATGTATTGATTCATTGGGGACATGATTCATACTATTCACGATTTCCGTATGATAGATGAAAAGGCAAATGGAGATATCAATTCCTTACCGGTTTGCCACCTTTTAATACACTCTGGATCCTTTCGAGTGTTTTTTTCTCTCCGCATAGACTGAGAAAGGCCTCGCGCTCTAAATCGAGGAGGTATTGTTCGGATACTAAAGCGGGCTCGCTGAGATCTCCGCCGCACATGACGTAAGCCAGCTTTCTGGCTACGAGCGAATCGTGGTCTGTAGCATACCCTGCGCGCCACATTCCATTGATGCCGGCAAGCAGTGCTCCCAAGGCTGACCGTCCTAGTACTTTCACATCTTTTCTCTGTATAGGTAGTACGTATCCACTGTCTGATAGCTCGGTGACGGAGCGCTTTGCCTCACCGATCCTTCGACCGATATTCATCACCACTTCATCCTGACCTTTTCTTAATATTCCCAAGTTGAATGCTTCCTGCGCGGAAGTAGCAACCTTTGCGGTTGCGATGGTGAGGAAACGATTCTTCAGTGTGATCGTCTCGGGCTCATCTTCATGCATCTCATCAGCTGCGCGGAGCACGAATTCCTTGGTGCCTCCTCCTCCAGGGATCAACCCTACGCCCAGTTCCACTAAACCAATATATGTCTCGGCCGCGGCACATACTTTGTCCGAATGCAAACTGAGTTCACAGGCCCCGCCAAGGGTCAGGGCATGGGGGGCCACCACAACAGGCACTGAAGAATATCTTGCACGCATCATCGTATTCTGGAACATTCTGATCGCCATGTCCAATTCCTCGTATTCCTGCTCGATGGCGAGCATGAATATCATACCCACATTGGCTCCTGCAGAGAAATTCTGTGTATCATTTGCGATGACAAGTCCTTTGTATTTCTCCTCAGCCAGTGCGATTGAACGCTGAAGACCTTCCAATACCTCGCCTCCGATGCTACCCATCTTGGTATTCCATTCCAGTCCCAGCACATCATCACCTAAGTGGTAGGTCCTGCAAGCGCTGTTCTTCCATACGGTTGAACCTTCGAAATTCTTCATCACGATAAAGGCATTCTCCTGGCCGGAAGATGTAGTGGAAACATAATTACCCGACATGGGGGAGTAGCAAAGGCGGTTACCATTCTCCACTTTGTAGAAGGACTGATGTCCCCGTGAGATCATGTCGTCTACCCAAGTTGCGACGCCAAGGCCCGCTTTCTTCATTGCCTCGACGGTTTTGGACAGACCCAGCACGTCCCAACTTTCGAATGCCCCAATCTCCCATCCGAAACCTGCCATCATGGCGTCATCCACAGCGAACAAGTCATCGCTGATCTCCGGGATGCGATGTGAAATGTAGGAGAATAAGCCATAATGGAACTGTCGATAAAATTCACCTGCCTTGTCTCCACCGGAACAGAGTGCTTTCAGACGGGTCTTAAGATCTTCGATCGGTTTCGCAGCTTCTACGGTTCCGAATTTAGGTTTACGACGTGGGCCATATTCCATGGAGGCCAGATCCAACGTGAGTATTTCACTCTCCCCTTTTTCGTTCTTTACTTTTTTGAAGAATCCTTGTCCGGTCTTGTCCCCGAGCCAATTGTTGTCTACCATGCGCTGGAGCCAGGAAGGAATGGTGAAAATGTCCCTGGCCTCATCGTTGTAGCAGTTTTCGTGGACACCTTTGGCCACTTTCACCAGGGTATCGATCCCTACTACATCAGCGGTTCGGAAAGTGGCCGACTTGGGCCTTCCGATGATGGGACCTGTAAGAGCATCCACTTCATCGATGGTGAGCCCCATCCTGTCTACCAGACCGAACAAGGCCATGATGCCGTATACTCCGACCCGGTTGGCGATGAATGCAGGCGTGTCTTTACAGGCAACGGTGGTTTTTCCAAGTATGACATCTCCGTAATGCAGCAGGAAGCCTGCGACTTCAGGGTCAGTGTACTGCGTGGGTATGATCTCCAGCAGCCTCAGATATCGAGGAGGATTGAAAAAGTGGGTCCCACAAAAATGACGCTTGAAATCTTCTGAACGTCCTTCAGCCATCAGGTGAATGGGAATACCCGAAGTGTTGGAGGTAACGAGTGTTCCGGGCTTCCTGTGTTTTTCTACTTCTGCGTAGATCTGCTGTTTGATGTCCAACCTTTCCACCACCACTTCGAGCACCCAATCGTAACCTCCGATATCCTTCATGTTGTCCGTGAAGTTACCTGTGGTGATGCGTTTGATCACATCTTTGGTGTATATCGGGGAAGGATTACTCTTTATCGCGAACTGCAAAGCATCGTTGACCAGTTTGTTCCGTTCAGTGATTTTTGTGCTTTCCGCTGCTTCTTTCGGTACCATATCGAGTAACAGGACCTGAAGGCCCACACCTGCGAAATGGCAAGCTATCCTGGAACCCATTACGCCACTACCCAGTATAACCACTTTTTTGATCGTTCTTTTCATACAGATCCGTTGTGCAGTTGAAGCAAGGCATTAGTTAGTTAAACAACCATGTGAACCGAAGTTAACATAAATGGCTTGAAATTAAAAGGTGAGGTCATAAGATAGAAATGAGTTGAGGGGCAAATGTCAAGTGTGAAAAAAAATAGCCCTTGCAAAAGGCTTTGAAGTAATTTGGCATGGTCATGCAGAAACGACTTGCCGCTACCGAAATTTTCATTGCTGGCCTGATGGCCGTACAGCCCGGTTTGCTCATTTCGCAACAGGTCAGACGTTCTCGCGGAGATCTGGTTGTCGGCGGATGGATCATGGATCGTCGTGAGATCGGCAAATTGATCATACTTGGCGTGGGTAAGGCCGCTGGAGCTATGGCTGATGCTGTCGAACAGGAACTCAGGGAGTGGATCAGCGGTGGACTTGTAGTGACCAAGAAAGGATATGCTCTTCCCTTAGAGTACCTTCGCAGCGTTGAGGCCGGACACCCGATCCCAGATCAGGCAGGCATGAAGGCATCCCAAACTTTCATCAATATGGTCACTCCGCTGCAGGAGAAGGATTTGCTCATCCTCTTGCTCAGCGGAGGAGCATCTGCACTACTTCCGGATTCCACGGACATCCCCTTACCTGAAGTGCAAGAAATCTTCTCTATGTTGCTGCGTTCTGGTGCGGACATCAGGGAGATGAATACGGTCCGCAAGCATCTTTCCTCCATCAAAGGAGGTAACCTCGCCAGACTGGCTTGGCCCGCCCGGGTTTTCACCTTCATTCTGAGCGATGTGGTGGGGGATCCGCTCGATGTGATCGGAAGTGGACCAACCGTGCCCGATCCAACAACTTACGCTGATGCATACTCTATTTTGGAAAAATATGACATATGGACGGGTGCCGGTGATGCTGTGAAAAATTGGTTACGTAGTGGTATGGAGGGCGTCATACCGGAAACGCCCAAGCCGGGGGATCCGGTCTTTGATCGGGTGGAGAATATGCTGATCGGAAATAACTCCATGGCATTGAGAGCGGCGGCGGACAAAGCAAGGCAAATGGGTTATCATGTGGAACTTCGGCAGGAGCCCATGCAAGGGGAGGCACGCACACTGGCGGCTGAATTGGCCACTGATTTCCTCACTTATAAAGGGCCAAGACCTGCCTGTATCATCATGGGTGGTGAGACAACGGTCACCGTTACCGGAAATGGTAAAGGAGGCCGAAATCAGGAACTCGCTCTGGCAATTCTCGATGCCTGGATGGTGATGGGGATCGGTCCGGAAAAACTACCCACGGTACTTTGTGCCGGTACGGATGGCACGGATGGCCCCACGGAAGCGGCAGGGGCTTTTGCCGACGATAATCTAATGGCTATCGCATTGGGTATGGACATGGATCCGCATGAATACCTTGCAAATAACGATTCCTATGCATATCTGGAAGCCGCCGGGGCCCAACTGTTCACTGGTCCTACTTTTACCAATGTGGCTGACATGTTGGTTGTGTTGATGGAGCCATGACGAAGCATTCGGAAACTAGCCTCGTATCCATTTACGCGTTGGAAGTTGAATATGGATGGCAGCAAATTTGGCTTTCTATAAGCGTCCGCTGTATCTGGATATTTCTTCCCATATTATTCTCCCATAGTGAAACTACCTGACTTTGGATATTTTATCCCTTCATTGGAGAACGCTTCATTGATATTCATCAGAACTTCTGTACGTACAGCATCTGCGATTTTGATATCATGAACCCAGAAACTGACGTTGAATACGATGGAACTGAACCTGATTTCCTTGATCGAGACCTTGGATGGCTTGCTCTTGTCCACCATTTCAACTGAATTAATACAATCCTTGATGAGTTTGATGACTTTTTCGGGATCTTGATCGAGTGCCGTGCTGATGGATGTATCCACACGCATCTGCTTATTGGACAATGTCCAATTCTTGGTGAATTTGCTGGTCAGGTCTGCATTGGGGATGATATATTCAGCCCCTTCTGATGAAGAGACGATGGTGGCTCGAAGCCCGATCTCCGAAACTCTGCCTTTAATGCCATCCACTTCAATGAGATCACCCACATAAATGGGTTTTTCAAAGGCTAGAAGGACCCCGGAGACCAGGTTGGCGATGATGTTCTGCAAGCCGAAGCCTATACCCACACCAAGGCCTCCAATGATGAGATTGATATTGTTCAGAGGAATGCCAGAAGCTATCATGCCTATGATGAATCCTGTCCCGATAATGAAAAGGCGCAAAAGAACTACATAACTCCCCATGCTGGTTTTGTAGTTGGTGTCTTTCTCACGGACTTCATCATAGAACAGACCCTTGAGGAGTCCGGAGAAATATATGGCGGCAAAGAAAAAGGTCATGAATATGACAACGGTCCCTAGTCGCATATGGAAATTCCCGAGGGTGAATGTGTGCGCCATCATCGATTCCAACTGGCCCGAGATGAAGTCGAAGGCATTTGCATTAAGCAGGAAGGATGCGATCCAGAAAATGATGGCTGGGATGCTGAAAATCCTGACCAATTTAATATATACCTGTTCAATGCTCACTTTGGATATGCTGTCCCTGCGATTGTAGAGGTCTGAGAGTATCATGATGAAGTCGATCAGTGCGTAAAGGCCCACATGTAAAATGATGGCCAGGTAAAAATTGTTGAATCCACCAACGATCAATGTCCGTCCGAGGCGATAGTATCCTATGGTGGACAATATCCATCCAGCGGTCAATTGGATCATGGTCAGGTAGATAATGATATAAGGTAAAAGATGACTTCTGAACTGGAGTTTCCTGACACTTTTTAAGAGATTCCATAAAGGGATCAGCAGGAGTATGCTCAGTAAGGTTACGATTCTGCCCGTCAAGGTCACTGAAATGAACAGGTCGAAAAATTTCAGCAGAATGAAATACCCCATCACCATGAAATAGGCTCGTTTGTTTATTTCGGGATGCTCCGCAAGAAATATTAGTGAGGTAGAGATCACCAAGGTGATCAGAATGACTTCCAAGAGGATCAGCGGGCTATCGATGAATACGAAAGGAGCGAGTATAAGTCCGAAGGCCGATGCGGCTTTTGCGGTATGTTTATGCATGAACCTTTGCTTCATGGAAGTTGTTGGGCCAGCACCTTCCTTCCTGATCCGCTTGAAGTACCAGATGGGGAACAAGGTTATGCACAGTATGAACAATCGGAAAAGTATGGCACGTATATATGCATGTTTGCCATAAAATGCGAGGGAATCAAGATTCAGGTAAAGAGTATTCATGAAGACCTTGCCGAATCCATCAGGGTATGTATGCCCATTCAACTGCCAAACCGGCGGATGCCGCCTGGTGAAATAACTTTCCTCTTCTTCCCGGATGGCCGCTTGTATGCGAGACTGGGTTTCGGCGGCCCGAAAGGAGAGATTGGTCAATTTGTTTTCAATATTGATGAATTTGTCGATGTGGACTTTCATGAGCGTATCCACCTTCACCGTCCAACGCTTTATGGAATCGAATTCGGGTCTGTATGCCAGCCACACATTGGAATCGATGCGGGAGAGCCCAGTCATGGAATCCTCCTGTATGGCTTTCATTTCATTATGAGATGATGTGATGCTGTAATTGATCGCTTTGATCTTGTTTGTCCATACTTCCAATTGCTTCCTGATGGACTGCAATTTGGAATTCAAGTCCACCAGGTACCTGAGTCTTATAGCTCCTTGATTCCGGTTGAATTCATTTTCCGTAAGTTCAAGGGTAGACAATTGCTTTGCGTATTCATTGATCATGAATGAAGAGTCGAAACCCAATAGGAGAGTGGATTCTGTGCTTGAGATGAGTTTCTTGTTCTTCATGATCCATTCTGAAGGACTCGTTGGGACATTGGGCTTGGGCGTGACGTGTTGCGGATCAGGAGATATCGTCGAATCAGACATTTTTGTCTGGGATGCGACGGAGGAATTCATCAGCAGGGCTAAGATGATGAGTTTGATTAGGGGGGTGCTGTTGCTATTCAGTATGTTGCGCATCACGTGGTTTCTTTTAATCATGGGTTTGATTCATTTGGTCCAAATGATGATGTATCCTGATCGATGGGAGATCAGAATACGACTTCTGGAAGTTCGGGGACGTTCATCTTTTTCAGACCACGCTTGTATTTCTTCTCTTGTTTCGTATTTTCCTTCACTCCCGCATTGGTCAACACTCCACTGATCAGGATTTTGATCCAGTAATTCACGAAAGATCTATCCCGGATCCTCTCAAAATAGATGACTCCTGTACGTTTCTTGTTGTTCCTTCTGAGGATGATGTTGTTCGCAAAGAAGGTCACTAATTTAGTGACGAATGTTTTATTCAAAACGTCACCTTTGTTAAGGTACTGAATTTTCAGGTCGTGGTATAACATCTGCATGTATCCGTAGGCGAGGTGTTCACGCCCGACCGCTCGCATGCGCAAGGTATCCATATATCCACTGATGATCCTTGCCGATGCCAATGGTAGCAGGTATGAATTGTACGCCCTTAGGTCGGTGGGGCTTGCGCGTAGTGACATCAGGAAGCCATGCAAGCTATCTGCATAGGATTCGCGAAAATGAAAACGGAAATCGGTGGTGTCCATGAACTTGCCATAAGCGATGAGTCGCAGGCTGTCCGTACCATTCATTTCCCTGTTTCTGATATTTGTAACCAATGCTTCAATTTGGTCCAGCCGGATCTCTGCAATGGCTTGGGTTTTGTCGTTGAATTCCTCGTATTTCAGATCCATCTCATCCAGTTTAAGGGAATCGATCATGATGCCTTTAGGAACTTTGTTCAATAGAAGGTCAGTAGGGAGATTCTTGATGATGCCATGCTGAAAGGGCAAGCGCTTGTCCTTATAGATTTCGACTATGGGACGGCTGACCAATATCTTTTCCGCATGGAATATGGAATCGGATATCAGCTTTTCTATGTCGATGCCCCGAATGGCCACCTGTCCTGTTCGGGTCTGCATGTAATCTTTTTGGAATGTTTGCATCCTGTTGAAGGAGTCTCTGTCCATGGCAGGCCGGTAATGGAATGAGTCCAATGCAAGCAGGTGATCATGATTTTCGTATCGTATGCCATATGCGGCTATATCATGTAGGTCATTCTGGTCCTTGAAGTCGATGTTCCTGACATACAGATTAGGATTGGATTTCAATCTGCGTGCGATATGTTTTTTTACGAGACTGTCCAGTTCGAGGTGTGCAACACCCAATTCCAGATTCCGGACTTCGAGTGGTCGGCTTCGTTTCGGTGATTGGAATGCGGCATGAAGACCGCTTATACTGGCTTTCTCCAATTGCAGGCTCGAGGCTTTATCGCCATCACCTCCATTCAGCATGATTTTATTTCCTGACAGTTCGATCCCGCCTTCCTCGGTTTCTAGGAACAGGCTGTCATTGCTGTTCAATCGAAAAGTTCGTAGTGATTCTGAGAACGTGCCAACTGTCAGGGACCTGCTCTGGCTTTCTGCGTGCAGATCCTTTAGGGAAATGTTGAAGCCTGTCGACCGTATATCAAGATGCTTCCCTTTTTTGTTGGTTTCAATACCTATGTCACCATCATGTATGCTGAACTTACCTATTTCAGCTGCCCTGTTTTTCCTGACTGTGGATGTATCCATTGCAGGTCCTTGACCGGTCAAGTGTGCACGGATTTTGGGATGCTCCAGAGCCATGTTTTGCAAGTAAAGTTTTTTTCCCAAGATAGACTTCTCCAAAAATGGTGTCATGGAGACAGTTGGTATTATCAATGTGGCAGAATCGCCCTCTTTTTCATAGACGAGATCCACATTTTTGATCCAGGAAGCCTGTCCATCATGTATATTCATCTTTTCCGCATTGATCCTGGTGCCAGGCATGCTGATGTGCAATTGCTGCAATGCTATCCGGAGGTCTGAAAAAGATGGAATGGAACCCTCCAATTTATTTATGTCATGAATGGACATGGAATCAACTAGGGTAATGACCTGCAGGTTACCTAGGTCCAGGTTCAATCGGGTGTCATGTATGTTGAACGCCTGGAGATGCAGTTCGGGCATTTTACTCTTCTTGTTTTTTTCTTCCCTGCTTTTTTTGTTCTTGACGTTGATCTCAGCACTTTGCCATGAAATTGATCCCAGCGATATGGCCTGAAAGTTATTTTGAACATCATAGCCTTCTATCCTGGTATGGTAAAGGGTCGCGGAAAGGCTGCTGTCCTCAGAGTGAACGTAGATTTTTTCCGCATTCACGACTTGATCTCTTCCCAGGACCTGCCCCTTTTCAAATCTGAATGCATTCTTTGAACTGCTCACAATGGCATTTTCAAAGGACAGATTTCCTATGGCATGTCCCATGAGGGCATAATCGGTTGTATGAAGAAGTTCCTTGGCATCTATGCTGGTGAATATCCCGTCGGCCTCAACTTTCTGCTTGGCGTCGTCCAAGGATTGACTCAAAAAACGACCATTTTGCACACTGACTTTATCGATGGCTATTTTTTTGTTTAATTCCTCGATTATGGACACAAGTGGTTTGCTCTTATTCCGCTGGGGACGGTTTAGTATGCTGTGGTAATTGATGGTTTTGGGGTCTATGAGCAAGAGTTCGTCGGCCTTCAGCTTTTGATTGCCGATAAGGTCATTGAGTGAAAGATTCTTCAATTCGAAAACGGGTATGGATATGCGCTTGATCGCCTTTTCCTGATTAATTTCACTCGGTTCGAGCACGAAGTTCTTGAGGAACAGATTTTTGTTGTCATAAACAACGCTATCAAAAAGCACCTGATAAAGGCTGTCGGCGGAAAAGGCACGATAGTTCTTGATCGCGAATGCCACCTTTTGCACTGAGATCGGTTGCTCCCCATCCAGACCGGTCCTGAGCCCACCCACTTCAAAATTATTTCCGTTCGTGGTGAAAGGGGTCACTTTGCTTCCGTTTTTCGTGGTCAGTGCGATGCGGCTGTTTTTCAACGCGATGTACCCGACATCGAGATTGCCGAGCATTTTGCTGAGTTCGTTTACAGGAGCGTACTCATCACGCGTTCCATGTTTTTTCTGGAAGGCAATTTTCCTGCTCTCCGAACTGTGGAATCCTAATCTGTCCGTTTCGTTGCTCGGGCTTTGCTTTCTGGTGAGGTCGAGTTTAAGGTCCACGTTGGGATTCAGGCAGAACACAGTGTCCACTTTTATCTTTTCGGCATGATACAGTGCATTGAAATCAAATTGCACCAGTCGGAGTTGATCGAATTTCAGGTCGATGGCATTGAAGGCGGAGTCTTTTGCTGTACTGAAAAAATTGCAACTGTCAATGGTGACCGTCCTGGATCGGGTTGAGATATCCAGGCTGGTATAGCTTAAGCCGTGGCGTCCATCAGGGAACATCAAGACCAATCTTCCCGAATTCAGGCTGATGTCGTCGCTGTACATGAACTGGGTGGAGTCCTGCGATCCTTCCTTGGGCGCATGGAAATTATCTAGATGGAAATAAATGTCATTAATTCTTGCCGGGTGGTTGCCGGGTTGATATTGATCTATTCCGAAACTGCCTTTATTTATCCGGATGTCTTTCACTTCCAATTTTTGCGAAAGGGTGTCCAGGATCTTGTAGATATTTCCCAATTCGAAAACGATGGCGCCATTGCCTTCTTTTTTCTTTTTTTGGTATTGAGGAAAGACTTCAACGGATGGGCTTTCCGCAATGATCTGATCCACTAAAAGTTTCTTTTGGTAAAAGAGACTGCTCAGGGAACGAAGTTGCAATCTCAATCTCTTCACTTTGATCAGATAGGTTTCGTGGGCGCCTGTTGAATCCATCAATCCCAGACGTATATCCGATGCATCGATGGAAGGCGGATCGAAATAATGAATGCTGACACGCCCCAGGTTGACCTGAACTTTACCATGGGTTTCGTTTTCGATCACTTGTTTGATGATATATCTGGCATTAGCGATGAAGAACCAATTGGCTAAAAGCAGGAGCAGGATCAGTCCGCCTATCGAATATGCAGTGATCTTAAATGTTTGCTTTATTGAAATGAGTGGCACCAGGATGGGTAGGTTAGGAAAGGACAAAGGTACGATTCGGCCCACGAAAAAACCTATCTATCAGGGACTTGCGAATCCGGGGATTCGGATTGGGAATGTAAAAACATCTACTAAGGAAAGCGGTTGAATATCAATTCACCCCTGAGCCTGGATCGATCAGCGATTCCGGACTAACGAAATGAAGTTTGCCAGCTGAGTCTTCGGCCAGGAGAATCATGCCATTACTTTCTATACCCCTCATTTTACGGGGGGCCAAATTGGCGACTACGACCACCTGTTTTCCTGTGATCTCATCGGGTTTGAAATGCATGGCGATTCCGGATACGATGGTTCGCTCTTCACTGCCCATGTTCACCAGTAATTTCAGCAGTTTGTCAGCTTTTTCCACCTTCTCCGCACTTATGATAGTGCCTACACGAAGGTCGATCTTCGCGAAGTCATCAAACTGAATCTCAGGCTTATATTCCGGGACGTAGGCCTTGGCAGGCACCAAGACAGGAGAAGCTGTGGGTGTCGATGCGGTAGCGGAACGATTTTTCAATTTCTCCACTTGCTGTTGTACTTCCGTGTCCTCGATCTTCCGGAAAAGCAGTTGTGGCTCGCGAAGTGTATAGCCAGGGGAGAGCAGTTTTTCCTTGCCCGCGTTTTCCCAATCGAGCATCTTTTCCACCACTTTCATCATGCTGATCATTTTCCGGGAAGTATTGGGGAGGAAGGGATTGGACATGATGGCCAGATTGGCGCAGAGTTGCAGGCAAACGTGCAGACAATTGTCGATCAGTTTCTGGTTCTCTGGTTTTTCAGCCAACGTTCGGGTCACTATCCAGGGTTCCTTTTCCTGCATGTATCTGTTGCCTTTGCGAGCCAGGTCCATGACCTCGAAGAGGGCATCCCGGAATCGGTATTGCTCGATGCTGTCTTCGATCTTTTTACGGGTTGAGTCGAATTCCTGCAACATTGTACGGTCAGATTCATCCAGCACATCCGAATGGAGTTGAGGTACTTTGCCGCCGCATAGTTTGTGCATGAGCACGAAAGTGCGGTTTACGAAATTCCCGAAAATGGATACCAACTCACTGTTGTTTCTATCCTGAAAGTCTTTCCACGTGAAGTCATTATCCTTGGTCTCCGGGGCGTTGGCGCAGAGTACATATCTGAGCACATCTTCACATCCGGCGAAATCCTGGACATATTCGTGTACCCATACTGCCCAGTTCCTGGAGGTGGATACTTTTTCACCTTCAATATTCAAGAATTCATTGGCAGGCACATTGTCAGGGAGTACGAAACCGCCATGCGCTTTCAGTATGGCAGGGAAGATGATGCAATGAAAAACGATATTATCCTTGCCTATGAAATGGACGAGTTTTGTGTCTTCACTGCACCAGTATTTTGCCCAGTCGGGAGTCAATTCTTTGGTTGCGCTGATGTATCCGATCGGTGCTTCGAACCAAACATATAAAACCTTGCCTTCGGTTCCTTCCAGGGGAACTTTGACTCCCCAGTTGGAATCACGCGTCATGGCACGGGGCATGAGGCCGTTGTCCAGCCAACTTTTGCATTGTCCGTAAACGTTGTTCTTCCATTCCTTGTGATCCTCAAGTATCCACTTCTTCAGGAATTCTTCATAATTCTGTAGGGGGAAGTACCAATGTCTGGTCTTTCGTTTTACGGGTACTGCATCACTCAATGTGGAACGAGGGTCGATCAGTTGTTCTGGCGAAAGGGCACTACCGCATTTTTCGCATTGATCACCATAGGCTGCTGGGTTGGAACAAACGGGACAGGTGCCGGTAATGTAGCGGTCGGCCAGGAAAACCCCTGCTTTCTCATCAAAATATTGTTCGGTTTCCTTTTCTTCGAAAATCCCCTGATCATACAGTTTTCGGAACATCTCCGAAGAGGTGAGGTGATGCACGGGGCTCGATGTTCGGGCGAAAATGTCAAAGGAAATGCCCATCTGTGCAAAGCTGTCCCTGATCTGAGCATGATATTTGTCTACCACTTGCTGCGGCGTGACACCTTCCTTCATGGCCCGGATGGTTATGGGTACGCCATGCTCATCACTTCCACAGATGAAAAGTATGTCCCTTTTACGTGCACGTTGGTAGCGGACATATATGTCAGCGGGCAGATAACATCCGGCCAAGTGTCCGATATGAACGGGCCCGTTGGCATAAGGCAGGGCGGCGGTGACCAGTAACCTCTTGAAATCCATGTGAGCATCCCGTTTTTGATAGTTGTGCCTGTGTAGGACAGAAACTGTGGGTGTGCAAAAATACCGCAATCCATGGCCATTCCCAAAACCGAGGGATGTCCGCATGCATCTCTTGCAGAAATAGATGGTTTCGACTTCGGGCGCAGTTGGAGTGAGTGATTTTAATTGCTATGGGGTATGGCGCCATTCTTACTTCAACATGATCATTTTATCTTTCCGTCCACGATACAATAAACCATTCGGACGCAAACTGATCATTGCCCGATAACATTTACCTTTCCCATCATGAAACGAAAGCAATTCCTGGGTTCGGTCTTCAGCGGAAGTATTTCCCAGGGTTTTTTGCCCGGGACCTGGATCGATGAGGAAAATGAGGTGACTCACACGATCCCCGCCTATCTGAGACCGGGTGATATCGTAGCCATTACAAGCCCCGCAGGATTCATCACGGCCGAAGGGATACGGCCCGCAGTCAGGCTGCTGGAAAGCTGGGGATTCCGGATCAGGGTGGGTGAAACGATCGGTCGCCGTGACCTCAGTTTCGGTGGTACGGATGAAGAGCGCAGGAAGGATATGCAGGCCATGCTGGATGATCCATCGGTGAGGGCCATACTCTGTGCACGTGGTGGATATGGCATCACCCGAATCATCGATCAACTTGATCTCAGCCGGTTGAAAGAAAAGCCGAAATGGATCATAGGATTCAGTGACATCACCGCCCTTCATCTTCAACTTAGCCGAAGTCATCGGATCGCTTCCCTGCATTCCAAAATGTGCAACAGTTTCCCCGATGATTGGGCTGCTGCTGATCCGGTGGTTCAGGGATCCATACTTTCCATTCAAAAAGCGCTTACAGGAGAACAAATGCGCTATTCGGCTCCACCGGATGATCATGATCGTTATGGTACGGCCACTGGAATACTGGTCGGGGGCAATCTATCCATGATCTTGAATGTGATGAGCACCCGATCCGAGATCCGGACAGATGGTTGCATCCTATTTCTGGAAGAGGTGGGTGAATACCTGTATAGCTTGGACAGAATGTTTGTGCAACTGAAACGAGCCGGCAAACTCGATCGTTTGGCTGGGCTGATCATCGGAGGTTTCAACAAGATCAGACCTGATGACCCGGGCGAGGAATTCGGCCGGACATTTTACGACATCGTGCATGAGAAGATAAGTGGCTATTCATATCCGGTCTGTTTCAATTTTCCTGTGGGTCATCAAAAAAATAATTTTGCGCTGAAATGCGGCGTTAGGCACCGACTGACCGTCAATGCTGAGGGTGTGCAACTTGTCGAGGTCCGCAAGTGATCTCAAATTAGAATAACTGGACCTGCTCATACCGATTACCAGCGTACCTTGTATCGTCCTAATATCTGAAGTATGAATCACAAGACCGTTCATTTTCCGAGCCCGCTTAAGAAAGGGGATAGTGTCGGGATCGTCTGTCCAGCGGGGCATATGCCCTTGGAGAAGATCAGTGAATGCATCCGTGTGATCACGATGGACTGGGGTTATGACGTGAGAGTGGGTTCTACTGTGGGAACTCAGTTCAATTATTTCTCTGGCACGGATGAGGAAAGACTTAACGACCTTCAGTCCATGCTGGACGACCCTAAGATCAGGGCTGTGCTTTTCGGCCGGGGGGGGTATGGAGTAGGCAGGATCATCGACAGGCTCGACTTCACTGCCTTCCGAAAAAATCCTAAATGGCTGATCGGTTTCAGTGACATAACGGTCATCCATTCCTTCGTGCTTTCCCAGTTTGGCATTGCCACTTTGCATGCGCCTATGGCCAACGCATTCAACAATGAGGGGTATAAATCCGAGTATGTTACTTCGCTCCGCGATGCGCTGAAAGGGAAGAAGGCGAAATATGCCAGTGCCCCACATGCCTACGACCGCAGAGGAGATGCAAAGGGCAAACTGGTAGGTGGAAATCTATCCCTTCTGGCACATGGTTGCGGAACCACTTCAGATATCTTTACAAGAGGATGTATCCTTTTTTTGGAAGATGTGGGTGAATACTTGTACAATATCGATCGTATGATGTACCAATTGAAGAGGAGTGGTAAGTTGGATGAACTGGCAGGACTCGTGGTGGGGGGATTCACGGATATGAAGGATACGGAAACTCCTTTTGGCCAGGATGTATGGTCGATCATTCGGGATATAACATCCCATCAGGGTTATCCCATCTGCTTTGATTTTCCGGTAAGCCATGGGAGAAAAAATTTTGCCCTTAAAGTAGGGGGCACTTATTCACTCCATGTTCGCAGTACAGGATCCATGCTACGGGAGTTATGAAATCAGGCAGCGCGCTTTCATTGGGTTAACTTAACCGACTTTTGCCTGCGATCGAGCCGTTCATTACAGTTTCACAAGCCTGGTCGTTGTCAATCTGTTGAGGTGTAATCGTTGGACTGATCGGTGTAACGTTCGTTAAATCCTCTGATTCCAGCTCAAAGATGTCCTCCACGATTTTCCCGAAGAGTTTTGCGAGTTTGAGGGCGAGCGTAGTTGAGGGCATGTATTTCTGGGTTTATATGGCATTAAGGGTTTGACGTGAAACACCGATTTTCTCCGCCAATTGCTGCTGGGTGAGATCATTAATGGCTCGCTGTACCTTAATGGAATTCTTCATGGTATAAGGATTATGAGGCAGTAGCTTGACGTTCCCGAGCCAGGACGATATGGAACCGAATCAGAAAGATCAAAAGTATGGTGCGCATATTGTAGATCATCACGTGCAGATAGCTGAATCCATGTATCATCCAGGTAGCGATGAGCAGCAGGGAATAGTTTACGATAACCGCCCATTGCAGGGATTCCAGCCTGATCCGACTGATGTACTCATCCTCATTGGTTTTCCGGGCAAATACCATGAATATCCTACCCGGGATCAGGCCTGTCAGGGCAAATTCATCGGAAAGATTGATCTGGGAGTCGAATACCAAAAAATCATTTGAATTTTTGTTGGCGTAAACAGGAATGGTCAGGAAATCCGCTTGGAATCCGAAGAACTGGATCATGATGCCAAGAGCAAGCGGGGGTAGAAAAATGGCCAGACCGATCCATTTGTATTATACAGGCAATAACCATGTAGATCTCATTTTGTAAAATTTATTTGTTCAAATTCAAACTAAACTCTACAAAAAGGGAACTTGCTTATACAAAAAAATTATAAAGTAGGACTAATTTTTGAGCAGGGAGTCGATCATCTTTTGGACCTGCGGGAATTGAAACAAATCATTATGGCCTCCACCGGTTATGGTGATGAATTCGTCTGTTTTTTTAAGATAGGGGATGAGTCTTTTGGAGTTACGGTAAGGGATGGTCCAATCGGAACTGCCATGGAAAATGGTTACCGGTGCAGAGATACGCTGCAGGTAATCAAAGGTCGGGATCTTGATACGGGACATCATTTCCGTGGGATAGATGGGCAGGTAGGAGCCCATGATGGAGCCGATGCTATAATAGGGTGTCTCGAGGATCACCCTTCGGCAGGATCGGTTCGAGGCGAGTTGAGCGGCAATACCGGTACCCAATGATTTCCCATATATTATTATGCTGTCTTCGGAATATTTTGACCTGGCCAACTTGTACAATTGACTTGCGAAAGCGTATAGATTTTCTTCGCTTCTTTCTCCGGTGCTTTTCCCATATCCGGGATAGTCCACCATCCACAATTCATAACCAGCGGAGGTGAAAGGGTCCGAGTAACGTGCATACCAGGAGATGTTCTTCCTGTTGCCATGAAAGTAGAGGACCACTCCTCTTTTCGCAGAATCCGGGTTGGTACGAAGGAATTGTACGATGTTCAGGTTGGTGCTGTTGTTGAAAGGAATATTCAACTCTCTATATGGCTGTGAGAACGCGTAGTCATGTTTTCTGGAAAGAGAGATGTTTCGAAAAAGAAAGGACTCCTGCAAACTGTACAATAAGATGCCGATGATCCCGTAAGTCAATGCTATTCCCTTGATCCATCTTTTGAGCCTTTTCCGTTCCATGCTCAAAGGTAATTCCAGGATCTCATTGCTTGAGGATGTCCCTGATGAAATTATGATATTCTGGGAAGGCTGGGAGGTTGTTGTGTCCTCCGTTCCATATCCTTATGAGTGTGATGCGAGCTGGATTGAGCTCCTGAAGTTTCTCGCTATGGCGGATGGGGATCAGCCAATCGCGGGTTCCGTGTAATATGTATATGGGGCATTGTACGAGTGGTATCCATTTGTCGGATCGGAGATGGTATCGCAGTACCCATTTTATGGGTAGGAAGGGGAGGAAACGTTCCACCACAGTGGAGAAGCTGAAAAAGGGGGAGTCCAGAATAAGGAAGCGGGGATGGTTTTCTGATGCTAATTTTGTGGCGAACCCGCTGCCAAGGCTCCTGCCGTAAATGATGAGCGCGTTTTCTCCGTATTGAACTTTCAGCTCGTCATACACGACTTGCATATCTCCCAGCATGGCTTTTTCACTTCGTTTGCCTGTGCTTTTGCCGAAGCCGCGATAATCCACCAGTACGACATCATAATCATATCGGTAGAAATCGGCGGCATATTTAGCCCATCCTTTGATGCTCCGCGAGTTGCCATGAAAATAAAGGATTAGGCCGAGTGGGTTCTCCCTGTGGAAGTGCAGGCCATTGATACGTACACCGGGAGCTACA
Organism: uncultured bacterium; assembly: GCA_903826405.1. Lineage (GTDB taxonomy): Bacteria > Bacteroidota > Bacteroidia > Chitinophagales > Chitinophagaceae > Pollutibacter. The sequence continues at coordinate 177,543 of CAIKEH010000042.1, forward strand.
TCAAAGAAGAGTTCCCGGAAGGGAGCTTTATATTTGAATCTGAAATCATCCGGTAGCTTTTCGGGTTTGAAGATGAATCTTTCCTGTATGAGGTAAAGGAGTGCCATCAGCGCCAGGTAACCTGATGCGAGCCACCACCATTCAAGGCCGATCCAAAGAAGGGTCAACTCCGACAATACAATTGGGTCTTATCCGAATATAGTTGATTCCGAACTATAAGGCTGATGTCTATTCTTCAGTGTTGATGCGCCTGAGTTTGATGTCGGCAAGGGGGGAGACGATCAGTGGGAATTTTTCCACTTTTACGTTGCTGGGATCGAGACCGAATCCTTTTTCTTCGGAAACGCTGATTTCCTTCAACATGAAATAGATCTTCATGACCAGTCTTTCCAGGAAGGGAAGTTCATTGTCCTGACTCAGGAATTTTTCCATCACGATGAATTCATTGTCTCCAACGATGTTATTACGCTGCAGGGAATCGTAACGGCTGAAATAGTTCACTTCCTTATTCGCCACCATGTTCTCCACTACTTTTCTGAACATGATATTGATTCGGGGTTCAATCCGGAATCCGAGTCTGAATTCCACTCTGATGACCTCATTCGGAACGATGGTCTGAACCTCGTACTCGCTTGTATAAGGATCATCCAGTGTATCCACATGAATGAACCAGTAGATATCTGCCCGCTTGGGTTTCTTGTTGAGTATGCTGTAGATGATCTTATGCTCGATTTCCTTGGGGTTGTTCGCACTGGTGAGGTAGATCAGGTGCGTGGCGTATTTGTTGATGGAGACGTCGTTGCTGAGATCCTGTAACATGGGAAGATATTGGTCGAGTCGGACGAACTCAACATATCTGTTCTTGATCTTTCTGGACTTGAACCACACGTACATGATCAGGAGGAGGAGGCCTCCAACGATCAGTGTGACGAAACCACCATGGGGGAATTTATCCAGATTTGCGGCAAGGAATGATATTTCGATCGTCAGGTATACGGCCAAATACAAATAGATCAGTGCTGCGTTTACCCGATGCAGGACAAGGTAGTTTGCGAAAAGGATGGAGGTTGCCAGCATACAAAGGGTGATTGCCAGTCCATAAGCGGCTTCCATGTTTCCGGAATTGCGGAAATATATGACAATGCCGCAGCATCCTACGAACAGCAGTGCATTGATCGAGGGTATGAAAAGTTGCCCTCTTTCTTCAGTAGGGTATACGATTTTGAACTTGGGCCATAGATTTAGCCGCATGGCTTCGCTGATCAGGGTGAATGAGCCGCTGATCAATGCCTGACTGGCTATGATGGCAGCAGCCGTGGCAATGATGATGCCAGGAAGTTTGAACCACTCGGGCATCACAGCAATGAATGGATTCCTGATCTCCATTGCAGCTGGGAACTGTGCAAGGAATTTTGCATTCTTCAGGAGTTCGCTGTTGGCGAATACTTTTCCCTGCTGGTTGAGCAGATAGGCACCTTGACCGAGATAATTCAGTATGAGGCAGATCTTGACGAAGATCCAGGATGCTCTGATATTATGTTTGCCACAATGACCCAGATCGGAATAGAGAGCCTCAGCGCCGGTCGTGCAGAGGAAGACGGCCCCCAGGATCCAGAAACCCTTAGGATAGTTCGTCAACAGATTGATGGCATAGTGTGGGCTGAATGCCTTCAATATCGACCAGTCGTCTTGGATGTGGAGGATTCCAAGGAATGCCAACATGGCGAACCAGATGGCCATGATCGGGCCGAACAGTTTACCTATGGATGCACTTCCGAACTGTTGCAGGAAGAAGAGGATCACCAAGATGCCGAGGACGATGTATACGATCTGGATCTCTTCGATCCCGGCAAAGCGGGGGATCTGTTTCAGACCTTCGATCGCAGAAGTTACCGAAATGGGTGGGGTGATCATTCCATCAGCCAAAAGTGCCGCACCACCGATCATGGCAGGAGCTACCAGCCACTTTCTTCTTCGACGCACAAGCGTATACAGGGAAAATATACCGCCTTCACCTCTATTGTCTGCTTGCAGCGTCAGGATCACGTATTTGACCGTGGTCTGCAGGGTGAGTGTCCAGATGATACAGGATAGCCCCCCCAGGATCAATTCCTGGCTGATTGGTTTGCCATTGATGATCGCACTGAATACATAGAGAGGAGAGGTTCCGATATCTCCGTAAATGATGCCCAAGGCTGCAATCAGCCCTGCTGCCGTCATCCGGTTTAAATGCTTGCTCACGTAGTGAAGAGGTTAAATGGTACGCATTGAAAATGCCGTGAGCAAAGGTATAGGTAAAAAAATTGCAAATTCTCTGAAAATAAGTGCAAAATCGACAGCTTGACTGAAATTTGCAGGAGTGATTCACCGGAATTTCCCGGGACTTCTATCTGGAACACAACTCGTACATTTAGATCATGGAAAACGAAAGGATGAGAAAACTCCTGTTCACCCTATTCATGGTGGTGCCTGTGATGTTCTTACAGGCTCAACGCATACATTATTCTGAAGTGGAGCCGGAAGATGGACGGCAGCTCAATTATGAGATCATCGGTCGTGTTGGAGGGACGATCAATGTCTACAAGAATTACAGGAACAAGAATGATATCTCCATTTACGATAACGAGATGAAGATCAAGAGCCGGATCAACCTGCAATTCATGCCGGAAAAGGTTGGGGCTGTTGATTTCATAGCCTATCCTGACTTTTATTATATTATTTATCAATATCAGAAGAAAGGGGTTGCTTATTGCAGTGCAGTCAAGATGGATGGCAATGGGAAGATGCTTGGTGACCCCCTTGATCTGGATACCACACATATTCCTTCTTTCTCGGATAATCAGGTTTATTCGGTCATCAATAGTGATGACAAACAGCAGATCATGGTCCTGAAGATCAACCGGCGGGATGAGAAGAAATTCCTGATCACTACCATACTCTTCAACAAAGAGTTACAGGTACAGGGACGCAACCGGATGGCTTATCCTTCCAGTGACCGCGATGGGGGAGTGTTCAGCGATTTCATAATGGACAACGACGGCGATGTCGCCTTTGCCCGCTGTGCGCATTCTGCAGGGCGCGAATACATAAGCCGAGTCGATTTCATCCAGAAGCTGAGGGGTGAAGATTCCCTTCGGGTGGTCAACATCCCACTGGACAATCTTATGTTGGATGAGGTCAGGATCAAAGCTGACAATGCGAATAAACATTTCGTTTTGAGCTCTTTTTACTACAAGCAGCGAAAAGGCAATATTGATGGTTTATACAATTGGATCTGGGACAAGAAGTCGAAGGCTCCTGCCGCATCTTCATCATTCGTCTTGGGGGATACGATGCGTTTGGATGCCCGATCCGACAATGCACCTTTGAAATCCGCTTTCAATGACTATTTCATAAAAAATATCGTTCCTGCAAAAGACGGTGGTTTTGCTGTTCTCGCTGAAATGTACTATACGACGTCCCGGTCCAACAATTGGAATCGCTGGGATTATCTATATGGGTATAATGCCTACTCTCCTATGGATTATTGGTACTATTCACCATATAATTCCATGAATTACATGCGTGGATGGGATCCTTATGGCAGGTATAACAACAATTATTCAGGTACCCGACACTATGCAGAGAATGTCATGATATTCTTCTTCGATCCGAACGGAAAACTCACCTGGAGCAATGTGCTTCGAAAAACGCAGTTCGATGATTACTCCGATATCTTCCTATCCTATCAGCTTTTCATAGGGAATGGAGCTGCCCATCTTCTTTACAATCAGATGGAGCGCAGGGAGTTGATGTTGAACAGTTCTAGCATCAATCCGCAAGGAGAACTGAAGAAGGACCCAACACTTCGCAATCTGGACAAAGGATATACCTTCATGCCCAAATTCGGAAAGCAGGTGGGCCCCAACATGGTGGTAATACCTTGCATGTACAAGAACTATATAAGTTTCGCCCTCCTAGAATTTTAAAACCCGGCCGTTGACAGGCATATTCAAAACCAACAACCCTTTCGGAGTTATCCTGTTGTTCTTCTTCGGGATGATCCTAAGATATGCATCATTTCTGGCGCCCCATATTCCTTTAGGTCGGGATACTGATGGAATCTTATTTCAGATCCTGTTGAGGTGGATGTCCGGTGCAGGCCACAAGGCACCTATACTTTATCCATTCCTGACGTACATGTTGGTGTTCATTCAGGCGATTGGTTTCAATAATATTTTGGTCAATCAGAGGATGTTACCCCGGGCCAATTTTTTGGCGGCCATGAGTTATCTGATCATCACGGCCCTATTCCCGGAATGGTGGCAATTCTCCTCCGCTCTTGTGGTCAATACTTTGATGATCTGGGTCTGGGAGAGGATGTGCAGTCTGTATAATAATGAAAGGGGTAAGGCTGTCATGTTCAACATCGGTTTCGTTCTGGGGTTGGCTTCTTTCATCTACTTTCCTTCTTCAGCGTTCTCGATACTGCTTCTTTTCGCACTGATGATAATGCGGAGCTTCAGCATCGGTGATTGGCTTATTGCCCTCTTCGGCATGTCCATTCCCTATTATTTCCTATTTGCCTGGACATACCTGAACAATCATTTTGACTTGCATGTGCTCATTCCTCGGGTATCGCTGAGCCTGCCCAGTTTCCAGTATACCATTTGGGCCTGGGGGGGCATCTTATTGCTGGTTGTGCCTTTCCTCATCTCGGGGTTCCTCATCCAGGGGAATATACTCAGGATGTTCATTCAGGTCAGAAAAAGTTGGAGTTTGCTATTAATGTACATACTGGTAGCCTTGCTGATCCCTTTTATTAATTCTTCATCTACTTTCGAGTATTGGATCCTTTGTTCATTGCCCTTTGCAGCTTTTCATGCCTATCTGTTTTTCACTTCTGATCGGAACTTCCTCACAAACATTTTGTTCTGGTTAATGGTTGCATTTATAATGGCCCTGAACTACGCCGTTCTCCGCTCTTGATCCGTCCTCTTCGGATTCCTGTAAAGGCATTATCTTTGTGCTGGTTACTCCATAAATTTCCCTGATATGAAATTCGGTGTTGTTGTTTTTCCCGGCTCCAATTGTGACAGGGACATGATGCATTCGTTGCGGCATGATCTGGGTCAGGAGGTGATTGAACTATGGCATAAAGACAGGGATATATCGGCATTCTCCACGGATGACTGCATTGTACTTCCTGGAGGATTCTCATTCGGGGACTATATGCGTTGCGGAGCTATCGCCCGTTTCAGCCCCATGATGCAAAGTGTGGTGGAATTTGCGAATCGGGGAGGAAAAGTGCTTGGTGTCTGCAACGGGTTCCAGATCCTATGCGAAGCGGGCCTCCTGCCGGGAGCATTACTCCGCAATGCGAATATGCAGTTCGTCTGTAAGAATGTATACATCAAAGGTTCGGATGGTGTGGCGCTGAAGATCCCGATTGCACATGGGGAGGGCAGGTTCTATTCTGATGATGCCACGCTGGATAAACTGGAAAGTAATGGGCAGGTGATCTATTATTATTGTGATGAAAAAGGAGAACGAAACTCCCTTTCGAATCCCAATGGTTCGATACGGGATATCGCCGGCATCTGTAATGCCGGTCGAAATGTTTTCGGGATGATGCCACACCCCGAAAGGGCTACCAGTGAAATATTGGCCAATATGGATGGCAGGAAGGTATTCAAGGATCTGTTGTTCAACAGGGTATCCGAATTGATCGGCTGAACCACGTTTTAGGTTTTCATTTGGTTTTTCTAGTGCAATTTTGTAGGGTTCCAAACAAGATCGATGATGAAGCATATATATCTGACATTCACGCTGTTGCTCACCGGGCTCATCCTGTATGCGCAAAGTGGCTCTGCAAAGCAGGTCAAGTGGGAGTATTCTTCCCGAAAGGTCGGTTCAAATACCTATGAAGTACACATGACCGCAACCGTTGCGGGAAAGTTCCACATATATGGGCAGAATGTTGGGGTCGAAGGACCCGTGCCGACGAACTTCCAATTCACGGCCAATCCTTTGCTTACGATAGATGGCAAGCCCCGGGAGTCGGGCAGCCTGATCAAAAAATTCGAGTCTGCCTGGTCGGGTACCGTAAATTATTATGAACAGAAAGTGGATTTCGTGCAATTGGTTAAACTCAAGGCCAATGCTAAAACCAATGTGAGCGGGAGGGTAGCGTTCATGGTTTGCAACGACTCCATGTGTCTGCCCCCCTCAGAAGTTGAATTCAAAATACCCGTGGGCGGATAAAAATGTTGTATGAACAGGTCTGACATGAAAAGCGGGTTCCCTGTTAGGGGTGCCCGTTCGTATTTAAAGCGTATCCCCATACTTTTCATGGTGATGTTCGTGTGTCTGCTTGTCGCGAATGCTTCCGTTTCAGCTCAGGACAGTTCTAGATTCAGATGGGAGGTTAGAAGCGAGAAGAAAAGTTCGGATACTTATGTGCTGCACTTTCATACTGAGGGCTCGGCTGGCTGGCAGATCTATGCACCTGCATCCGACTTCGGTGATGGGGTCAAGGCGGTGGTGGTCCATTTCACGGATTCCAATCTGATGCTTGAACGTTCTATCGAGGCGAATGGAGAGGCTAAAAAGATACACAGTTCGATTTTCGATCATCGGGAGTTCACGGTATTTGAAAAAAGCATCGACCTCACTGCGGAGATCCGTTTTACTGGAAAGGTGCCCGGGCACTTGCTGGGAACGCTTCAATACACCTATGGAAAAGGGAATGAATTCTATCCATTGGAATCATTTTCTTTCAGCGTGGATCTGGATGGTGGTGCCTCGATGAATCAGCGCATCCTAATTCCTACCATAGATCTGAACAAGCCGATCCAGGAATGCGGTAGTTCGGGCACGGTGAAGAGCAAGGGTTTGCTTGCCATTTTCCTATTGGGATTTCTAGGAGGACTGCTAGCCTTATTGACGCCTTGCGTTTTCCCCATGATCCCGCTTACCGTTTCATTCTTCACCAAGCGTCCCGGGGGTGAACAGAAAGGCGGCGGGCAGGCCGTACTCTATGGCCTTTTCATCTTCCTTATTTATATTGCTTTCAGCATTCCCTTCCATGTTTTGGGCAGAGTTAGTCCCACGATATACAATGATATATCCACCAATGTCTGGTTGAACATATTCTTCTTCATGATCTTTGTGGTTTTTGCCATATCCTTTTTCGGTTATTTTGAGATCACCTTGCCGAGCGGATTGGCGAACAGGGCAAGTGCACAGAATGGAACAAGTCTGTTGGGTGTTTTTTTCATGGCGCTTACCTTGGCGATCGTTTCTTTTTCCTGCACGGGCCCCATTTTAGGAACACTCTTGGTAGGAACTGCTTCCGGGGGTGCATGGCCGCTGTCAGCGGGATTAGCTGGCTTCGGAATTGCCCTTGGCTTGCCTTTCGCGTTATTCGCGATGTTCCCGAATTGGCTTCAGTCCTTGCCCAAAAGTGGGGGATGGTTGCATACGGTAAAGGTCGTCCTTGGCTTTGTAGAGTTGGCGTTGGCTTTGAAATTCTTCTCGAATGCTGACCTCGTCGCACATTGGGGTATCCTGAAAAGAGAACTTTTCTTTGCCCTATGGGTCATCATATCTTTGGCATTGTTCGCTTTCCTCATGGGTTGGTTCCATTTCGGACAGGCTGAAAAGGAACTAAAGGCAAGTCCGTTCAGAAAATGGTTTGCCATGTTTGTTTTATTGTTCGCGATCTTTTTGATACCGGGAGTCACCAATACGCGATATGCGAATATCGGATGGGTGAGTGGCTTTCCCCCTCCCGCCTGTTATAGTTTGTATCGGGCACCGGTGAATTGTAAGGCGCCTTTAAATGATTATGAATTGGCTTTGGAAGTGGCGCGTCGGGAACATCGACCCATCATGATCGATTTTACCGGTTGGGCTTGTGTGAATTGCAGGAAGATGGAGGAGAACATATGGACCCGCAAGGAGATCAGTGAACTCATGAATAAATATGTCCTCGTTTCACTATACGTGGATGATAAGATGCAATTGCCGGCTTCGGCTCAATTCATCTACACAGCCAAAGATGGGAGTCGGCGACGAGTCAGTACGGTAGGAGAAAAGTGGAGTAATTTTCAAACGGAAAATTTCAATGCCAGCTCCCAGCCGTGGTATGTTTTACTTTCACCTGATGAGCATCTGCTCAACTCTCCTATAGGCTACACTCCCGATGCAGGCCAATATGCTGCCTGGCTTCGTTGTGGTCTGGAAGCCTTTGAACGTACTGCAGTGAAATGAAAAAGGTCCCGCGTGGGCGGGACCTGTTCAGAGGTAAGCAGGGGGTATTTTCAGAGTGCAATTTGTTTTTCTGTCATCATCTTCCTGAGGTTGATCAATCCGTAACGCATGCGGCCCAGTGCGGTGTTGATGCTGCAATTGGTCATGGAGGCGATCTCTTTGAAGCTCATCTCCGCATAGTGGCGGAGAACGATCACTTCACGCTGGTCTGCAGGGAGAAGGTCCAGCATCTGACGTACACGATCGTGGCTTTGCTTCTGCATCATCTTGCGGTCAACACCATCTTCAGTGATGTTGAGCACTTCGAAAATGTCATGGTCTTCGCTATTGCGTACAGTGGGGGTCCTTTTCACTTTGCGGAAATGATCCACGCAGAGGTTATGTGCAATCCGCATGGCCCAAGGAAGGAATTTTCCTTCTTCAGTATAGCGACCTCCACGTACGGTGTCGATCACCCGGATGAATACATCCTGGAAGATGTCTTCCGCCAGGTACTTGTCTTTGACGAGTAGATAGATGGAAGTGTAGATCTTGTCTTTGTGGCGATGAATGAGGGTTTCCAGTGCTTCTGCATCACCGTCAGTGAATAAGTGGACGAGTTGCTGGTCGGAGAGATGGGTTAGGGATTTCATAACTTCTACGGTTTTAAAATGGTTTGGATTTTGGGATTTTTCGCTACCCGGTAAAGCAGAAGTCCATTCAGGAAAAACGAAGAAAGGCTTTCTATCTTTACTTGGATATTGAAAATCGAAGGTATCCCTTTTCCCATCACAGCAATTTTTTTAACGAACAATTTTCAACAATTCAGTATTTGTTCTCGAAGTGGATTTCCATTCCATAGTAAAAATCTCACGTGTTAACACGTGATGTATTTCAGTCGTGATTGCCGATTAAAAACTATTTTTGTCACATACATGGCAAAGGCAAAAAAAACGAAAGTAGAATTACCCGTAACGTCTGCGGAAAAATACGATGATCGCATTCTGATCAAAGGTGCACGCGTGCACAATCTGAAAAATGTCACGGTGGGCATACCCAGGAACCAATTTGTAGTAGTGACCGGTGTATCCGGTTCTGGAAAATCGTCCCTCACCATAGACACCTTGTTTGCAGAAGGTCAGCGCAGGTATGCGGAGAGCCTGAGTGCTTATGCTCGTCAGTTCCTTATGCGTATGAACAAGCCTGATGTGGATCATATCCAGGGGTTGAGTCCCGCCATTGCCATAGAGCAGAAGGTGATCACCCGAACTCCTCGTTCCACCGTGGGCAGCATGACCGAGATTTATGATTATCTGCGTTTGTTTTTTGCCCGTATCGGCAGGACCCTATCACCGGTTTCTGGAAGGGAAGTGCGTAAAGATGACGTACAGGATGTGGTAAATACGGTATGTGGTTTTCCACATCAAACCCGCGTATATATACTAACCTCGTTCCCGCAACAGGGAAAACGGGATCCGCGTGAAGAGTTGGCCATTTTACTCCAAAAAGGCTTTTCCCGGGTCTATGACCACCATGCCAAGGGTCTTTTTCGGATCGAGGAACTCCAGGACCTGAAGAATTGGAAGCCTGGAAAAGGCACTTTTGTGCTTGTGGACAGGCTGGTGGTCAAGGATTTTGACGAGGACGACAGACATCGTATATCCGACTCCGTTAGTACAGCCTTTTATGAAGGTGAGGGGGAGATCGACATCGTGATAGATGAGGAAAAGATGCTTCATTTCTCGAATCGTTTCGAGTTGGACGGAATCAAGTTCGAGGAGCCTGTTCCCAATCTTTTCTCTTTCAATAATCCTTTTGGTGCTTGTCCCACATGTGAGGGATTCTCGCAGGTGCTGGGGATAGATCCAGATCTGGTCATTCCGGATCGCAGGCTTTCTGTTTATGAGGGTGCTGTGGCGCCATGGAAGGGAGAAAAGTTGGGAAAATGGAAAGACCGCTTCGTTCGGGATGCCCAGAAAAGTGGGTTCCCTGTTCATAGGCCCATCGCTGATTTGTCAAAAGATCATCTCAACCTGCTTTGGGAAGGGGACAAATTAATTTATGGGATAAATGATTTTTTCAAGGAAGTGGAATCCAATTTGTACAAGGTGCAGTACCGTGTATTGCTATCCCGTTATCGCGGACGCACGATTTGTCCGGACTGTAAAGGTTACAGGTTGCGACCAGAGGCGTTATACATAAAAGTAGGTGGTTTGCACATCGGTGAGCTCTGTGCCATGCAGATTGATGAATTGCTAGGTTGGTTCGATGTATTGGTTTTAACGGAATTCGAAATGCAGGTTGCTAAGCGGGTATTGATTGAGATCCGGCAGAGGGTACAAACCTTGCTTGATGTTGGTCTGGGTTACCTAACGCTCGATCGACTTGCTAATTCATTGAGTGGAGGAGAAAGTCAGCGCATTCAACTCACCCGTAATCTGGGCAGTAATCTGACCAACTCGCTATATATATTGGACGAACCTTCCATAGGATTGCATTCACGGGACACTAAAAGATTGATTGGTGTATTAAAATCATTAAGGGATCTGGGCAATACGGTGATCGTTGTTGAGCACGATGAGTTGATGATGAGAGAGGCAGACCATATCATCGACATGGGGCCGTTGGCCAGCCATCTGGGCGGAGAAGTGGTGGCAGAGGGACATTGTAGTGAGTTGGAGAAAAATCCAAAGAGTCTGACCGGCCAATATCTGAACGGAAAACTCACCATACCAACACCCGAAAAAGTCAGGAAGTGGTCGAATTCTGTCATCCTTGAAGGTGCAGCGCAGCATAACCTCAAAAATCTGGCCGTTACTTTTCCTATGAATGTGCTGTGTGTGGTATGTGGTGTCAGCGGCAGTGGAAAAACAACCCTGGTCAAGCAGGTGCTTTATCCGGCATTGCAAAAAAGCATCACAGGCGTCGGTGAGAAAGGGGGTACTTACCGATCGGTCAGCGGCGATCTACCTTCGATCAGCCAGATTGAATTGGTGGATCAGAATCCAATAGGCAAATCATCCAGGAGTAATCCGGTCACCTACATAAAGGCATGGGATGAGGTACGGGATCTTTTTTCACGTCAACCATTGAGCAAGATGCGTGGTTACCAGCCCAAGCATTTTTCATTCAATGTGGATGGTGGTAGATGTGATGCCTGTAAAGGGGAGGGTGAACAGGTCGTAGAGATGCAATTCCTCGCCGATGTACATCTGACTTGTGAAGTCTGTGGAGGCAAAAGGTTCAAAGAAGAAGTGCTTGAAGTGGAATTCAGAGGGAAGAATATTCACGACATCCTGGAGTTGAGCATTGATGAAGCCCTGGAGTTTTTCCATGACGACAAGGATGTAATTAACAAGATCAAACCTCTAAGCGATGTAGGATTGGGTTATGTGAAGCTTGGTCAGTCCAGTGATACGCTTTCAGGTGGTGAAGCTCAGCGTGTCAAACTTGCTCTTTTTCTGGGCAGGGGAAAGTCCCAGGGGCAGATCCTGTTCGTCTTTGATGAGCCCACCACAGGTCTGCATTTCCATGATATCCGGAAACTGTTGGCATCTTTCCATGCCCTGATCGAACAGGGGCATTCAGTTATTGTCATCGAGCATAATCTGGATGTGATCCGTTCAGCGGACTGGGTCATAGAACTGGGTCCCGGTGCAGGGGATGCTGGGGGAAACTTGGTATATGCAGGTATCCCTTCAGGATTGAAATCCGTTAAAGAGAGTCCGACGGGTTCTTTTCTCTGATATTATTTTTTGATCAACGGAGTTTTTCCAAGTCTCTGAGCATTTTTTCATCTTTCCTGATACCACTGCGGGCCATGCTGAAGAATACGGTCATGACGATCGGTATTACTGCGCCGATTTGCCAGTAATTGGATTGGAATGGGAAGGCGGCTGCTTTTTTCAGGCCATCCACCATGAAAAACTCCATGGCTAGAATTGCAAAAGACAACAGGATTCCCAGAATGCAAAGCGACTTCTGTGATCTCCTGTCCTTGAACATGAAGATGGTGAACAGGGCGATAAGAGTAGTGACGATGATGGTGATGAAAAGTAGCAAGTTCTCCGATCCACTGAAATATCTGAAAGTGCCATCGGCCAATTTGCCTTTCCATAATGGGAGTTTATACATGGCGGCACCAGCGGATGCGGCAAGGATTAGCCATATGGTTTGGATGCGTTGGATCATAGATCTTTTTTTGGCGCTAAAATAGGATAATTCGCCCCACCCTTGGAGGGTCCACCCTTGGAGGGTTCTGGAATTTTGTTCAAAAAATGATATTAAAGCTACCTGCAGGGGTGAGTTTTGAGATAAATGGCACTAGAAAGGGCATGATTTTTAAACCACCCTTGGAGGGTGGACTCTTGGAGGGTGAATATGGAGCTAAAAAAAACGCTCACCCGAGTTCGGGATACAAAGGGAATCTCCCCATGAACTCCCGGACTTCCGTGGAAGTGCTCTTGATCAGGGATTCATCATCCGCATTCATCAGTACACGATCGATCAGGGCAACAGTTGTTTCCATGTCCGCTTCAAGGAGTCCGCGTGTGGTGACCGCCGGCACACCCACTCGGATACCGGAAGTGACGAACGGACTTTTGTCATCGTTGGGGACGGAATTTTTATTAAGAGTTATATGGGCGCGGTCCAGTGTTTCCTGTGCCTTCTTTCCGGTGATATTCTTATTGCGAAGGTCGATCAACATCAGGTGGTTGTCCGTGCCATTACTGATCAGGTTGTATCCGCGATCTACAAATGCTTTTGCCATGGCCTGGGCATTCTTCCTCACTTGCTCCTGATATACTTTGAATGATGGATCCAGGATTTCGCCGAATGCGATGGCTTTTGCCGCAATAACATGTTCCAAAGGTCCGCCCTGCATACCGGGAAATACCGCTAGATCAAGTGCGGCGCTCATTGGCCTGATATTTCCTTTGGGATCCTTTACCCCCATGGGATTATCAAAATCATGTCGGATCATGATCACTCCTCCGCGTGGTCCCCGAAGGGTCTTGTGGGTGGTGGAGGTGACGATATGGCAATATTCGAAGGGATCGTTGAGCAAACCTGCTGCGATAAGGCCCGCTGGATGTGCGATATCTGCAAGAACGATCGCGCCTACCTCATCTGCCACGGCACGTATCCGCTGGTAATCCCAATCACGACTGTATGCTGAAGCACCACAAATGATGATTCTGGGTTTCTCGGCCCTTGCCACTTGTTCCAGTTGTTCATAATCCACAAGTCCGGTGTCTTTTTTGACACCATAAAAATGGGCCTGATAGTTTTTCCCACTGAAATTAGCGGGACTTCCATGAGTAAGATGACCTCCCATGCTCAGATCGAGGCCGAGGATCTTGTCTCCGGGTTTGAGGCATGCTATGAATACGGCGGTGTTCGCTTGTGCACCTGCATGTGGTTGCACATTGGCCCAGTTTGCCTTGAAAATGGATTTGAGACGTTCTATCGCAAGGGTCTCTATCTCATCCACCACTTCACAACCACCATAATATCTTTTGCCGGGATAACCTTCGGCATATTTGTTCGTTGCAACAGTACCCATTGCTTCCATCACCTGGAGTGAAGTGAAGTTTTCTGAAGCGATCAGTTCGATGCCATGACGTTGACGATCCAATTCCTTGCGGATGAGGTCGAACACAATCGTATCTCTTTGCATGTGAGGGGAATTTGCCGCAAAAATAGCCGATGACCGGGTGCAGTCAAAAAATAGTTGCCAAAGGTTTTGCACAAATGGTTGTTGATCAGAAGCCTGTGACCAGAGTTGAAAAATAGCCTATTTTCACTTACTGTTTCACCCCAAAGAGCTCGTCCATGAAAGCAATCATACCTGTTGCCGGCGCAGGAACTAAACTTCGACCGCATACCTATACCCAGCCGAAGGCGCTCATTCCCCTTGCGGGAAAGACAGTCCTGAGCATACTCATAGAGCAATTGCTCGAAGGGGGAATTCAGGAGTTCGTTCTTGTGGTGGGTTATCTGGGCGAAAAGATTCAGGATTACGTAAAAGTTAATTATCCCCACCTTACCTTCCATTTCATACATCAGAATGAAAGGCAAGGTCTTGGTCATGCGATTTATCTTTCCAAGGAACTCATCGGTGATGACGAGGTTTTTATTGTATTGGGAGATACCATTTGCGAATATGATGTGAAGGATCTGCTTCAGACTGCGGGGTCTTTGTTGGGTGTTAAGAAGGTTGACGATCCCCGCAATTTCGGGGTAGCTGAGATCGACGATGCTTCTGTAATTACCCGAGTTGTGGAAAAACCTCAGATCCCGAAATCCAACATGGCCTTGGTTGGCCTTTACAAAATCAGGGAGACCGCCTTGCTTTTCGATTGCCTGGAAAGCAATTTCCGTGAAGGTGTCAAGACGAATGATGAATATAGTCTTACCGATGCCCTTGAATGTATGATCCGAAAAGGTGCGGTCTTTCATTCCTATAAAGTGAAGAACTGGTTCGACTGTGGTCGGAAGGATACATTATTGATCAGCAATGCAACGTTGCTCAAAAAATTCGGGGGCGTCATTGATGACAGTCATCAATTCGAGAACACGATAATCATCGCACCCGTTAGTATCGCAGCGGGCTGCGACATCCGCAACTCGATCATAGGACCTAATGTGGCGATCGGTGAACAAACATTCATAGATTATTCCATCGTCAAGGATTCCATCATCGGCTCGTTCTCCAAACTTTACGATGTGGTTCTGCACGATTCTCTGATCGGCAGTGATACCGAGATCAAAGGAGAGACGCGAACACTGAATATTGGGGACAATACCGAAATAGATCTGGGTTAGCTCCAACTTTGAATTTTTGGCTTTCCCCAATGTTTACAGCTGGTTTCTTTAAGGTCTGCGATCGATCCGTTGATTTTTCGAAGAAAACCGACGTTGTAATCGTTTAAAGAAAATCATCTATGCCACTCTCGAACCGGATCACCCGTCTTTTCGAAATCGAATATCCCATCATACAGGCCGGTATGGTCTGGGCAAGTGGATGGAAACTGGCCGGTGCGGTCAGTAATTCTGGTGGACTTGGGATCATTGGGGCAGGCAGTATGTATCCGGAGGTGTTGAAAGAGCATATCCTGAGTTTCCGGGCTAACTCCACAAAGACTTTTGCAGTAAATCTTCCTTTGCTCTATCCAGAAATAGACAAGCATATAGAGACGATCATCAAAGAGAAAGTGCCGATCGTTTTCACTTCGGCTGGTAATCCCAGAACCTGGACGGGAAAACTCAAAGACCATGGTATCAAGGTGGTTCATGTAGTCAGCAGTACCAGTTTTGCCAAGAAGGCAGAAGCCGCGGGTTGTGATGCGGTCGTTGCTGAGGGATTCGAGGCGGGCGGCCATAATGGAAGGGAAGAAACAACCAGCATGGTTTTGATCCCCATGGTGCGTGATGCAGTAGGTATTCCGGTGATCGCTGCGGGTGGTATTGCAACGGGCAGGCAGATGCTTGCCGCTATGGTATTGGGGGCTGAAGCTGTACAGATCGGCACACGTTTCGTAGCAAGTCACGAGGCATCCTCACACCTGAATTTCAAAGAAGCTATCATACGATCCGAGGAAGGCAGTACTCATCTTTCCTTGAAAAAATTGGTACCTGTCCGACTCATGAAGAATGCATTCTTCGACAGGATCAACGATGCAGAGATGCGTGGCGCAGATCGGGAGGAACTATTGAATTTATTAGGCAGGGGTCGTGCCAAACAAGGCATGTTCGAAGGCGATCTGGAGGAAGGGGAGTTGGAGATCGGGCAGGTGGCGGCCATGTTAAGGGATATACTGCCTGCTGGTGACATCCTCAGGAATATCTGGTCGGAATTCACAGTTGCCCTGTCCTCTCCGCTGAAAGGGAATCTCCAGTGATAAGATTGTTGTATTTGTCAAGATCTCCTGAAAGCCCATTTGATCATTTCCTTCCATGATGATCTCTTCCCATACATCAATATGCCAATGCGGTAAACTTTACCTGCGAACCAAGTGGTGAACAGAAAGCCACCTATCAGCATCAGCATGGAAAGTGCAAGTTGCCAATAGGGTACCGTGTCCGGCACTCCAAAAGGTATGCGCCCCATCATCACGATAGGGGAAGTGAAAGGAATGATACTTGCCCAAACTGCCACCGGACTGTTCGGATTGTTTAAGCTGCTGGTGAGGATGATGAACCCGAATATGATGGGCATGGTGATGGGTAGCATGAGAGACTGTGCTTCCTGAGGGTCCTCATTGATCACACTTCCAATTGCCGCGAAAAGGGATGCATAAAACAGGTATCCCCCCAGAAAATAGAACATGAAGAGCAAGATGATCAGCGTCCAATTGACGCCAGTGGTGAGATGGGTCTTCGCTTCAAGTAGTTTGAAGGCCAGATCTGTGCCCCCGCCTCCGGGTATGGGTTGCTGAATTTGCTGCATTTGCTGGACATGTATCCATGTCTCATGTGGAATGAATAGTTGGATCCCTGTTGAAAGTAGCAGGATGAGTAGGATCCATAGCATGAATTGAGTGAGGCCGACGCCGGCGATCCCGATGATCTTGCCCAACATGAGTTCGAACGGTTTGCAAGAGGAGACTATCACTTCTGCGATCCGATTCATCTTTTCTTCTGCCACACCCCTCATGACCATGGCTCCGAATATGAACATCGTAATGTATATGAGTATGCCACTGCCGAATCCTATGCCATAAGCAAGTCCGACATTGGCGTTCTTCGCATCGCCCGATCTATCAGTTACGATATTTTTGAGGCTGACGGCATGTTCACTCATGGAGGATACGGAATCAAGCATGGCACGGGAAATCCCATTTTCCAGTAAGAGACGGTTTTCGATGGCCTTATTCAACTGGCTTTCGATCTTACCCTTGGATTCAAGTCCAACTTGCTTTTTAGATATCAGTTTGAAATTCCGGTCCGTGGGATCTGTTGGCAAATAAAGGACGGCATCAAAGCCTTTTTCCTTAAAATTCATGCTGTCCACGTCTTTGCGGAATGCAAAGCTCACTAATTCCGAATCTGATCGGAGAGCGGATGCATAAAACCCAGGATCGTTCACCACGGCGATATTTTGCTTCTCGCGTGAATGGATCGCGAAAAAGACGGATCCGAATATGAAGAGGATCATCATGATGGGCAATAGGAATGTGGACAAGATGAAGGTTTTGTTGCGAACCCTGGTCAGATATTCCCTTTTGATGATGATGCCGATCTTGCTCATGGTGCGGGTTGAAATAGTAAAATCACATTTGTCAGAGAGGATGATCATTTTTCGGCCACCTCGAATCTTCTGGTTTTTGGAGATCCCTCCACCAGCCGGATGAAGATGTCGTTCAAGGAAGGTAGTAATTCCCGGAATCCATGGACGAGGAGTCCTTTGTGTATGAAGTACTGAAGTATATCATTGGTGGTGAAATCAGGATTCTTTTTGATGATAATCGACTTTTCTTCTTTTTTGACTACTTCGAACAGGTGTATGGCTGTATGTTCAGGTAACACCATTTGTTCAAATTCGATTTGGTAAAGGTTCTCCTTGTATTCCGATTTTACGTCGGCCACGCTTCCATCCAGAATTTTCTTTCCCTTGTTGACCAGAATGATGTGATCGCAGATCTCCTCCACCTGTTCCATCCTGTGTGTGCTGAAAATGATGGTGCTTCCGGCTTTGGCTAGTCGGTCGATCTCATCTTTGATGAGATTCGCGTTCACGGGATCAAGCCCGCTGAATGGCTCATCAAGAATGATGAGCTTGGGTCGGTGGAGAACGGTGGTAACGAATTGGAGTTTCTGACTCATTCCTTTGCTGAGGTCCTCCACTTTTTTGTTCCACCAACTTTGCATCTCCAGCCTGATGAACCATTCCTTGATATTGGTTACGGCTTCTTGATGGGAAAGCCCTTTAAGTTGAGCAAGGTAAACGGCCTGTTCACCGATCTTCATTTTCTTGTATAAGCCCCTTTCTTCGGGCATATATCCGATATGGGCTGTATCCGCTTCCGGATCGAAGGGCTTCCCATCAAAAAGTATTTTGCCTTGATCCGGGAAGAAGATGCCGGTGATCATTCTTAACAGTGTGGTCTTGCCTGCTCCGTTGGGGCCTAATAATCCAAATATGGAACCCCTGTTGATGCTGAAACTGATATCATCAACAGCTTTCTGACCGGAAAAGAATTTTTTGATATTTCTTACTTCAAGGATTTTTTCCATTATTGGATTTTTGAATGGAGACCAGCATTTATTCCGAATGAAGACATTTGCTTGGCACAGGTGTTAGTCGGGGCAATTTATATTTTGTTACCTGAAAGCGATAGAAAAATAAATGGGCGGTCCTTTGAAAGGATGAGGAGCTAAATGGGTTCAGGTTGATGATACTAATTCTGCAAGCTTGGCAGCCACGGCTTCTCCGTCCATGGCCGCGCTGATGATTCCGCCAGCATAGCCTGCTCCTTCCCCACAGGGATAGAGGTTCGAAATCTGAGGATGTACAAGGGTGTTCGTATGCCGAGGGATCCTGATCGGGGAGGAGGTTCGACTTTCAGTAGCAACCAAGAGCGCTTCGTTGGTACGATAACCTTTCATTTTATTGCCGAAAGCCATGAAGCCTTCCCGCAGTCGTTGTGAAATGAAGGGAGGCAGAACATCTTTAATTGAGGCTGATCTGACCCCTGGCTGGTACGAACAGTCCGGCAAGTTGGAGGATGTCGCGTTTCTGATGAAATCCTCCATTCGTTGAGCAGGTGCAACGAAATGCCCACCACCTGCCCGGAATGCATCTGCTTCCACCATTTGTTGGAAGCGAAGTAGCAATAAAGGGTCATCTTCTTTTGACCACTTGCCCTTGGTTGATCTTTTTGTTTTTAGGAAAGATGCGGCTTCTTTTTGACCGACCTGAACCACCATGCCTGAATTTGCGAACGGGTTATTCCTTTTGGAAGGGCTCCATCCGTTGACCACAAGTTCACCGGGAGATGTAGCTGCGGGTGCGATAATGCCACCCGGGCACATGCAGAAGGAGAATACGCCACTCCCTTCTACCTGTTCCACCAAACTGTAGGAGGCGGGAGGCAACAGGGGGGAGCGAACGGAACCGATGGGACAATGATATTGGACCGAATCGATCAGATTCTGGGGATGTTCCACACGAACACCCAGAGCGAAGGGTTTGGCTTCGATGAGTATGTTTTCCCGGTTGAGCAGTTCGAAAATATCACGAGCGGAGTGCCCAGTGGCCAAAATGAAAGCATCAGCATGATACCTGTTGCCATCAGAACTGTGCACAGCGGTGAGTCTGCCTTTTTCGGTGATCAGACCATCTACTTTTGTCCCGAAATGAAATATACCCCCATGCTCCATAATGCATTCCCTCATGGCAGTGATGATCTGAGGGAGTTTGTTTGTTCCGATATGTGGGTGGGATTCAAAGAGGATCTTTTCCTCCGCCCCGAATCGGACGAGCAGGTGCAGAATTCGATCCACATCGCCTCGTTTATTGCTACGGGTATAGAGTTTGCCATCGCTGTAGGTTCCCGCCCCACCTTCACCGAAGCAGTAATTACTTTCTGGGTCTAATATGCCTTCCTTATTCAACTTGGCCAAGTCACGTCGACGTGTGCGGACGTCCTTACCGCGTTCCAATACGATGGGCCGAATACCTTTTTCCAGAAGGGATAGAGCAGCGAAAAGACCTGCCGGGCCTGCGCCGATTATGACGACCTGCTTCGGTTTTTTGCGCACGTCCTGGAATGTGAAATTCCGGATAGTCCTCTTGCTGTAAGGCTCATTGATGAATACCTTGGCCAGAAGGTTTATCCTGATCTGTTTTCCGCGCGCATCGATGGACCGCTTCAGGGAATGGAATCCGGTGATCGAGGATGGTGGACAGGCGAGGGCCTCAGCCATCTTGGCTTTGATGGCGCTATCTTCAGACGCCTCTCGAGGTGACAATTGGAGCGAAAGATTCTGTTGCATGCCGGGTCAGGTATTCATCCTGAAAACGGAAAAATTCAGAAGGGAAGGTCGTCCACTGCATCAGAGGGAGCAGGATTTGCAGGTTGATAGGCTGAATTACCGGAACCGCCATTATTGGACTGCCCGCCTGCGGATTCTATCCTCCAGGCATCCAGATTAGTGATGTAATTGGTGTTGCCGTTCTTCTCCCACTTGGAACCTCTGATATTGAAGTGCACTTTGACCAGTTCCCCAATACTGAAACGGTCGATCACTGTTGTTCTATCCTGAACGGACTGGAACTTGACATAATTGGTGATGGTCCTGCCATTGATTTCCTCGCTGGTTTCTATGACGAATTCCCTTGTTTTGAAGGTTTCAGTACGTTGTACGGTGTCGAATTTGGCAACTAGTTTGCCGGTGATGTCAAATCCCATGTAGCATATTTTTAAGTTTTGCAAAGGTATCGCTATTCACCAGTATCATGGAATTCTGTTTTTGAGGCAGATTCTTCTAACATGATCTGCCTTTATTTATAATGGGAATTTTGTGTCAGACCGTTCCTGCCAAAATGATAATTCGGGAATTTTAGGCTTTTGGGGGACTTTTTTTAAAAAAAGGCCAAAATGGGTTGCAAAATGTTTCAGTAATACTTTTCTGGAACTGTAATTCCAACTTCCTGTAGGTCTGACAAAATGGTGCATGAATTTTTACGGATTCTCTCCGTTGGACAAGCCTTTCATAGGTATAAAGTATTCTGGATTAATTGGTAGATCTATGCTTCATCTTGGTTTGGAGTTTGGAATCTGGCGGAAGAAGATATCCGGGAATCTGCTAAGTTTTACTTTAGTCAATGTTAATCAATGGTATATGGACTCAGAATTCAACTTTTAAAATTTTTTTCGGGAATACCTCTTTCCCTTGGTCGACCGATTAATTGGTCAATGTCTATTCGAAGTTGGCAAAATATCATGCAAACCTTTCCTGGAAGAGTATACCTGACAAGCTTTCTGGGAGGTCTATTTTTTGAGGGGGGATTGGTGAAAATCAAGGTGGGGATTGTCATTAGGAGGCACACGAAAAAAATAAGGAGAATAAAAATTTTTTTTTCAACATACCCCACTCTATATTCGCTACCCTCTCAAAAAGTACCCCTTTTCCCGACAGGAAAAAAGACCTGATTAGAGTAGGAAATTCCATATATTTATTTGAATACAACTTGACCGAAACGATGTACAACACAAGTTTATCCAAAGCCCGGGTTCTTTACCGAAGAAAGTGGGGGAGCCCTGGGTTGAAGACTGGCACTTCACCCGTTCAGTCTTTTGGATCAAGCTACTTGTGCTCTCTGCCTGAATAATACCAAGTTGATACCCACTGAAGATCATGAGCACATTTTGAAACCCTACTAAAAGGCCAATGAAATAATGGAGAAAGCCCACGATAAAGTTTGGAACAATTGTCTAGCAATAATCAAGGATATCGTTGAATGGCAACATTTCAAGACCTGGTTCGAGCCTATAAGGCCAGTCGGCATTAAAGAACATGTTTTGACGATTCAGGTCCCCAGCCAATTTTTCTTTGAATATCTGGAAGAGCATTATGTGAATTTACTGGCCAAGACCCTGAAGAGGGAATTGGGAAAGGAAGCCAGGTTGGAGTATCGCATCATGGTGGATAGTGGGAACGACAAGAATAAACCGGTGACCATGGATGTTTCAGGTCATGGCTATAAAACCTATTCAAACAACGAGATGGATTTCCCGCTGGTCATCAACAATCCTGTCAAGAATCCATTCGTGATCCCTGGTTTGAAGAAGATGCAGATTGATGCCCAACTGAATCCTGTACATACTTTTGATTCTTTTGTCGAGGGAGATTGTAATCGGGTGTCACGTAGGGCAGGAAAGACCGTTGCTGAGAAGCCGGGAGCCACTTCATTCAATCCCTTGGTACTATATGGTGGTGTCGGATTAGGGAAGACCCATTTGGCTCAAGCCGTTGGCAATGAGGTGAAAAGGCTTCACCCGAACAAGGTTGTGCTTTACGTGAGTTCTGAAAAATTCATCAATCAATTCCAGGATCACAGCAGAAACAATGCCATCAATGATTTCATACATTTCTACCAGCTGATCGATGTCCTGATCATAGATGATGTTCAGTTCTTCAATCGTGCAGAGAAGTCGCAGGATGCACTGTTCGCCATATTCAATCACCTGCATCAATCCGGCAAGCAACTCATATTGACTTCCGACAAGCCTCCCAAAGATCTGGAAGGTGTTCAGGAAAGGTTATTGAGCCGCTTTCGATGGGGGTTGAGCGCGGATCTTCAGGTTCCTGATTATGAAACGCGCATAGACATCCTTGAGAAGAAGATGAGAAATGATGGACTGGAGATGCCCCGTGAAGTGGTGAAGTACATCGCATACAATATCCAGAGCAATGTCCGTGAACTGGAAGGAGCCCTGATATCCCTGTTGGCCCAGTCATCACTCAACAAACGTGAGATAGATCTGGATCTTGCGAAAAAGGTTCTCCGAAATTTCGTTAAAACTTCCTCCAAGGAGATCACTATCGATACCATTCAGAAAATGGTCTGTGATTTCTTCGATGTTCCATACGACAAGTTGTTACAGAAAACCCGCAAACGGGAGATCGTACAAGCCCGTCAGATCACGATGTACTTGGCCAAGATCTTCACCAAAAACTCACTGAAGACGATCGGTGAGCACTTCGGTGGACGCGATCATACCACGGTCATCCACTCTTGTCAGACAGTCAAGGATCTGATGGATACGGACAATCTTTTCCGCGAGAGTGTGATGGAATTGCAACAGAAAGTGCAGTTGGCCGCTATGTGATCCGACAAAATGCCTCGGTCTACATTTTCCTGAATGAATTACTTCCTTGATTTGTGTGAATTTTCAGTTGATCGGCATGCATTGGGTCGGCTGAAGTCCATGCGTTCATCCGGTGGTGAGAATATCTTTGGATGGCCAGTAATCTTCCGTTGGAGATGATCTCCAGAACTGTCATAGTAAGAGGCAAAGTTCAAGGTGTTTTTTTTCGGCTACATACACGTGAAAAAGCGATCAGTTTGGGGATTGTAGGCCAGGTGCGGAATCTGCCGGATGGAACGGTGCAGATTCGGGCCGAAGGTGAAGTCGGGGTCATGGGAACATTCTTGGATTGGTGTAAAATAGGACCTGCCCGGGCTCAAGTAGTGGAATGTAAAGTAGAAGAATCATCCCTAAAGGGTTTCAGTGGATTCGACATCGTTGGGTAACTGCATTTTGATTTGGCATTTGCTCCCCTGTTGATTATTTTTGTCATCCTTTTTACTGTTCCGTATCTCAGGGTCCGGAGTTCATAGAAGTAGAGCTTGAAAATTTTTTAAGCAATTCCAGGTGGGGTGGATGAGTGGCTTAAATCAGTAGTTTGCTAAACTGCCGTACGGGTAACTCTGTACCGAGGGTTCGAATCCCTCCCCCACCGCAACCCACTCCATGAACCCCAGCGCACAGCGCTGGGGTTTTTGTTTGCCTTCAAGCAAAGCCGAAGGCTGAACGCCGCCGGTCAAGTAAAGGCTCATGGAATGTCCAGAAGAGCCCACAAAACAGGCTCAACATATGTATTCTACAACCAACGCTCAAAACGCCCCCCCTTAAGTCAATTGATTTCAAGTGGTTCTGGCGTTTTAGAGCAGTCAAATAAGTTCGGAAAGGCTCAGAAAAAAGGGCTTTGAGGGGCCAAATTCGGGGGTGGTAGCGAAGTGAACCCTTGGTGCCCGGAATGTTCAGTAAGCCTAGACTTGGCAAGCTATTTAGTGATTGAACTTCTTAACTCATGTTTCCTACCTTCAGTTTTTAAACTAACGGGCAACTCTCCTTTTGCCTTCTTGTATCTATGGTCCCAAACATCGGAATTCCTCTCTTCTGCCGATACGAAAATCCGGTTGGCCTGTAGCCCTTCCAACGCGAAAAGCAATATGCCTGCATTATCTGGACATATTTAATGCCGCACTGACTTTTCTCAGTTTTCTGGTAATCAACCTTTTCGATGGGTATTTCTTTGCTCTGACTGCTTAAGCCTGAATGATCATATTCTGATCTAAAGTGACTTTGTCCATACCATAATGGGGCGTATGGGGAAGCTAACCTACATTTTACTATATTACAAGAGTATGCCGCTGTATAAAAAAGTTCTCTCCACCCGTGTTATAGCACTTTTGTTAGCGCTTTGTGTTTTTCTGCTTTCTACCTGCGTAGGTGGACGAAAGGAAACCCCGGTTGCTGAACCCAGAGTGAATTTGACGGCGGAGAACAACGTGCTGGTAGGCTCCGCTGCCTGCAGAAAATGCCACCAGGAGATCTACGACAACTACGTGTACACTGCACATAAAGCTACGTCGGCGCCTGCCAACCTTCAGACCGTAAAAGGATCTTTCCTTGCGGGTCAGAATACATATGTGTTCGGAAAGCAGGATTCCGTGGTCATGCGGTCTACGGATTCGGGTCTATATCAATTCAATTATGTTGGCGGTGAACTTCGTTATGCCTTCCCATTTGGTATTGTAGTTGGATCCGGGAGCAAGGGGCAGAGCTATCTGTATTGGAGGGAAAACCATCTTTTCCAGTTGGCCATCTCCTACTATTCTAGTGCACATAGTTGGTCCAACAGCCCTGGTTTTAACAGATACAGTGCTAATTTCAACAGACCAATCCACAGTGAGTGCATGGGTTGCCACGGGAGTTTCACGGATGTGGACTTCAATTCTGGTTTCCTGTTGGAAGCGTACAATCCCAAAACCATGGTGATGGGTGTGAACTGTGAGCGTTGCCATGGGCCGGGCGGAAACCACGTGGAGATGTTCACCAGGAATCCCAATGCCAAAGGGGATCCGCAAGTGGTCAATGCTGCCAAACTTTCACGACTGAAACAACTGGACGCATGCGGCGTCTGCCATGCCAGTATCTACAAAACCATGACCCCCATAGTGAGTTTTCGAACCGGTGATACCCTGTCCATGGTTTCAATGGAAAATTTGGATAGCACCGGTCGTATAGATGTGCATGGCAATCAATATGGAATGCTCAAGCGTAGCAAATGTTTTATCGCTTCCAATACGTTGACCTGCAGTACCTGTCATGATCCGCATAAGGCAGAGCGCGGTAATGAGGCCATGTTCTCTCAACGGTGCATGACTTGTCACACCGATAAGAATACCAATTTCGCAAAGATGATCCCTGCCATGCCGGTGGACCAGATCAAACAGAAATGCATTACTTGCCATATGCCAAATCAGGAGTCGAAAGTGCTGAATGTCCGTCTGGAACAGAACCAGTCTCGAACTCCTGCAGTGATGCGCTCTCATCTGATCCGCGTTTATCCGGATACCTTTCCCTCCATTTCGGTACTTTTCCGTAAAGGGAAAATAATACCATAGGCTTTCGGGTAAGAAGACTATTTGGGAAAATCTTTACAGTTCCAATCCTGAGCTGCATTGGATGATCCCCGGACAAAAAATTTTCATCAAAGATTCTTTCTATGTTAAAAAAGGGTGATTGAATTTCTACTGACAAAAATCCTTCCCTATCGAATTAGATCAAGAGAAAATTATAAAAGCGGCCTATTTTGTGACTGTCGTAGGCTGGATAAAATCAACTAAATCTTTTGGTCATGTTTTTTGAGATCATATTTCTTTTGCTATCATGGGAGATCGATCACGGTGCAATTGACGCAACTATTTATTCTGAAAAATCAACTGATCTTCGTGGTCCCATATCAAGTTTTCATGGCACGGCTCCTTCTTTGACTGCCGATAGCAGTAGGTTCCAACTTACTTTTTCTTCCGGCGACAGCATTTTTTACACTTATTCCGACATCCATGACGTGCATTTTGTGGATCCAGTTCCAGTAGCAATTGTAAAGGGATTGGTATCTGTTGGTGGGCGGGGTCCTGAGATCATAACAACGCGGCAGGGGCTGCTTATAGCCGCACCAGATGATTCTGGCGATATTCATACATTTTTAAAGGCAACACATCAGGACAATTGGGCGAAAGGGGGTATCATAAATGAACTTTCTGGTGTCGCCAGAGAGGCTTTCGTTTCCCTTGCTTGCAATACAGATGGTGATGTTTATGCGGTTTGGCTTGATCTTCGTGCGGATGGCCATAATAAGATTGCAGGAGCAAAAAGCATCGACGGGGGAATGTCCTGGTCAAAGAACCAGATCATATATCGGTCACCAGACAGTACTGTATGTGAGTGCTGTAAGCCTACTGTAGCCTTGAATGGCGCTCACGTGGCAGTGATGTTCAGGAATTGGATCGACGGCAATAGAGATCTATATGTCATTCAGTCATTTGATGGAGGGGCGAGGTTTGGGAATGCAACAAAACTGGGAAAGGGTAGTTGGAAACTGAATGGATGCCCTATGGACGGAGGAAATGTTTTGTTGGATGCCAGTGGTGATGTGCACACTGTTTGGCGCAGGAAAGGTGAGGTCTTTGAGTGTCAGACTGGCAAAGAAGAAAAGTTAATCGGAGAAGGGATGCATTGCATTATGGCCGGACAGCCTGAAACTCGAGTCATTGCCTTTATGAATAAGGGACAGATATACCTCCGGAAACAAATAGGGGCCATAACAAAACTTGGGGAAGGGGAGCGGCCAGCACTGGTTATCTCCGGACAGACGGCTCTATGTGCATGGGAACAGAACGGGAATATAGCTTATCGAGCGATACCTAATTGAGGAAAATTCTTTCAAAGTCAGCCATGTTTTACCCTAGCCAATGACTGCATATGTTTTTTTGCGTACATAACTTATCAGAATATTTTTATGAAGTTGAGTAAAAGTATTTGTTGATTGACTGGCAAGTGAATTAAGGGGTGGATGAAATTCAATGTTTGGATTGATCATCTTCGCAACGATCCTATTCAATGACTATATATATGTATCCTATAATGTTGAGCATGGGATGGAGCGTCATACTAACGACTCTCGGCATGCCGGATCAAACGACTGAAATTTGCCCCCATCCGTACTCAATAACCTTGGTCAAGCAGAACATTTCCTGCACTGAATGTATTTTGCAACAAGGCGCTTCACTTTCTACATGTACATATAGATCATAGACTTATATCTATCTTAAAAACTTTGATTCTTCACCATTTTTTTGTGCTTGCGCCCGGTACGATTGCAAGGAGCTAAAAGTTCCTGACGGCGCTACGGCTGATTCCAGTTGGGATGATTTCATCAATAACATGACCAACAGGGGAATTTTCTGGTCCAAATAGACAATCCCGATTGATGATCGATTAGGGAATTTTTACGGATATCGAAATACATGTCTATCAGTTCATATTTGATTTATGGATCAAATTATTTTGTTGACGGTTTTATAGTTACATGATCGATTAGGCGCTTGAAATGGAACTGCTTTAAGCTGTTGACATTTAAAGTAAGCCATTATATCCTCAGAATTCCACGATCAACCCGATCGTGGGCAGTACCGTCTTATCCAAATTGGGCAGGATCAATGCAATGGCATTACTGCCGTTCTGTTGGATGGGCTGACCATCTGTTGTGGTGAAGGCCGTATTATCCGCATTGCGTTGGAATGTGTATTGGGGAAGGCCGGCATTTTTTGAGCCATACCAATTCTGAACTTCAAGGAAAATATCCAGAGTGAAATTTTTGACATTCCATTTCTTGTCGATCCGGATATCACTGGCATGGAATGCTTTCAGTTCCATGGAATTGGTCTTGTTGTAATCATTGATACCAGTGCCAAGGGTTAGGTAATTCAACTGGCTTCCGGGCATGTCGAATGGTGTGTAAGGCGCAGGGCCTTGGTATCTGAATTTCAAACCCAATTCCCAGTTGTGCTTGAATTTGTAGCCGAGCGTGGTGCTCAGGAGATGACGATTGTCCCAGTTGGCGCGGATCATGTTACCCTGGATATTGGTGAATTCCGATCGATAGAATGTATAGCTCAACACGCCGAAAAATCGCTTGGTCAGTTTCTGCTGTGCGAAGAACTCAAAACCATAAGCCCTTCCCTTGCCACTCTGTACCACGGACTCGTTGCCGACCGCGCCGAAGTCCGTTCCCTTGTTGGCCAAGCTCACCCCGTCGAGCAGACTGACGGGATAATTGCTGTATTTCTTGTAGAATCCTTCCAACGTGAACCTGGTGGCACTGCTGCGCAAGTATTCCACTCCTGCCACGACATGGGTGCTGCGGATGTAGTCGCCCGGATTCCGGATGATGGTGCTACTTTGAAGATTCTGGTAGGTCAGTTGCGTATAGCTCGGCAGGCGATAATAAATGCCGTAGCTGGCACTGATGTTCCATTGGTTGCTGAGTGCATAGCTAGCGCTGATCCTGGGACTCAATTGCTTAAAAGGATTTGACTCGCTATTCTTCAAGCCATTCCCATCTATACGCAATCCCGCGCTCAAGGCCAATCTATCTTTCCATATCCTTTTCCCTGCCTGCACGAAAGCTCCATAGCGGAAAAAGTTGGTGTTGTCAGCCGTGCTCAGGATCTCCGCTTCCTGGATCACGTTGCCCTGGTCGTCGGTCAGACGCGGACGGTAGCGCTGGAAGAAGCTGTTGTCGAATTGCACGTATTGAACGGATGCGCCATAAGCCAGCTTTATGCCCGCGAAATTTTTGGTGAGGTCGAACCTCAGTTTGTTCTCCGTTTCCCGGCTTTTGATGCGCAGGGTACGCTCGAACTCTTGAGGATGATTATTGTCTTCGTATTTGTCGGCCTCATTGTCCAGCGTATTTCGGCTGAGGGATAGGTTCCAATAGCCTTTGTTGATCAGACGCTGCAAGGTGGCGCCGATGGTATAGCTCCATTGGTTGATGAGTGGGCTACTGTTGATGACGTATAGTTTTTCAGGCGTGGCGTTTTTGGGAGCGGCAAAGCTGAACTCATCGATCGCCCCGATCCCGAGAAAGCTGAGGGTGGTCTTGTTGTCGATCTTCGTAGTGCTTTTGAATTGGAAGTCCCAATAATTAGGTCGGATAGGAAGGTCCAATGCCTTAAACAGGAACTGCAGATAACTTCGTCTTGCACTGGCAATGAAGGTTGTTTTTTTATTTATTGGACCGTCGAATGTTGCTGCTAGTTCGGTAGCACTTAGCCTGATGTTTCCTTGCAGGCGATTGGTGTTCCCGTTTTTCTGTTTGAACTGGAAGACGCTGCTCAAGGTGTTGTCGTATTTGGCGTCAAATGCGGAACTGTTCAGTTTTACGTCCTCGATGAAACTCACGTTGAGGATTCCTTGTGGGCCACCTCCACTACCCTGCGTACTGAAGTGATTGATGATGGGCACTTCTATACCATCAAGATAATAAACATTTTCACTAGGAGCACCGCCACGGATAATGATGTCATTGCGGAAACCGCCCCCGCCTACACCACCTCCTACACCGGGAAGAGATTGGATAACCTTGCTTATATCGAAGTTTCCTCCGGGATTCGCTTTTATGTCTTCGGTCGTTAGACGCTGAACACTGAGTGGGCTTTCCAGACTGGCTGCTCTTGCTGTATTCTTTCTGCCATTTACCACAATGGTCCCTAGTTGGCCAACGACTTGTTCCAGTTCGATTCCCAATGTGTTTTCATTGCCAGAAGTGATCACGATGTTATTCAGTATTTTGTTCTGATAACCTAGCGCTGTCAGTTCGAGCGTATATGTACCGGGTAAGATATCCCTGATGCGGAAAGCTCCATTGATGTCTGTTGTGGATCCGGAATTTCCGGGCTTCAGGATGATACTGACGGCGGGTAAGGAGGACTTTGTATTTTTATCTGTCACACTGCCACCTATGCTGCCCGTAGTCTGTGCCATCAACGAGATACAGAGCAAATGGCCAATAAGAGTTATACTTGCTTTGTTTAGAAGTCCGTTTTTCATTTATTAATTCTTTCAGACCTTGATATGTATGATCAACTTTTTTGAAGGAATAAAACAATAACAAAATATTCGGGAAAAGGTTTATTCTGTTCAGGCAAGCCGACCATACGGTTATTTTTTCAATGACAAGGCAGTTTACAAAAAATGTTCGCGCAAGGGTATTTATTCACCTGGTTGGCGGAATTTTATTTTTGACCATGAGCCAATGCTTTTTCAGTATGAATTCCATCCTGTAATGGAATCCAAAAATTCTTTCGATGGGGAAACAACCATTGTTCAAGAAAACATTCCATTGGGAATGGTTTGATGAACATCAATTTAAGTTCACGGCTCAGAATTGGATGGCATCCACTTGTTTAGCTTTGACCAATGCATTATATCTAGATATCGATCCCTTGATGTCCGCTAGTTTTGCCTTTTCCCCAGCCCATTGCTTCTCCAGATCAATAATTCGATCTTTTGCTCCTTGTGTTACCCGAGGGTCGGCGACATCCAGATATCCATGCAGGGCAAAGAACTCGGTATTGAGTTTGCTTGCATAGTTGATCATGTCCTGCCCTCCTTTTGAACGGGTCTCCAATATATTGGATTCCCATTCGTCGATACTCTTGATGATAGCCTTTGCTTCATTGACTAATGTGTCAGCGCCTTTCACGCCGGCATAGGTTTCTATCTGATTGTTGAATTGGGCTTTCATCTTCCGCATACTATTGATAGTGCTGTGAACATCTGTGACATCGGCACTGACCCTGTCCAGCATGCTTTTTTGCTCGGCCCAATCAATTTCCGAAACCGGTATGAGTGGGTTGGGTAGCAGGGTAACTTGTGTTTCGGAAAGTTGACCTTTGGCGCTCAACACGGCTTTGTATTGACCCGGTGGTACTAGGGCACCCGTGTATGGCATGGTCATGAATTGACCTTTGATGTCGGGATGCAATTGTTCTCCCCGAATATCCCATAGGAAACGATTATGACCCTTTGCCACTTTGAGTGGCTCGGCCGGAGCAGGTCCGCCTTCATATCTGGAATATTCAGGATCTTTTTGATTCGTGAAGTATCTGACCAGTTTGCCATTCTTATCATAAATCGATAGGGTGATGGTATCCTTTTCCGTGTTTTCCGGCAAAGTGTAATCCAAGATCACGCCTGTTGGGGCGTCTTGTCCTGCATGAGGGTCCTTCTGAGGCAGGCCAGTACCGGCCCCATATCTATATGAGGCTTTGGGATGGAACAATTTCACTGCCAAGGGTCCCTCTGATACGGCATATTGTTGAAGGGATCCGAGATCGTCGAGGATCCAGAAAGCTCTTCCGGCAGTTGCTGCAACCAGATCGTTGTCACGGATCATGAGGTCGGTGACCGGCACTATGGGGAGGTTCAATTGAAGAGGTTGCCAATTGACTCCTGCATTGAAGGATATGTAGAAACCTCGTTCGGCACCTGCATACAAAATGTTCTTGTTGACTTTGTCCTCCCGGATCACTTTGATGAAATCGTCTGCCTTCAAGCCATTTGAGATCTTGTTCCAACTTTTGCCATAGTCGGTGGTCTTATAGGTATAGGAACTGAAGTCGTTGAACTTGTAGCGGGTCCCTGTTATGTAAGCAGTTCCTTTGTCAAAAGAAGAAAGCTCTATGCTTTGTATCAGGCATTCAGGCAGTCCCGAGGGAGTGATGTTGGTCCAATTCACCCCGCCGTCCATTGTGAGATGGACGAGTCCATCATCGCTGGCGGTCCAGATAACCCCTTTCTCCAGCGGGGATTCCATTACGTAATACAACGTGTTATAGACTTCCCCGCCAGCACCTTCATTGGTGAAAGGGATCCCTCCATCCACCTGTTTTGACTTTTCATTTCGGGTGAGATCGGGACTGATGACATCCCATTTGAGACCTCCATTGGTGGAGCGGAAAAGGACATTGCCTGCGTGGTAGACAACTTTAGGATCATGAGGTGATACTAAGACAGGGAAATTCCAATTGAATCGGTATTTCATGTCCTTAGGGGTGTTTGCCATCATCACGGAAGGGTAGGCCTGGATATTTTTCACTTCTCCTGACTTCATATCCTTGCGGTCGATAAATCCCTGATAACCTCCCCCATATACCACAGAAGGGTCATTTGGATCGAATACCAGGTAAGCGGATTCTCCGCCAGGGCCATAAGTCCAATCTCTTTCCGTGATTTCTCCTTTGTTGTTTCGGCTAGCAATGATCACTGATGTATTATCCTGTTGGCCTCCGTATAGTTTGTATGGAAATACATTATCCGTGTTCACCCTGTAAAATTGAGCGGTGGGCTGATTATTGATACTGCTCCAGGAGTGTGCGCCGTCGTAACTGATCTGACCTCCACCATCGTCAGCCAGTGCCATGATACCTGAATTCTGTGGGTGTATCCAGAGATCATGTGTATCGCCATGTTGAATCTTGATCTGATGGAAAGTATTCCCCCCGTCTATGGATTTTTGCACCTGTGAATTCAAAACATAAACGACATCCTGATTTTTGGGGTCGGCAACGACTTTCATATAGTACCAGGAGCGACTGACCAGATCTGTTCCTTTTCCATGTAGTGACCAGGTCTTTCCTCCGTCGTCTGAGCGATACAAGCCGGCAATGCTACGATCGGTCTCGACGATCGCGAAAACCCGATCGGGATTGGCGCGTGAAATGGCCAAGCCGATCTTGCCCATTTTTTCAGGCAATCCGGTTTTTAGTTTCTCCCAAGTTTTTCCTTCATCAGTGGATTTCCAAATCGCAGATCCCGGCCCACCGCTGGATACTGTCCAGGGAAAGCGTCGATGTTCCCATGATGCAGCATATAGGATTCGCGGGTTATTCATGTCCATTTGGAGTGAGGCAATGCCCGTGCTGTCGTTGATGTAGAGTATTCTTTCCCAGTTATTGCCGCCATCAACGGATTTATAAACTCCTCTTTCAGGGTTTGGACCATGTACAGTCCCTTGCGCGGCTACATATACGACATCCGGATTTTTCGGGTGTATGACGATGTCGGAAATATGTCTTGTTTTTTCGAGCCCCATATTTTTCCAGGACCTGCCGCCATCGGTGGATCTATAAACTCCATCGCCATAGCTGGTCATGACTCCCCGGACCGCATGCTCACCCGTACCTACAAAAACCACATTGGGATCGGATTCTGAAACGGAAATCCTTCCTATGGAACCTACTTTGAAGTATCCGTCCGATATATTATGCCAGGAATAGCCTGCATCGTCAGTGGTCCAAACTCCTCCGCCCGTATAGCCTGCATAATATTTCTGATCATTGGTGATCACGCCTGATATGGTATTGGATCTTCCGCCGCGGAACGGTCCGACGTTTCGCCACTTGAGGTCCCTGAAGATGGAGTCCGGGACCATCTGGATGGTTTCAACGGTTTTTTCTTTTTTCTTTTGTGCAAAGCCGGAAATGGTGATCAGTGCAAAAAAGGCTAAGTAGATTGAACGCATGTTGCGTGGTTTAGGGGATTCAAGATACTGAATGCAGGGGTATAAACGTGATGTTGCTAGATATGGAAATAGGTTGTTTTCATAGGTTTTGAGCTTCCGGTGAAGTATGGCCGAGTACATCACTTGAATCACGGAGTTTCATGCCTGATCATCAAGCTTGGTTCAAGTTTGATGTGGCATTCTCCTTCAAGATCTGTCAACTGATCTCAAAAGCGATTTCCTTTCCTGATACTTTCACTTTTTTGAGTTCCAATTTTCCTGACCTCATCTTGATTTTAGGCTTTCCGCCACTCAGCATCACGGTTCCGAAACCTGTTGCGGTGGACAGGAAGGAACGAAAGTCTCCCACCTTGGAATCGATATACAAAGTTTTTTCCACGGCATCATATCGTACACCTGTCAATGCTTGCAGGTATCCATAGCTGGACATGGCTCTGGCATACCAGTGACCACATTCATATTCATTAAAGGGGTTTCTGACCTTGCCATCATATCTTTTTCTGGACAATCTTAATATGTCCAGACCTTCCTTCACCATGCCCATCAACATCAGGTGGGAAGCCGCCTGGTGTTCGATACCGGTCCATACCTCGTCGCTGTAGACGAAAGGGAGAGAAAGTTTTCCTCCATTAGGCCAGGTACAGAGTAGCAGTCCACCTTCTTCTCCAAGAGCGAATGATGGCCTTTGCGGGTTGGCATGTTCCTGTAGGTTTTCCTTCAGATTGTATTTGTGGATGGCTTTGAGGTGACTTTTGATCCGGGAGGGATCCAGTACATCATCCATCCCGCACATGCGTGCGATCCAAGCGCCCAACACGCCATCGGACAGGCATCCCATTCCGTATTGGTATTTGGGTCCTTCTTTTTGAAGTAGCTCCTTTGCCTCGATGGAATATTCACCTCCGAAGGACATGGCCGTCAAAGGGTCTTTGGCTTGTAAGCCCGTGTATCGGATCTCCTGAATGAAGTATTCGCCATTGTAGAGGCGTGATTCCATGTATGACTTTCCCTTGATCAGGATGGTTCTGTATCGTTCGACATCGATCCCCAATTTTTCCCCCATGGAGATGATGGATCGAAGAGCCCCAAGGTAAAAGCTGACATGCATTCCATCGGGCCCCCAAAATTCAATGTCGTAGGTGTTGTGATGGGGTTCTTCGATCACTCCCTGTTCCTTGGGATCCCACGTAAGGATGCAGTAGTCCATGCTTTTTTTGACCATGGGGAACATTTTCTTGATCCAGGCATCATCTCCGCTGATACGCCATTCCCTGTATGCTTTCATGATACCGCCCAGTTGTCCGTCTGCAGCGGCATGGAAATCGTGCTTGTTCGGCTTAATGGGTAATGTGGCACGGAAATTCTGATGGCCCATGCTGTCCTGATTCTCGCAAAATTCGGTATGGCGCAGGCTTCTTTCCAAAGCGGGGAACAGATGAGGGATGGCCTGAGCATAATTCCATACATGGGTGCATGATCCGTGACAGCAACCCCAACTGTCTCCACAACCCTCCCAACTCCATAGTCTGCCGTCATATTGCCGCAAGACGGTAGGTGATTTCAAGATGGTGAGATTGGCTGCAACTGCTTCTATGACTTCCGGGGGTAATGTGCTATCGTAAAAACAGTCACGGAATGTTGCCGATTTTTCCCGAAGCGAATCATAATTCCCTTTCCAGTGATCCGAAATTTCTTTTATCGAGGTGAATATGCTGCTGTAATAAGGTTTGTAGGTTTTGCCGTTGAAATCCTTGTCGTAAGGGTCTAAACCCATGTCACTGGGTGAATTACAACAGCCGGAATCCGGGTTGCAGTTTTCCTTGGGTGCGCCTTCCTCTCCATATGTTTCGAGAGATTCGGGAGTATACCAAGATATCATGACCCGAATGGTTTTCTTCTTGCCAGGTGCCAATTGGAAGGGAACGTAAAGTGAGGCACCGGGTGCGTCTTTTTCCACGGGCGGGTTGCTGCTGATGATGCCATCACGTACGTGATTCCAGGCCATGGTCATTGGGTCCCACCATCCTCCTCTGAACCAGCAATGGTCGACACTGGTGGCAGCGTCATCTGTGAAGATGGCCAGTTCACTCTGGTATGGTATGTTTTTATTACCCGCTTCCGCAAGTATGAATCCATTTGAATATGGGTCGATCTTATTTCTGCCTTCGTCAAGTCGCAGGAAATTTTTGGTATTGAACGAGAAAACCTGATCGTAAGTTTTCGTGCCTTTATTGGTAAAACTATATTCCAGCGCCGCAACGGGCAAACTTGAATTCCTGTCGTCTCCAGGGATGAACGGGCTCCACCCGGTGATCTCTGCTTGAATGGGGTGGTCCGGGTCGCTCAGGCTGATGATGCCGAATGGGAATCTGGTCAGAAACTCTGTATTTCGGAAACGGGGCAGACCGGTGGTAGAGCCGGTATCGCCATTCCCAGCATCCTTCCTACCGAATTTCTTCCAATCTGGCACTGGTCCCTCGAGCACCTTTGCGCCATTGGGCACACCTTTTACCAGCAAAGCTGCGAAAAGTCCAGGTTCGTTGAAAATATCGGGTTTGTTACGTACGGAAACATGTGAGATCGCCCCAGTCCCTTCCAAGCAAATCATGCCTGCCCCCATCCCCCCCAAGGGGAAGGCTAGGCGGTTGAGGTGTGAGCCTGTATATGTACTGTTGAATGGATGGCCGAACTTTTGTTGAGGCTCGGCGCCCTCACTTTTCATGGTGGATGTTTCCTTAACCCCAGTAGCCTTGAGGGCGGCTGGAAATAAAGCGGTGGCTGTACTTCCCAAGCCGATACTCCGTATAAAGGATCTGCGTCCGGAATTTCTCTTCATTCCATTGATTTTAAAGGTGGTTATCAATTTAAGTGATTTGAAGGGAATATTCAGATTTTGGAGTTTTCAAGTTGATCAATGACCTATTTCTGATATCAGACAGCCATTAAATCGCATCTCGTGTGATGCGAAAGGTTCATTTTTACAAGTTCATTTGTTCTGAACGGAACATCGAGCTTAAATTTTATCTTACACCAAGAATGTATTCCCCATGGGTTATCTGTTTCTCCTGCTCACCATTCTAGCTGAGACCGTTGCTGTTTTATACATGAAAGCTTCGAATGGGTTTGAGCACAAGTGGAGTGCCGCATTAGCGGTCATGGCCTATTTGTTGAGTTTTGTTTTCCTGACTTTGGCTTTGAAACGGCTTCCCATGGGTACCGCAAACGCTACTTGGGCTGGTGCGAGCACCCTACTGGTTGCCGTGCTTGGCGTTTACCTGTTCAAAGAGGAGTTGAATCCCAAACAGGTATTATTTCTGACACTTATTGTTGTTGGGTTGATGGGTTTGCATTGGAGCAGGCAGTAGTGGAGGCTTTCACAAAATCCGGAAACATTAACTTGGCAGATGGGGATTCTTTTTATTGATCATAATTCATAACTTGATATTTATGGATTTCATACTCCCTTATTTGATCATTGCCGGCAAATCCGTTTCTGTTTATCTGTTCATTATTTTGGCCATCAGGCTGTTCGGGAAGAAGGAAATGGCTCAATTGTCGGTCGCGGATTTCGTATTCATCCTGCTCATCAGCAACAGCGTCCAGAATGCGATGGTAGGTTCAGATTCGACACTTATCGGTGGCCTTTCTGCAGCTTTCGCCCTGTTCCTGAGCAATTATATTTTCAAGTTCCTCATGCGCAAGAATGCCCGTTTCAGCAGGATCGTCCAGGGAAAGAAGGTCATGCTGGTTCATAATGGTCAGGTGGACCAACGTGGGATGGAGGAAGCCATGATGTCGACAGATGAGTTACAGCGTGCCATCCGCGAACATGGTGTAGAACATATCCGGGATGTGGATCTGGCGTATATGGAGGTGGATGGCAACATCAGCATTCTTTCCGATGATTACAAGAAAAGATCAATGAAACCCAGGAAGAAAGCTCAACTTTCACATAATCCCTGACGCGAGGATTTCTTCGCATCAGCATTCACCATTGTCGCAAGGGTATTCCGTGCTTTCCGTTTCAATCGTGACATGCCGGATGTTCAGATGTTCCATTTCGTGGCGCAGTTCATGTTTGATACTGAATTCTTCCTGTTTGCTCGTGTTGTCCAGCAACTGAATATGGACGGTCATGGCGTTTTCTGTGGTGCTCATGGCCCAAACATGCATATGATGAATGGCCTTCACGCCGGGGATGGATCGGGTTTTTTGCTTGACCTCATTCAGGTCGATCTCCCGGGGAACGCCATCCAAGGATAGGCGAAGACTGCTCTGGAGTAGGTTCCAGGTGCTGAAAAGTATCACGATGGCCACCGTCATACCGAGCAATGCATCCAGCCAGTACCACTGTGTGTATGCAATGATGATGCCTCCCACCACTAATGCGGCGCTGACAAGCGCATCGGACATGAGGTGCAGATAGGCGCTTTTTATGTTCAGGTCTTTTTCCTTATCCTTCATGAACAGGTAGGCCGTGAAGGCGTTGATAAGGATGCCTATTCCTGCAACCATGGCAATGGTCCGAC
Source organism: uncultured bacterium (assembly GCA_903826405.1). GTDB lineage: Bacteria > Bacteroidota > Bacteroidia > Chitinophagales > Chitinophagaceae > Pollutibacter. Next base: position 215,696 of record CAIKEH010000042.1, read on the forward strand.
CCGGAAGTGGTTCTGGGTTGAGGAGCCTGTGCAGGGCCTCATAAGCAATGGCACCGATCGAGACCAGCAGGACCATGGCATTGAAGAGGGCGGTGAGGATGGTTGTCTTTTTATATCCGTAGGTGTATTTTTCGTTGGCCTTATTCTTCATCAGACGGAAAGCCAACAGAGAAAGGGCAAGGCTTCCCACATCGGCAAGATTGTGTCCCGCATCAGATAGTAGCGATAGGGAATGGATGTTCAAACCTACGCCTACTTCAATGATCACGAAGAGCATGTTCAGGCAGATTCCAATGATGAAGGCGTTGTTCAATTCCTTCATTTCTGGCCCGTGGTGATGATGATGGTGGGAATGGTCGTGGGACATGAGAATTAAAAATGTACCGTAAAAATAGATGGTTTTGGGAAAATCGATCAGGATTGCTATGGGGATAGGAAATTGACTTCAAGTTCGAAGATAAAACTGTGGAGGTCGATTGAACGTGCGTAGTGGAACAGGTAAGCAGACAAGAAGCAAACATTTTTTGAGATATATATTTTTCTTCATTTGAGTCAGTTCGTCCAGGATCGGATGTATTTGAATAACTGTGAAGGTTTTCTGATCAAAAATCATCCAATTAGAGTTCAAACCTGCAGATTCCATTTTGACGTTCATACATAGTATCATGGGTAAGCCCTCCCGAAAGTTGATTTTGATTTTCCTCACCCTTTTACAAGCTCACCTCGTCAGTTCACAAACACTGATCGGTAAGGTGCTCTCCGAAAGCAAGCCCATGGAATTAGCCAACATATATTTGTACCCACGATTGGACAGTACAAAAATGGCCGGATTTGCTACTGCGGATACCGATGGGAAATTCCAGTTCATGGATATTCCGCCCGGGCCATACTTGATCAAGGTGCAACGGATCGGATTCCTTGTCATACGAAAGGAAATGACGGTGAAGCCTGGTAAGGAAGTTCAGGATCTGGGCTCATTCGACATGTTAAGTGATCGAAGGACTCTTCAGGGTGTTACGGTGACGGCTCCACGTAAGATCATCCAGAAAACGCCGCAAGGTTTCGTTGTCCGTGCGGAGGACAACATCACTTCCGGCACGGGAACGGCCACCGATCTATTGGCCAATACCCCAACGGTTATCGTGGATGCCGAAGGTGCTATTTCGATGCGGGGCAAGAGTCCGCAAGTGTTGGTCAATGGTCGTAATTCTGCATTGACCACTCATAATCTTGACCGGATTCCCGCCAGTAGCATCGACAGGATCGAGATCATAAATACTCCTGGTGCCCGGTACGACGCCGATGCAGAGGGGGGGATAATCAATATCATCCTGAAGAAGAACACCAAGCCGGGCACGAATGGCGCTTTCGCCATAGGTGCTGGATATGGGGCAAAATACCGACTTAACAGTTCTTTCATTTTGAATCATCAGTTCAGTCCCAAGTTGAATCTGGGGGTTTCTTATGACAATCGTTTCGCCGGACGAAAAAGATATATCGATGCACAGCGTGAAAATTTCAACCTTACGGATGACCATTTTCTGGTCCAGCATCGCGATGATGACAGGTCGGAGACGGAGCATAACTTTAAACTCAATTTAGATTATGATATCAACAAGAAGAACAGTTTGGGATTTGAGGGGATCTATGGGCATAATGGTCAGCATAACATGGAGAGTCTGACCAGTAACCTGCAGAAATCCGATCGTTCATTCACTTCTGCCAACAATAGATTTTCGGATGAGATCCCTAATGAGGATGTTTTCGAGCTTTCCAGTAATTATGCACATAAATTCAACGATAGCAGGAGAAGTCTGACTGCCGAAGTGAGCACCAGTTTTGAAAAGGGGAATGAGAATACCGATATCACTACCCGTTCGCTTGATCAGCATATGTTGTCATTCGGGGAACCCTTTCTGCAGCAGACACATAATCTTGAGCGATCCGGGATTTCGAATGGAAGGATCGACTATGCTTTCCCGGTAACTCCCCGTACACAGATGGAGATCGGATATAAAGGCATTTTCAGGCATTTGAACGCGAATTTCCGCAGCCTGTATGAACAGGGAGGGAGTTTCATTCCTGATCCTCGTTCCAGCAACATTTTCATCTATGGGGAACAGGTCAATGCGGCTTATGCGCAAATGCATTCTTACGTTGGTGATAAGGAAAGCCCCAAGATGAGGTACGAGGCGGGTATCCGTTTGGAAAACATGTCTCTTCATGGGGAATCTTCAGGAGCTGATCCTTTTCGACATTCGTATTTCAATGTTTTTCCCACTGCCACCATTTCTTGGTATACCGGAAAGCAGGATTTTTTCAAAGTGAATATTGGCCGGCGTATCAACAGGCCTGGTCTAGGGATGCTCAATCCATTCCTAGATATAACCGACTCCTTGAATCCACACAGCGGTAATCCCGACCTGAAACCGGAGTTGGTGAATACCCTTGAAATGGGATACAACAAGGAGTGGCGACATTTCTCCCTGACTTCCAATTTATTTTACCGTCGGGGTACGAACACGATCATGAATTATGTTTTTCTGGATAGTACAGGGAAGGCGCTTTCAAAGCCGATCAATCTCGGCAGTGCGACAACTTATGGTCTGGAAAGTATTCTCGGTGCCCAGTTCAACCCGGTTTGGCAGGCCAATGTGAGTATTTCCTTGTTTCAGCAGCATCTGCTGGGCCAGACGGATGGCCAGAGCATCAAGAGTGATGCCTTCACCTGGTATGTGAAGATGACACAGAATTTCAGCTTTTGGAAAGGGAGTAAATTCCAGTTTCTCGCCAATTATCAGGCACCCGTGGCATTGCCACAGGGGAAACGGATCGCAGTATATAACGTAGACTTTGGATTCCAGCAGAAGATCATGAAAGGTCAGGGACGTATGGGAATAGCGGTTACGGATATTTTCAATACGCAACGCAACGGAAATAATCTGCTGACGCCTGATTTTTCCTCATGGCGGAGATCACGTGTGGACAGCAGGGCGGTCATACTCACATTCGGATATACATTCGGTACGACATTCAAGGAAAAACTCATGGAATACAAATATTCCAATGATTGATGGTTTAAGGAATTTCATCATTTCATGATGGAAATTTGATTTGCTTTCCAGTCGGGGAATAGATCGGCATCATGCCGGATCTCCAGATGTTTTTTGGCCACTTCATTGAATACGGTTCTGAAATCGGTTGTCACGGGCAGATCACGTCCATCTGCCAGATTATCCTGCGATAGCGGTTGTATGTTCCCATGAACGACGCCTCCCTGAACATCATTTCCCAGTATGAAACTGCAGCTGGCACGACCATGGTCCGTGCCTCCGGTTCCATTTTGCTTCACGGTGCGACCGAATTCCGTTGCGGTCATCAGGGTGACATCATCCTGGTATTGTCCCAGATCGTTCCAAAATGCGGAGATACTTGCGCCGAGGTCTTTCGCATTTCGGGCGAATGTACCGTTATCCGTGCCTTGATTGAAGTGCGTATCCCATCCACTACTTTCCGCAAACGCAATCTCTAGGCCAACATTAATCTTGATGAGTTGGGCGATCTGCTTGAGAGCGTTTCCCAGTGGTGACATGGGATAGGTGGCACCATTTGCTGGTATGTAGTGACGGATATCTGTTTTACCCAAGATCTGCAGTGCTTCAAAAGTTTCTTGACCATTCTTGTTCAACAAGGAAGAACTGGTCTGGTCATAGAGTTCCTCGAAGCTTTTGGCGGCGAGATTGGCCATTGACGGATTGGCTTTTGCCTGGATGGCAAAATCATTCAAATTGTTGATGGCCAATGCTGGGAAATCGCCGTACAGCGAACGGGGAAGTGCCGAGGTCAGGCTAACGGCGGAAAAAGGGGTTCCCTGGCTGCCGGTAGCCTTCGCGGTCCGATTGAGCCAACCGTCGGGAGTGCCTTTGCTGAACGGGGTACCACTTTCCATGTAATCCTGTGCATCAAAATGACTTCTTGATTCGTTCGGGGAACCCATTCCATGAATGATGGCAAGTCTTTTTTCATGGAATAGGGGTTCCATCCCGGAAAAAGCGGGATGTAATCCGAATCTGCCATCCAGATCCATCAAAGGGGTATGTCCACTATTTTTTGCAGCAGTCATGAACAAAGTGGGGCGGAATTGGGAGAGATGGGCATCTGTGAAGGGCGTGACGGCCATGAGACCGTCCATAGCACCTCGCTGGAAAATGAAGACGAGTGTTTTGGGCCTGCGGAATGAAACCGAATGTTTTTCATTAGCAGCGGCTCGCAATAGGAACCCAGGTATGCCTGTTAGTCCCAAGCTGAGCAGAGACATGCCTGCTCCTTTCATAAAATATCTTCTGTTGGTCATGACTGATCTATTTTCGTTGAAATTCAGGTGATCCTATGATGATGCCTACGACCTGTGCGAGCAATTTGTTCTCATCCTGCATGATTTGCTGATCTTCTGTAACAGGGGCTGCAGGTCTTTGTTTTTTCTTTTCAGTTACTTCTTCTTCGAACATGTCATCAACGATTTGGATGTTTTCCTGTACCGGTGAACTTGCAGCCGCGTCATTTATCTTCTGCTGAATGCTCGGGTCCATGACTAAGGGTTTTAGTCTGTTCAGGGTGGGTTCCATGTCCCGCCCCGGCAGTATGAGGTAGGCATATGTTTTTAATGCGTCTTCCGAACTCTCCGGTTCATGATGATCATTGAGTGCTGCAAGGTCAAGATGTACACCAGGTATCTTTTGTGCCGCCATGTCCATGCCGAAGTTCATTCTACTGATCAGTGATCCCGCATTGATCCAGTAGCTTCCTTTGTCCGGGAAACCTGTTGGAGCTTGATAATGGTATAAATTTTGTCCCATTTTCTTGATGTAGTTATAAATCATGAAAGGAGCCTTGACATCGGCATTCAGTATCCTGATGCTGGCGATGGCAAGTTCGAATGGGGATCGTGTTTTTTCTCGAACGGATCCCTTTGCCCAGAATTCCGGCGATGCAACCATGGTTTTGAGTACTTCTTGTATATCTCCATCCGAAGTCCGGAATGTTTTGGCCATCCGCACAATCAGTGCAGAGGGTGGTTCATCGCAGACGAAACGAACCGCCAATTTTTTGCAGATGAATGTTGCGGTGGATTGATGATCGGCAAGTAGCCTGATCAATGCCACACCTTCCTCATACCCCCCACCTTGGCGGAAAGTCTTCCCAAGAACCGTTTTCTCCTTTGTGTCATGGCGGTTCATGGCAAAAAGAAAATCCCCATCATGCAGGAATCCTTTTGCAGTTAATCTATCTTCTCCTGATTGGTCAAACATCTTGCGGATGACCCGCCCAGGACCTTCCTGATTTGCCGGGAAAATGGTCCATCCGGTAAGCACCCTTGCAGCTTCCGTTACATCATTTTGCGTATATCCACCATCAACACCCATGGTATGGAGTTCCATGATCTCCCTGGCATAGTTCTCATTTAATCCCTCATTCTTCAATCGATCTACCCTTTTTTGGAGTTGTTTCGCCAATGGGCTTTCCGGATCCAGGGAACCTATTTTGCGATGCATTCTTTCTTCTGCCATCCTTTTTTGTTCCAACATCTGTTCATTCTGACCCATGCTGGAAAAATTATCGAGGTAAAGCAACATGGCCGGGGATCGGGCAGTTGCCAGGAGCAGGTTGAAGAATTTGCCGGTTGCGTTCGGTCTGATCACATCACGTTCGAAGGAAGGGATATAGGGAGCGCATTCGTTTTTGGTCAATGACACGTTGAAATGGTTGAACCAGAAATCGGTCAAGATTTCCTGAAGTTGATTATTGCTGTAGGCGGCCCTGAGTATTTTCTGATTGATGAACTGACGGAACAGTTCTTGATGGGGTCGGTAGTTTTTGCTGTCCATGTATGCTTTTATGGCTTGCCTGTTCTCAGGAGATTTTTTATCGGGAAGGAATTCGTCCTTCTTCAAGAATCCGGCTTCCACGGCTTCTTTGAACAGCCGAGCTGGTCTTGGGAATATTGAAAGCACTTGTTCATTGCTTAGAGCAAGTGCATCGTATTGGGCGAGTCTTTTATCGAGTTCTTCATTCGGCAGGTTGCCCTTCAGTTGCGCCAAGAACCATTCTTCCAAACCCATTTTGGCCAATCGGTCGGGATCTTCTTTATGCGCACCGAACGTGAATCGATCCAACAGGTGAGCTGCGGCTTGTTTCTTGGTCAATCCAGCTTCCGCCCAGGGCATGTGAAATGGGGAATGGTAATAGTGGGGAGAAGGCCTGAATGACGAAATGGATATCAGGATAATTATGAGAATCCAGGGTTTGCTCTGGAGATATTTAGTAAATGCCATGTAGATGTGATTTTCGTCCGGAACTCCTGTTGATTGGACTTTTCCATCTCATAGAGGTTTAACGGCTATCCGGGATGAATGCGGTATTGGTGAACGAATGCTGATTTTGGATCGGCAATGGCACCGAAAAGAAGTGATCTCGAAGCTGAAGCGGCTGTGGGGTCAATTTTTCAGGATGAAATTCAATTTCCAGGCCAAGACACCTTTTTCATTTTTTTCCAGTTTCATGATAGGGTATTCTTCCCTGGCAGCCCAAGGTCTCCAATAATCATCCAGAGCGGGGTCGTCATCAAAAAGGGCCTGTATCCTTTTTTTAGGCAATCCCGGAGCTGAGATCTGGAGATGGATGTGAGCCGGTACGATCCTGCCGTTGTCGAGCATGGGATAGCTGGCAGGCCTTGTTGTGAGGATCTCGAAATTTCCCCGATTGTCCGTCCGGAGAAAACCCATGATCCTGGCATCTGGTTCGTTGAGCTTTCTGGTCACAGAATCCCAGGGGGTATAGTAACCATGGCTGTCGGTAGAGGAAATGACCAGTAGTACATTCCGGTATGGTTCACCATTAAGGTTGCTTATGTGACCATTTATGGAGATGCGGCCTCCGGGTTCTTCTGGCGATGTGGCGACTGTAATGGAAGACTGAACAGTGTTGGTCAGTAATTCCCGGTAGACCTGCCTTTCCTGCACGGTGAGATCCTGATAAAAGACTTTCAATATGTTGTGCAACTTGATCCATTTCTCCCTGTTTCCCGGATCGGATTGAAGTTCACTGGCGGCCAAGTTGGCGATGGTGGTGATATTTTCCGACTTCACCTGTGCATCTGTTTGTGCGGAGGCGTTAATACGTATGCAGAACAAGAGTATAATAGCGAGAGTCCAGTGTTTCATGAAGAGGTTATGGGCTGCAAATTTATGTTTTTTGGTGAGTGGTGTGGGGGTCAAAATTCCATTTTAACAAAGTTCTGCGCTAACCCTCCAAGAGTCCACTCTCCAAGCGTTCATCAAAAACTTCAGGTATTTCCGGAGCTTGAGCCCTTAAAATCTACAAAGCCGCTATTTTTCATCATTTTGCGACGAAATTCGTACCACCCTCCAAGGGTGGACTCTTGGAGGGTGGTGGAGAATATCTCTGGCCTTATATTTACCATTCAATTATTCCCCCTTTACTTGAAGCGCAAGATCTCCGTTTGGACAGCCGCCTCCATTGTGGTGGCAAATATGATCGGTACCGGTGTTTTCACCAGTGTTGGCTTCCAATTGTCGGCAGTTCAGAATACATGGAGTATTGTTCTCCTATGGATCGGAGGTGGTATCCTTGCGCTGTTCGGTGCATTTGCCTATGCCGAACTGGGTACTAATTTCAAGGCATCCGGCGGAGATTATGTTTTTCTTTCCGAGGTCTTTCATCCCTTTCTGGGTTTTCTGACCGCTTGGGCTGGGTTAACGGTCGGTTTCTCGGCACCTGTTGCTCTCGCTGCCATTGCCATCACCAAATACCTTGCTCCTTTCGGACTTAACGGCAACATCAGTTTGGCATTGGGAGTCATCATTTTGGTCAGTTTGATGCACAGCTTCACTATCAAGCACAGCAGTGGTATGCAAAATATTTCCACGCTTGTCAAGGTGCTTTTCATCCTTACACTGATCAGTTTGGGATTTTTGCGTCCGGGACAACAGGAGAATGCCATATTATTGAATGGATCCTGGAAGAAAGAAATTTTGCAACCGGGTTATGCCATTTCCATGGTGTTCGTGACCTATGCCTATACGGGGTGGAATGCATCGGCATATATTGTAGAAGAAATTGAAGATCCGAGGAAGAATATACCACGCTCACTAATTGGCAGTACTTTGTTCATCGCGGTCATCTATGTTCTTTTTCAGATCGTGCTGCTCAGGAATGGTTCAGTTGAACAACTTCATGGAAAAGAAGAGGTGAGTTTCATCGCATTCCAAAATCTGCTCGGAAAGAAAGGTGGGGAGTGGGTCAGTTTTTTCATCGCCCTGCAATTGATCGCGACCATCAGTAGTTATCTTTGGGTAGGGCCGAGAGTGACGTGGGCCATGGCCAAGAATCATCGATTATTGAAGCCCTTGTCAAAGGTCAACAAGCATGGAATCCCTGTACGCGCGGTTTGGGTCCATGCGGTCATTGCCACTGTTCTGACGGCGACCGGATCTTTTGAGAAGGTGCTGTTGTATGCTGGTTTCGTACTTCAGTTGGTCTTATCGCTCGCCGTGGCGTCGAGCCTATTCATCAGAGCTCGGGAAAAGGGAAGTTTCAAAGCTCCATTCCACCCCTGGCCTCAGATCATTTTTCTTTTGTTCAGTCTGTGGATCCTGATCTATACCATGATAGATAAGCCTTGGGAGAGTCTTGCTGGATTTGGCATTCTCGCACTTGGAGCGATCATTTATTTGATCGACAGGAGGTTCAAAGCGCGGTAACTGGGATATCCAGTTTTACGGTAACTATTTCTCCCATGCTCAGGGAGGAACCGCCGATGCCAAAGTCCTTTCTGTTGATGGTGAATCCTCCGGTGAACCGGGCATTTTTGCCATCTGATTGAAATTGAAACGGGATAATCAATACTTTCTCTGTTTTTTTCAAGAACAATCGTCCACTGACTCCAAAACTACCGTCGTTTTTCTTTTCAATGGAGTTGGATCTGAATTTTATGGTCGGATAATGTTCGCTGTCGAAATATTCTTCTCTGGCCAAGTGACTGTCCCGCATGGAGATGCCCGTGTTCAAGGAATTAACGTCTAATCCCACTGTGAAAGAGGAATGCGCCAGATCTGATGTGTCGAATCGGATATCCGTGGAACTCAATTGTAATGTGCCATTGACGGTTGTGCCCAAAATCCCCCGGATGGAAAAACGAATCGGGGTTCCCGGCTTAATTTTCCATTGGGGAGGGATCTTTTCTGATATGCCCCAGGCGACGAGTGTCATTAAAAATGCCATTTTAAACATCTACTGTAATTTACTGCATAAAGATGTGCTTTGGGTAGTTCCAAAAGTTAATCTGAAGTCAAATTGTTCCTCGGCAGATGCTTTTGCTTTTGTTTTCATCCCGGAATTGCGTTGTCTGTATTTTCAATAAAGGCTGTATTTTTAAGTGAAAGAAATCCTGGGTGCTTATGGGTAATTCATGTTTTTCGAGATTCTGTGATCCAATCTTTGGGATGATATTCCTAATCTTCTTGATCTCATGTGGAACGGGCGGGATGAAATCTTCCAACTCAAACGGATTCAAATTCAATCAGAATTTCCAGGACAAGCTGCTGGAGAAGTGCATTCTTGCGGAGGATGGAACTGTAATCGAGATCCCAGAAGGCAAATTTCTATTGAGCAAACCCCTTTCCATAGATGGCAAAAAGCGTATCACCATCAGAGGGAAGGGTGTAGGAAAGAGTTTCCTCTCTTTTTCGCGTCAATCTGAAGGCGGTGAAGGTTTTCTTGTCACGAACAGTACAGGTGTGATCATGGAAGGGTTCACCGTTCAGGATGCGAAAGGGAATAACATCAAATTGCTCAATTGCGACACTGTTTTGATCCGGAACATGAATTCTACTTGGACAAGCGGCGTGGACAGTACCAATGGTGATTATGCTTATTACCCCGTTCAGTGCAAGAATCTCGTGATGGAAAATTGTGAAGCTTCTTTTTCCAGCGATGCCGGGATTTATGTAGGTCAGACCATCAATGTTGTTGTCCGGAACTGTCATGCGCATCATAATGTTGCCGGAATCGAGATCGAAAATTGCATCAATTCTGATGTTTATCATAACCTGTCAGAGAATAATACCGGCGGGATACTGGTTTTCGATACTCCCGGACTCCCTCTGCACAATGGAAGGAACGCGAGGGTTTACGACAATGACTGTCTGAATAATAACGAGAAGAATTTCGGGAAAGTCAGTTCCCTGGTATCATCCGTGCCCCCAGGTTCAGGGATCATCGTGATGGGGACCGACAGCGCGGAATTTCATCACAACCGCATTAAATTCAACAAGACCTTCGGTTTGACCGTGGTCAGTTTTCAACTAACGGGTAAGCCGTTCAATGATTCTTTGTATGGCCAATATTGCACGGCGATCTACATTCATGACAATATATTTGACACCGAATCCATTTCCATCCCCGATCTTACCACTGACTTGGGCAAGCTTGTTTCGTTGGGATTGAAAGGGTATAAGGATATCATCGTGGACGGATCGGCCGATCCCGCCTATAGCAAAGTGGGCGGCATAGTTCCAGAGGAAAAGAGAATCTGCATCAGGAATAATGGCGAGATCAAGTTCGCAGACTTGAACCTATGGGCCGTGAAAGGCGAGAGTGATATCACTGATCATGTGGAATATGATCTTGGCAAATACGATTGTAGCCATTCTGGCATCAAGGGCGACCCCGGTAAACCATGATCATGAAGCGAACCTCCCTGATCTTCGTTTGTTCGATGCTGCTTTTGATCTTGATCGTTTTCGATCAATGTCAAAACCGGGGCAATAAAGAGGTTACACTTGATGTCAACTATTCAACTCCTCCCAAACGACTGTCAGACTATCATTTCTTCAAAGGTGAGATGAATGAACTTTTGCCGAACAATCGGGTGCTTCCATATGATCTCATCACACCTTTGTTCAGTGACTATGCCCAGAAGCAAAGATTCGTATGGATGCCGGAAGGTGTTTCGGCTAAATATACTCGTGATGAGGTGTTTGATTTTCCCTTAGGCACGGTACTCATCAAGAATTTTTACTACCCTTACGATCTCCGGGATCAATCGAAAGGCCGACGTATCGTCGAGACCAGACTGTTGATCCATAAGTCCGACAAGTGGGATGCGTTGACATATGTTTGGAATGAAAAACAGGATGACGCGGAGCTGAACATCATTGGTGCGAACAGGAATGTGGAATGGGTGGATCTGAATGGTATAAAAATGCATGATGATTATTCCGTGCCAAATAAAAATCAGTGCAAGGGTTGCCATGGTTTCAACGGTAGCCTGAGTGCCATTGGTCCAAAGGTTCGAAACCTCAATCATGATTATGATTATGTGGAAGGCAGGTCAAATCAGTTGGCACGCTGGGCTTCTACAGGATATCTCACCGGTTTTGACGCCGCTGCCAATCTGAGTAATAAAGTTGCCAAATGGGACGATAGCACAACGGGCACCGTTGAGCTGCGAGCGCGGGCATATCTTGACGTGAATTGCGCGCACTGCCATCGACCCGAGGGGTCAGCCAATCCGAGTGGACTTTATCTATTTTATGGCAACACGGACCCCGGCAAATTGGGTGTGCTGAAGACCCCTGAGGCAGCTGGTAGTGGTGGCGGCGATTTTCTATACGACATCATCCCCGGCCATCCAGAGTCATCCATACTTCCTTATCGGATGGGGAATATCGATCCTGGCAAGATGATGCCGCAGATCGGGCGCAAGTTGGTACATCAGGAAGGCCTCGATCTCATAAAGACTTGGATCTCTTCCATGCCGCAAAAGGCATCAATTAAGAAATGATCACTTTTCAGAATGTGTATTTGAGTCCGAGCACCAATCCATAATCGAATGTATTGGCGTTGATGGCAACGGGCTTGCTATCGTAGTTGTGGTAGAAATTCATGCTTAGTGAGAGATCCCTTATCATTTCCCAGGAAAGGCGTGTGTCGCCATCGTAACGGAATCTACCTTTCTGTGAAAGGCTGACATAAAAAGTCTGGCTGGTGGTGAAGCTTATATTGGGTTTCTCGAACTTGAAAAAATTGAGGTTGATGTTGAATGGAATCTCGTATCGGGTCGGTTGCCCTACTCCATCAGTGTTTTTTTCCTGATTTATGGCGATACCGGAAAGGGCTCTGAGTTGGAAGCGGTTCCGGTATATGATGTTGTAACGGTATCCAAAGGATTCCTGAAAGCGTCGTTGAAGTCCCAGTTCCAGATTGCGCTGATAGCTCAATAGTGCACCAAGCGACCACCAGGGGTTCAGGATGTAGAAACTGCTGGTGCTGATGTTCTCGCGGTCCCGGCTGAATATTTTTTGGGTTTGTGTATAGGATGCGTTGCCCGATAAGGATGTCGACATCTTTTTGCTGTTGTAGTTCACTGCACCATCCAAGTTGAATCTGCCGATGTTACTTGATTTTGTATAACTGTATCCAGCAGAAACGAAGCCGTGCAGGTTCTTGAACCACCGGTTGTCGAAAGCTGTTATGAGGGTAACTTGATTTATGGGTATAAAGATGGTGGAATCCCCGCTCTGGATGCGGATGATCCCGTCGTCTACGGATGGCTTTATGATGCCTGTTATGATCCGCCGGTCCGCCGTCTCCACCCGATAAATGTGCTGGTGGGTTCTTATCGTCCTGATCTTGGTATATTTAACGTTGACCAGTTGAACGTTGTCCATGTCGAATTCGATCTTGCCATATTGGTATTTTTTAAGTTCACCGGAGAGAACTTGACCATCATGCAGGAAAAGGGTATCCTTCAATTGTGCGGAAAGACGTGATCCTGAAAGGATACAGATGAAGATGGTCGGGAATACGAGTCTGAAGATGATTTTCAGATGGCCCATATGTTGTTATGCAAAAATTTGATGGTCATGAAAGTAGGAATTATTCAGTGATATAAAAGGTGCTGGGATCTGTTTGGGGCGATGGATGTAAAACCTTAATTTTGCCATCCTTGCTATTTGGTCGTTGGCCCCTGAGCTAATGTTTAGATGGTAAGTTGAGCATTGAGAAATTGAGTCCGGGAAGTAGCGCAGGCCGGTAGCGCACCTGGTTTGGGACCAGGGGGTCGCAGGTTCGAATCCTGTCTTCCCGACGAACAAAGAGCATCTGATTTCAGGTGCTCTTTTCTTTTTGTAACTGATAATCAATAAGATCGGGGTAAGATAGTCAGGGTAACCTGTTTGAATCTCAAATCTCCAAAATGGGTATATAGCCCTCTATTTGACCCCAAAAACCTCTAATTAGGTCAAAGATGGGTCAAAGAAATTCCAACGGTTCTGTAAGCATTTGCAACTTTCTTTGCGTTTCAATGGAAAGGTAAACATCACCATGAGCATTGGTTTGAATTCCATCGAATTCCATGAAAGTGGATCATGATGGTCGTTCAGATTGAATCCAATGGTATCTGCAGTAAACAATTGAATTCCCTTGCGAAATCGACGGAGACCCTTGCGTGAACCGCTCCTTGCCGATCCAGGAAACGCTGTTTGCCCTGGAGGGCGAATACCCCTTCATGCCAAATATTTGCATGTATATACAGGCCTTTATCTCCTTTACAAAGGAAACAGATGAATTTTTCGGGACTGATATCATCTCCCGGAAGTGCCACGGGAACAAGGAATGGTCTTTTGTCCAGTGGAAAAAAAAGTTGACCTCCATCTGGATGGTAATTTGCATGCCAGAGTAGAATCTGATCTGGTTTTTCCGTTCCTTGTTCGGATGCCGATTCGGGTTCTTTTGCATATCCTAGTATATAATGTCCTCCAACCGCTTCGTTACTGCCATATAAAATATCTCCCTTCCATTCGCTATGAAAAATCCCCTCTGTAGTTCCACCTTCATCCCCGCTGTCGGTATCAACCGGACGCCATCCTTGTGCTGGCCATCGGGTGATCTCCATTTGACAGGTCAATGGATCATCCACCAGCCATCCATATCCCTTTACGGATTCATCCGTGGCTTCTATAATGGGGATTCGGAAATGAGTTAGACCTGTAGGAAGGGCAGGATTCAAATAGTCGGGAGGCGATTGATTGGACATATTCATTCAGAGTTTTCTTTTCAGCATTTCTTCTATCAAGATTAGGTTGGATTCCTTTTTTTCTTCTGGAACGGAGCGGTGTTGTTCCCCTGAGAAGACGTCCCGGCTCCAGGTTATGCCGGTATTGCCAGGATGCGCTTTTTCCATATCGGCCAAGAAGGTCCTTGCTTTTTCTTTTTCTCCCATTCTTTCATATGCCATCGCCGTTATCAGACTGTTGGAAGGGTAGAAGTTGGACACCGTATTTTCCACTTTAGGCGTAAAGAGGATGATCTGGTTGATTAAAGTTTCAGCTTTCACTTTGTCTTTCATCGATGTGTAACATTGTGCGGAAAGCCAATCTTCAAAACGTCCGTCTAGACTCTCATCATATGGCTTGCCGACTCCAAGATTCTCTGGCCAAAGGCGTGCTTGATCAATCAATGTCAATGCGCCTTTGTAATTCTTTTTTTCCATTTGCTGCATCGCCATCATGAGTTTTGCTTGACGATAAAGCTCATGTCCGGAGGTTGCACCCTCGAAGGGAATCACGTTGATTTTTGACAGTATGGCATCTGCTTCTGTAAACTTTCCATTCAGTAGCAACGTGCGTGCTTGCAACATGCCCATGATATAGTCGTTCGGATGGGATTGGTAGTAGGGTGCCGTCAGGGAAAGGGCTTTTTCATTTTGGTTTTGGGCCAGATAGTGTTCGGCAAGTGCCTTGGTATAGCGCCACTGGCCGTCCAAGGAGAGGGCTTTTTTAAGATCCTTCTCTTTTGCATCTGGATCTGATGCGCCGTTGATCTGCGCACGTACGGCATAGAACGGCGCGTAGGGTGGATTCTCTCCGCAGGAGGCCAAGAGTGCTCTGGCTTCATCCAGCCGGTTACGGTCCTTGTAAATGAGCGCAAGTTGGTATTTAAGTAGCCAATGGTTTTCTGTCTTCATCAATTGCTCGATGACCTTTGCAGTTTCGGAGCGAAAAGGGAATGAAAAATCCGGTTTTAGACTTTTCGAGTCAAGGGGTTTGCCTTCTAAGTAGGCTAGCCAGTATGCGGCTTCTGGTGTGGCAGGGCACATCTTGAAGAGCCTGATGGCTTCATCGTTCTGCCCCGCATTGTGATACCAGATGGCCATTTCGATATAGGTCTCTTGAGGTAATTCGTTCCTGATGAGTGAAGTGAATTTATCCTTATTTACTGCTGAGGCATCGCTTATATACGTTTCGAATCTGCTGTAATGGCTCAACGCATCGAACTCACTCATTGTCTTGATGGCTTGTTGTGCTCCGGGTTGATCGAATTGTTTTCTTGCTGCCACGGCTTCTATCTGCCAGGCGTCCATATTGTATTTGTTGAAATCAATCGCTTTATGGGCATATTCCCGGGCTTTCAGGAGATCGCCGTCCTGAAGTAGCATGCGGGCGATGCCCGTATATGCTGCACTGCGGAAAGCAGGGGAGAGCGTAGCAATGTCAAAACCATCACGGGCATCTACTCGATGTGCCAGTTGTAGATTGGTCAAAGCATAGATGTAATTTGCCGCCCCGTCGTAGGTGTCGATACTCAGGGCTTTTTTCGTTAGATCAAGGGCTTCTGCATATCGCATGTTCCTGTAGTGGAGTTCGGCCAATTTGACCAACGCAGGTAGATAATTATGGTCTTTCTCCAGGCTGGCCTGCAACTTGGTTTCCGCTTGCGGATAAAGTTTCTGGTCCATATACTCCTCACCCTGCATACATAATCCATAGGCGCTGTTCCAGTCAAAATCCGCTGGTGCATCCACAGGCCTTGATAATAAGTTCGCGTCTGGATCCGATCGGTATTCCATCATTTTGGCGCCGATCATCAGGTAGATCTTTTTGGGATCTGCATTGCTGCGTATGGAATCTGTGAAAAGCTGCATGGGTTTGAGATCGACTCCCTTTGCATAGATCGCTTTATCGCCTTCGAGGATCGCGATTATGTCCTTAATAGCTTGTGTAGGTGATAATCGGATCTTCATCCATCCATTTTCCATCTGTATGTTCAATGCTCCGAATTGATTGGCTTCCACGATACCTTTCGTTTTCAGGACAGGGTACCAGTATTCTTTCCAGGTCTCTGTCTGAGCGGGTTGAAGGCTCAGGTGCTGGAAAGGGGTGTACATGCTTTTCTCCGCGCTTTGATTGAACAATCTTCCTGATTGAAGTTCCCAATACTGCCCGTCTTTGTCCGTGAGCAATTTCTCCCAGATCATTCCTTGCCGGGAAAGTCCCCAGATCCATAATTTTTTTCCGGGCTTGTCATCATGTGCGCCATATCGGACCATGCCCATGTCATCATCATGGTAATAGGCACCAGTGAAATCGGTGTATTTGCCGAACACATGGTAAGATTTATAACTGCCGAAATCGTTCTGTTCATAGAAATTGATCTTTTTGCCATTTTGGGTATTTACGGGCCAATCTGCATATTCGCCTTCATGGCCTACATATCTGTTACCGGGGTAGATGAATTCAAGGTTGCCTTTGGTCTTAAGGCCCGCATTCATCCAGTGATAATAGGGCTGTTCGATTCCGGTTTCATTGTACCAGAAAGATTGTGTGGTGAAATATGCTTTGTCCTTTGGCACGTTGATCTCCATCCTCCAGTTCGTACGGGTGAGCAGATCAAGTGTGCCAATGATGCAACTCACACTTCCATCCTCATTGGTGCGGGTGACATAGTCCACCGGGGTGGCGCAATTCGGCGTATGACCTATAATGCCGTAGTTTGCTTCCAGACCTCCGCTTGTCCACGGGCCACGCATGGCGATGTCCCTGAATTTGACGGTTTGATTATAATAAAGGAATGGGTTCCCTGTTGATTTCTCGATCGCTGCCCAGATCTTACCTCCGATCTCTGGAAGGATCAGCAACTTGATCCACTGATTTTCCAATTCAACCACTTTCCATTCTTTCTCCACGGGTTTGTCCGTGAATCCGTCGAAACGGAAATAAGGATAAACCGGACTCAGAAGGGGTATGGGATTAGGATCTGAAAAAGGGTAGGTGGGGAAGCTTTTTTTGTATTCCTTGACCGTTGCGATCTGTTGGGAATAGCTGACCATGGAGGTCAGCAAAAAACTCAGTAGGAAGATCTTCTTCATATGGCTTTTTTGGGGAATATACTCTTTGGTGATTCGGTTGTTGAAAGACTTGCAAACTTATCTTTCAAATGTATTCATATCCTGACAATTCTCGCGAGATAACATGTGCATTCATTCTATAATGAGCAGCCAGCCTTTACCGTTCTCTACAGGTATTTCTTCGCTAGGACTGAAATTTCTTTCCGGTTGAAAATTCATGATCTCCGGTGCTTTTATTTTTGCTTGGTCAGGGTTTATTCCCAATGCCTTCCAATCGATTTTCAATCGGAAACTGTCATTCTTCCCAGCCCAACTGGCGATCGATACCATTGACCGACCTTTCTTCCGGTATACGGTGGCTTTGATGTTTGGCTTGTCCGTACTAACAGGACACTTATTAGACCAATATCCGATCATTTCACTACCTGTCATACCGAAAGAATCCCATGTTTTCCATATCGGACGGGGATCCGCTTTTTGGGACCAGGGCATGCGACTGGTCATTCCATATACCATACCTCTCCAGGGATTGCCACCGCCCTCTAACATCTCTCCCATCAATCCAAAGGGTATACCGCTCACTTCCGTCAGGAAAAAATCGGGACCATTTTTTTCATAATCAAAGTATTCCCCGAACCAGAGTCTGCTTAAGTATGGGAAATGTTCCATGTACAGATTGGCGCTGTTGTTAAACCCATCGTTCTTGTTGTATTGGTTGGCGGAATGCAGATCGATGATGCCTGGATGACCATCTTGGGTAAGTACTCTTTTGATGCGTTTCATGGTGACCCTGTCGAAGGCCACATCATCCAGATAGATACCGTCAATGCCTACATTTCGGGTCAGCCAATTCATTCCTTCCACATAATAATTATGCCATCTGCTCATTCCGCTGTTGACCAGGGCGGCGTCCTTGATCTCTGGAACGAACCATGCGGCGATGTAGTCTTCTCCTATATGTTCCTGCAGCCAGCTAAAACCGCCCCCTTTGCCTGTTGAGTAGATTTCATGTCCGAGACTGCGCATAGGGAAAGTTTCGTAAGCATGATTGGAAAGTTCCCGAACGGTATTGTAGATCTTCACTTTGAGACCTTTGGCATGTGCACTGTCTATATAATCTTTCATCTTCTTGTATTCGATGAAAGGATAGTTGATCCAGGGATTGATAGGCGTGGCATGATGGATATTCACTATCGTTGCACCGGCCATTTTGATGCTATCGAGATCCTGATACTTATGATAAAATCTGCCGGCCCATTGAAAGTCGGTGTTGAGTGTATGGAAAGGAGTGATCAGCAGGGTGAAGTTGTAAAATAGCACATCCCCTTTTTTCAAGTTCCTGCTTCCGCTATAGTTATGTACCATGATGGCATTTCCTTCCGGGAAGATCCGAATACCACCTTTTTTACCATTCGCCCATGAATTGGGTAGGATAAGGGGTTTTTGCAGGTAGAAATTGGTATTGAGAGGACGTACATACCTTTCATCTCGCAGCGAGTATTGTAGTCCTGCATTCACACTTCCGATCCAGGCGCCATCCTGATTAAGGGAGTCCACTTTCCATTTCCAGTCAAGTGTGTCCGGGCGTATCCCTCCTTTCCTGCCCAGGCCCATGAGGTAATCCGATGCGGATTTTTGAAAGGGCATTTCCAGAGAAAATTCTGAAAGGGATATATCCTGATTTGCTGTGATCTTTATAGTATAGTCGACGAAACCATCGAATTCAAGGGAAGCAGATACCTCCATTTGCAAGGGTCCATTGGAACTCATGACCGACCAGGAGTAAGTGCCAGAAGACTTTTTGGTGAATGTAGTTGAGTTTGATCTCCAACTCAAGGCTTTGCCGTCTTCAGATCTAATGCACACGAAGCGCATGGGATTGGATAATATTTCGTTCGGGGTTGATTGATAATTGGTCATCTCCGGAGTGAAGAAGGTCTGGATCTTTCCGGGAAGTCCGTCAGGTGAAAGAGTCAGTTTCCTGCCCAGCAGGCTTATCGTTCTGCCATCAAGTTTAAGGTCGGTGTACGGTGCGATTACCTTGTTTTCCTGGGCTAAAGTGGAATTCAGCCATTTCAATCTGGTTTGCTTCCAAGGTTCACTGATGCCGCCATCGGTGGAGATCTCTTTGCCAACCTCCAGCGTGATCCGGGTGACGGCATCTGGTGCATTTCGGGAACTGATGGTTGCTGTACCGGTGTATATTCCTGGAGGGATGCCCGAAGGAATGTCGATACCGCACCAGAGTGCTTGTATCTTACCTTGGTCTACGAGAATCCTTTTGGTGAAGGGTTTGCCAGTATAGTCCACTCCTGCGGAATTTAAACAGTAAAGATTTTTTTCTGGTATGATGCCCTTCCCGTTTTTCAATGCACTGAGTTTGACACGGACATCCTCCAGCGTCTTCAATGCGTACAATCCCAACTGGAAAGTGTAATTCTCCCCTCGTGATGCACGTCCTTGGAATGAGTTGTTCGCGCCATTCTGCACCCATCGGTAGGGTAGGTGGTCGGTCATTTTGATAGGATGTTGTCTGTCTTCAGGGAATACGATCAAATCCTGCCTTGCAGCGGATGATACCAGATTCTTCGTTTCCTTATCCGTTGCAATTACCTCCATGGGGTAAAAGCTGTTCATTTCGTTGATGGACTGGATCCCGATTGTGGTGCAGTTTGTCGATATATCTGATCCTTTTGATCCTGGCCAAGATGGCGAGGCTGTAGAGTCTGGTTTCAGGTAGGTTCCTTTGGGATAATTGGACCTTCCCTCGTTTCTAGACGGAAGGTAATAGCAGTAATAAGTGCCTTTTCCCGATATGGGTTCGAAAAGAAGGTCGCCAAGTTCATTATTAATGTTCAGTGCTCTGAAATTCAGGATTCGATCTCCCGTTTTTCCATCCTGAATGATGATCCTTTTTTGATCTGGATTCTTATCGCGTCTCCTCCATGGGATTATCACCCTTGCGACACGACCCATCCCGTCAAAGCGAATGACTGCTCGATGGTTTCCAAGGGAGTCCGCATTCCAGATATTTTCCGCCACCGAATACTCCAATATTTGAGCATGGGCAGTATATGCAAGCAGGATGTTTGATATGAGAAAGATGATTTTTTGCATGTATATGTGTTGATGGCTAAAGCTATAAAAAACCTGCCACCCTCCAAGAGTCCACCCTCCAAGGGGGCAATGATTTTATCCCCTTTTCTTGCGGGTTTTTACTCTTTGCTTAAGAGTTTCATCTTCGGGAGGTCTTTCCAGGGGGATTTTTATGAGGACTCTTGGAGGGTGGACTCTTGGAGGGTCATCCGACCGTTACCTTTTCTCATGTGTCTTATTTGTTTAATTTTACTGGTCTGACTTGCTTTTCAGACCTTCATCTTTCCAGTTCATGAAAAAGCCTCGATAATGGCAAAACAGAATCAATCTTCTTCCTCAGCGATCCACTTGAGTGGCATCGACTTGACTGCCATCGTGATTTGGATATTACCTGTCTTATACCTCATTTACGTATTTCCTGCTTTGCCTGAATCAGTACCCATGCATTTCGATGCGAAAGGAAGAGCTGATGATTTCGGCAGCAAGAGCAACCACCTGCTCATCATGATCGGCCTCGCTGTTTTCAACATATTGATTTATCTTCTGGTGAGAAACGTCAACCGCCTGGACCCCAAGGCCATCAACAGTCTTTCAACGAAAACATACCGCAACTTGGCTTTGGCCATACTGATATTCCTCTCTGCAATACATTTGATCATCACCCATTCGACGGCTCAAGGTGAATTGTCGTTGGACAAGGCGCTGCTCGCATTGATGGGTTTTTTCTTCGCTTATCTGGGTTGGATCATGAAAGAGATACAGCCGAATTATTTCATCGGGATACGGACCCCTTGGACTTTGGAAGATCGGGAGAATTGGAAAGCCACTCACAGCATGGGTTCACGCTATTTTTTCTGGGGTGGTCTTTTCATCGCACTCGCGGCCTTTATATTGGGAAGACCCGCTGGACTAATCGTCTGTATCAGTGCGCTGCTGGTCATCACTTTGATCCCTCTGACCTATTCATATCTGTTTTTTCGGAAAAAACGGAATGAACAGTAATCCACCTGAATATCATCTGATGTCTCCGATCGCCCTTTCCAAAAGGGCCTGATCCTGGGTTGAAAGTGAGAAGGCCTTGCCCGCTACGGTATCCATGTTCGTTTGATACAACGCATGTTGGCCACCGGCCACGATCTCCAGATACAGAAAGGCTGATGTCGCTTTGCCGATATGCGTGTTCAACACAAAGTTCTCGAACGGAGTGGTTCCGGGATGATTGCTTTTCCTGTCAGAAGTTGCAGCTTTCCAGGCGGGGAATGATCCAGGGTTGAGATCAACTAAAGTCAATTCGCCTTCTTCGATCGCTTCACGAACATCGCTTTCCCCTTCTGGCAGGCTTGCCACTTTTGCCGGAACGAAGATGTTCTGCAGGAAATGATGGGCACTGTCTTCGGTCCAAATGACCATGGAGGGGAGCGTGACGTCCTTTCCTTTCTGAATGATCAGTGACAGCGACGGGCCACCCTTTACGCCATCAACTGAAATTGTTTCGAACATCACTCTTCCTGCCCTCCTGCCTTTTTCGCCGTCTCTGGACAATTCCTCGCCAAAGCGTTGGATCTGCGGGAAAGGGGGGATGCTGAATCCCGCTCCAAGGAGTACGATGCCAGCAACGAGAGATCCTATGATCAGCTCTTTTCTGATGGGTCGACCATTTTTTTCCCTCATGTATGATTTTAGCGGGCCCCAGTTGTTCAGGATATGGAATATGGCGAAACCGATCAGGATGAGTCCAAACAGTACATGTATGCCCTTCACGGGCCCTGGCTTGAAATCAAAATACATCAACAGACCCGTGGAAGAAATGGCCAGGAAGGCAAAGGACATCATCAGGCTGACAAAATTCTTACGTTTCATTCAGGAAAGGTTTTTTAGATATTTCACCTGATATTTAGATGCCTTGACAGACTTGTTCCTGCGCTGGGATCTTCGGTCAGGGTTTTTTCTTCAATGCGGCAGCGATCGCCTTCTCGGCAAGGGGTTCCATGACCTTGTAACCTGCAAGGTTCGGATGCACACCATCCTCTGAGAATTTTACAGGTAGACCTTGGCGTTCATCAGCCATGGCACTATGGTAGTCCAGGTATGTGAATCCATTCTTTTCCGCATATGCCTTGATGCGTTTGTTCAGGGCGATGACTTTAGTAGCAGGTTGAAGTCCGGCCCTCCAGGGGAAGTCGTATGCCGGCATCACGGAGCAGAGTACCACCCGGATCTGATTCGACCTTGCGATCTCTGCCATGGCAGAGATGTTGTCCATGGTTTTGTCCTCGTCGTACGGACCTGTATTCTGGGCGATATCATTGATGCCTATCATCAGTACCACGACTGCCGGATTCAGATTGACCACATCCTGTCGGAAACGTAGCAAGTTTTGAGGGGAGGTCTGTCCGCTGATACCGCGATCGACATATGGCCGGCCTTTGAAAAAATCCGGGTCGGTCGCGATCCAGCCTTCCGTGATCGAATTGCCCATGAAAACGACCCTTTTCTCACCGGACTTCACCGGCGCCAGTTTGGCATTGTCGGCGGCATAGCGGGTTAGATTGCCCCAGTCCTCGCGATTTCTTTTTTCGTCATCCTTCCTGAATTGCCGGATCTGGTCGGGAGTGAAATTTTTTTCCCATCCAGTCGGATTAGCGGGGTAGAGCAGCCCCTGAATGTCCAGCCATTCGCCGAATCTGTCGATCCACTGGTCGATGGGCAGGTTCTGCTTGCGCATGCCGAATCCATGACCTCCTTTGGCATATATATGTAGTTCTGCTTTCTTGCCGGCTTTGATCCAGTCTTCGTAAGTACCACTGCTCACCGGTGCCAGTCCAAGTTGGTCGTCGGTCGCCGCGGTTATGAACAGGGGTGGGGCATCTGATGGGACGGGTATCGGTTTGGAACGATCCACATAAGGATAAATCGGTGCTGCGAAATCCGGTTTGCTCGAAACATCGTGCCGATAGACGACATCCATCGCCACACCTCCGCCGGCAGAGAATCCCATGATGCCGACCCTGTTCGGACTGATATGATATTTGGCCGCATGGGCTCTGACCCAGGCCACTGCTGCTCTGCCGTCATCACCTGCATACCTGAAAACGGTGAGCATGGAGGTGTCGATAACTTTTCCTGCGATCTTGTCCGTCATCTCCTGAGCCGGATTGTCCGTCAAGCTTTTCATGAGCCTGTATTTGAGCACGAATGCTGCAACACCCCTTGATTTGAGCCATTGCGCTACGGCTATCCCCTCATTTTCTATGCTCAACACCTGGTAACCTCCACCAGGGCAGATGATCACGGCTGTCCCATTCGCACTCCCTTCACTGGGTATGAATGCGGTCAGGGTAGGGTTTGTGACGTTATAAACCAATGGCGTGTTGAAAGCATTTTTTTCGGTGGTCTTTTCTGTCCAATCCCACTGCTCACTTCCGGGAGCTTTACCTGGATAAAGGAGGATGACTTCGTTCTGAGCGATGGAGGATAAGCTGATCAACGAGCAAATCAGCAGGAGAGCGCACTTTGTTTTTTTCATACCTATGATTGGGTGTGTTGAAATGGGCTGATAAGATAAGTTAAAATATGGACTCTGTTCCGGCAAGGCGTTCTATTTTTTCATTACCTTAACGGGGTTGCGTTTGAACAATATTTTATCATTACGATCATTGTCTGGATCAGTTTCATGGGTACTTTGATCTCAAAATTCATACATGACTAGATTGGCTTTCAAAATGCAGTTGATCAAGGGGAATGAAGAGGAATATCAACGACGTCATGAATCCATTTGGCCTGAACTGGCATCCTTGCTGAATGTTGTCGGGATTGCTGATTATTCCATATTCTTGGATGAGGATACCGGCGAACTTTTCGGATATCTGCTTTCTTCGGATCCCGTCAAAATGGATGATCTGCCCAAGCATCCCGTAATGAAAAAATGGTGGGATCACATGAAGGATATCATGGATGTCAATCCGGATAATTCGCCCGTGAGTATCCCACTTAGGGAAGTTTTTCACCTGGATTAAGGGTCAATTAAGCCCAAGATCAAAAATAATGATGAAATGAGCCAAAAGGTTGCTGCCATATTCGATATCGGGAAGACCAACCACAAGTTCTTCCTTGTGGATCAATCATATCATATATTACACGAGCATACGGAACATGGTGTGGAGATAACGGATGAGGATGGATTCCCATCGGAGGATCTTGGCGCTTTGCAGGATTTCATGAGGCGCTCACTTCAAGAGGCAATAGCTGTTAAAGATTTCGAAATCCGGGCAGTGAACGTATCCACATATGGTGCAAGCATGGTTCATGTAGATGACAACGGTCGGCCCGTAACTCCTCTCTATAATTATCTGAAACCCTATCCGCTGGGGCTGGATGAAGATCTTTATGCACAATACGGAGGCAAGGATGCATTCCTGGTAGAGACGGCATCACCCGCATTGGGAAGTCTGAATTCAGCCCTTCAACTCTATCGGATCTGCAAAACCAGTCCTGAGGTTTTCAAAAGGATCCGGCACAGCTTTCACTTGCCTCAGTACCTGGCATCTCTTCTGCACGGGAATCCCGTTTCTGAAATGACGAGTATCGGATGTCATACCGCACTTTGGGATTTCAATTCCTGGGATTACCATACTTGGGTGAAGAACGAAGGCCTGGTGGCAAAATTCCCAGGCATTATTCCCACCGACACCGTGTATCCCATCACAGTGGGTGAACATACCGCTTCCTGTGGCATCGGCGTTCATGATAGTTCCTCATCGCTTTTGCCATATCTGCATGCTGGCAAGGAGCCTTTCCTGTTGTTGTCAACCGGTACCTGGTCGATATGCCTGAATCCATTCCAGACAGAGCCACTGACACTGGATCAGCTGGGGCAGGATTGCCTGAATTACATCTCTGTTCAAGGGAAGCCAGTTCGAGCATCCCGGCTTTTTGCCGGTAAGATGTATGCTGACGGCGTGAAGAAATTATCGGCGAAATACCAAAAAAGTGATGACTATTTCAATACTCTAAAAGCCGACCGGGAAAAGCTGGTGAAAACAAGTGATTGGTTGAGAGAAGGCATGCCCGAGGCGGGGGAGCGTGATATGGATGCCGATACCGCATATTATCATTTCATGTCCGAACTGGTCCGTCTGCAAGTGAGGTCAATCAATTTGATCGGTTCCCCTTCCATCCAACAGATATTCGTCGAGGGGGGATTCTGCGGAAATGAAATTTTCATGTACATGTTGGCGAATGCTTTCCACCATAAAAGGATCTATGCGGCAACACTGCCCCAGGCATCCGCATTGGGTGCAGCCATGGTCATCCATTCCGCATGGAACGACCATGCAGTGCCCTCCCGAGGTCCTGATTTCCGATTATTCCCTCCCGTTGTGAATTCCTGATCGGATCCGGGCTCCAAAGGCACTCTTTATTTTTGATCTAGGGGCAACTTGTTGGATCAAGACATTTCTCAACTTGAAGTTTGTACTACATAGCACTCCAGTGCTATCGAAGCATGATGGATCTGTCTTAATGATGGGAAAGCCCGATTTGAAATTTTGTGCTTCTTCACTTGCATAATTCGATGGGTCAAGGGTTCTGAAAAATCCATGCAGATCTTATCATGTTGATATTTTTCAGGCATCCACGGATTCTGCCTGTGTTTTTTGTTGTACTTTTTACCTCCAATGAAGAAAGATATGCGTCTCACTCCCCTGGTCACGGCTTGCCTTTTCATGCTGAGCAGCCTTGACGCTCAGGATAAGGATGGTTGGGTAAGTATTTTCAATGGGAAGGATCTGAGTGGATGGACACAATTGAACGGTAAGGCGAATTATACCGTGAAAAATGGTGTACTCATCGGAACGACTGTTTCCGATCAACCCAATTCATTCCTCGCTACGCAAAAAATGTATGGGGACTTCCAGTTGGAACTGGATCTTTTGGTGGATACAGCGATGAACTCAGGTGTCCAGTTCAGGAGTGAGAGTCTTCCAGATTATCAGAATGGCCGAGTTCACGGCTATCAGATGGAAGTTGACCCATCTTCCAGAGCCTGGAGTGGAGGCATTTACGATGAAGGTCGCAGGCTATGGTTATATACCTTGGAATACAATCAAGAAGGCAAGAAGGCTTTCCGAAATGGGCAATGGAACCATTACCGGATCGAATGCATCGGTAACAGGATGCGTACCTGGGTGAACGGAATCCCGACGGCAGCACTCATCGATGATATGACCCCGAAGGGCTTCATTGCACTGCAGGTGCATTCGGTGAGCAGACCAGAAGAGGTTGGTCGGCAGATCCAATGGAAGAACATTCGCATCCGTGAAAAAAATCTCAAACCATGGCCGGATCAAAAGATCTTCATCGCAAATCTACTTCCCAACTCCCTGACCGAGGAAGAGAAAAAAAGTGGGGTATCTCTCCTCTGGGATGGAAAGACGACAAGTGGTTGGAGGGGAGTATACAAGACCACTTTCCCGGAGAAAGGGTGGGAGATCAAAGAAGGCACGATCAATGTACAACCTTCCGCAGGAGGTGAATCCGCCAATGGCGGTGATATAGTCACGGAAAGGATGTTCAGTGCTTTTGAGCTTCAGTTCGAATTCCGGTTGACCGAAGGTGCAAATAGTGGGGTTAAATACTTCGTAACGGAGAAAGAGAACAATTCCGGATCTGCGATAGGTTTAGAGTATCAGGTACTCGACGACGAGAAGCATCCCGATGCAAAACTTGGTGCTGCTGGAAACCGAACTTTGGCGTCACTATATGATCTTATCCCTTCGATAAAATATCCCCAGTCGATCAAAAAAATTGGGGAGTGGAACAGGGGCATGATCAGGGTTTATCCAGATAACCATGTTGAACATTTCCTGAATGGATACAAAGTGGTGCAATATGAGAGAAGCTCACAGATGTATCAGGCCCTTGTGGCCAGGAGTAAATACGTGCAGTGGCCGGAATTCGGCATGGCAAAACAGGGGAGGATCCTGTTGCAGGACCATGGCAATGCCGTGTCCTTTCGCAGTATCCGGATCCGGGAGATGACGAACGAGTGAAAACATTGAATAAACAGGAATATCAACTTTAAACTTGACATATGTCGAACCGCAGGCACTTCATCAAACAATCCGCAAAAGCCACTGCAGCTACTTATATAGGGGCAATGGGATTCTCCGCCAAGAGTTATGCCCGAATACGTGGTGCCAATGACCGTGTGCTGGTGGGTGTCGTCGGCTTTTCCGATAGATTCCGAAGTTCATTGCTTCCGAGTTTCCTCCTGCATAACAAAGAATTGAACTTCGACATCATCGCCGTCTCCGACATCTGGAAATTGCGCCGGGAGGAGGCACAGTCCCAACTTTCAAAACTGGTGGGTCACGACATCCAACAGCATCTCAACAACGATGAACTGTACAAGAACAAGGATATCGATGCGGTCATCATCAGCACTGCCGATTTTCAACATGCACGTCATTGCATTGAGGCGGTCAAGGCGGGGAGGGATGCTTATGTGGAGAAGCCTTTTGCGGAAACCATGGAAGACAACCGTGCTGCATTGAAGGCCGTCAAGGAAACCGGACGGATCGTGCAGGTAGGGTCACAGCGGCGCAGCGGAAGTAACTACAAGTCTGCAGCGCAATTCGTTCAGGAAGGGAAGTTCGGCGCCATCACGATGGTTGAACTCACCTGGAATGTCAATCAACCTGGGCGATGGCGGAGACCTGCTCTGGTGGCGAAGATGCGTGAAGAAGATACGGATTGGAAGCGATTCCTGATGAACAGGCCCTATGAGCCCTTTGATGCCCGCAAGCACCTTGAGTTCCGTCTTTTCTGGCCTTACTCATCCGGAATGCCTGCACAATGGATGAGTCACCAGATTGATACCGTGCATTGGTTCTCCGGACTTAAACATCCGCGCAGCGTTGTCGCTAACGGTGGCGTGTACATGTGGAAAGATGGCAGGAAGAACTGGGACACAACGACAGCGGTTTTCGACTACGGACCTGCAGAAGATCCGGCAACCGGCTTTCAGGTAATCTTTTCCTCCCGTATGCATAATGGTGACGACGACCCCTCAGAAATTTATTACTCCAACGGTGGTGAACTGAATTTGATCACCAATATGGTAACCCCGAAAGGTGGTTTGTCAAAAGGGGCAGCTGCGGCGATGAACATGCAGCCCAATCTCTTACCTGATATCAAACTGGATGACCTTGCTTCCAAAGTGGTCACATCAGCCAATACCGGAAGTGATCCACTCACATCTGCACATATGCGTAACTGGATGGAATGCGTCCGGAACAGAGCTACACCAAATGCTCCTGTTGAAGCAGGTTATTCCCATGCCATTGCCACGATCATGACCAATGCCGCGGTCCGTACTGGGAACAAGGCTTTTTTTGATGAAAAGAAGCAGGAGGTGATGGCCGGTGGCAAGATCTTCCAATACTGATATGCAGGTATACCATCTGAAATATGAATTGCTGATACTGCTGTTGGTTTCCTGGAACTGCATGCCCTCCAAGGCCAAGGCGCAGGAAAGGCATAAGCCAACTATCGGCATCATCACCGGCAAAGAGCAGGATAGTCTATTTGCCAAACATGGGTACCCTTTTCGCGAAGAAGGGGTCGGTAATACTTTCTCGCCCCGACGGGTATCAGAACAGGATTTCCTTAAAAATGTAGACAGGGTTTTAGGATCACAATGCAAGGTGCTTTCGGCGAATTCATTTTTTCATGGGTATATCAAATTGGTCGGACCGGACAGGAATGAAGCACTTGCATTGGGATATGCGGATACGGTTTTCCGGAGGTGTCATGAAGCGGGTTTGAAGATAGTTGTATTGGGCAGCGGTGACGCAAGAAGGATACCCGACGGATATGACCATGCCCTTGCCCGGGATGAATTCATTTCATTGGTGAAGAAGATGGCGGTGTTGGCCGGAAAGCATAGGATCACCATCGCCATGGAGAACCTGAATCGCGGGGAGACGAATCTGGGAAACAGTTTGGAGGAAGTGGTTGGAATGGTCAAAGAAGTGGGAAGCCGGCATTTCCGGGCCACGGCGGACATCTACCATATGCTTCGTGAACACGAATCCGCCTCTTCAATTGACAGGGCTGGCAAACTGCTGGTGCATTGCCACATAGCGGAAAATAAGGATCGAGCGAGACCAGGCAAGAACGGAGAAGATTTCAGGACCTACTTTCAGGCCATGAAAAGGGTTCATTATCGCGGATTGATCATGATGGAATGCGGATGGACCAACATGGCGGACGAGGCAACACCTGCACTGGTTTACCTGCAGGGGCAATTGGATGAAGTTTATCAGTGAAAAAAAGAAAAATGACGGATACATTCACTTTGAAAGGAAGAAGAGCTTTAGTAACCGGTGGAGGTACCGGACTGGGTTTCGGGATAAGCAAGGCATTCATCGAGGCTGGAGCTCAGGTCATGATCACAGGAAGGAGGGAAGATGTTCTGAAAGATGCAGTAGCTGCACTCGGACCTCATGCAGCCTACTCCGTGGGTGATGTGGCGGACCTTGCATCCATTCCCGGCCTCATCAGGAAGATCGAGGAAGGGTGGGGTCCTTTGGACATTCTAGTGAACAATGCGGGGATCAATATGAAGAAGACGGCACTCGAAGTGAGTGACGAGGATTTCCAGCGGATCGTACAGACCAACCTGAATGGATTGTTCGCAGTAACTCGCGAAGTGGGAAGATTCATGCAGCAGCGCGGAAAAGGATCCATCATCAACATCACTTCCATGGCCGCCATGTACGGACTTCCTTTAGTGGCTGGATATGCTTCCTCGAAGACGGCGGTACTCGGACTTACCCGAACATTGGCCAGCGACCTTGCGCCATTGGGAATACGAGTGAATGCCATAGCTCCCGGATTCATTGAATCTGAAATGACCCGTAAGGCGCTTGATGCCGATCCTGTCAGAAAACAGAAAGCTTTGGGGAGGACCCCAATGGGAAGGATGGGTTTGCCGGAAGACATCGGCTGGGCGGCCGTCTATCTGGCCAGTGATGCGGCAAGGTTCGTAACCGGTGTTAACCTTCCCATAGACGGAGGGAACAGTATCGGCTTCTGATAGAGGGTTACATACCGAAGTTATTCAATGAACAAAATCATGAGCATGGATCACAGGATGCTGCAATGCATGCGCTGGTTCGGACCATCCGACCCGGTCAGTCTAAGTGATATTCGACAGTCTGGCGCGAGCGGCATCGTTACCGCTCTACATCATATTCCCAACGGAGAAGTATGGTCGAAAGAAGAGATCGGGGAAAGGAGACGTTTGATCGAAGAGGCCGGACTGACATGGGCCGTAGTGGAAAGCATCCCCGTACATGAAGATATCAAGCTCGCTGCCCCGGGTCATGAAAGATACTTACTGAATTATAAGGAAAGTATTCGCAACCTGGCAGCCGAAGGAGTGAAAGTGGTGACCTACAATTTCATGCCCGTCCTCGATTGGACCCGGACCGATCTGGCCTATCCCTATGGTGATGGTTCACTGGCACTGCATTTTGACAAGGCGGCTTATATGGCATTCGACCTGTTCATTTTGCAGAGACGGAATGCCGGCATGTCTTATAGTTCTGCAGAGATCATCCGGGCAAGGGAAATGTTCGATGGCATGGGCAAAGCTGAGCGGAAAAGACTTCAGGATACCATCATCGCAGGACTTCCCGGTGCTGAGGAACACTTCACCCTTGAGCAGTTCAGCACTGCACTTGATCGTTACCGTGATATGGATTCTGATGGGCTGAGGGCCAATCTGATCGGTTTCCTGAAGGCCATCATTCCTGTTGCAGAAGAATCGGGGGTGGTACTCGCCATTCATCCTGACGATCCTCCTTATCCCATTTTCGGTCTGCCCAGAGTTGTCAGCACCAGCGACGATATAGACCAACTGATCGAAGTATTGCCATCTCTGAATAATGGCCTATGCTTTTGTACCGGATCATTTGGAGTACGACCGGACAACGATCTGCCTTCCATGATCAGGAAATACAGTGACCGTATACATTTCCTTCATCTTCGCAGCACCCGTCGTGACCATTTGGGTAATTTCACCGAAGCCGATCATCTTGATGGAGATGTGAACATGCCTGCCGTAGTACAAGAGATCCTTCTCCTGATGAAAGCAAAGGAGGTTTCCATCCCCATGAGGCCCGACCATGGACATCAGATGTTGGATGACCTGAAAAAGCACACGAATCCGGGCTATAGCGCCATTGGCAGGCTTCGGGGACTTGCAGAACTCCGCGGCCTGGAGTTGGGAATTGCGACCATGATGTCACTTTGAACAGGAACAAAATTTCTTTTCTGCTGGTAATGCCTTGATATAAATTACTTTGTACGGAAGTGCATGAATTGAACTCTTCACCTGTTCCCATGAGCGAACAGAGATCTCCGTTCACTTGTATTCAAAAAATTCTTCTCAAATCTTTTTCTGGCACATTTTAAAGCGATATCCCGCTTTTAATGATTGTCAATTCCCTTCATGAATTTCAACCTCTTAGGTTTGGCTGTATCCAATTGTGCATAAAGAGTTTGTATCTCTGGTTGCATTTATGATAATGGCCTGATAGTTTTGGAATTGAAACCAATTTTTGGAAAGTGCTTGCTCACAATCGTATAGAATTGCATCATAAATTTTTCTATTATTATCCTTAAGCATACTTTCATTCTTCCTCTGAAATCCGACGTATACCCTATATCCTTCCTTTCTCCTACCCGGAGATCCTGAAATTCAAAGCCTAACCTCTCAAACTGAACGGTTGAATACCGTCAAATCCAATTCCTTGTAAATCAGTTTCGCGCCTGCGCGTGCATCCAATCTCATCCTTCCTGAATTTCTTTTGTTGACTTCCTTCTGAACAATCATCACAAGAAGCGACTGTCCCTGGCAAGTATATGACCATGGCTACTGACTCCATGCCATATCTCTTGTTAACCGGTCGAAGCTATCTAACAAGGATCACGGAACTGTAACATTTCAAAGCTACTTGTGAAGAATATCAGAATCATTTTACTCATCCTGACCGGAATCCTGGTAGGTATCTGTGCGAGAGCGCAGGATCCCAGTTTTTCCCAATTCTTCTCTTCACCATTGAATATCAATCCATCACTCACCGGAAACATTAACAACGAATGGAGGGCGATCAGCAATTTCCGTGACCAATGGGCGGGTCCGGCATATCCTTATATCACGGGAACCATATCATTTGATACGCGCATGCTCAAAGACAAGATACCTGAGAATCATTCCTTGGGTATAGGCGGAATGCTCATGTTCGATAAGACCATGGGCGGTGTATTAAAGAGCAACTATGCCTCTATAAATAGCGCATACAACATACAGATCGGAGAATCGGACAGAGGTGGTGTACATCGTCTGGGTTTGGGAATAGGAGGCATATATGGCAACAGACGAGTGGATTATAGTAGACTGGTTTTCGGAGAGCAGTTCAATGGTACCGGATTCGATGCCAATCTTCCCACTGGAGAAACTGCTTTGTCCCAGATGAAACCCTATTGGTCCGTCAGTTCCGGTTTACTCTATTCCTATTCCTCGGATTTTACCAATGTGGATGTGGGTTTTGCGGGATTCCATCTCAACAAACCCAAGCAAAGTTTCCTGGAGGATCCCAAACAGATTCTTCCTGTACGCTGGGTGGGGCATGCGAATTTCGAACATTTCATCAATGAGATGGTCGTGGTCAATGCCAATGCCATTTATCAAAGGCAAAGCACGACCAGCTATTTTTCTGTCGGGGCAGCTTTGGGATACTATTTGAGTGAGGAAGATAACATACTTGTCAATGGAGGATTGTGGTATTGGTCGAACAATGCCGTGGTTCCTTATTTCGGTTTCGTGTACAAGAAATTCCAGGTCGGATTGAGTTATGATATCACGGTTTCCAAACTCAGTTCCGGAGCTCGCCGTCCGAATTCCTTTGAGATGTCACTCATACTCAGAGGAGATCGGAATAAGGTATATGT
Organism: uncultured bacterium; assembly: GCA_903826405.1. Lineage (GTDB taxonomy): Bacteria > Bacteroidota > Bacteroidia > Chitinophagales > Chitinophagaceae > Pollutibacter. The sequence continues at coordinate 249,018 of CAIKEH010000042.1, forward strand.
TCCGTGCCCCTGGAAATAGGGTAGATCTATATATTATTTTATTCAAGACCTCCATAGCAGGTCCTTTATTAATCCAATCATGTCAAAACCAGCCAAACAAACTGTTGTACCATCATGTGTTTCAAAACGAACGCAACGACTTATGTTCATCGTATCCAGCTGCCCTGGCGTAGCAGGATATTGGCGTTCGTATTGGCCTGTGTGCTGATGACATCAGCGACAGGTGATCTATTTGCTCAATCTTCTTTACCACCTTCGATTGCATACAATTCCATCAAGAATTACGGAGTGGGTTTGTTCAGTTTGCCATCATTCATGGCTTCTGCACAAGGCCCCTCGACAACGACCATAACGAATATCACACCCAATCCGGCCTGTGACAACAAGCCTGTTGCCATTACGGTTTCTGTTACTCCTGCGGATGCTACCGGTACAGTTGAGTTTTTTGCAGATGATGGTGTGAATCCTGTCTTCTCATTAGGCACTATCACACTAGGGGGGTCTAACACGCTCAATGTTTCCAATCTATTTCCCTCCACATACACCATTACTGCCAATTATAGTGGTGATGTCAATAATGATCCCAGTGTTTCGACTGGTGTATCTCTTTTGGTGAATAGTTCCCCAACGGTCGCTGCTATTACGGGAACAAATACGGTTTGTGTTGGCTCAACGGTCACCCTATCCGATGCAACCACCAGCGGCACCTGGAGCAGCAGCAACACTGCGATTGCCACGGTGAATGCTAGCACGGGTGTGGTAACGGGTGTTGCGGGAGGTACTGCAACGATCAGTTATACTGTTGGTACGGGATGCACGACCGTTGTTACATACCCGGTTACGGTAACGCCTACCAATACGATCGTTCTCTCTTCAGTATCAGGTACAGATGCCCAAAAAATTTGTCTTGGTCCTGCTATTACAAATATCACCTACACGACAACCGGTGCAACCGGGGCCAGCGTGACAGGACTTCCAACTGGCGTAACCGGGACATGGGCAGGTAATACGGTCACTATTTCGGGTGTACCAACTGCAGTAACTGTAGCAGCGGGTTTGACGTATACGATCACCCTTACTGGAGGATGTGGTACCGTGACCAAGACGGGAATCATAACCGTGAATGCGGCACCTACGCTTAATATACCGGGTGCAACAGCAAGCTATTGCCCTGGTGATGTGGTGGCTCAATCAGCCAATTTCTCTGTAAGTCCAACCGGTGGAACTTACTCATGGACTAGTAGTTCGAACATTGGATTTGGCGCTTCCGGAACGACCAACTACATTCCTGGTTTCACGGTAGCCGCAAACAATACTGGTGCAGATATCGTTTCCACGGTTACAGTTACTTATACTACCACAGCAGGATGTAGCATCACCAAAACTGTAACGCGTACTGCAAAAGCCTTACCTGCCATTAGTGTGGCACCTGCTTCTCAGACCATTTGCAGTGGGGATACCATCAAGAATATCATTTTCACCAATACGAATAATGTGTCAGGCCTGACCTATTCATGGTCACGCACCAATGTCAGCAATACACCTGGTATAGATTCCACTGACCCTGGAGGAACCACTTTGATAAGTGGTAGCCTGAGCAACCTGACCACAACACCACAGACCACGGTATTCACCATTATTGGTCAAGTGACAGGTGGATGCTCCGTGACCACAACCGCGTCAGTAACCGTTAGCCCCTATCCTGTAATCCCAGCGATAACTGGCGTGGATAGTGTATGCATAGGTAGTACTACGACATTTTCCAATACGCTGACACCTGGTATTTGGACAAGTTTGAGTCCAGGTGTTGCCACCATCAGTTCAGCTGGTGTCATCACTGCTGTCAGTTCAGGTGTTTCTAATATCGTTTATAATTACACGAATGCTTCCGGTTGTACCAGCTCTGTTTATAAGCCGGTCAAAGTGAATGGTCCTCCAAGTATTTCAGCCATTTCTGCAACCCCGCTGACCATCTGCGCAGGTTCTCCTGTGACTCTTTCTGCGACAGGATCTGTTTCGACGCCCATGGTCATTCCTATCTCAACCACTGCAAGCCCTGCAGCATTTCAAAATGGGACCCCCCAGTTCATAGACATAAAACTCAACGTTACCGGACTGCCTACGACCATTTCAGCTCTCAGTGGAATTTCCTTATTGGTGAATGTTAACCATGCTGCGGACCAGGAAGTGGAAATGTATCTGGTGAGTCCTTGCGGGACCATCACGAATGCTCCACCATCTGGCACCAGTAATCTTACTCAGACCGTTTCAGCGGGAGGCGGTGTAGTATTGGTGGCTGATCAGGGTGGGTTGGGTAAAAATTTTGTCAATACCACCTTCTCTGACCTGGGCTCCACCACGATCGGTGGATGTGCTTGTGTTGCTCCATTTACCGGCACTTTCAAACCGGAAATCGCTTTCAGTACCCTGACCGGAACCTGTAATCCGAATGGAACATGGACCCTCAGGGTGGTAGATGATGAGAGAACCGGAAACACAGGAGTCTTTAACAATGCGATACTCACTTTTTATACAACCGGCACTGGCACCGGTACAGGATCTTATAGTTGGACCTCAACTCCATCCGGCTATACATCGTCTGTGGCAAGTCCTCCTCAGATCAATCCGGGACCATCGGTCACCACAACGTACAATCTACGGGTAACATCAGCATCGGGTTGCATCAAGGATTCTTCAGTTACGGTCACAGTCAATCCCGTCCCTACTATCACTTCAGCCACTCCTGGAGCCCGGTGTGGTACCGGTACGGTCACGTTAAGTGCTACCGCATCATCAGGAACGATAAGTTGGTTCAGTGCTGCAACCGGAGGTACGGCACTGGGAACGGGCACATCTTTTGTGACCCCTTCCATTTCAGCAAATACGGTTTATTATATTCAAGCAACTAGCGGTACTTGTACTACACCAACTCGAACCCCTGATACAGCATTCATCAATAACGTCACTGCAGGCACTGTGACTGCAGCACAGACGGTTTGTAGTGGTGGAGATCCTGCTGCATTCACGCAGACTGTAGCTGCCACAGGATCCGGTACACTCACATACCAGTGGCAATCCAGTCCGGATGGGACTACCTGGACTGATATTGCCGCAGCAACGGCCACAACTTATGACATACCGGCCGGGATCACGGCAACAACTCAATATCGACGTGTTGCAACCAGTACACTGAAAGGTGTGCTGTGTACGGCAAACAGTACCGCCATCACGGTTACGGTCACACCAGCCAATACAGTGGGAGCGGCATCTACTACACCTACATTGTGTATTAATACGGCGTTGACATCCATCACGCATACCACTACGGGTGCTACAGGAATTGGAACGGCAACAGGGCTACCTGCTGGTGTAACGGCGGCTTGGGCAGCAAATAAGATCACGATCAGTGGCACGCCAACTGCAGCCGGAACCTTCAACTACACGATCCCGCTGACGGGAGGTTGTGCTGCGATTAATGCGACGGGAACGATCACGGTGACGGCAGCCAATACTGCTAGTGCAGCATCGGCATCCCCAACACTTTGTATCAACACCGTTCTTACCAATATCACCCATACGACAACGGGCGCTACGGGTATCGGTGCTGCCACAGGACTACCTGCAGGTGTGACGGCTGCCTGGGCAGGTGGTACGATCACGATCAGTGGTACGCCTTCGGCTAGTGGCACGTTCAACTACACGATCCCGTTAACGGGAGGTTGCGCTGCGGTTAATGCAACGGGGACGATTTATGTTTCTGCCAGTAATACTGTTGGGGCAGCCTCTTCAACGCCAACGTTATGTATCAACACGGCATTGACTGCCATCACCCATACAACAACAGGTGCAGCAGGAATCGGTACTGCCACAGGACTACCTGCTGGTGTAACGGCGTCATGGGCAGCAAATAAGATCACGATCAGTGGTACGCCAACTGCAACGGGAACCTTCAACTACACGATCCCGCTGACGGGTGGTTGTGCTACGGTTAATGCGACGGGCACGATCACGGTCACTGCCGCCAATACAGCAGGAGCAGCTTCTTCAACGCCAACGTTATGTATCAACACGGCATTAACTGCCATCACCCATACGACTACGGGTGCCACCGGCATTGGTGCTGCAACAGGACTTCCTGCTGGTGTAACAGCTGCCTGGGCAGGTAATACGATCACGATCAGTGGTACGCCTTCGGCTAGTGGCACGTTCAACTACACGATCCCGTTGACGGGTGGTTGTGCTACGATTAATGCGACGGGCAC
>CAIKEH010000043.1 GCA_903826405.1 uncultured bacterium
AATCCATTAATCCACTAATCCATTAATCCACTAATCCATTAATCCACTAATCCACTAATCCATTAATCCATTAATCCACTAATCCATTAATCCATCAATTCATCAATTCAATAATAATTTGTCATGCCAGAATCAAACGTTTATGATGCCATCGTCGTCGGATCCGGGATCAGCGGAGGATGGGCCGCCAAGGAGTTGACCGAAAAAGGTCTGAAGGTACTCATGCTCGAGAGGGGGCGTAATATCGAGCACATCAAGGATTATGTGAGCGCTACGAAAGACCCCTGGGAGTTCCCCCACCGTGGCGGTCGTACACAACAAATGATCAATGACTACCCCGTACTCAAAAGGGACTATCCCCTGAACGAGACTAACCTCGATTACTGGGTCAAGGATAGTGAATGCCCGTATACCGAAGTGAAAAGATTCGATTGGTTTCGCGGATATCATGTCGGCGGACGATCACTCATGTGGGGACGCCAGAGTTATCGTTTGAGCGACATCGATTTCGAAGCCAACATCCAGGATGGTCATGGCGTGGACTGGCCTATCCGCTACAGGGATATCGCACCTTGGTACGATCATGCAGAAAAACACGCAGGCATCAGTGGATCCAAGGAAGGATTGCCCCAACTACCTGATGGGATGTTTCTTCCTCCCATGGACCTCACCTGTGTGGAAAAAGATGTTGCCGCCAGGATCAAGGCACATTATAAGGATTCACGCCGCCTCATCATCGGGCGTACCGCGAACCTGACCGCCGCTATTCCCGGCCGTACGCAATGCCAGTTCCGAAACAAATGTTGGCTGGGTTGTCCCTTTGGTGGATACTTCAGTACTCAATCCTCCACACTGCCATCTGCGATGGCAACGGGCAATCTTACTCTTCGCCCCTACTCCATCGTCACCCGCGTCATCTATGACAAGAACACCAAAAAGGCCTCTGGCGTTGAAGTGCTCGATGCCGAAAACAATAAGACCTACGAGTTCAAAGCAAAGATCGTCTTCCTGAATGCCTCATCCCTCAATACCGCCTGGATACTGCTGAACTCCGCCAATGATATTTGGCCCGAAGGACTCGGCAGCAGCAGCGGAGAACTGGGACATAACCTGATGGACCATCATCTTGGTGTACGGGCAGGTGGTTGGATGGAAGGTTACGAGGATAAATATTATTATGGAAGGAGGCCCAACGGCTTCTACATTCCGCGTTTCCGCAACCTGAATGGCGAAAAACGCGAATACGTGCGCGGATTCGGTTATCAGGGCGGTGGCAGCCGCCAAGGATGGCAGCGTGATGTTGCGGAGTTCAATATAGGCACAGAACTAAAGGATGTGCTCACTGAACCCGGGCATTGGACCGTAGGCATGGGTGGCTTTGGCGAAATACTACCCTACCACGAAAATAAAGTGACCCTGGACAAGACGAAAAAAGACAAATGGGGTCTGAACGTACTGGCCATCGACTGCGAACTCAAGGACAACGAGAAAAAAATGCGCAAGGACATGCTTGGTGATGCCATTGAAATGCTTGAAGCTGCCGGAGTGAAGGATGTAAAAGGGCAAGATGGCGATGGAACACCCGGTCGCGGCATTCACGAAATGGGTACCGCACGTATGGGCCTTGATCCTAAATCCTCCGTTCTGAACAAATGGAATCAAGTTTGGGATGCTCCAAATGTATTCATCACCGACGGCGCCTGTATGACCTCCGCCTCCTGCGTCAATCCATCATTAACCTACATGGCCCTCACTGCACGAGCAGCGGACCACGCATTTTCTGAACTGAAAAAAGGGAATATCTGACCAATCCAGGTTTTGCATGCTTTTTGTAAGGTGTCCTCGGAAAGTGAACAATAGCTGTAACCGCCAACCGCAACTTATAATTGATGTTTCAGGACAGTCTGCATATCAATGGATCCGCCGCAAAAGAAATGACCTTTGACGCCATCGTCGTGGGCTCCGGAATCACTGGCGGATGGGCAGCAAAGGAACTTTGCGAAAGGGGGTTACGCACCCTCCTAATTGAGAGAGGTCGCAACCTGGAACACGTCAAGGGATACACGACTGCGACCAAAGAGCCTTGGGAATTTCCTCACGATGGCAAACTGACTAAACAGGATCTGGAGACCTATCCCATCCAATCTCGTCATTACTCCATCAACGAGGAGAATAAACACTTCTATATACTTGACCGGGAAAACACCTACGTAGAAACGCAACGCTACGATTGGGTTCGTGCTGATGTGCTGGGCGGACGCTCGCTTCTCTGGGCCCGGATGTGCTTGCGGTGGAGTGATCTTGATTTCGAGGCAAACGCCAAGGATGGCCACGGTGTGGACTGGCCCATCCGCTACCGAGACCTTGCTCCCTGGTATGAATATGTGGAACGTTTTGTTGGCGTGAGTGGACAGGCAGAAGGCCATCCTTTCCTGCCAGACAGTCTGTTTCAACCAGCCATGGAAATGAACTGCGTGGAGAAACATGTGAAAGAGTCCTTCGAGAGGAATTATCCTGGCCGGCTCATGACTATTGGTCGAACCGCAAACCTGACTCATAAGATCGGGGATCGGGGCCCATGCCAATTCAGGAATCTCTGCCACCGTGGTTGCCCATTTGGCGCCTATTTCAGCACGCAGTCTGCTACTCTGCCCGCAGCCTTAAAAACAGGTAGGTTGACGGTACTCACAGACACCATCGTAAACCGGGTTTTACTGGACAAGGATCAGAAAAAAGCAACCGGCGTTGAAGTGCTGGATCGGGAAACCGGAAAAAATTACACATTCCATGCAAAACTCGTTTCCCTGAATGCCAGCACACTGGGTACCACTTTCCTCCTGCTGAATTCAACATCATCGGCTTTCCCCAACGGAATAGGCAATAATCATGATATGGTCGGCAGGAATCTGATGGATCATCATAAGGATGGCGGAGTGAATGCCGATATGCCCGGCTTCACCGATACCTATTATTATGGAAGAAGGCCAACAGGCAGCTATATACCCCGGTTCCGAAACACCGGGGACGAGAAACTTCCCTTCCTCCGCGGCTACGGTTATCAATGTTATGCATCAAGGGGGCGCGGCAACAGTGCAGAGGGGATCGGTTCGGGGCTGAAAGAAGAACTCACCGAGGCAGGGGCCTGGCATGTTGGACTAGGTATTTTCGGAGAAACCTTACCCCATCCAGATAATAAAGTGAGTTTGGACGACAAGCAAACGGACAAATGGGGCCGACCCTCCCTACGGATCGATGCTGCCTTCAGGGAAAATGAAAAACTGATGCGAAACGATGCCATCGAACAGGCCATGGAAATTCTGGACAAGGTTGGCGGAAAGAATATCCGGGCCGAAGGCACCATGTCTTTCCCCGGAAATGCAAATCACGAAATGGGTACCGCACGCATGGGTAAAGACCCTTCAAACTCTGTACTCAACAGATGGAACCAATTGCATGATGTTCCGAACCTATTGGTGACCGATGGAGCCTGCATGGCTTCCAGTTCTTGTGTGAATCCATCACTTACCTATATGGCACTCACGGCTCGTGCAATGGATCATGCTTTTTCTGAATTGAAAAAAGGGAATATCTGAGTAGTTCAAGTTTACATGCCAAGTCCTACCTTGTCATAGAAATATTACCGGCAACTGCAATCAATAACTCATGTTTCAAGACAGCATGCACATCAACGGTGACGCCAAAAAGGCGATGACATATGATGCCATTGTCGTGGGATCCGGGATAAGTGGCGGATGGGCTGCTAAGGAACTTTGTGAAAAAGGCCTCAAGACACTAGTGCTCGAAAGGGGGCGCGATGTTCAGCATTTGAAGGACTACCCTACGGCAACGCTGAACCCATGGGAATTGAAACATCGTGGAAAGATCACAGACGAAACCCGCAGAGAGAATCCGCTGATCAGCAAAGCGGCAGGATACGGCGAGGACAACCAGCAATTCTTCGTCAAGGACAAAGATCATCCCTATATACAAGAAAAACCATTCGACTGGATCAGGGGCTACCAGGTAGGGGGGAAGTCAATCACCTGGGGTCGGTGTACGCAACGGTGGAGCGAATTCGAATTCACAGCCCCTTCGAAGTACGGATATGGAATAGATTGGCCCATCCGTTATCGTGACGTAGCTCCATGGTATTCACATGTAGAGAAATTCATCGGCGTCTGTGGAAGTCGGGACGGACTTGAATCCATGCCCGATGGCGAGTTCCTTCCCCCTTTCGAGTTGAACTGTGTGGAAAAGCATTTGAAAGAAAGCATCCTGAAAAATTACGGCAACAGACATCTTGTGCATGCCCGCTGGGCACATCTCACGCGGCCACAACCCATACATCTGCAACAAGGTCGTGGACAATGTCAGGCACGCAATCTCTGCATGCGCGGTTGTCCCTTCGGAGGTTATTTCAGCTCGAACTCCTCCACTCTCCCTTGGGCGGCACGAACGGGAAACCTGACCATACGTCCACACAGCGTGGTACACTCGCTGATGTTTGACGAAGGAACCGGAAATGTTTCCGGTGTCAGGGTCATTGATGCGAACACGAAAGAAGAGATCGTCTTCCATGCCCGGATCTTCTTCTTGAATGCATCGGCACTCAACACCAACCTCATCCTGCTCAATTCATCCGAATCGCGCCGATTCCCTGACGGACTGGGGAACGACAGTGGCACCTTGGGAAAATACATCTGCCACCATAATTATCGGGGATCGATAAACGGACGTATCGAAGGTTTCGACGAAGGGTATACCTATGGCCGTAATCCTACCGATGCCATTATCGCCAATTACCGCAACCTGCATAAGCAGGACACCGACTTCCTCGGTGGCTTTACCACCTATGCCGGGGGATATCGTGAACGAAACAACTCTGCCCATTGTCCAGAACAAATTGGTGCTGCCTTCAAAGAATCGATGACCGAACCCGGTCCGTGGCGGGCCTATGCCTATCTTCAGGGAGAGACCATCCCCAAAGAGAAGAACCATGTGAGACTAAGCAACGAGTCGAAGGATCAATGGGGGATACCGTTGCTGATCACCTCCGTGGAACATGATGACAATGATGAACGACTGCTCAAAGACTTCTTCATACAGACCATGGAGATGTTCGACAAGGCAGGTGTCAAGGACATCACCCACCATGATTCCCATCAGGCGCCCGGACTTGACATTCACGAAATGGGTGGCTGCCGAATGGGGAACGACCCCAAGACTTCAATACTGAACAAATGGAACCAAATGCATTCCGTTAAAAATGTTTTCGTCACCGATGGGGCCTGTATGACCAGCACAGGAAATCAGAGCCCGTCGATATTATACATGACTCTAACAGCCCGCGCCGTGGACCATGCCGTTACAGAAATGAAAAAGGGGAATATTTGAGGCACTGGGGATCGGTCATCCACTGTCACTTGGACTTGTACACATATCAACAGTGAAGTCGTAATAATATTTGTAACTGCGAACCTTGTTTCGCCCTAGCCAGACGAAGCCAACTGCAAACTGATTTTTATGCCGCAAGACAAACTGAACATCACGGGTAAAGGAACTAGACAGAATACTTTTGATGCCATTGTCATCGGATCCGGCATCAGCGGAGGATGGGCAGCAAAGGAACTCTGTGAAAAGGGGTTGAAAACCATCGTGCTCGAAAGAGGGCGCAACGTCGAACATATCAAGGACTACCCTACTGCCACCAAGGCACCTTGGGAAATGAAACATGCGGGCGGTATCAGCGAGGAAATGCGACTCAAGCAGCATATTCAGGTACGCGGTTTCTGCAACGAGAAAAACAGTCACTTTTTTGTGGACGATCTCGAACATCCGTATGTACAGGAAAAACCCTTCGATTGGATCCGTGGTTATCAGGTAGGTGGACGCAGCCTGATATGGGGCCGCCAATGCTATCGGTGGAGCGACATCGATTTTGAAGCCAATGGGAAGGATGGCCATGGGGTCGACTGGCCCATTCGCTACAAAGACATTGCCGCTTGGTACAGCTACGTGGAGAAGTTTGCAGGCATCAGTGGCTCACGCGACGGACTGCCACAGCTTCCAGATGGGGAGTTTCTCCCTCCCATGGAGATGAACTGCCTGGAAAAACATACCGCAGCAAGCATCAGATCGAAATTTCCGGAACGTCGCATGATCATCGGAAGGGTCGCCAACCTGACCAAGGGCTTGAAGGACCGTGGTCCTTGCCAGTTCCGTAATCAGTGTGACCGCGGCTGCCCTTTCAGTGGTTATTTCAGCAGCAATGCCGCCACACTACCCGCCGCCAATGCTACAGGCAACCTGACCCTCCGTTCAGATGCCATCGTGAGTGAGATCCTCTATAACAAGGAAAAAAAGAAAGCCGTCGGCGTTCGTATCATCGATGCCTTTACTAACAAGACTGAGGATTACTTTGCCCAGATCGTATTCGTGAACGCGGGCTCCATCGCTTCAACTTCTATCCTGCTGAATTCGGTTTCGGATGCATTCCCCAACGGCATGGGCAACGCCAGTGGCGAATTGGGTCATAACCTGATGGACCATCACTACCACGTGGGGGTTTCTGGCACTTACGAAGGATTTGATGATAAATACATGTATGGCAGACGCCCCAATGGCATCTACATCCCCCGCTTTCGTAACGTCAGCAAAGAAACCACGATGAAGGAATTCGTCAGGGGATACGGCTATCAGGGCGGCGCATCAAGGGGTCGGCCCAATGAAGTTGAAGGCATTGGCGTTCCACTGAAGGAAGCCCTCTCCGAACCCGGGCCCTGGACCATGTGGATGGGCGGTTGGGGCGAACAACTTCCCGACCACAAGAATCGAATGTATCTGTCCGCAGATAAAAAAGACAAATGGGGGCTTCCCCAGATTGTTTTCGATACCGGCTGGGGACCCAATGAACTGGCCATGAGAAAAGACATCGTCGAATGTGGTATGGAAATGCTTGAAGCAGCCGGTATCAAAGACATCAAAACATTCGATGATCCTAAGGCCAATCCCGGGCTTTGCATACATGAGATGGGTACCGCCCGCATGGGCAAAGACCCCAAAACTTCCGTACTCAATAAATGGAATCAAGTCCACGAGGTGCAGAACGTATTCGTGACCGATGGAGCCTGCATGACCTCTTCGGCCAACCAGAATCCGTCCATCACTTATATGGCACTTACAGCCAGGGCTGTGGACCATGCCGTTTCTGAACTGAAGAAAGGAAACATGTGACCTTTTTCATGAATGTGGTGTGCGATTTTCATGGCCGCACAGCACACGAACAATAAAAAGGAAAAAAACAATAACCGTAACCTGATTTTTATGCCACAAGACAAACTCAACCTCAACGGCGATGCCCGAAAAGCGATGACCTATGATGCCATTGTCGTAGGCTCCGGTATCAGCGGTGGATGGGCTGCCAAAGAACTATGCGAAAAGGGGCTGAAGACACTTGTTCTCGAAAGAGGACGTGATGTGCAGCACCTTAAGGATTATCCCACCGCAACTCTTGACCCCTGGCAATTAACGCATCGCGGCAATATCGACCCGATTAAAAGGGAAAATCCGGTGGTAGGTCGCTGCTATGCATTTGACGAGGCAACTCAACATTTTTTCGTGAAGGATCACGAGCATCCCTATATACAGGAAAAACCATACGACTGGATCCGCGGTTACCAGGTTGGCGGAAAGTCACTGATCTGGGCCAGGCAGACACAACGGTGGAGCAAATACGACTTTGAAGGTCCGGGAAGGGATGGATTCGCCGTGGATTGGCCCATCAGATATGACGATCTGGCGCCTTGGTACAGTCATGTGGAAAAATTCGCAGGGATCAGCGGCAACAAGGACGGAGTGGATACACTTCCTGATGGAGAATTCCTGCCTGCCTGGGAGATGAACTGTGTGGAGAAGGATATCCAGAAGCGTATCATGGCCGCCTACAAGGATCGCTTTGTTGTTCAAGGTAGATGCGCTCACTTGACCAAGCCGAATCCGATACACCTCGAGCAGGGAAGGCAACAATGCCAGGCTAGATCACTCTGTTATCGGGGCTGTCCGTTTGGAGCCTATTTCAGTTCCAATTCAACCACGCTTCCCTGGGCCATGAAAACCGGCAATCTGACCATCCGGCCGGATAGCGTCGTCCATTCGATCATTTATGATGAGAAAATGGGCAAGGCAACCGGTGTTCGTGTGGTAGACTCACACACCAAACAAATGACAGAATATTATGCCCGTATCATCTTCCTGAATGCAGCATGCCTGAATACGAATCTTATACTGCTCAACTCCACATCATCCCGATTCCCCAATGGCTTGGGAAATGACCATGGCCTGCTTGGGAAATACATGGCATTCCATAATTACAGAGGTACACTCACGGCAACGATCGACGGCTATGAAGACAAATATTATTATGGCCGGAGGCCAACAGCGGTCATGATGCCCAATTTCCGCAACGTACACAAACAGGAGATGGATTTTCTTCGTGGATACATGGTACACTATAGTGCGGGGCGCGGCAAGGGTGTTGCCCCGGAAGAGTCCATCGGCGCTTCATACAAAGCATCGCTCACGGAACCAGGTGGCTGGAATATTTTCATGATGATGCAAGGCGAACATGTGCCGGAGGAAAAAGACCAGGTCCGTTTGAGTACGGACAAAAAAGATCAATGGGGCATCCCACAGATGGTCTTCAATATTGAACACAGTGAAAACGATTTGAAGATCCTGAAGGATTTCCTCGAACAAGGCACGGAGATGTTGACCCAGTCCGGGTGCAAGAATATCGAAACACATGATAGTAAGCAGTCTCCCGGTCTCGATATACACGAAATGGGAGGGGTTCGCATGGGCAGGGATCCCAAAACCTCCATGCTCAATGGCTGGAACCAGTTCCATCAGGTCTCAAACGTGATGGTGACAGATGGAGCCTGCATGACCTCGACCGGCACCCAGAACCCTTCCATAACATACATGGCCCTGACAGCGCGGGCTGCCAATCGTGCCGTGGAAGAATTGAAAAAAGGGAACATATGACCTTTCTGGAATACAAATTCGGTGGCGGCAGTAATGCACCTTCCTACTTCTATCTCATTCGTAATCCGGAATCCAGAATTCGGAATTATTGACGTATATTTCTGACCATAAATCAGTGAATCATGAACAGACGCGAAGCGTTGAGCCGGGTAGCCCTTCTGATGGGGACTTCAGTTGTCGGTGGAGCCGCATTTCTTGAAGGTTGTAATCCAGGGGACAGAAAATCAGCCGCTGCAGCAGGCCTTCCTTTCTCTCCAGAAAACATCTCTTTCCTGGATGAAGTAGCAGAGACGATCATACCCACGACCAACACCCCAGGCGCGAAAGCGGCCAAGGTCGGCGCATTCATGAACACCATGGTGACCGACTGCTATGACGAAAAGAATCAGAAGATATTCACGGAAGGTCTCGCCAAGATCGAAGAGTCCACTCAAAAGAAATTCAACACCTCTTTCGCCAAGGCCACACCCGACCAACGCAAGGAATTGCTGACTGCGATCGATAAAGATGCCAAAGAATACAACAAGTCCAAAAAGGAAACGGACCCTGCCCACTACTTCTCCCTGATGAAGCAACTCACGCTTTTGGGATATTTTTCATCAGAGATTGGAGCAACACAAGCTCTGCGCTATGTAGCCGTCCCCGGGAGATATGAAGGCTGCATCCCTTACAAAAAAGGAGATAAGGCTTGGGCGACCTAGTCATGTGCATTCGATATTTGACAATAGATCCGATGGCAAATTATTGCTCGTCAAAACCCATTTATTTCAAACAACCCATCCCATATGACCAATAGAAGAGATTTCGTACGCCAAGGAGGAATGATGATCACCGGTCTCGCTCTGGGCTCTTCCCTGAAATCCGTTGCGGGTTCACTTGCCAGCACCAAAAAGCCATTGGGCAAGTTCGGACTCCAATTGTACACCTTGCGCGATGATCTGCCCGGAGATCCCAAAGGCATATTGAAACAAGTGGCGGCGATGGGCTACAAACAAGTGGAAAGTTTTGAAGGGAAAGACGGTATGTTCTGGGGCATGGGCAACAAAGGATTCAAAAAATACCTGGATCAACTTGGACTGACGATCGTGTCCAGCCACTGCGATGTGAATCCGGCCAGCTTAGACAAAAAAGCCGCAGAAGCAGCCGAGATCGGGATGAAATACCTGATCTCACCCTGGATCGGACCTCAGAAAACGATCGACGATTATAAAATGAGGGCGGATGAATTCAACAAGGCAGGCGAAATCTGCAGGAAACATGGCATCCGTTTCGCTTATCATAATCATGGCTACACATTCGTGAAACAGGATGGACAATACCCCATTGACGTACTCCTAGCTGCCAGTGACCCCAAGCTGGTTGATTTCGAAATGGATATCTATTGGGTGGCTACAGCAGGTGCCGATCCCGAGGTCTGGCTGAAGAAATATCCGAACCGTTTCCGACTCTGCCACGTGAAAGACAGGATGAAGGGAGCCGACCCCAAGGATGAAGATGCTTCCGTGGATGTGGGAAAAGGATCACTGGACTGGAGCAAGATACTGGGGACAGCTTCTGCACAAGGCATGCAGTACTATATCGTGGAACAGGAAAAATATGAAGGGAGCAGTCCGATCAAAAGCGCAACCGTTGACGCTCAATACTTGAAAAAACTCACCATCTGACTCATTATAAAGCCGCCCTCCGCGTGGCTTTTTTTAGCATCAAAAACACCAACATGCTCAAACCATTTCTACTCCTGTTGTTCCCTGTCTGCTTCACCACTTTGGTGAACGCACAATCAGCAGATGAAAAAGCGATCCGGGCCATACTGGCCGACCAGACACGTTATTGGAACGAAGGCGATCTGGAGCTTTTCATGCTTGGCTATCTAGATAGTGATTCTCTGATGTTCGTAGGACGCAATGGGGTCACCTATGGTTACCAACAGACCTTGGCCAACTATCACAAGAACTATCCGGACAAGCAACATATGGGCTCGCTGGAGTTCACCATCCTGCAAGTGAAAAAACTATCATCCGATCATTATTTCGTCGTCGGCAAGTTCCACCTGACCAGAACGATAGGCGATGCCAGCGGCCATTTCACCCTCCTGTGGAAAAAGATAAAAGGAAAATGGAAGATCATCGCAGATCATAGCAGTTGATGCATGCCCATGAAGCATGAATTGCCGATAAGATCTATAGACCATATTCATACCGATAAAATTCACAAGCATCCTCTTCATTACCAAAAACAGATCACATGACACTTTTCATCCTCGGCCTCATCCTCCTGGTTGCAGGGTACACGCTCTCCAAATCAAACGGACCTCAACAGAAATTCGGTGGCACCCTACGCACCATCAGTTTTCTAGCCATGGGCCTGGGCCTGCTGTCCTCCTGCATCAAGCAGATCGATGCAGGTTTCGTCGGCGTACAATCCCTTTTCGGAAAGGTGAAGGAAGAAACCTTATCCAGCGGTCTACACCTCATCAATCCATTAGTAGACGTGAGACAACTGGATGTCAAAACACAGAACTATACAATGAGCGGTGCGCACGATGAAGGCAAAGTGCAAGGTGACGATGCCATTCGGGTGCTCACTGCAGACGGTTTGGAGGTCACGATAGATCTGTCTGTCCTGTATCGAGTCATCCCGGCAGAATCCCCTCGCCTGATCCGCCAAGTTGGTGCGGAATATGAAGACAAGATAGTCCGCCCCATCACCCGGACGCGTATCCGTGACAATGCCGTCTATTACGACGCCGTCGCGCTCTATTCAACCAAACGCGACGAATTCCAGCAACGCATCTTCAAATCCATTGAGGACGATTTCAAAAAGAGGGGTCTGATGCTGGAAAACCTTCTGGTGCGCAACATCACGCTCCCCGCATCCGTGAAGGCTGCGATCGAAACCAAGATCAATGCGGAACAAGAATCGCAGAAGATGCAATTCGTACTCGCCAAGGAGAAACAGGAGGCTGATCGCAAGCGAGTAGAGGCACAGGGCATTGCAGACTACCAGCATATCATAAGCGAAAGTCTGACTGACAGGCAACTGCAATACGAACAGATCAAAGCCATGAAAGATCTGGCACAGTCTCAAAATTCCAAGATCATTGTCATGCCTTCTAAAGGTGGTACACCCCTGATCCTGGATGCAAAGCAATAACTGCACACATGCCCTTACAAGTGGCATCCACCATAGATTCGGCCGGGTACAGGATCGGGTATACGATAGGTCAATGGGGGCCTTTCGCCGTGCTCGCCATCAGCATAACGACGATGATCATCTTGCTCCGCAGAAGAAAGAAAAAGGAAGGAGGCAGTTGATCAGATATGAGGCTTCCACATCCTCACGAGCAACCATACCCAGCCGATGAATCCGCCCAGGAACCAGAAGTAGAATATCAGTGTCCCCGCAAGATGCCCTTCACGAAAGAAGGCCCATTCTCCGTACAATCCAAAGATGGCACTGGGGAGCATCCACAGTATTCCTGAACCTATGGTCCAAATGATACGCTGCAGCAAAGCCATGACTTCAGGATCCATAATAAAAGGATAGGTGGAAAAGCAATATAATCAAACCTTTTGAGCAGCAAAGATCATTGTACCAACAGGTGCCTGAACTCCACTGAATCCCCGCTGAACACATCGAAATCAACGGGCTGTGTGATGCCATTCACCCGACCCGATTCGTTGTGTTGCCAAAACAACCATTCTCTACTGATCCGGGGCCTGTTCATTTTGATATAATGGGCCACCCAAAGCGGATAATCATCAAAATCACTACCCAGGACGTTCATATAATAGTCAACATAAGTATAGATGATAGGTTTGACGCCATAATGAGCCTCCACGGTTTCCAGCCATTCTTTCAATCTCTTGCGTATGTGAACGGGATCCTGCCCATACATGTCCTCGATATCCACCACAGGTGGGAGATCCCCTTTTTCGATCGTAACGGTTGAAATGAAATTACCTGCCTGCAATTTCCCGTTTTTGTTGGGTAGAAAATAATGATATGCCCCGCGGGCAAGGCCGGCATCCCTGGATTTCCGCCAATTACGCAGGAATTGACCATCACGATTGACATAGCCCTCGGTCGCCTTGATAAACACGAATCCGATCTGAACACCACCCACCTCCATTGACTTTACCGCATCCCAACGGATGACATCCTGATGATGCGAAACATCAATTCCATGGATCTGGAAATCCGTGGGCAGGGAGATACCAAAGCCGTCGTAGCGGGCGAACCCTGCCCTTTTTTCCATCCACCAATTAAAAATGAGGTAGCCGATCGCACTTATACCCGCGATCAGCAATAAGGAAAGGCCAGCTTTCTTGAAAGTATCGTTCTTTTTCTTTTTCCGCGGAGACGCCATCAGGTTCCGTTTCAGCAAGCAGCAAAGAAAGAACAAGTGCAGGAGAATAATTGTTTTAACAGTCTTTTTTGGCTTTGGCCGCAACTGATCTTGACCCCCTCCTTTATACCGAATTCCTTTACAAAGGGATAAACCTGACCGATCATCGCTCAGTCAGGTTTTGGAAGACCGGCCTCTTTCAACTCGATTCGGGATCGAGTCACAGGGAATGGGCAATTCAATTACTTTTACATTCATATGCCTTCCTTCCCCATATCGGATACCATCAACCTGCTTTCCAAGCTCTCGCTGAGAAAAGTATGGAATGGCATCAAGGTGTATTCCAGTTTCCAGTTGACCAAATGGACAGGTAAGCCCATTCAGTGGGGATTGCCGGTTTCGGTATCCTTTGAACCAACGACTTCCTGTAACCTGAGATGTCCGGAATGCCCCAGCGGCCTGCGGTCCTTCACCCGACCCACTGGCATGCTAGAATCCAATTTTTTCAGCAGGACGATAGATGAAATACACCGGGAATTGCTCTATCTGGTATTCTATTTCCAGGGTGAACCTTATCTGAATCCGGAATTCCTCGACATGGTCAATTATGCATCCAAGAAAAAAATTTATACCGCCACTTCCACCAATGCACACTATCTAAATGATACCCATGCACGAAGAACCATCGAAAGTGGGTTGGACAGGCTGATCATCTCCATCGATGGCACCACACAGGAGGTCTACGAACAATACCGAGTTGGTGGAAATCTGGAGAAGGTCCTTGAAGGTGCAAGGAACATCGTGAAATGGAAAAAAGAACTTAAAAGCCGGACACCCTTCATCATATTCCAGTTCCTGGTGGTAAAACCCAACGAGCACCAGGTGGAGGAAGTGAAAAGATTGGCAAAAGAGACAGGCGTGGATGACGTTTGGTTCAAAAGTGCACAGATATATGATTATGAGAACGACCCAAATGGACTCATCCCTGCCAACGACAAATTCAGCCGATACCGAAAGGGCGCTGATGGCAAATTCAAACCCAAGAACGAACTGCTCAACCATTGCTGGAAGTTGTGGCATGCAAATGTGATCACTTGGGATGGGCTGGTGGTTCCCTGCTGTTTCGACAAAGATGCTCACCATAGGCTGGGCGACCTGAAGGAAAAACCCTTCGGGGAGATCTGGCAGAGCAGGGCTTACAAAGATTTCAGGGCCTCACTCGTGAAGAGCCGTAAAAACATTGATATTTGTTCCAATTGCAGCGAAGGGATTCGGGTCTGGAGCGATGCCTGAATAAGCAATTTTTAAACACCATCAAGATGCCCCAATTCAATTCCCGTATCAGGCAGGTCCTGTTGATCTCCGTTATCGTCATGCTGGGATTCCTCATCATACGCGAACTCTATATCTTCCTTCCTGGGCTTTTGGGAGCTGTCACCCTGTACATTCTCAGCCGGGATAAATATCTGCAACTGGTCTATGAAAAGAAATGGAGCCCGAGCTGGACTTCAGCCCTCTTCATGTTGTTGACCTTGGCGCTTATCGGATTGCCCCTCTACTATGCTATCCACTTAGTTGTGCCGAAAGTGAATGCGGCAATGGCCCATACGGAGGAAATGGTAGTCGGCTTGAAGGCGTTTTCAGAAAAGTTCACCAGCTTCACCGGACAGGAATTGCTCAGCGCTGAAAATGTCAAGAATCTACAATCCAAAGTGGCGGGCTTTCTGCCCATTTTCCTGAACAGTACAGCGAATATCCTCATCAATATAGTAGTGATGTTCTTCACCTACTATTATATGGCCACCTCTTCTAAAGAGATGGAGTCTTCACTGAACAGCCTGATCCCACTCCAGCAGAAAAGCATCGACAAATTGTCTGCGGAGACCAAAACGATGGTCAGGGCCAATGCACTGGGGATACCCCTGATCTCTATCATACAAGGATTGACAGCTTGCCTGGGCTATTGGATCTTCGGCCTGAAAGACTGGGGCATGTGGGGATTCCTGACCGGCGTATTCGCTTTCTTTCCGTTGGTAGGAACAATGATCATCTGGGCCCCGCTGGTGATCTACATGTATGCCCAAGGCATGAACTGGCAGGCAACCGGACTGATGATCTACAGCTTGGTGGTTACGGGCAATGTGGATTATCTTGCCCGTGTCACTCTTATGAAACGAATGGGCAACGTTCATCCGCTGGTTACGGTTTTCGGAGTGATCGTAGGTCTCAGCCTCTTCGGATTCATGGGATTCATTTTCGGTCCTTTGGTCATCAGTTACCTGATCATACTGGTACGGATCTATGCCAGCGAATTCTCGCCCGAACAACACCATAACGGGAAAAACACAGGAAAGCAGGATCAGCATTGATCCAACCTTCTACCCCCGGACCAGGAGGTGCAGGCCATATCTCGACCGGATACGGTAATTTTGCTCAAAACCCGTTACATGGGCTTGGAGAAAGATATCAACCAGTATACATTCAGGAACATGCACCAAAAGAGCATGATCAACCTGATATATACGTACAACTGGGTGGAATCCAAGTTCAAAAATTTCCTGTCGGCGACGGACCTCACTCCGCAACAGTACAATATCCTGCGTATCCTGCGGGGCAGTGACCCGAAACCCGTTTCAACCCTCCAGATCAGGGAAAGGATGCTTGACAAAATGAGCGATACAAGTCGTATCGTGGACAGGCTGGTGCTGAAAAAACTTGCGGAGAAGAAGATCTGCAGCGCAGACAAGCGCATGGTGGATGTCACCATATCCGAGAAAGGGAAACAACTACTCACCGAAGTGGACAAACACAATGAGGAGGCGGATGCCATCATCGGCAACCTCACTGAAGAAGAGATGAAGACCTTCAATACTTTACTGGACAAAATCAGGGAATGATCCAATCAACCATCCGGCCGAACATACTCATACACCTGCTTTGCATCTCCGCGCTGTTCGTTCTCATTCCAGAACGATCGACCTCGCAGTCTACCGGGCCACGCACAGAATTCCGCGGAGTCTGGATCGCCTCTGTCGATAATATCGACTGGCCTTCCAAAAAAGGACTTCCGGCGGATTCTCAGCGGGCTGAATTCATCCGTCTGCTCGACAAGCATGCCGCATGTGGAATGAATGCCGTTGTCGTGCAGATCAGACCCGCGACAGATGCTTTCTACCCATCTCCTTATGAACCCTGGAGTGAGTGGCTCACCGGACGTCAGGGACTGCCGCCATCACCATACTACGATCCCCTCGCCTTCATGATCACGGAAACGCATAAGCGAGGATTGGAATTCCATGCCTGGTGCAATCCTTACCGGGCCACTTTCAGCATCGGAAAATCATCCATCGCATCCAACCACATCACCAGATTGCATCCCGAATGGTTCCTGAATTACGGGGGTACCCGTTATTTCGACCCTGGTAACAGGCTGGCTCAGGAATTTGTCACCAGGGTCATCCGTGATGTCGTCACCCGTTATGACATCGATGCCATACATTTCGACGATTATTTTTACCCCTATCGCATCGCTGGAAAGGAGTTCCCCGATCAGGAGAGCTACAGGAAAAGCGGGACGACTTTGTCCCTTGAGGATTGGAGGAGGAGCAATGTGGATTCGATCATCATCAGCCTGAGCAGGGCGATCAAGGAGATCAAACCTTATTGCCGATTCGGGATATCCCCCTTTGGCGTATGGAGGAATATAGACAAAGATCAAGAGGGAAGTGCCACCAAAGCAGGACAAACGAACTATGACGACCTCTATGCCAACATCCTGCTCTGGTTGAAAAATGGATGGATCGATTATGTTGTGCCGCAATTGTATTGGGAATTCGGCCACCGGGCAGCCCCTTATGAAGTGCTGCTGGACTGGTGGGATAAACATAGTTACGGCAAGCCTTGCTATGTAGGACTAGGCATTTTCAAAGCGGGCACAAATACCATATGGAAGGACCCTACCCTGCTTCCCAGACAGGTGGTCGCTCAGCGGAATGAGTCGAATGTTCAGGGCTCGGTCTATTTCAGTGGCAGCAATTTCTTCAAGAATATCAATGGATGGGCAGACAGCCTGGCCTTGAATTATTATAGACAACCAGCGTTGATACCTCCTGCCGCAGGCCTGCAAGTCCCCCGTCCTTCACAACCAGAATTCAGCATAGCGGGTAATGAAGAATCCTCGGGCAAAATAATCCGGACGCTGGAGATCAAACCCACAGCCGAAAATGAATTGGTCAAAACATATGTGATCAGCAGGTTGGGAATGGAACCATCAGCAAGTGATGCAGGGCAAATCATCAAGATCATTCCTGTGAGCCAAGGGGCACAGGTGTTATGGGAGATCCCGGCCCAGGATAAAGGAAGATATCGGTATTATCTGACCGCTGTGAATCGCTATAACCTCGAAAGCAAGCCTGTTGATCTGGATAGTCAGGCGGGGGGATTCAAAGGTGATCGATGACATACAGTTCCCATCATCCTATTAACAGCCTGATGTGAAGGCTGCAGCCCTTACTCCATATAGGACAGTTTAAATGGAAAATAGATTTAAACCAAGCTTAATCGCCATAGAATGATCAACCTGAATTCTGTATTTTGTTCCTTTAACCACAACAGCACCATTATGAACTCAAGAATTAAAATACATATGCTTTTTTTGAGCATGATATTTCTTATCTCTTGCAGATCGAAGAATGAAGATCATCAACCACAAATCATCAGTGACTCGGCAACTTCCACAAAAGTGATGTCGAAGACAGCGGACAGCACCATGCAAGCACTGATCCAGGCACCCGAAGAACTTGAATTCGTTCCTCTTGACCCCCATAACAAGGAGCGCAAAGGGGTGCTGGTACATGTTTTATTCGGTGATCTGCACAAAAAAGGCCCAGTCGCATTTCTTACACGCTTGCCTAATGGATTCAGTGCAGGTTGGCACTCCCATTCATCTGATTGTTACCTGACGGTGATCAAAGGCACTTATCATGAATGGTGCCGCGGCGAAGTAGATGGGAAGCCCCTTGTTGCCGGGGGAACGATTTTCATGCCAGCGAATAAAGAACATAACAACCGCGCAGAATCAAATCCCCAGGATGGCTATACGTTGAATTATGCTTATTACCCGAATGGTTTCGACTATTACCCGAATGGGGTCGATGTGAAAAAATAGGAAAGTGCAGCACTGCTCTATCCTCAAAAGCGATAAAGTGCATGCGCCTCGTTGATATCTATTATACTTTTACGATCCGACCTGCAGTAAAGTTTGGAAAAAGTCAAATTGGATCTTGGACTGTAAATGCCCATACTTGGTTTTGGTATCTTCCCGATAAATGACCTCATTGACTTGGTGATAGATCATCTCGATATTCCCAAGTACATGGACAAGCCCTATGAGGTGACCAAGGACGATCCTTCCGCCTTTGTACTCAGCGGAAATAACGTTTTCGATCTGCTTGTATTGAAAAATGGTGTCCGTTTACGTTTCTCCATTTTCTGTCTTCTGTACGGACCTGAACAGCTTATTATTATACTCGAACATGTTAGTTGATCATTTTGGTGAACATCCATTCATGCATTCGAATGTAGGTCTGGGAACAGAT
This sequence comes from uncultured bacterium, assembly GCA_903826405.1. Taxonomy (GTDB): domain Bacteria; phylum Bacteroidota; class Bacteroidia; order Chitinophagales; family Chitinophagaceae; genus Pollutibacter. The sequence goes on from CAIKEH010000043.1 coordinate 18,988, forward strand.
CCAGGTCATTGGAATCTTGACCCTATTGATCAAGCCTTGCCCCGTATCAGAAAAACCGCTGCGATCATCATGGCGATGCCCAGCAATTTCGGGAGGGATATGGGGCTGACGGGCACACCTAGCAAACCGAAGTGATCCATTAGCACGCACATCAGCAATTGGCCACTTACTGCCAAACAGAATGCCAACCCAGCCCCAAGTCTGGGGATCAGCATGATGATACCCGTAACATAGATCGCCCCGAGTACACCGCCCATCCAATCCATCCAACCTGTGGTGCGGATCAAAGAACTGTTGAAGGACAAGCGGAGTGAGAAGGCATAAAGAACGAGTATCAACGTCCCGATGAGAAAGGAAAGAGCGGCGCCTAAAACGGGATGTCCAAATGTCTTCATCAGTTTGCCATTCAAGGCCGCCTGGATCGGAAGAACACCACCAATAATGAGTGCAACAACAACAAGCATTGTTCTGGTCATAGTATTATTTTTATTAATGTACACATTATGCCTCAATATTCTGAATTTTTCCATAAAGCCCATCACCACTGAATAAGCTACTGCTTCTTATCTAAGTAGTAATTTTTACCTTTGACCAAGCATAGCACATCAATCATAACCAATATCAACTCATCATGCCGGGTTTTGAATTTTTCGGAGACGAGGAACGCCATCAAGTGAACGAAGTACTGGGAACGGGCATCCTGATGCGCTATGGATTCGATGCGGGCCGGAAGGGCATCTGGAAAGCACTTGAACTGGAACAAGCGATCACCCAGACCTTTGGATGCACTCATGCACAGCTGGTCAGCAGCGGGACCGCGGCATTGACCACAGCGCTACAGTCGCTCGGCATAGGGTATGGCGACGAAGTCATCATGCCCTGCTTCACTTTCGTGGCCAGTTTTGAAGCCGTGATCAGTGTTGGGGCCACTCCCGTACTGGTGGAAATCGATGATACCCTCACACTTGACCCTGCCGCAGTACGTGCCGCAATAACAGATAGAACGAAATGTATCATGCCCGTACACATGTGCGGAGGAATGGCCGAAATGGATACCCTTCAGGCGATCTGTGGGGAGCATGGTCTCGCACTCTTGGAAGATGCCTGCCAGAGCATCGGAGGGAGTTACAAGGGAAAATGCCTCGGTACCATCGGCAATGCAGGTACCTTTTCCTTTGATTTTGTGAAAACACTCACCTGCGCAGAAGGCGGAGTGGTGATGACAAACCAGAAAGAACTGTTCATAAAAGCTGACGCCTACAGTGACCATGGTCACGACCACAAGGGAGTGGATCGGGGCGCCGACCTTCATCCTTTTCTGGGATACAATTTCAGGATATCGGAATTGCATGCTGCTGTTGGTGTCGCACAGATCCGGAAACTTGACCGTTTTTTGGCCATCCAACGAAAGAACCATTCCATCCTGAAAGAAGAGCTTGCCTCCATACCCGGCATCACCTTCCGCCGGATCCCAGACCCTGCGGGTGATAGCTGCACCTTTTTGAGCTGGTTCCTGCCCAGTGAAGATTTAACGCGTTCATCTGTAGCCGAAATGAAAGAATCAGGCATCCTCGGTGGACAATTCTACTGGTTCGACAACAACTGGCACTATATCCGCAAGTGGGATCACCTGAAAACAGCCATGACTCTGGGCCATCTCCATCCGGATCATCGCGAAGCGATCATCCGCAACGTCAATGCGAGTTTCCCGGGCAGCGATGCTATCATGGGAAGGTGCATATCAACGGCTATCAGCCTACTTTGGACAGAAGAGCAGATCAGAGATAAAGGAAAGGCCATGAAAGCTGCAGTCCTCAAGGCCATGGGAAAATCATGATCGGGCCAGCGGCTCTTATCTGTCGACCGGGATATACTTGGACTTACCCTCAAGCCTGTCAGTATGATCGAGTGACCCTACCCTGAAACGAAAAGGGATGCCAGTCGTTTTTTCCATCTCCCACTCTTTTTTACAGAAGAGTCCCCAGTGTTTCAAGATCTCATTAGGAGCTACCATTTGAAGTTGGCTTATTGAGGCAGTCTGGCCTAGGAATATTCGGGCAGAGAGCAGGCTCGGCAGGGTGTCTAACGGGGTAAAAGCTTTTTTTTGAACCTGCCCGGAAGCCCATAATTGACAGAATGTCAATGCAATAATTAATATAACAGTTCGTTTGCCCATTCGAATTCCAATAATGACTAAATTTAGGCTTGGTTTTTGTGGAAATGGGCCCTTCGCAGGGCATCCATGAGCACAGCACGAATCTACGGAAGATCATGGCCATCAGTCAAAGTTTACAGCAGAAGTTATTACAGAAACTATCTCCACAGCAGATTCAGTTGATGAAACTGCTGCAGGTGCCCACCATCAACCTTGAGGAAAGGATAAAGGAAGAGATGGAGGAGAATCCCGCATTGGAACTTTCCGAAGAGGGACATGATGAGAACGGCGATGAATTGGTTGACGAGTTCGCTTCCACAGAAGAGGAGTTCGAAAAAGACGGTGGGGAGGAGGATTATCAGGACCTCGACATCAGCGAATATGCATATGATGACGACGGTGAGATCGCTGAATACAAGATGCGGGATGAGAATTACCCCGACCCCAATGAGGAGCGCAGTTCCCCCCATCGCATTGAAACAAGCTTCCACGAGTATGTGATCGAACAGCTGGGTCTGACGAAACTGGACGAACGGCAGATGCGCATCGCGGAACAGATCGTAGGCAGCATCGATGACGACGGATATCTACGCCGCGATACCAACTCGATCGTTGACGATCTGGCCTTCCGGCAAAATATCATCGCGACAGCCGCCGAAATCGAGGAACTCATCGGCCTGATTCAACATTTCGATCCGCCAGGAATCGCCGCACGCGACCTGCAGGAATGTCTGCTTCTGCAATTATACCGCCGACAGGGTGATACTGCCGATCCCTCCATCGATGATGCCATACAGATCCTGGAGCACCACTTTGATGAATTCACCAAGAAACACTACGAGAAGATCCAGCGCAGCCTCAACCTCAGTGACGAGGATCTGAAGGACGCCATCGGACAGATCATCCGATTGACTCCGAAACCTGGTGGCAATGTCGGGGAGAACAAAAATGCCGAAAGCTATGTCATTCCTGATTTCTTCATATTCAACAATGCAGGCAAGCTAGAACTTACCCTCAACTCCAAAAATGCTCCGGATCTGCGCATCAGCGAAGGTTATCGGGATATGCTCCGAGATTACGATAAAGGAAGTAAAAAGGATAAGAGGCAGAAAGAGGCCGTCATGTTCATCAAACAGAAGATCGATGCGGCCAAATGGTTCATTGACGCCATCAAACAAAGACAGCACACCTTGTATGTAACCATGCAAGCCATACTCGAACACCAATTGGAGTTCTTTCACACCGGTGACCAGACATCACTCCGTCCCATGATCTTAAAAGATATCGCAGAAAAGACGAACCTGGACATCTCCACCGTCAGCCGAGTCGCTAACAGCAAATTCGTGCAGACGGAATTCGGCACCTACCGTCTAAAATTCTTCTTCAGCGAATCACTCAGTACGGAAAGTGGTGAGGAAGTGTCTACCCGGGAGGTGAAGAAGATCCTAAGCGACATGGTGGAGGGTGAAAGTAAGAAAAGACCATTGAGTGATGAGAAATTGACGGAAATGCTTCAGCAAAAAGGTTATAATATTGCACGCCGGACGGTTGCCAAATACAGGGAACAACTCAATATCCCGGTTGCCCGGCTCCGCAAAGAACTTTAAGGAATGACTGAAGCTGAACCGCATTATGGCAAGTCCCGGGTACATTGGCCGGCACGTCTTGTCTCCGTCGTGTTCCATCCTCTGATCGTTGGTGTTCTCATGGCCTCCTGGATGATCTTCTGGAATCCCAACTTGTTCATCGGTATCCCTTACAGGTTGCGCTTTTTGCGTCTGATCACCTTCACGAATAATAATCTTTTCTTTCCCATGCTGGTGGTGATCCTGATGCGGGGATTGGGATTCAGCAAGTCCATACTCCTGCACACGTCCCGTGAACGCATCGTTCCCTATATGGCATCGGTCACTTTTTTTTTCTGGACATGGCTTGTCTTCCGTAATCAACCAGATATTCCCCAAGCCATGGCGGACATGTGCTTTGGGATCTTCCTATCGGCATCAGCCGGACTGGTGCTGAACAGTTTCTACAAGATCAGCATGCATGCGATTGGTGTGGGTGGACTGATGGGGCTGATGGTGGTGATGCTGTGGAACGGACTTTTGCAATCCGCCATCCCACTTTCCGCCGCCATCCTCATCACCGGCATCGTTTGCACGGCCAGACTGGCAGACTCAGACCACCACCCATTCGACATCATCACCGGATTGATCATTGGTTTTCTCGCACAGATCATAGCCGCTTGGATATAAAAAAAGCCCGACCCCGTAGAGGATCGAGCCTTAACCTAACCATTCTAAAATCCACTAACTATTTAAGATCTCCGAGTGGCTCAGATACTTCTTGTCAGGATAGTATAGAAACAGGAGATTACCATTCTTGATCTTATCAATGACCGGCTTGCTGATCTGCTCGGGTAATGCCGGGCAGCCCCAACTCCGTCCAAGGAATCCCTTGCGCCCAATGGCAGATTCATTGGCATATTCCGCTGGATGCATGACGATGGCCCTCCGGAGTGCATTGTCGTTGAAGCCCCTGTCGTGCCCTTCCAGTTTAAGGGAATATCCGTTGGACCCGATATAGGGTTCGCGGGTCACATAGAAGCCGAGGCTACTCTTATTGGAAGATGATCTGTTGGAAAATTTCCGAGCAAACTCCCCTCCGGTGTTACGACCATGAGCGACCACGGAATTGAAGAGGACGGTCATGGTTTTCAGATCAACAACAACGAACCTGCGTTCGCGGGAAGACTTCGTGAAATCAACAATGGAGATGATACTGTCCGTGCTGACCAACCCCTTTCTCCGCATATGGTCAAAGCCCTTCATGGCCAGGTTGAAGACATCACGGGAAAAACCCAAATTATCGAGATGAGTAAAGGAATAGATTTTTTCGGCTGTTGTGAACGAGGGGATATTGCCCAATCCGGGAATCATTCCAACCACCTTTGAAAAAGAAACGGGATCGGATGGAAGAGCTGCCTTTTTCCCCGACATGATGATCGGAGCACACAAAATTGAGGTCAGGACTATGAGCCTGGATACGGATTTTTTCATGGGATTTGGGTACTTTACTTGCCATTTAAGAACGAACTGCTTCATTTATATATTGCCTTTGGGATGGTAAAAAACCAACACGGAAGATATCCGGCCGGCCCCGGTCGGTTCCGGGAATGATGGAATGCAGCAGTTATTTCTCGAATGCAAATTTACCCCCGATCCTTGAAGAACTTGGTAAACCAAACGATATAAACAGGATTTTAACCTTTACGGCCAGGCAGAAAAAAACACAAAAGGCATTTGTTTGTCAACCACTTATGAATGCCGACCCCTTGATCATCCCCATACTGCCCGGAAAAAAGCTTCCAACTTGGCTTGATCAAGTTTCTTGTCCGTTCTTACCCCGCTGCAAAGGTCGATCCCGAAGGGTGAAACGGCATCCAGGGCCTGGCGTACATTCCCTGCATGAAGGCCTCCAGCCAGGAAGACTGGAACTTGTGCGCGATCAACGATCCTTCTACTACATGCCCAATCATGTACCCGACCGGTTCCGCCAAGTTCCTTGACCAACAGATTGGGATTGCCGCTATCCAGGAGTAGGGCATCTACATGTTCAGACGTTCGCAAGGCATTGTCCACCGATGATTCGTTCTGGACATGTATCACCTGAATCAATTTGACCGAAGGGAGGGAAGCCCTGATGAGTTCATATTCTTTCTCCTCCAATGCATCCACCAGTTGGATGGCTGTTGTTCGTGTTCTTTCATGATGTGCAATAATATCGATGGCACGTGTTTCACTGGTCAACAGGAAAGTACTGATGGGAGGCGGAACCCAACGGGCGATCTTTTGGATGAGTTGATCATCGATGATTCCCGGACCACTGGGCATCGGACCGACCAGGCCCAGTGCGGAGGCTCCTGCATGGATGGCCATTGTTGCCTCCTCTATCGAGCTGATGCAACAGATCTTGATTCGGGGTTTCATGAAAGAGATGTTGAAGTGTCCAGTCAAATTAAAAAATCCATTCTAGATAGGGGCATCTAATTCCTACATGCTATCTTTCGGATGATCACAAGTCATCAAAAATCGATTACTTGCCAGATCCCTAATACTGCACCATGCGACTACTGATCATCTGTTTATGGCTTCCTTTCATTGGTCTATCCCAGGAAGTGGTTCGATACACCCCGGAAGGCCATTCGCATAATGACTATGCCGGACCACGCCCCTTCCATGCTGCTTATGAGCAAGGATTCGGGTCCATCGAAGCGGATATCTGGCTGGTCAACGACACCCTTTGGGTAGGCCATACCCTGTTCGACCTGAAGGATAAAAGAACACTGGAATCATTATACCTTGGACCACTCGGTGACGCGGTAAACAAAAACAAAGGCAACCCCTATCCGGAAAGCCGCCGATCCCTTCAAATGATGATCGATGTCAAAACCGCTGCCCTGCCCACACTGCAAAAACTTGTTTCGGATCTGGAGAAACACCCTGAACTGACAAAAAACCGGAAGATCAACTGGGTGATCTCCGGCAATCGTCCGCCCGATTCTTTGTTCAGCAAATATCCTCCATTCATAGGATTTGATGGCGACCTTTTAAGGACATATACAGCCGATGCCCTGGAGCGGATCCCCATGATGAGTGCAGACCTGGCGCGGATCACGACATGGAAGGGACAGGGATCGCCTGAAGACAGCAGTATCCTGAAACTCAATTCGCTGATCAATCAGGCACACCGATTGCATAAAACCACCCGATTCTGGAATGCGCCGGACAATGAAGCATCCTGGAGTATCCTGATCGGTTTGGGAGCAGACCTGATCAATACCGACCATATTGAAGAACTGGCTATCTTCCGTGCCAGAAAAAAATGACCTGGAACAGAAAGGTTAAGCACCGCATATCACCAGCAGTTCAATTACTGCTTTTGATATATGAAATCACCCCATCATTAAAATATTATTGTTTTTTCATGAATTCGTACTGAAACTTTACCTTAGTAAATTTCACACCAACAACGATAGCCCCAGCCAATACCCTGTCAAGCCGTATCAATGAAACCGGACATTTCTTGAGTCCGATCTTTCAGAAAAATGGGATTGTAAAAGCTTACTTCCATTGGACCGAGCCTTAAAAAACCTAAAACGAAAACCAACGCTTATGAGATATCTGATGAAAGTCATGGCCACTGTACTGGTATGTATGATTTCCATAACGGCTATTGCCCAAAAGAAAACGATCACCGGCACCATCAAAGACAGCAAGTCAGGACAGGCTTTGCGCGGCGTCACCGTCAGGTTGAGATCCACCAAAACAGGCACGGAAACGGATGCCAATGGCAATTTCAGCATCAGTGCTGATCCTAAAGACCAGATAGAGTTGTCCATGACCGGTTATGGAACTCAAACCGTCACCGCAGGTTCTTTGAGCAACCTCAACTTAACCATTGAGCCGGTCTCGTCCACATTAGGTGAAGTCGTCGTCACCGGCTCCCGTGCCGGGGCGAGGGCCAGGACGGAAACCGCTGTACCCGTTGATGTTATCCGACTCAATCAACTGGGTGTATCCTCGGCGAAAATGGACCTCACGTCTGTGCTCAATTATGCAGCCCCCTCGTTCAACTATAACAAACAGACCGGTGCCGACGGTGCTGACCATATCGACCTCGGCACGCTCCGCGGCCTCGGTCCGGATCAGACGCTGGTATTGATCAATGGAAAGCGTCGCCATTCCACGGCATTCGTAGCACTCTTCGGTACCCGCGGACGCGGCAATTCCGGCGCCGACCTCAATGGATTTCCACAGGCTTCTATAGATCATATTGAGATTCTTCGCGATGGTGCATCCGCACAATATGGTTCCGATGCCATGGCCGGCGTGATCAACATCATCCTGAAAAAAGATATCAACCACTGGAACATCCAGGGAGGTTGGGCCGGCTTCAACGACCCCAAGTATAACGCCTACAAGACCCGTGACGGGAATGAATACTACTACAGCAAACCCATTGACGGAGGAACCCTGTCCCTTTCCGCAAACAACGGCTTTGCCCTCGGCAAGAATGGAGGATTCATCAACATTTCGTTGGATGTTTTCAAACAGAACAAGACCTACCGTCAGGTTGCAGACACCAACGTGATAACCAACCCCGATGCCATGATCTTGAACACCGGACGTCGTGCCTTCGGCGACGGATCAGTGACCACCGTCGGTGGCATGTACAATATGGAGATCCCCCTCAGCGCGAACAGCAAAACGACTTTCTATTCTTTCGGTGGGTATAATCATAAGAACAGTGACGCCTTCGCCTATTCCCGGAATTATAGTGGTCGGCCGGATCGCTTCCCGATTGATGCAAACGGCAATTTGATCATGGTGCCTGATATCATGCACACCTCCAAAAGTGGCGAGATATATTACAACCCGCATATCCAAACACTGATCACAGACTTCTCCGTGGCGGCGGGACTCAAGGGCGGAAGCGATGCAGGATGGCATTGGGACCTGAGCAACACGCTCGGCAAGAACGACTTCCATTACTACGGGGATAAGACCTTCAACGCCTCCACCATTGGCAGTGCCAAGCAGACGCATTTCAACGATGGGGGATTCAGTTTCCTTCAGAACACGACGAACCTGGATTTCGACAAGTCCATCAAGTCCGTCGCCAGTGGATTGAACCTGGGCCTTGGTGCGGAATTGCGTGCCGAAAAGTATATGATCTATCAGGGGGAAGAGGCTTCTTACGCCAATTATGATCCTGCAAAAAACCAAGCTGCAGGGTCCCAAGGTTTTCCCGGATTCAGTCCAACGGATGTCATCTCCGCGAACAGGACCAACTTCGGAGCATATGCCGACGCCGAACTAAATGTGACCAAGAACTGGCTTGTTGATGGTGCACTTCGGTTCGAAAGTTATTCCGATTTCGGATCTGTACTCACCTGGAAACTCGCGACACGCTTGAAAATAAGTCCCAAATTCAATCTTCGTGGATCGGTGAGTACGGGCTTCCGTGCTCCTTCTCTGGCCCAGATCAACTTCAGCAATACCCTCACCTCCTTCAGCGGAGGAGAATTAGTGCAATCACGCATCGCCCGGAATGGAGATGACCTCACCAATGCAGCCGGTATTCCGAAACTCAAGCAGGAGACTTCTTTCAATGCCAGCCTGGGATTCACCTGGAAGGCATCACCGTTCCTGAACTTCACAATAGACGGATATCTGGTCAAGGTCAAGAACAGGATCGTGCTATCAGGATTGTTCAGTGCTGATGACCCTGATCTTCCCGCCAACTTCACCAGCAAATTGAGGGACCTCGGTGTAGTCACCGCGCAATTCTTCGACAACGCCGTTAACACCACCAACAAGGGTATCGACATCGTTGCCGATTACAGCAAACGCTGGGGCAAGAACGGCATCCGTGTACTGCTCGCAGGCAACTTTCAGAATATGACTGTCGACCAGGTTCACTACCCTCCCGGATTCAGTTCTACTTATAAATTGCAGAAGACTTTCTTCAGCGACCGTGAAGAAGCCTTCCTGATCGCATCAGCTCCCAAATCCAAATTCAGTTTGGGCATCGATTACACCAAAAGCAAGTTCGGTGTCGGTGCTCACTTCACATATTATGGCAATATGCTGACCAAGGGATTTGGCTGGACCGGTTACGCCAGCAAGGCAGGAAGCGGTGGTCCCGGGGACCCAGCCATTTCGGGAAGCTTCACGGGTATCGATCCCTATGTTGACGACGATAAGTACTTGGATCTAGACAGCTATTCTGGCGATGGCGTTCACATTCATCCCGAGAATTTCGTGTACACTCCCAAAATGACGACGGATATTTACTTGTCTTACCAACTTGCGAAAGCAGCCACACTATATGTTGGTGCGGATAACATCTTCAATGTGCATCCTGACCTTTCTGCGGTACCGCAAGCAAAGAGAGAGGCTTTTGATAATGAAACGGGCGGTGCGTGGGAGTCTGTCCAAATGGGCTTCAATGGCCGCAGACTCTTCGCCAGGATCGTGCTCAACTTCTGAAACCCTAGACCCTGATAACGACTGAATACCGGGCTTGGTCCCGGTATTCTTTTTTACCCCTTCAACGATGTTGATCGTATTTCCCTGCCGTGAGAAGACCACGCAGGAATTCCATTTCACTGGAGGACAGAGAAATTTTGTCTGTGGCCGATACGGCTTCCTCCAATTGCTCCGATCGACCCATGCCCACCACTACTGAACACACAGCAGGATGAGCACTTGCAAAAAGTATCGCCGTCTGGGCCGGAGTCCTTCCTGCTTCTACGGAATCGTGTAATTCATGGCGTGCTTTGTCGATCTCCGAGGCCCGATGACCAAGAATATCTTTACCCGGTTTTGCAATGAGCATGCCCTGCGCCAATGCTCCCCTTACCAACACACCAATCCGTTCATGCTGGAGGAAGTTCAGCATCTCTTCTTCAGGTCTGCGATCAACCAGACTGTACTGCATCATCACACTGGATATCCTGGAGCGCTCTGCATAAGCCCTTATCACATTCGGGCGTATGGAAGAGATCCCATAATGCAGGATCTTACCTTGCTTGATCAATGTCTCGAACGCATCTATCGTTTCATCGATCGGATCATCGATGGTGCCGCCATGCAGTTGATAGAGGTCGATCCGATCCGTTCTCAGCCGACGAAGACTATCTTCCACAGCAGATAGGATATATTCCTTGGTCGGATTCCAGTCCCAGCCACTGCCATCATTACGCCATTGATTTCCCACCTTGGTGGCAAGAATCACCTTGTCTCTTCTGTCCATGATTGCCTTCCCGACCCATTCTTCATTCATCCCTTTGTCGTACAGGTCTGCCGTATCGATGAGATTGATGCCCAGATCCAGGGCCCGATGTATAAGGGATACATTATCTCGATCGAGAGAAGTCTTCAGAGACATGCAGCCAAAGGAGATCACGGAGACTTCAAGTCCCGAACGTCCAAGCGATCTGTATTCCATACCACTAAGTTAACCGCTACGATAAGGTGAACCGGGAGAACTTCTTTTCTTGCGTAAAAATGCTGGTAAGTTCTGAGATCACATCAAAATACGATCACCGGCCTTCCGGCCATGCCCGAGTCGATCACCTTGGCATCGATATCGAAAACATCGCGGATGATCTCTCCTTTTATCTGCGACTTTTCCTGAACATCATAAGATACCTTGCCCTTTTTAAGGAAGAGGATACGATCAGCATAATTGATGGCCAAATTGATATCGTGCAGGATGGCGATTACGGTCACCTCCTGGCTGGTCAGTCCTCGTGCCAGTGAAAGCACCTGATGTTGATACTTGAGGTCCAAGTGGGAGACGGCTTCATCCAGGAACACGTAACGGTTCTTGCCGATGATAGGATCCCAGATCTGAGCTAGGGTTCGCGCGAACTGCACGCGTTGCTGCTCCCCGCCGGAGAGGGTCAGATAATCCCTATCGGCAAAAAGAGAAACACCAGCCTGATCCATGGCCATTCGGCATACCTCATCATCATGACTGGTATGTACCATACCGAAATGCGGATATCGACCCATCATGACGATGTCATAAACGCACAACGGGAAATGCAGTTCGGGATTCTGGCTCATCACGGACCTTATGCGAGCCAGTGCGTCCTTCTTCATTGAGCATACATCGATACCATCGTACATCACTTCACCAGCGGTAGGACGGAGCTCGCCGCTGAATATTTTGAGGAAGGTAGACTTACCGCTTCCATTGGGACCGACAATGACATGAAATCCTCCCGTTCCAAAGGTAGTGCTGACCCCATCGATGATCTTATTCCCACCAATGGAATAGTGGATCTTCCGGACCTCAAGCATAGAAACCTCCTTTCTGCATCTTGCGGGAATTGCTGATGAGCATAAACAGGAAAACAGGAGCCCCCACGAAAGCCGTGATGATGCCGATGGGGAATTCAGATGGAGACACCAAGATACGTGCAACCAGATCGGCCAGATTGAGCAGGATGGCACCGAGTAAAGAAGATCCGATGATCAGGAAACGGTTATCACTGCTTCTGAACAATCGCAGCATGTGCGGAACGATCAAACCCACGAAGGCGATCACCCCCACGAGGCTGGTTGCGATGGCGACCAGAAATGTGTTGACCAGTATGACACGCCGTTTGAGTCTCTCTGTTCGGAAACCAAGATATCCGGCCTCTTCCTCACCGAGCATCAGCGCGTTGAGTGCCTTGCTGAATCGAAGGCTGAGCAATACACCGATGATAGTAGACGAGCCGACCAAGACCACACCATGCCAATCGGCCCCGGACAAGGTACCCAGATTCCAAAAAGTGATGCTGCGGGCCTGCGGGTCACGTGCGATATAAGAGAAGAAACCGGTTCCCCCATTGGCCATGGCATTCATTGCTATGCCTGCGAGAATCATCGTGTTGACGTTCGTTTTTCCGAAGATGTTGGACAATCTGTAAACGACCATGGTAGACAGGAAACCTCCTGCAAAGGCGAAGATCGGCAGTAGGAATGGGCCCAAGGAGTCTACATAAGGTCCGGCGATCGACTTACCCATCACGAAAACGAAGGCAGCACCCAGCGCCGCACCGGATGAAGTGCCCACCAATCCAGGCTCCACGATGGGATTTCGAAAAAGTGATTGCATAAGTGCCCCCGATACGGAAAGTGCAGCACCAACAAATGCACCCAGTATCACCCGGGGCAGCCGAATCTGCAGAAAAACCTGCTCTTCGATATTGGAAAAGGAGGAAGAGTAAGGAAGTCCGACCTGTTTGGCGATGATGCCGATGATCTTGGGATAGGAAAGCCCGACCGCCCCGATCCTAACAGATACGAAAAGGGTGACCAGCAAAAGGATCACCATGAATGCATAGATGGTCCCATAGGAAGCCTTCCTCATCATGGTTTTTTGTGCACGAGTTGCATGATCTTGAGTACATTTTCCCCTGTGCGAGGTCCGAGATAAACAAGATCATGTTCCTCGATTCTATAAATACGATTGTTCTTCGCAGCAGGTGACAAAGCGATCCCGGGTAATTGCTTGAATTTCTCCAAGCTGCCCTGGAGATCATATCCGAAATCAGTTGCCAGGATGACGTCCGGTTGAGCAGCGGCAATAACCTCTGAACTGAGATCCTTCCATTTCTGTGCGGTATCCGCGGCATTGATGGCCCCGGCCCATTGGAGCATCTGATCAGGGATCCCCTTTCGGCTGAATACGAAATATTTATTGGCTGCCTGACCGAAATGGATCACGAGTACACGTGGTTGATCGGAGTAACTCTTTCGGGCAGAATCCAGTTTCGCCATGTCGGCGTCCAGTTTATCACAGAGTGACTTTCCTTTGTCCTCGCTATGAAATTCTTTTGCCACGGACATGATTAGCCATTTCGTGGAATCGATTGTAGGACCAGCCTTGAATTCACGAAGTGGGATCCCGACTTTCTTCACCTGTTCTATGACATGCTCAGGTGCGATATTGCCATCATGCCACACTACGGTAGGGTCTAGGGAGATGATACCTTCGGCATTGAGCGCACGATGGTAGCCTACGGTAGTCAGTTTCTTTGCCGCTTCGGGGTAAGTGCTGGACAAATCAACTCCCACCAGTGAACTATCACCACCCACACCAAAAACGATCTCGGTGAGTTGCTTGGATACGCAGACAATCCTCGTTCGTCCATCCTCTTGCTTTTTCTTTTCTCCAAAACGACCGCATGAAATGATGCACATGGCGGCCATGGCCATGAAAAACATTCTCCGCATGATGATGAATTTTATTCACTGCCGGAATACACACGACATGCGGATGAAAATAGGGAGAAAATCGGATTTTTAACCGGTTTCAGCAAAGGAATGGCATAACGGTCACTTTCCTCCTTTCAGTTCAGCTTGGAGTTTTTTCAACTCGTCGAACTTTCCTGCGGCAGCCAATTTCGCTTGTCTGGGCCAGGTAGCGGGTTCATGGACCCTGTAGCGTGGGCCAGCTGCATCAAGTGCTTCACGAAGGAAGGTGACTTTTGATTTGGCAAGCGCCTCAAAAGAGGAGATGCCCAAAGAAGTAAGTATCTCTGCGATCTTCTTGCCGACGCCTTCGATCAACGTGAGGTCATCCACGACCTGACCGTTGACCTTTGCGGATCTTTTTCCTGAAGACCCAGCTTTCACAGCAGTCTTCTTCTCTTTTACAGGAGAATCCAATTCTGCAGGTACGCTCACCAAACAGTTCTCCACCTGAAAATAGGCATCATGGACATATTGCAAGGCATTGCTGTCGTTCACCCAACGTCCATCGCTAAGCAGATAACGATATTGATAAGAACGGCCCGCCTCCAATGCTACTGTCGCCTGAAAACTTCCATCTTTCGACCTCTTGAGAGAGAAACCTTCTTCCTTTGTCCAGTTGTTGAATTCACCGAGCAGCAGTCCTTCTTCGGCACCTGCAACAACGTCTGCAGAGAGAATGAATTTGATCTTCTTTTTCATATTATGATTTTTAATTTTATGATAAATTTTGGTGCAAAGGTAGACCAATGCAGGTGTTTTTCCCAGTTGAAAACATGATTAATATCAATGTTGATTGCAAACGGTTGCAGCTTGTTGAAAAGCTCTTCAGCTTTATACTGAACCCCACAATTATTTCTGATCAGATGCTGAAAAACATCTTGGCGATCTCAAAGCAATATCCGTACCAAACATATGATTGACATCATGTACTGTTTGCTCAGGCTCCCTTCATACTTAACTTCCCTAAGAGATCACGTATCAGTTCTACCGGAATAAAATGTACATGGAAAAAGTACCATTGATCAAGTCCAACCCGTATGGCACTTCAGATCATAAACAGAGGAGTCGAATTTACTTTTTCAAAGATGTTTCGTTATTGATGTCGCCATACCGGAAATGGCTTTTTCTCATTTTTCTTTCCATTTTGGTGGAAACCTGCATGAGTTTGGCCGCACCCTGGCCGCTGAAGATCATCATTGATCATGTGATCGGAGAAAGACCCCTACCCGGATGGATACAGGCCACGGGCCTTCATGCGAAGGGACCTCACGACCTGAATATAGCGGCTTGGTCAGCCATCGTAATGGTCGTCATCACCTTCTTCCTGGGATTGGCGGGATACTTGAATAATTATTTCACGGAGATCCTGGCTCAACATACAGCCAATGATCTTCGTAAGAAGCTTTACCATCATCTGGAGCATCTTTCGTTGGATTTTTATGCCAAGAATCAGGTAGGAAAGATCCTCAGCACCGCGACCACTGATGTTGCCACCATTCAGGATTTTGCCTCGTCCACATTGATCAGCATCGTGGTGGATGCATTCACCATCGTAGGAATGTTGGTACTCATGTTCTGGATGAACTGGGATTTTGCATTGATCGCTGTCGCCATTTCCCCATTCCTGCTCTTATCCATCTTCCGATTCAGGCAGGCCGTCAAGAAAGCCACTCGCGAGGTCAGGAAGCTTCAGAGCGAGATGGCCACACTGATGCAACATGGTCTGGAATCCATACAATCCGTGATCGCCTATGGAAGGCAGGATCTAGAAGAAGACAAATTGGAAAAAGTCGCACAAGAAACGCTGCTTGCCGCACTGAAAGCACGCCAGGTCAAATCCCTCATTTCGCCGATAGTAACGCTAACGGTTTCCATCAGCACAGCTTTCGTCCTTTGGCGGGGTGCCGGACTAGTCATCGCAAATACCATGACCATTGGATCACTTACTGTGTTCCTCTCCTACCTGGCCAAGTTCTTCGACCCGGTCAAAGACCTTGCAAAAATGACAGGAACCATTGCGCAGGCATCAGTGGCCTGGGAAAGGATACAACAAATATTCAGAACCCCACCTTCGATTCTCGACAAGGCTGATGCAATCAGTCCAGGTCGACTCAAAGGCCATATCGAATTCAGGGGAGTACATTTTGCTTACCTCCATGGGCAAAAGGTCCTGAAGGATATCCATATTAGGATCGAGCCGGGACAAAGGATCGGTATCTGCGGCCCTACCGGATGTGGCAAGACCACCATGGCCAGTATGATCCCTCGTTTCTACGACCCGGACATCGGCAACGTTTTTTTGGATGGGAAGGACATCCGCGAGTACAAGTTGAAGGAACTCCGCGAACAGATCAGTTTCGTTCTACAAGACACATCACTCTTTTATGGAACCATCAGGGAGAACATCGCCTATGGACGGCCGGAAGCGAAAGAAGAGGACATCATCCGTGCTGCATGTATATCCCATGCCATGGAATTCATAGAAAAAATGCCCAAAGGGTTTGACACGCTCGTTGGGGAAAGGGGCATCACGCTGTCGTCCGGACAAAGGCAACGGATCGGTATTGCCAGAGCGGTGGTCCGAAACTCTCCGATACTTATTCTGGATGAACCCACCGGAGCCCTTGATGCATCGTCGGAAAAAGTGGTCACAGAGGCATTGCATTCGCTGATGAAAGGGCGTACGGTCATCACCATCACCCATCGTCTCAATATTATTAAGGATGCAGACCGAATATTCGTGATGAAAGACGGAACTGTCATTGAAGAAGGAAGGCATCAGTCACTGATCCGCTCAGGTGGATTGTATTCTTGGTTGTATCAACTTCAGGATCGGGACATCATCAATCAACATTGAAACACGGCATGTTTGAATAGCCCAATATTTAAGAATGCGGTTAAAATAAGTCCGGGAAATGTCATGATCATGGACCTTCACCTGGAGGAGGCACTTCAAAGGGAGGTTCCTCGAAAGGCTCCTCCTCAGGGACAATGGGCTCTTCTTCTTCAGGTATGATTGGAAGTTCCGGAAAAAGACCGGGTTTGACATCAGGATCCTTTGGCATTACCGGTATCTCCTCGGGGCGCTTCGGTAGTTTGGGATTCAACATATTATTCATTTTAATTTATCCACTTGACAGATATTCCTTGTTGAGATCTGGATGGCCATCGGAACCCTCATTTTGAATGCAACAACCAACTATGCGGAGTAAACAATCGTTCCCGGTCTGCATGGGTTGGCACTCCCTTTTTGAGACAATCAGGGTAAGATCAATATGCCCGTTATACTTATTCTGCCTAAGGCCAGATCAATATGATTCGAATGACATTTGCGCAAACTGCACGGAAGGTAATCACCCATAACGACAGGATGTATGAGTACGAAACACGGTATGGATGACAACGATCATTGAGAATGCCCCATGTGAGTGCGTATTTTAACGCAAATCCATCCTTTATGAGCTATATCGTCGATCTGGAAGTGGAGATCCCCGTTGGAAATATTTTCCTGACCGGAGACTTGATAGTTCCGGAAAATGCGAAGGGCTTGGTTATCTTCTCCCACGGGAGTGGAAGTAGCCGAAAGAGCATCCGGAATCGGGCCGTGGCTTCTTTCCTGCATCTGCATGGATTGGGGACCTTACTATTCGACTTGCTGACTTCGGGTGAGGACATTCATTTTTTCAACAGGTTCAACATCTCCTTACTCACAGACCGGTTGATCAAAGTCACACATTGGTTGGAACATTTGGATCTGGCTCAAAATCTACCTCTCGGATATTTTGGTGCCAGCACCGGTGCAGCATCGGCACTTTCAGCAGCGTCCAGGCTGCGGCAGATATCCGCAGTGGTCAGCCGGGGAGGCCGACCGGATCTGGCCTTTGAAGACCTCCCATATGTAAAAGCACCGACACTGCTCATTGTAGGCGGATTGGATCATGAAGTGCTTAATTTGAATCAGGATTCACTGTATATGCTGGGTGGTCCTAAAAAACTTGAAGTCATTGAAGGAGCCGGTCACCTTTTCGAGGAAGAGGGCAAAATGGATATGGTTGCAGAACTGGCTGCACAATGGTTCAGTTTCCACCTATTGAATCCGAACGCGAAAAGAAAATTGAAAGTCGCATGAACTTGTTCGCCAATCGGATAGAGGCAGGTATGGCACTAGCAGGGGCATTGAGGGAACACAAGCAGGGAAATGCGCTTGTTCTTGCCATACCCCGTGGCGGAGTTCCAGTAGCTTACATAGTGGCCAGGGAACTTGAGTTGCCTTTGGACATAATACTGACCAAGAAGATCGGACATCCCCGGAACAAAGAATATGCGATAGGTGCGATCGATCTTAACGGTCGCTTCGTCGGCGAGCATTCTGATGTTTCAGAGACATATATAAAAAAAGAATCAGAACGGATACAAGAAAGATTGCTACACATGTATCACGTTTACCGGGGAGATGCTCCCCCACTTCTGCTCAAGGGCAAGATCATTCTTCTGATAGACGACGGAGTGGCCACCGGGAACACCTTACTAGCGGCAGTGCGATCGCTCCGCAGGGATAATGTCGAAAAGATCATTATTGCCGTACCTGTCTCCTCACCAGGAGCATACAAAAGTCTTTCCGCTGAAGCGGATGATATGGTCTGCCTGCTCGTCCCCGACACTTTCCAAGGAGTGGGAGGCTTTTATGAGGATTTCAGTCAGGTGGAAGATCAAGACGTCATCCATTACCTTAACGAGATCCATAGACTTCGGGGATCGGTGTTGAAAAAAGCATGATGCCTTTTTGGAAATCGCAGCCAAAATTAATCTTGATTCGTGAGGAGCGATACAATCTTTCATGATTGATCTAGGATGTCAACTATCTTCAGTCAACTTGAAATGGTACATTTGCTCAAATCAAATTACATGAGCACACCAAAAATAGTACTCGTTACCGGAGGCAGCCGGGGATTAGGGAAAGATATGGCCTTCAGCCTGGCGCGTAAAGGGTTCACCGTGATCATCACGTACAACAACAATGAGGAAATGGCTGTTGAAGCAGTCAAAACCATCCGGGAACAGGGTGGTATAGCTGAAGCCCTGAAACTCAACATGAGTGAATTTGGCACGCTGGATGATTTCTACGTCACCTTCAAAGAACTTCTACATTCATCTTTTCAAACCACTCATTTCGACTTCTTGGTGAACAATGCTGGAATGGGCCGTACGGTACCTTTCCTTGAAGTGAATGAAGAACTGTTCAACGATTTCCTGAATGTGCATTTCAAGGGTGTTTATTTCCTTACACAAAAATTGGTGCCCATCATGAATCCTGGTGGAGGAATCATCAATATTTCAACGGGAACGACCAGGTTCTCCAATCCAGGCTACTCCGTATATGCTTCGATGAAAGGTGCCATTGAAGTGTTTACGAAATACCTTTCAAAGGAGTTGGGATCAAGAGGTCTTCGCGCCAACGTGGTTGCTCCAGGTCCGGTTGAGACCGATTTCAACAATGCTTTCATACGCAGCAACCCGCAAATCAAAGCCAATTTAAGTAGTATGACCCCACTGGGTCGGGTTGGTTTTGCCGAAGATATCGGCGGGGTCGTGTCATTTCTGTGCAGTGATGACGCTCGATGGGTGAATGGGCAGCGCATAGAAGTTAGTGGTGGCATCAACGTATGAATTGATGCTTCGTGATGTAACAATCTCAATCAAGCCGTTAATGATATTTTACAAACCAACATTACCCGCAACCAATCAGAGATTCATTCCCGGATTATCGATCCCGCTGCTCAGGGAGTCCTGTTTGTGCGGTTTGGGAGCTCCATAATGGGACATGTCCAATTGCTTTATCTGCCTTAGAACTTCAACAGAATTATCGGCCAGATCCCGGCTGGCTTTTATGATGTATTCACTTTTCTTGAATTGAAGTACATTTTTGTCCATGTCTTCCGCCGTCCAACCACGGCTCCATCCCAGAAAACTGGAAGGTGGGAAAGTAAATCCGAGATCGGTAAAAAAACACATCATTTGACCGGCCACTTGTTGGATATTATCCTGACCTCCTGTGATGATAAAAGAAGCAACCTTGTTCTTCACGAGTATCTTGTCGTGGATGGTGATCTGATTCTGTACCGTATTGAGTCTTTCTGCCATTTTGTAATAAAGCGCTGAGGCCTCGCCCCAACGGATAGGTGTGGCCAACAAGACAATATCCGCCCAAAGTATCATATCTCTGTATACTTGGGTCACCCCATCATCAGGTTCCATCTCCGTTATACTGCATGGCCAATTGCAAGCCTGCATGTGCTATGAATAATAACCTTCACAATGCCTGAATTGCAGATCGCGAAGGCGAATCAATTTGGCACTAGCGCCATACTTTTCCACTGCATAATCCAACGATTTCCGGAGTGCATCTTCCGAAGTGGAGAATCGAGGAAGATCCTTATTCATATGCGTTGCAGAAATACCGAGAATATTCAGGGAATCAGGAGTGGTCTGATTTCGCAAGTTGACGAGATCATCTAGCAATGGTGTTATGTGTGTGGCTTTTTTAGCTTTGACGATGGGGTCTTCACTAACGCAGATCTTATCGTCCCGAAGCACAACTTCATGCACTGATTGCTGATCAAAGTACCCGGGAGGTGCACTGCCGGTCTCGATATTATATTCCCATCCATGCCATGGGCAAGTCACATAAATCCCATCAAGTTTTTTCTCCACGCCCCCCAGCACTATCGGCCCACCTCGATGAAGGCATGCATTACCGATGACCGTAAATTTCCCACATAATGGAATAAAGCGATTTTCCGGTTATTCACCTTGACCAACTTTGCACTTTCCGCGGGTAGTTGATCAATTTCGAGAACATTGATGAATCCCATACTTTAAATATTGAATGCTTATTTCACTGAACTAGAAACATCGTTATCAATTTTTTGAGACCGCTATACCATCCATTGGATCCATCTGCATCAGTTCCCAGTTGTCCATCTTCACCCATTTGCCTTTTATGGAAACGGGCATGGCCACTTTATCCCGCAGAATGCCATTGACTGCAACACCATCGTGACCGGTGAGAATAACGTAATGGTCAGCTCCTGATGAAACATAATGCAAGACAGGCATTATTCCTCCACTGATACAACGTGCCGCGCAACTCAAATGAGTTTTACCCTGGCCTGGGTTCATCGCTCCAAAATAGCATTTCGGGTCAATGATCTCTCCAAAAAGAAGTGTGTCCCGAAATGTCGAGTTGATCACCTCATCGACCATGGGATAGGGTTCGGGTATGGGGGAAAACTCAAGAAGTCCATCTTCACCGATCTCCATGAGTGGGAAAGACCTGGTGCCTATAAGGCATTGGCTGCAGGGGCGATCGCAATCAGCGGGTGAATATCCACAATCTACATAACGTTGGCTCAGGTAGCCTTTCAACCTGACATACATGTGTCGAGCTTTCCCACTGGTGATTTCGTATTTGTTGACCTTAGCAAGAGCTCCAAATTTCAGAGCATCCACCAAAAGGACATCTTTGTACATCGGATTCCCCTGCATATCCTTTCCTTCCATGATGCGGATCATGGGGACAGGAGTAGAAAGTAACCAGCCTTCTATCTGCCGTTTGGTGCCATAATCCAATACATAAGGTGAAGGGTGTTGTTGAAATGCCGGTATGAGCAGTCCGATCACGATCATGCAGCCCGCAATGGCTATGGCGAATTTTTGGGATGTTGACGAGAATTTAAAACTTCGGGCCGAGTCCCAGCCGATAAAATATTTGTCTTTCGGATAATTCAAATTCACATCATTATAGATCTGTAAAGGTTCAACATGAGTTCCTTCCGGGAGAGGTATTGGATCAATGAAAACCAGATCTTTCTCTTGCTTGAGCCTATAGGTATGCAACTTCTCTTGGAATGGAGGGGGGGAGCACCCATCTTCAGGATGGTACTGAAAGCCATGCCAGGGACAAACGATGCAGCCATCAACTATCTTTCCTTCTCCCAAAGGACCCATCTGGTGCTTGCAAACATTATGTACCGCACTCAATCTTCCCTCATTATTGAAAATTGCGATCCGCTGATCATCAACCCGCAGAATCTTTGCTTGAGAAGCAATGAATTCATCCCTCCTGCCAGCAAGCACCCAGTTTTTTGGATCTGCATGGATTCGGGTACGTTCAGCGCGCTTCTCTTTCAGAAATGCCAAGATGTGGATCGTACTTACCATGGAAGCCCCGATCAAAAGCAGAATGGCAAAAAGTGGATTTTTTTCTGACTGCAAGGAACCAAGAGATACATGTGCAATCAAAAGAACATATGCCCCGTAAACCATCATGTGTAGTCCTTTCCAAATTCGTGTACCGAATATGTTCAACCAGAAATCATGGCTAGTCAAAGCCATCAACATCAGAATGACAAGGGCAAAGAAACCCAATGTCTGAAAAGGAAAGAATGACAATGAGCCATAATGTTTATTACTCGTGAACAGTGAAACAAAAGGGTTCAGGTCTCCACCGCCATGGAACCAAAAGAGGCTCAACATTCCGTGTATCGAACCCATCAAGAACATGGTGACGCCGAGATGTCTCCTGTTATATAACAATGGAAGGAAGCACACAGACAATCTAGCCGCTGGGCCGATCAGAAGGATAACATGGAGAAGTATGAGTGCAAGTGTCCCGAAAGCCCGTATCAACACCGTCATCATGTTGGCAATGGGATGGATTGCCATATTAACCAAGGTGAATAAGGAAAGATATACCAAGCAGGTGGCAATTACGAACACATCATATTTCTTTTTGTAGGTATTCCAAGAAATGGCAACAAATCCGAAACTCATGCGAAAAAGTTGATCAGGGTCTTTTTAAAAGCGAAAAGAAAATAATCAAAAAGATGATGATCGGCAATATGACCCACGTCAATGCATGACCACTGCGCAAAAGCACTTCGTAAGTACGGAGTTGTTCTTCGGATTTTCCCACTGACAGTCGAGAAGATCGAGCTGGAATCATCCGTTTCCAGAACAAATAGGGCCATGAGATTGCCAGACAGGGAAAGATCAGCAGTCGAAAAGGTATGCCCGAATTCCGTGCAGGCGTCTTTTTGAAGCCAATCAGCATAAACCAGAAACCATAGATCATTCCGATGATTATGTACGAATTGAACATATAGAATGCGACCATTACTCTATCGTTTTTGACCGTCTTTCACAAAGAGATCATTTACACTATATATTACAAATTAATTATTTTTCCCCATACATGTCCAGCAGTGGTCAATCAAACACCGTATCCATTCACCTTAATTTGGCATGAAAAGTATAATATTTGGAGTCGCCTATAAAAGTCAAAAAATAGATCAGAGTTCCTGAAATTCTTCAGGCCAAATTTAACATTCCGACCACTTCATCTTATGGAAAACTCGCCTTATCCTGCCATTATCATATGCAGACCGATCTTCAATGATCATCAAGCCCTCATGCGAAGGATCCTGGACTGGATTATAGTAGCAAATATTTGTATGGTTCCCATTACTATGAATAGGATATTGAAGGAACCATAATGTGCAATCATGCCTCCAAAGAAAATGGCAAGGCCAGTGACAATCTGGGATTGACCGCTTGACAACCCCCACGCGTAGGTATCGTGTTCCGCATTGACATTCTTGGCGTAAAGTGAATCCCAGGCTGGTGTACCTATCGCCTCCGCAACACCCAGACCAGCCTGTACGAAAAAAAGCTGCCAGGAATTATGTACGAATAGATAGCAGAAGGTGAGTAGGGCATTCAGGCCGTATCCCATGACCATAACCTTGGCCTGATAAGGTTTCCCGTTTATGAGTTTGCCCACTACTATGTAACAAACACCCGTAACCATCAAATACGCTGCCCACGCCCAAGTGATATCCAGTATGTCGCCGCCCACTTTCTCAGAAAAAATGGCGAATAAAGGACCAAGCATACCTTCTCCGAAAAACCAAAGGTTGGCACCGAGCAGTAGGATCCGGGTCGTTTTGGAGAGTTGAAGTGCCATGAAGTATTGGGGAAGGTAAATGTAAGGGATCGGGGGATGCCTACACTAGTGTTGAATTAAGACTCAGTTAATGCTTCGTTAATGTAAACTGTCATCCAAAAATACAGCAGGTCCGCGTCCGAGGTCATGAAATCCGGAATTTAACCCACCAGATTGAATAATGAAGCCTTCAAATCAGATCGCTGGTCAATTAGTTCGATCTGTTCATTTGGGGTCGAAATAGGTCAAGGGGCAAGAAAAATGCAACGGGAGTAAAGCAGCGGCCGGAATCGCCGCTAAACGGGGGCCCAGATCTTATCTGCCAGTTTCATTCATGGATGAAAGGAGAAAAGCGCAGCTTCCCACTAAAATTATGGAAGGACTTTAGCTTGAAGGATGGTGATGCTGATTTGGCTACTATTTTTATGGTTTCAGCTTTCGCTACATCTGAATTTATCGGCTTATTTCCAGATCCAAAATTCCAACTTTCCCGATGACTAATACTCCGTTCGAATTCAGTGTAACTTGAACTGTCACTCAACCTATCAGCAAGTTGAGCAGGCGATTAGTTCTGATTTCATTGACATGCTCTTTCAAGATCGGCTTAAAATAAGCTGGCCCCCAAAATAGAGCATCGATCAAAATGGGTATATATAGAGCGGTAAAATAAGATCGGAAAAATTAAGAACTTTACCGGGAACATAATTTTACCTTGAACCTGTTAAACCGGAACGATCGAATAGATTCATGGAAAGTATACTCTGGTTGAATACGGATTAAAAAATCATCAAACATGAACAGGGCCATAAAAATTTGCCTTTCCGGATTGGTTGTTCTTTATCTTTTCATAGTATGCTTCAATAATATATTTGACTATGGTGCAAATTTCCAGTTCGTGACCCATGTGACTTCCATGGACGAAATCTTCTCCAGGCAGAAAAATGGGTGGCGCGCGCTGGAGAGTTCTTGGGTACACCATATGATATATGTAATCATTATCATTTTTGAATTGACTACACTGGTCATGATTGCTCTAGGAACAATAGGCATGCTGAAAGCTAGACGTTCAGATTTCACCACATTCAAACGTGCCGGGAGGTTTACAACTTATGGATTGACGATGGGTATCACTCTTTGGTTCGGAGCTTTCCTGACCATTGGAGGCGAATGGTTCCTCATGTGGCAGACTAAATCCTGGAATGCCCAGAACAATGCATTCATGTTGACCATGATTTTCCTGCTATTGCTCATTCATCATCAAACGGATGAGAAATGAATCCAATCCATCAGTCATTCAGGATATTATTTTGTACCGTTACTTTATTGGCTTCCTGCAGATTTGCGTGTATATCCCAGATACAGGTCCGTGATGAGCCAAAACACAGACCAGTTATGGAGAATAAGTTTATCAGGATCCTCGACGTCTGGATAAAGGGGGGTGATAGTTGCAAATTTCACCTGCACAATACTCCATCCTTATTCGTTTATCTGAGTAGTGCCCGGGTACGTACTCAGGTGCAAGGAGAACAGCCGGTTGAACAGAAAGTGGAACCCGGACAAACATGGTATAATTCCTTTTCCGAAAAACCACTGGTTCACAGAGCATGGGTTCGCGATGTGACTTCATTACATGCGATAGATATTGAACTTTTGGGTGAACTTCCATTTAGCCACTCCGAATATCTGACCGCCTCAGGATTGACACTCTTGCAGGATAGCACCAGGCACAGGACATACCGATTTGAACTTCCGCCAGGTACGAGATTGCAACTACAAGCCAAGGAATATCCGGTGATCATCATACCCTATAAGGGGGATGGCGATATCAGTGACCAGGAAGGCCGATCTGATCTCTATCAAGGTCAGTTTCATTGGATGGATAAGCAGGGGTCGATGGAATTGAAGAACAAAGGAGAAGGGCGAATGGAGGGGTATGTTTACGAGATAAAGCAATGAGGCGATTCCACCCTCCTCAAAACCACCCTCCAAGAGTCCACCCTCCAAGAGTCCCGCCAATTTTGAACTAAAGTTGAAGGAATAAAGATCGCAATCCTGAGAAAAACACGAATTTCGATCACTGTTTACCTTGTTCTGGAGAGACCCTCCAAGGGTGGACCCTCCAAGGGTGGATTAAAAAAAAGAACAAATGATCAAAAATCTACTCAATGAGAAACCCATCAGGGTCTTCAACATCCTGATGTCCTTCTTCGTCGCCAACGCACTCATTGCCGAATGCATCGGTGGGAAGATCTTCAATCTGGAAGCACTCCTCGGCATAAAACTGCCCCACTTTGATCTATTCGGCGAAAAGGATCTGACCTTCGCACTCACCTGTGGCGTGCTTCTATGGCCGATCGAATTCGTCATGACGGACATAGTGAATGAATATTTCGGCCCCAAGGCAGTCCGTAGGATCTCCTATACCGCCATCGCCCTAATCTCCTATGCCTTTCTCATGTTCTACTTCGCGATGAGCACGACGCCCCCGGATTGGTGGGTGACAAGCAAAGTCGAAAATGGCGTCCCCAATATGCAGTTCGCATTCAACGCGATCTTCGGACAAGGCATGTGGATCATCCTCGGCAGCCTTACCGCATTCCTCGTGAGTCAGGTGGTGGACGTACTCGCTTTCCATCGCATCAAAAAAATCACCGGCGAAAAATGGCTATGGATGAGAGCAACCGGCTCCACCCTGATCTCCCAATTGGTCGACAGCTATATTGTTCTCTTCGTGGCATTCTACATCGGACAAGGATGGAGCTGGCAGAAAGTACTGGCCATAGGGACCGTAAATTACATTTACAAGGCTACCGTTGCCTTATTAATGACACCGGTCATATATTTGATCGAAAAAAGGATCGAATCTTTTGTCGGCTCAGATACCGCCAAAAAAATGAAGCGACTGGCCATGGGGAAAGAAGAAGATGCACCCATCAACATCCCTACTGCCGGATAGTCCAAAAGCCATAAACATGAAAAAATCAACTATCATCATTCTCGTCGCGCTGACCTCCTGTTCCCAACAAAAGAAGCTCAGTACTTATTCTGATGGTATGTCTTGGACTGACCTGACTTACACATTTGACGCATCAACCCCTTACTGGCCTAACAACCCACGTGGTTTCGAGCACAACACAGATGCGGAAGGAAGAACCCCATTGGGTTACTATTATTCTTCCTATTCGATCTTCACTCCGGAACACGGTGGTACGCATCTGGACGCACCCAACCATTTCTCGGAAAAAGGTCTGACTGTGGATCAGATTCCCATGAGCAGCCTTACCGGCAATGCCATAGTGATTGATATCTCAAGAAAAGCACTTGCTGACCGGGACTACATTTTATCCGTTCAGGATATCATGGATTGGGAAAAAGTCAATGGAGCGATCCCCACAAACACGATCATCTTGATCAGGACAGGTTACGGAAAATTTTATCCGGATCGCGCATCTTATTTCGGCACGGCGATGACAGGATTGTCCGCCATACCACTTCTGCATTTTCCCGGCGTTTCGCCCGAAGCCATGCAATGGCTGGTAGATAATCGGGATATCAAGGCTCTAGGTTTGGATACACCGAGTATGGACTATGGACAATCCAAGGAATTCAAAAGCCATCAGATCCTGCTTGGCCGAAATAAACCTGGCTTTGAGAACCTGGCGAATCTTGACAAATTACCGACCAAGAATATTTACATCATTGCTCTCCCGATGAAGATCGGAAAAGGAAGCGGAGGGCCGCTACGCATCATAGCGGGCATACCCAAAAGCTGACCCTACCTACTTATTAATGTAAGGATGTTGCGCCTTTAATGCACGTATTAAAAGTCGCACAAAATGATGGGGTGGTGACATCATCAAACGGATCATCAGGCAGTCTGATCAAATTACTCCTTCCCTTTTCCACTGCATCAGCCCGCAATAAACTCAATCCTATACCAGCAACTCCTTGCATGAGTCCTGTTTGAGCCTGCAATAGGCCGGGGCGAGAACGATTTTCAGCCTGAACCCACTGCAGTCCTTTGCCATGGCTAGTGCTTTTTTGCAGAAGATCATCCAGCACGCGCTTTGCAAATTGAAGATATATGCTGTCTCTGTATATGCCATACATGTCGAGATAGAAGGCAGCAATGCCTGCATTACCACAACAGAAACCGACATTGTCCCAATAACCACTGGTCGGCTTTTCCGGTATGCCGGAGTTTATGACCGATCCAGCTGCCTTGCCCAGCTGTTCTTTCCAGTATGGAAGTCCTGTTTGAGTAAAAAGCTCATGGTAAAGCCTTGCTGTTCCTGCTGGCCCATGGCACCAACCCACATAATAACGATCCATGGCCGCAGGATCCGGTTCCGCATGACGGATCATTCCCTGTGACGAAGAAATCCCCGCCAGATATCTAGCCGCTTGATCGGCATCACTGAAAAACATTTGGAGTCCGGTCTCCCGGTATAATCTTGCCATGAAGTAAGCGACCCCGGCCGTACCATGGGAAAAATTGGGCATGAAGAAATGATTCGCCGTATCCTTCATGAGCATGGGCCATCGTGCAACACCCTTAGAAGACGAAAGCATCCGCTTATTGAGGATGGCCCCCACTTTAGAGGCCTGATCAAGTCCATCATCCATGAAACCCTCTTTCTTGGCGTATAAGAATGTAAGTCCAATACCTGCATATCCATATATGATATCATTCGCCACCGATGAACTATCGCCATACTTATTCACAAATGCCCTGAGGCTATCCAGAACCTGACGGGCGGCCATACCATAGGACTTCTTTCTGAACATCTTGTCCGCCTCATGCAAGACGAATACCAATCCTGAAGCACCGGTATAAAGTCCGGTGTTGTTTTCGTCCCAACTGTTGGGCAATAAAGCTATGAGACGGTCAGTCGCTTTTTCTGCGACACGAAGGAACCTGCCCTCTCCCGTCGCATGATAGAGTTCGAGATAGAATAAAATTATACCTGAGTTGCCTGAATAAAGCTCCGGTGTTGAGGACGTAGAGTCACGGACATCGGGCCAAGAAATGCCTTTGCTATCAATGCGTTGCAGAGTGGATAACCAACTTTCCGCTTTGAGCGCCGCTTCAAGATAACGACCGGATTGTGCAATGCCTGGATATGATGAAAGAAAAATTAACACTGCTAAGCATAATGCTTTGAGCAATGAACAATTAAGATGATGCCGGATCTTCACATCGTTCAATCGCATATCAATTTGCCCGCTTCAACTTATATGGATAAACCTTACCTGATGCCCATTGAGCTACGTAGAGGTTGCCATCCCGATCCACACATACATCATGTGGATGGTTGAAGATCTTTTCGGACTGCCGCATCGGCTTCAACGAACCATTCTCATAAATCGGCTCTGTACCTCCTATATTGCTGACCACCTTGTTGTTCTTGTCGAGTATGGTCACAAATCCGGTACCCTCTGCACTCAGGTCGGGTGAACGCAGTACCGCTGCAAAGAGATGATCACCGCTGATGACGGGTCTGCAAACGCAGGCACCGGGCAATGAAATCTTATCCAAAAGCTTTCCGCTTGTAGAGAAACGCTTGAAGCAGTTTCGGGTGCGGTCCGTCACGAGCAGGGTTTCACTGCCATCGCGTCTATCGAAAGTGATGCCATGTGCATTATCCAGATGTTCGTCACCGTCCCCACGTCCGCCGAAATAATTCTTCAGCTTGCCGTTCCTGTCGTAGTGAAGTACATACTGGGCGCCGTAGCCATCTGCGATATATATGTCCCCATCCTCACCGATGACGGTTTCGGTGGGCACGAATTCATCGTTTTTCTTGTAAATACCATTCGCGTCCAGAGGGGCAGGGATCGTCAACAAGATTTTCCCATCCATGGATACTTTATAGACCTCATGCTTATTGGTGTCCGTCACATACAGGAACTCCGTTCCTCCTTCACTATGCAAAGTGAGGCCATGCGCTCCGGGGAATTCATGCCCCCAGCTATCTAATAGCTTGCCTTTCGTATCGTATATCAGGATGTTGTTTTTCGTTTCATTCGTAAGCAAAATGATCCTTCCCTTTTTATCTTGTACCATCTCATGGCAATCGTTCACCGGATACTTCTCCTTGTCTGCACGACTCCAGGATGTGTCCAGGGTATAACGCATGCCATTATGCCCATAGACAGGACCTTTATCCCGAGCGAATAGCCCTTTCGTGATGAGGATACCACCGGTTGCTGCGGCAGTGTTTCGTAGAAATGTCCTTCTGTTCTGTGACATGCTTTTGTTTTTGGATTTCAAACGTTCAACTGATCGGTTTACGGCCCCGATCTTCCCTCAAGTTAGTGTTTTATCCTTCGAAAAAACCATGATCCGGGCGTCAAAAGCACGTATCATGGCTTAAACATTAGATATCACTGACAACCAGCCTTTCCGTCATAAAATATCTCTTTGGCTGAAGGTCGATCACAGGATCTGATTGAACTCCAGCCGCTCGCCATCGGGTCCAAGGATCATGAAATAACGGCATCCCGTTGACCAGAAAGTTGGCAGGTGAACAGGGGCATCCTCAACGATACGATAGCCGGCATTCTTCAACTTCTGGAACACGGCATCAACATCATCCACATCGAATGCGATGTGATCCACATGTCCATTGCTCCTGCTGCGCACTTCTTCGAGATGGCTCTTCGGCATCTGATAAAGTTCGATGATCATACCCTTCAACTGCATCATGCTCACTTTTCCTTGCTCACCCTCCAACTCAAAAGTGGTGGACATCACATCCGTGAATCCCAAGCTTTCATAAAATAACTTGGAGGTGGCGATGTCCGTTACAGGAATGCCCACATGCTGAAGGTGATTGATACTTATATCCATGGTTGTATTTTTCTACTAAAAAATTTGAACTTAAATCATTTTACCCCTGAATATCCGAAGACCAGGCTGCAGAAGGCTTTGACTCCCGTGATGAAGCTGGATTCGTCCAAATAGAAATCAGGCGTATGATGCTGCCCGAATCCAGAAGCGGCCTGGCCCTTGGGCATACCCCCCAGACTGAAGAAAAAAGAAGGTGCTTTTTCACCATAAAAGGAGAAGTCCTCAGCTACCATGACCCATGTGGATTCCACTACCTGATCCGACCCTACAGCCTTCAACAGTAAAGCAGCTGACTTCTTGGCCAGTTCAGGGTCATTGTAATTGACGAGGGTCTGCGTATTGATCTCCACTTCAGCAGTGGCTCCTGCACTCTCAGCGATGGAGGTCACGGTTTTGCGTATCCTTTCATGAACTTTTTTACGCATATCCGCATCCAATGATCGAATCGTTCCACCCATCTCCGCTTTTTCAGGTATGATATTATCTCTTACACCGGCATGGAACTGCCCCACCGTGATGACCAGAGGTGCTTTGGTGAGATCTGTTTCTCGACTGACAATATGCTGCAGCCCCTCGATGATCTGTGCCGATACCACAATCGGGTCAATACTGCTCCAGGGCATGGCCCCATGACTACCCTTACCCATCACCGTTATCTTGAAAAGATCTGACGATGCCTGAAATGCCCCGGATTTATATGCCAACTGGCCGGAGGGAAGTCCTGCTGCCATGTGCAGACCGAAAGTCGCTTCCACTTTGGGATCGTTCAGCGCACCTTGCTTGATCATGAGAGGCGCCCCAGCTTCTTCTTTGTTCGGAGCACCCTCTTCAGCAGGTTGGAAAAGGAATACTATAG
Source organism: uncultured bacterium (assembly GCA_903826405.1). Lineage (GTDB taxonomy): Bacteria > Bacteroidota > Bacteroidia > Chitinophagales > Chitinophagaceae > Pollutibacter. The sequence goes on from CAIKEH010000043.1 coordinate 50,674, forward strand.
TCCCCGGAAGATCTTTCTGCATCTGCTTCATCACCTTTGCAGTGGCCATGAGTATGGAGGTGTGTGCATCATGCCCGCATGCGTGCATCACGCCCACAGTTCGCCCGTTGAACTCGGTGGTCACTTTGGATGCGAAAGGGACAGCGGTTCTTTCGGTGAGAGGCAGCGCATCGATATCGGCACGCAGGGCCAGAACCGGACCCGGCTTCCCCCCTTTCAATATGGCCACAACTCCTGTATTCGCCACTGGATATCGGACCTCAAGACCCAATGTTTTCATCTGCTCTGCGATGAAGGCGCCAGTCTTGAACTCCCTGTTGGAAAGCTCCGGATTCTCGTGGAAATGATGACGCCAACCGATCAATTCAGGCTCAACGGCCTTGAGCAACACATCATAATTCTTGGGCATGACCTGCGCGAAGGAGATCAAGCTCATGAACAGCCCCACCAGCAAGAGCCACTTTTTCATACTTCTAGATTTTCCGGCAAAGTAATGATACTAAGCGGAAAAGAGTGGAGAAAGATCAACAGCCGTTTTTATTATTTGGGGCAGATCCCTTTATTTCAGTCCATGACTCAAAGAAAAGGGATGGGGTGAATGCCTCTCATCACCCACATAACAATAAGTGAGTACAAAGTAATTGACTGCGTACACCTGGGTGGCTCCACCTTTTACAAAGTACTGGAACAAGGAACCTCGAATTTCAAAATATGAACTATTCTCTATCTTAGTGGATAACGCATCACTTATGAATAAGTTCGTTATTCTCTTTCTCGTGCTTTGTATGGACTTCCATACACAGGCACAACGTACCCTCATCCTGGCTAAAACATTGATAGATGGAACCGGTAAGGTGATTTCCGATCCAGCCGTACTGATCGATAGTGGCAGGATCATCAGCATCGGCAGGCGTGGTCCGGTCTCCAAAGGAACCCAGTTGATAAACTTGGGTGAACGTACTTTATTGCCGGGGCTCATCGACGTGCATGTTCATCCGGATAATGGCGACGACGATTACCAGGTTGCTCACCTCCGTAGTTCTTCTGCATACAAAGCATTAATGGCACTTAAAAACGTACAGGATCTTCTTCAGGCTGGGTGGACCGCCTTACGTGTGGCCGGCGACCAGGACGTCGCCTATGCAAACATGGATCTCAGGAAAGCCATTGATGGCGGACTCTTCACTGGTCCTCATATTTATGGTGCAGCCCACTACATTTCCGTTACTGGTGGCGGAGGCGATATAAACTTCATTTCTCCCGAACAACAGGTGATCGCCGATGGTCTTATCGCAAATGGTCCTGACGAGATGCGCAAGGCCGTTCGCAACGAGATCAAATATGGCAGCAATTGGATCAAGATACTGGAGACCGGCGCATTCATGACCACAGGCGATAATCCCCAGAACGTACACTTCAGCCCGGAGGAACTGAAGGCCGTCGTTGAAGAGGCCTCTCGTCGCGATGTTCCCGTCATGGCTCATGCCCATGCCACAGAAGGCATCAAACAAGCCGTGAAAGCAGGTGTAAGATCCATAGAACATGGTTCCTATATGGACGAAGAAGCCATCGACCTGATGATACAATACGGTACCTGGCTCATACCCACCCTGACCATCGACCTCTGGTTTCAGGAAAAATGGTCAGATAGTAAAGCACTGTCCAAAGCGATCGAACTGGCGAAGAACTCCCGAAAACAAGTATATGATATGCTGAGGTTGGGCATCCGCAAAGGACTGAAAGTAGGCGTCGGTACTGACTATGTAGGTTGGCCGGCGGAATATTCTGCAAGAGAATTTGAGGAATTGGTGAAGGTAGGCATGACCCCGATGCAGGCCATCATGGCCGGAACCAAGGTGAATGCAGAACTCCTGAGAAAGGACAATGAGATCGGGACGATCGAACCCGGTAAACTGGCGGACATCATCGCCGTAGATAAGGATCCTCTTAAAGACATCAGCGAGCTTCAAAGAGTGACCTTTGTCATGATAGGAGGTAAGGTGGTGAAAAAAACCGGTTTGTCGGACTCACCGCAGTCAAAATAGGTCGTCCGGTTGACCATAAAACCGCAGGGCTTGTTAAGTAGGAAATTCATTTTGCCTTTTTTAATTATCCGGTGAAGCTCAATAGCAGAATTGGGCGAGCCTCACAAATGACCGCTTACATCAGGATCAAAAAACAACATCAAAAAAACAAATCGACATTTCACACATGAAAAAAAGCACGGCCGCAGTATGGAGTGGAGAAGGTGATCTCAACACAAAAGGAGCTGCCACCTCACCTATCGTGAATAGCGTTGCCTTCAGCTACAAAGACCTTGAAGCATGGCATCAGGTCTCCCTCGGAAAAACTGATGGGTTCATTTATAGCCGGAACACAAATCCCACCGTAGCTGTATTGGAAGAAAAGATACGTGTATTGGAAGGGGCAGAAGATGCAACATCTTTCTCAACCGGAATGGCCGCCATCAGCAATACGCTATTCACCTTTCTTACCACGGGCAAACGTGTGGTCTCCCTGAAGGACACCTACGGTGGAACGAGCAAGATCTTCCTTGACTTCCTTCCCAAATATGGCGTTGACGTGAAATTGTGCGACACAACGGATCATGGACAACTTGAAACCGAGATCGCGAAAGGTTGCGATCTCCTTTATCTGGAGACACCAACCAATCCGACACTGAAAGTGGTCGACATCAAAAGGCTTGCTGATGCAGCTAAAAAAGTTGGGGCAGTGGTGGTGGTGGATAACACCTTCGCCACCCCCATCAATCAGAATCCGCTGCAGTCAGGCGCCGACCTTGTCATCCACAGTGCCACCAAATTCCTATGTGGCCATTCTGACGCCATGGGCGGATTGCTGGCAGGGAGAAAAGAACTGGTACGTAAAGTTTACCATTTCAGGGAGATCAACGGCGCTAGCTTGCAAGCCGACCCTGCCTACATGATTGCACGGGGAATGAAAACCCTTGAGCTTCGCATCGAAAGACAAAATGCTTCGGCCATGACCATTGCCCGATACCTCAAGACACACTCGAAAGTGAAGGATGTTTTTTACCCTGGGCTTGAATCGCATATCGGACATGATATCGCAAAGCGGCAAATGTCCGGATTCGGCGGGATGATGAGTTTCGCATTGGACGGCAGCTACGAGCTCGTGAAAAAATTCCTCACCAGCCTGCAATGGGTACACCTCGCCGCAAGCCTTGGCTCGGTCAGTACCCTGGCCGGCCCACCCCGCACAACCAGCCATGTGGAACTGACCGAGCAGCAACGAGCCATGCTGGGTATCCCGGAAAGCCTGATCCGATACAGCGTAGGTATTGAGAATGTGGAGGACCTGCTGGAAGATATAGAACAAGCGCTGGGGAAATTGTAGTTTTCCAAGAGCACAAGCCAGGATGCTTTAACCTCCTGTGAGCAGTCTCAAATCCTTTAATGCTGCCCGAAAAATCGAAAACATCTCATATGGAAGGACTAATGATGCAGTATCCACTTACGCTCACCATGATTCTGGAACATGGATATCGTATACATCCGACCAAGCAGATCGTATCCATCCTTCCTGACAAAAGACGCCACCAATATACTTTTGCCGATCTCTACAAAAGGAGCAAACGACTTGCACATGCATTGAGGCACCAACTCGGTCTAGGTAAAGGAGACATGGTCGGGACCTATGCATGGAACCACCACCAGCATCTCGAAATGTATTTCGGGATACCAGCCAGCGGCGCCATCTGCCACACCATCAACATCCGGCTTTCCGCAACACAAACGGAGTTCATCGTGAACCATGCGGAAGACAAATACATCTTCATAGATGCCACTCTGGTTCCTCAATTCGAGAAGATACGATCTGCTTTGACAACGGTACGGGGATTCATAGTACTCAATGCACCAGAAGATTTCACCACTACGCTTCATAACTGGCAACATTATGAAGAACTGCTGTCCAGAGCTTCGGAGGATGCGGATTGGTCACTGATTGAAGAAGACGATCCTTGTGCAATGTGCTACACCAGCGGCACAACCGGTCAACCGAAAGGAGTCCTGTATTCACATAGATCCACCGTACTGCATGCGATGTCCGTTTGTATGCCCAATCATGCGAATGTATCATTCCACGACACCATGCTCATCATCGTTCCTCAATTTCATGTCATGGCATGGGGGTTCCCCTTTGCAGGAATAATGGCCGGCGCACGCATCGTCTTCCCGTCCATGCATATGCAACCAGAGTCCCTGATCCGTATCATTTTGGCGGAGAATGTCAATAAAGCCGCAGCTGTTCCCACCATCTGGCTGGGTGTTTACGCCGCACTGAAGTCGGGTGGCATCAAAAGCATCCCCTTGAAAGAACTCATCGTTGGCGGAGCCGCAGTTCCACCCAACCTGATCGAGAATTTCCAGCAAGAATTCAACATCACTGTGGTCCACTCCTGGGGCATGACGGAGACATCCCCCGTAGTCACCATGGGCAGGTTGCAACCGGAACATGCATCGCTTAGCGATGAACAGAAGATCACATTAAGAGCCAGGCAGGGTCAACCCCTTTTTGGCACCGAGATACGCATCATGAAGGAAGACCACACCCCAGCACCCTGGGACGGGATTACACCAGGTGAAGTACAGGTACGAGGGGCATGGGTCATCGAAAGCTACTATCAAGTGAAAAGCCGGGATAATTTCACGGAAGATGGCTGGTTCCGTACCGGCGATGTGGCAACGATGGATCCACAAGGCTACATGCAGATCACTGACCGCACAAAGGATCTGATCAAAAGTGGTGGTGAATGGATCTCTTCCGTCGCTCTTGAACTCTCGATCATGACACATCCTAAAGTAAGAGAAGCGTCAGTCATCGCCATCCCCGATGATAAATGGCTGGAGCGTCCTTTGGCCTGCGTAGTGCTTAAGGATCCTGAAGAAATCATCTCCCATCAGGAATTGACGGAGTTCCTCACGCCACATTTCGCGAAATTCCAGATTCCTGACCAACTCCGTATTTTGCTGGAGATCCCTAAAACCAGTGTGGGCAAATTCGACAAGAAAGAGATGAGAAGGCTATATGCAGAAGGGAAATTATAGTCTAAAGAGATCAGCAAAAGGCTACAGTTTTTTCCCTTAACGTAAGAAAAAAATACAACCTTCATTCTCGAAACCGGCTAGATACACATGAAACAATACGACGCCATAGTAATCGGCTTGGGATCCATGGGGTCCTCGACGGTTTATCACCTCGCTAAAGAAGGTATGAGCGTACTGGGCCTGGAGCAGTTCGACATCACACACGATCAGGGTTCCCATGCGGGCCAAAGCCGCATCATTCGAAAATCATACTACGAACACCCCGACTATGTTCCTATACTGGAGAGGGCGTATCACAATTGGCGTGTACTGGAAAACATCACCGGCGTAGAAGTATACCATCGCACTGGTCTGCTCTATTTTGGGAATCCCGAACATCAACTCATCAAAGGCAGTAAACTTTCCGCTTCCACATACAATATCCCTTTTCATCCAATGAATGACGAGGAGGTTTCAATAAAATATCCTCACTTCGAGGTTCCCCAAGACCATGAGAAATGGTTCGAACCCGATGCAGGTTTCGTTACGCCGGAACGTGCTATACTCTTATACGTTCAATTGGCGATGCGCCTTGGGGCTGACATACAGGCCAAAGAGAAGGTTCTGCACTGGAATAGGAGACCCGATGGCATTACCGTGACCACCGATAAAGGAGTTTACACGGCCAGAAAATTGATCATTACTGCCGGACCCTGGGCAGGAAAGCTCATTCCAACTCTATCTGGAAATCTCAGTCCGAGCCGACAGGTAGTAGCTTGGGTTAAACCCAAAAACTGGAAGGATTTTGAAATGGGTAATTTCCCCTGCTGGACTTTGGCGGATGGCATGAAACCCGGTATATATTATGGCTTCCCCATTCTTGATGTAGGAAAATTCGGTGGCCCGATCGGACTCAAGTTGGCATACCACTACCCTACTGGGAAAACCGATCCGGATGCGGTGAGCAGGATCATCACCGAAGCAGATGAAGCGGAGATACGTTACATTTTGGACAACTTCTTTCCAAACAGTAATGCTGAATTGCTGACACTAAAAACCTGTCTGTATACGAACACTCCGGACGAGAACTTTATCATCGACTTCGCCCCCGGACAGGATGAAGATGTGGTGATAGCCGCAGGGTTCAGTGGGCATGGTTTCAAATTCGCCTCCGCCATCGGCGAGATCATGGCCGATCTTGCACTGAAAGGAAAAACGTTCTTACCCATAGGCTTCTTGAGTGCAAAAAGATTCGCATGAAAACAATACCGCATATCTGCTCCATGATATACTTCCTATTGATCAGCATGATAGCCACGGCCCAGTCCGATGATCTACTCATCAGGGAGGCACGTACCCGATCGAATTCCGCTATTGCAGCCAGGGATACGACTGCTCTTGCTGCAGAATGGACTGAGGATTTCCATGTCATTTCATCCCGGAATTCAGAAGTCTCCGGCAAAGCAAATAACAGACACCTGTTCGCTAACGAGTTTCAAACGAAGAAAAACTTGATCTATATCCGATCTACGGACAAGGTTAAAGTGAATCCAGCATGGAACATGGCGTCGGAAAGTGGCCAGTGGACGGGTTCCTGGCAGGAACCAGACGGCCTGGTGAAAATCGGAGGAAACTACTTCGCCAAATGGCACAAGTTGAAGGGAGTATGGAAGATCCGTGCAGAGATTTTCGTACCGCTATATTGCACGGGTAGCGTTTTTTGCGATAAAACGCCGTTTTGATCTTACTGCAACATCTTGGATCGCTTGAAGATCTTTACCATCATAAAGTAACGATACGTCTGCAAAATGAAATTTGTCGTTTCGTCATGCTTGACAACGCTTACATCCAGCTAAACGCCGACCTCGCTGAAGACCGGGCACGCAGCTAACAGTTATCCATCCTTGGGCTTGACAAACTCCCCTTCACTCTTCGCGATGACCACGGTGGCCACCCCATTACCGATCAGATTGGTGATTGCCCTGGCTTCAGACATGAACTTGTCCACGCCCAGCAGAAAAGCCAGCCCCTCCAAGGGTATACGATGCAATGCAGTGAGTGTGGAGGCCAATACGATGAACCCACTACCCGTAACACCGGCAGCTCCTTTTGAAGTGATCATCAGGATCCCGATGATGCTTACGATCTCCGGCATGCTCAACTGCACATCGTAAAGTTGTGCCAGGAAAATGATGGCCATGGACAGGTAAATGGAAGTTCCATCCAGATTGAAGGAATAGCCGGTTGGAACGACCAATCCCACAACTGGTTTACTGCAACCCATCCGTTCGAGTTTCGAGATGAGAGAAGGTAAAGCCGCCTCAGAAGAAGAAGTACCCAATACGATGAGCAATTCTTCTTTGATGTATCCCAGGAATTTCCAGATGTTCTCTTTCGCATATCGCATGATGGAACCAAGCACGCCAAAAATAAAGATGAACATGGTGCAGTAAACCGTCAACATCAGTTTGGCAAGGGGTATCAGTGTATGCAATCCGAATTTGCCAACGGTAAAGGCCATTCCGCCAAAAGCACCGAGCGGTGCCAGATACATGACCCATCGTAACCCCGTGAAAACGAAACCGGATGCCTTTTTCAAAAAGTTGAGGATGATGGGTGGCCTGTTATACATGGCCAAAATGATGCCCGTGATGATGGAGACCAGGAGTACTTGCAAAGTGAAATTGCTCATGAAGAATTTACCCCACTCAATGCCACTATCTGCATGGTTGGTGTATTTACTGCTGTCCTGCGGAATCAGGCCTTGACGGGCGATCCTTCCTGGCTGGATCACGTGGGCAACAACTATTCCAATGACCAAGGCCAATGTAGTTACCACTTCGAAATAGACGACCGCCTTCAGTCCGATCCTTCCCACTTTGGCCAGACTTTCCATTCCGGCAATGCCCAGCACAATGGTCAGGAATATTACGGGGGGAATGAACAACTTGATGATGTCGACGAAAGTTGTACCGATTACTCCCATTTTAATTGCAGTGGCAGGCAAGTAATGCCCCACCAATACCCCGATGGTCACGGCAATGAGTACCCAAAAAGTCAGGTTGGATAGCATCCTGAGATATAAAGGACGGACGATGGGATCTGATTGCAAGGGAATGTGTTTGCGTCAAAATACTGAAAATTAACTCCGGAGCGGCGAGATAAGGAACAAATTTCAAAGCAAGTAAGCTTCAGCGGCAATATTTTCTTACCTTGAAGAGACCAAAACCAACATTGATGTCTGGCACAACTGCTTCACAACCCAACTTATCTCAGCGTCTTTATTCACTCGATGCCCTTCGTGGCTTCGATATGTTCTGGATCATGGGCGCCGAGGATATTTTCCATTCACTCGCAAAGGCTACCGGTTCACCCTTCTGGGGAGCTATTGCAGATCAACTGACACATCCTTCCTGGAACGGATTTCATATGTATGACCTCATCTTTCCGCTATTTCTTTTTATTGCAGGTGTAGCTACCCCGTATTCCGTAGGACGTGAACTGGAAAAAGGAAAGTCAAGGCAACAGGTATTGATGCGCATCATACGCAGAGGCATCCTTTTGGTCCTACTGGGGATCATATACAACAATGGACTGGACGAAATAAAGCCACTGAGCGAGATCCGTTTCGGTAGTGTACTCGGTCGCATCGGCCTGGCCTGGATGTTCGCGAACATCATATATGTCTTCACCAGCCGACCATTCACACGTTTCGTTTGGTTTTTCTCTCTGATCATCGGCTATTATCTGATCCTGAAATTCAATGCTGCCCCCGGATTCGCCCCCGGCGATCTTACCCAGCCTGGAAACTTCAGTTCATATGTCGACCGTCTGTTCATGCCCGGTAGACTTTACCTCGGCAATCATGATCCAGAAGGCCTTTTTTCCACCATACCTGCCATCGGAACAGGGCTGCTCGGAATTTTGACAGGAGAATTCCTGAAAAACAGCACTTTCAGTGGAACCCAAAAGGCACTCAGATTAGCCGGTTTCGGTGCATTGGCCATTATAGGTGCCGTACTCTGGAACATGGATTTCCCCATAAATAAGAACCTCTGGACAAGCTCTTTCGTACTTCTCGTCGGCGGCATCAGCTTGCTATTCCTTTCCATATTCTACTACATCATCGACGTGAAAGGTTACCAAAAATGGGCTTTCTTCTTCAAGGTGATCGGTATGAATTCCATATTGATCTACCTGTCAGGCCATGTCATCAATTGGGAATATGCGAATAATGGTCTTTTCGGCTGGCTGGGACAATTAGTTGGAGAGCCTTACAAAGCGGTCCTAATGGCGATCACCTTCGTTCTTCTGGAATGGGGATTCCTTTATTTCCTCTACAAAAAGAAGATTTTCCTGAGGGTTTGATGCCAAAAGGTCTGCCTTATCGATGTCCCGATTAATCAGTTTTACGGGAACGGCATGAGCATATCCTGACCGTTTAAAATAACTCAAGTAAAAAGACCCGAACAAAAATTCTGATCCCGGAATAGAGACAGGCGTTCTCCAGAGAATAATATGCCTACACATTCAGTTATGCCTTAGAACGTCTGATTCAACTATTCTTCAATTTGACTCACTGCTTCAACTCTGTTTCATGAAAAAGATGTTATTGCTTGGTTTCATCTTATGTAATATCACCCTGGGCATGGCTCAGGCAACGATCAATTGGGACGAATGGGGCGTGCCCCATATACAGGGAAAAAATGATGAAGAACTCATGTTCGCCGAAGGTTGGGCTCAGATGCAACTCCACGGGAACCTGATCACGGAACTATATGGACGTGCCCGGGGTCGTGGTGCGGAATATTGGGGCAAGACGAGATTACAGGAAGACATGTTCATACATACCCTTGGATTCCCGGAACTGGCAGACAAGTGGACCGCTGAGCAGGATCCCGAATACAAAAGATTATTAACGGCATTCGTCAAAGGTCTGAATGCATATGTCCAAGCTTTCCCGGAAACCATTAGACCGGAGAACCGCATCGTACTTCCGCTGACCCCGACAGATGCGAATGCGCATGCCATCTTTGTGCTCTATGGACGTTTCGTGGGTGGCGGCGAGATGGAGATGGATCAGGATTGGCGGGAAATGGGTTCAAATACTTGGGCCATTGCCCCATCCAGATCGGCGAGTCATAACGCCATGTTGATACAAAACCCTCACCTTCCTTGGCAAGGGGAATTCCTCTTCACCGAATTGCACCTCATGAAACCGGGTAAAAATATGTACGGCTCCTCACTTGTTGGTCTTCCCGGTATCGCCATAGGCTTCAATGAGAATCTCGGCTGGAGCCACACCAATAATACCATCGACAATGCGGATACTTATGAAGTCACCCTTCAGGATGATGGTTATTTGCTGGACGGCGTGAAACTCCCATTCCAAGTAAAAAACAAGGTGCTTCGTTACAAAGATGAAAATGGACAAATGAAGGAAGAGAAATTCGTCATCAGGTCCACCCTTCATGGTCCCTTGGTGGGAATGGGCAAGAACAAGGCTCTCGCCATTCGCATGCCCGGGTACGACCGGCCGAATGCAGGCCTGCAGTGGTGGCACATGATCAATGCCAACAGTTTCCAGGAATTCGAAGCCGCACTGAAAATGGCGCAGATCCCTTTCTTTAATGTCATGTATGCGGACAAAGCCGGCAATATTTTCTATCTATTCAATGGACTGGTTCCCAAACGCCGCGAAGGAGATTGGGAGCACTGGAACAAAGTGGTTCCTGGAGATAAATCAGCGGATATCTGGAATGAAGTGCATTCATATGCCGAACTTCCCAAGTTGAAAAACCCTTCCACAGGATGGTTGCAGAACACTAACGATCCACCTTGGAGTTCTACTTACCCCTTCGCAATAAACTCCGCGGATTTCCCTCCCTACATGTCGCCACATGTCATGGACTACAGGAATCAGCGTTCCATTCGGATGCTCATGGAAGATGATTCCATCACCTTCGATGAACTCATGGAATACAAACTGTCCACAAGGATGGAATTGGCAGATCGTATACTGGACGATCTCTTTCAGGCCATCGACTTATATGGGACCCCTATCAGCAAGAGTTCCAAAGATGTCCTTTCAAAATGGGACCGGAAGGCTGATGCAGGAAGCTCCGGCGCTGTCCTTTTTGCCAGGTGGGCAGAACGCATGAACACGGGAAATCCTGCCATGTACTCCGTGAAATGGAACGAGAAGGACCCACTCCGTACGCCGAAAGGACTTGCAGATCCTAAGACCGCCGTACGCGAACTGGATTCAGCCACCCTCGAAGTGATCAGGGATCATGGGAAAGCGGATATAAGTTGGGGAGATGTAGTTCGTATTCATTCACAGAAATTCGATTTGCCAGGCAATGGTTCCAGTGGTGGTCTGGGAGTATTCCGTGTGGCCTGGTCGGGTATGGGCAAGAACCATAAACAATATATTGGGGGAGGCGACTCTTGGGTAGGACTCATCGAATTCGGCAAGAAAGTCAGGGCAAGGGTCCTGCTCAGCTATGGGAATTCCTCACAGCAAGGCAATGAACACAATGGGGACCAGTTGAAATTTTTCTCAGAGAAAAAAATGCGCACAGCATACTTCTATCCAAAAGACGTAGATGCGCATCGGGTAAGGAAGGAACTCATGAAAGGCAAAGTGTTCGCCGAATGAAAATGAAATGAACATCCAGATGCAACTCTGATCTGTCTCATTCCGGCATTTCCCTGGCCCTCGCCATGAACATGACCAAACACATGTTTTTTTGCGTTGCTGCATCAACTATCATGACCAAGGTCAATGATTCAGGATTGACATTGGCATAACTTTTCAATTCATTTCAAGGCCGGTAAAAATCACACAGCATGAAACTCAACATGAAACAATATCATCCGGTATCCAGGTTGGCCATTTACCTGCTTGCCGGCATCCTGATATGCATAGGGATTTATTATCTGGTAAAACCTGGAGACCTGTTGGCCTATGTACCTGTGTTCCTCATCGGAGGCATCATGTGGGCATATTTGGTTGGAGCATGCTTCATTGGAGCAGGCGTTTCACTGATCGCCAATCAATATGTGAAGTTGACCAGCTATCTCCTCGCTTTTTTTCTGGTCGTGTTTATTTTGACTATACATGTTCCCAACGCGATCAATACGGCAGATGTCACTTTCCGGACCTTTGCGCTGATCAATATTCTGAAGGACACGGCCATTGCGGCATTCGCCCTGCACATAGCTGCCAGTGCGCACCATCAGCATCTGCATTTCGAGGAGGATGATTGAAGGATCATTGGTGTATAATCAGGATTGTACTCCTCACGATTCAGGAATCGATCACGAATGTTTATTGCTTTGTATCCATCTCCATAAAAACCCTCGCAAATTCCTTTTTCATGCAATAGAGGAAGATTCGTTTGTCCACAGGGTCCCTCTCTCGACGGATCAGTACTTCATTCCTACCGGTAAACTTCATGAATTTGGAGTTGATCTGAGTTATGGTTTGGCTCCGATGCACCTTCTGGACATCATTCTTCCTGTTCGACAAACCCAATAACTGATTCATCAGGGCGGCTTCCATATGCTCACCTTCTAGGGTTAACCTTGCCAGTTCCAGCATCAGGCTCTTCTCGGTTCCCGTGAGTGATCCATGAAAAATGGAGAACCCATTCATTAGGCCTACACTTTGGGAAGACATATCCTGATCAAGAACAAATGGAGACGACGAAAACATCATGGCTTTCCTACCACGTCGACCTACCCAGGTGAAGAGTGGGATCATGATCAGCATGGAACCGATCACCCAAGGTACGGGTCCCCCCGGAAAAGGCTCAGTTGTTCGAGTCCTATTTTCAGATACCGGAATGAACATTCGCCTCTTCCATTTCCAGTTCATTCCGGTATTCTGGAAGCGGGTTGCCTTCACCCAGGCATTTTCATGATCCCCGCAAAAAAAATAAAGGCTGTCCCCCAGCTTGATGGAATGGGGAAAGCCCTCTGCAGTATCACAGGTAGCAATAACCTTCGCCAATTCATCGGAATAAATCAAATTTGCTCCGGAAATGGTATTCGTCACAGGATCCAAAATGACCAGTTCGCTATCCTTTAATATACCCAGGATGTGACCATCTGTCCACGCATATCCCAACTGGGAATTCCTCGTGTATTCATGTTCATCCATCTCCATTTCTCCCATGAATTTCCAATCCGAATCTTTAAAATCATACCGCTGGACACGGTTTTTCATGGGTAACGTTGACGGTCGGACTATTTCTTTTGAATAGCTTTCGATTACATAGAATCGGTCCTCTGATCTATCGTAGTAGGTCAAAAGGATATTACCGAGAATGGAATCAGATCCCTGATACATAGTCCATTTCCCGTTAATTGAACTGTAAAATGCAAAAAAGCATCTTCCGTGGTTGAAGGTATCGCATCCAAAAGCGAAGAGTGTATCCCTTCGGAGGAAGGGAATCATTCGGTATTGGTCACCCAGGTCCTGAGTCGTATCGATCCTGATCACTCTATCCAGAGGGTCAAAGGGATCAGGAATGAATACCCGTCCGCCACGCTCAAGTACCAGAAAATTATTTTTACCCTCTTTGGCCAATATGAGATGCTGGCCTTTAGGAACTTGATCATGAAAGCGATAGGATAATGGAAGAGGATCGACGGTTGAGGATAGGGTATCCGAAACCAGCAACCTCAACAAAAAGGACTCAGGCTGGGAGAGATGGGTATTATCCTGAGCAACGATGCCTTCATTGCCGAAAATGAGAAAAAATAAAATGGGGAATAAATTGTATTTATAAGAACCTATCATTTTGATTTTCAAATCAATGGAGGGGGGGGGGGGGGCACCATAATTCTTCAATTCGTATCGATTTAGCAGTTGGAAAGAGTTCTTTGTGGAGCAATTAAAATGAAAGTTCCCGCCACGGCTGTTCAAAAGTTTATGAATCAAAATTGGCATAATCCATTTGATCCGGAATCTTTAGGATATACCATTTTAGGGGTAATGCGCGGAGAAAGACAAAAATCGAAATGATGATTGCTTGATGGCTCACCGAGAGTGACCAACGAATATTTGAATCAAGATCATTCTACATGACAAATTCATGACAAAACTTTGATGAACCTGAAAACTTAATAAAGGATGAATCTCTTCTTCTCATTAAGGATTTCCCTTAGTCTTGCCTTCAGGCGATCACAATCATGCCGTTTTTCCTTCTTTTGGGTGAAGTAATTAGCCAGGTTCCATATCTCAAACCAATGGCGTGTCACCATTCCCAAGGCATGGACCATCAGTTCTTTTGAGGTTAGGTCACCCTTTTTTGATCTATTATCAATCATCTCCCGCAAACCTTGTTCCGTCACCACAAAATCATTCAACTGGTCGGTCGGAGGGTCTATGGTACATTGGAGAAGCACAGTTTGATATCCGGAGATCTCGAGAACGGCCTTTTCCAATTGAACCCGATGATCAAGTTCAGGCTCATGGGAGTAGCCTCCATTTTTAGCCCATTTCTCAGGATCAAGTTGTATGTTCTCTGATATATCCTTTTGTCCGTCCAGTTCGAGCTCTCCATTCACCTGATGGAATTGGGAGTGACAGGCAGCAACAAATTGACCAGCTATGCCATACGCATATAGAACCTTAAAACTTTGTTCTTTCTCCTTTGCCGGGTGGAAACCATTCCCTTCTGATTTTTCCATTGGTGCGGCCACTTCAGCGAAGTCAGGTAAGGTGGGCTCTTCGGATGTTCGTGCAATGGTAGTCTTCATGGAAGTTTAGTCTTTGATCAACATCAAACTTCATGATCTTAAGTTGAAATGATCTCGATTCAGTAATTATATTGGTAATTAAAAGTTGGAAATGTTCGAATACACACAAAACTTGGTCTGATTCGCTATTGATATCCGCAGTCCGATATATGGGAATGGATCAAGGATGAAAACATTCATGCTTATCCATCATCCCTACCTTTCTACTGTTAATGGTCAGCAAGACGATATAGGCAAGAGATCCATGAACTTCAAAAAAATACCTTTTACCTCTTTTGGGATCCCCATGGCAGGAAATCCATTATTATAACCCGTAAAACACCGATTCTATGGAAAAAATGGAAAAGCATCCTTCTTCGACTTGAACTGGCTGCAGGAGCGGCCGGCGGTAACCTTGCCGGCAAACTTATGCCCAAATCCACCTTAGGAACAATCGGAAACTGTATTGCCGGAGTCGTAGGCGGCGGCTTGGGCGGACAAGTCCTGAGCATGCTGGGCATGGGTGGTGGTGCAGATGCAGCCACCAGCATTGGAATCATCATCGGCAACCTCCTTAGTGGTGGTGGTGGCGGTGGCATCCTCATGGCCGTCATCGCGCTGATCAAGGGAATCTTGTCTAAGAAATAGCTTATCGGCAATTATAATTTCACTTCCCCCCTCCCCTTCCAGTATTTGTCCCTGTCACAAATCACTTTACCGTTCACAAATTCCAATTCAGCCACCTGAAGGGAAGAATATCTGCACCGATAGCTATCTTCATCAGCCACTTCCTTTTCCCCATTTTCCAGATAGATCCGACCCGGATGGGTGAAATAGAACAAGATGGCTTTCCCATTCACGATCTGTACATCACAATGGCGCCCCTGATCATTGTCATCCGGCCTCATACCGGGCTTGTCCATTATGGTATTGTTCCATATCCAGTGAGTCGCATCATCCGATCTAAAAACATCCATCCCGGTATAGGATTCATAAGTAGGATCCGTGATCATCCAGTACGCATTTGCCCACCTGAAAACGATGGGCCCTTCGTGATGCCGGTTACGGACCTCTGGACTGTCCAAATGTGTCCAATGCTCCAGGTCTTTGCTAACGGATGCATAAGTAAAAGAACCACGGGATTCGTCTTTGTACCACATCTTCCATGTGCCGTCTTTCAATGGGAATGCCGATGCATCTATGCAACCGGTCAACCCTATTGGTCCTGCCGGCTTCCAGGTCTTTAGATCGACGCTGGTGAAATGCATGAGCATACGGGTTCCTCCCCAATCATAATACACACCTTTTATATAGGTCACCAACATATGATATCGCCCATCTTTCGGATCCCGGAATACTTGCGGTGCCCAAAAAGTATTGATGCCTGTGTCAGGTTGTGGAAGAATAGCTGTTCCCCTGTATTCCCAACTTTTACCTCCATCTTTGGATGCAGCGAGACCGATTGCCGTTCCGTAACAAAATTCAACACCTTTCAACTCAAGACGTGCCCTCCGCTGTGTATAGAAGATGAGCCACTCCTTCTTTTTCCCATCATAAATAGCCGTTGGATCAGCCGCCCCATCATAAACAGGATCACGGAACAAGGGTGCAGGTGCATCAGACACATGAAAAGGAATTTGCTGGGCAAAAACCTGCAATACCCCAAACAGCAGGATCCCCGTCAAAAAAAGGTAAAGTGACCTCGACATTTGATCAAATTTGATTGCGTTCAAATCAAAGCTCAGACAGCACAAAATTATTCATACTCAACTTCTGAAAATAAATCTCGAAAAAATGTCTTGGAAAAAAAGGCATCTTCACGGTCGTCGAAAAAGTGCCTTCATGACCGTTCATGGGAAAATCAATAAGAAAAGTGAAACGAAAAAAATCACCAGCAGCACAAGCCCTTGAATGATATTGGTTCTGCCAGTTGCCAATGACTGGATGATCACGGTGATACTGAGAAAGAAAAGCAATGTGGACATCGAACCGATACCCAGAATCAGGGGCATATGAAAGACTGCTGCCACCAGGGCGATGATAGGCATGGTCAGCCCAATGCTGGCGAGTGCCGAACCCAATGCGAGATTCAGACTTTTCTGCAACTGGTTCTTTCGGGATGCCTTGTATGCGGAGAGCCCTTCCGGCAAAAGCGTGATGAAAGCGAGTATCACACCAACCAATGATCGAGGAGCATTGACTCGATCCAGGAATTCCTCCAACTCATGCGACTGGCTCTCTGCTAGCGCAACAATAGCCCCCAGGCAAGCCAGGAGCAGTAAGAAACTCATCTGCGTCTGCCTGTTGGAGGGTTTTTCCGGATGGTGCTCCCTTTTCTCATGCTCCTCCACGAAATGAGCACGATGACGGAAATTCTGGACGACCATGAAGCTCAGGTAAAGAAATAGTACCACGATCGCGATGAATATCTGTTGGGGAGGAGAATAAACAGGACCCGGTACACTCGTGGTGAAATCAGGGAGGATGAACATCAACACGGACATGGGTATCAGGACGGTCAATGTAATGGAAGCTCCCTGCAGGATGAAGGTCTGCTCCTTGAACTTGATACCTCCGACCAAAATACTCAGACCGATCATGCCGTTCAGGATGATCATGACGGCGGCATACACCGTATCACGAGCAAGACCAGCCGCATGCGGCCCACCCGGGATCATGAGTGAAATGATGATCGAAACCTCTATCGCAGTTACACAAAGAGCAAGCAGGAGGGTTCCAAAAGGCTCGCCTACCCTATCTGCGATCACTTCAGCATGATGAACGGATTCCAGCACGCAGTAGATCAGTACCAACAGCAAAATTATATGGAAAAAAAAGCCGTGGAAAAAGTGGTGGCCGGCAAAAAAGGCCCACCCGAGCAGGGGGGCTAAATAGGTCTGGTAAGACTTGATTTTATTCATGATCCATGTCCCCGACATCCATATAAAAATAAAGGAGCCGGGCGACCAAATATATAGATAAAGGTCATAGCATCCTAAATGAGCAAACGGGGAAAACGTTTTATTCCTTCACCGGACAATGGGATAGATTTGCAGACTGGCCAATAAAACTCAGCACACATGGGCAAACGATCTCTACTTTTCCTGACCACATCCTACCTCTTCATATCCCTGCTCTCTACTGTCCATGCCTCAGCCCAATCCAGGGATGTGGACAGCCTGACATTATTCAGAAACCGAATAGACAGCTTGGATGAAAAAGTGATCGAATTGTTGGGGCGGAGGATGGGGATCGTTGATCAGGTGGGCAAGTACAAGGCTAGGTTGGGAATTCCCTCGTTGCAACAGTCGAGGTTCGATGCCATTCTCCAAAAGAATATTATATTCGGAAAATCGTTGGGGTTGACGGAAACTTTCGTGACTGAACTCATGCAGGCCATTCACAAGGAAAGCTTAGGCAGGCAACAAATGTTCAAAGCCCCGACCATTAACCACTGAGAACAGGTACTGACTGGACACGTCTTGCAGAACGCATTTCTGCTGGTACACGATAAAGAATTGGGAATCAATCCGTATAAAAAATTTAAATACCGATCATGCAAAAGAAGATCCTCCTGCTCGGCAGTGGAGAATTAGGCAAGGAACTCGTCATCGCCCTGAAAAGATTGGGGCAAACCGTAATTGCAGTGGACAACTATCCGGGGGCTCCCGCTATGCAGGTGGCAGATGGATATGAGATAATCGACATGCTGAACGGAAGTGAGTTGGATCGGATCGTTTCCCTCTACAAACCTGACCTGGTTGTTCCCGAAGTTGAAGCCATACGTACGGAAAGATTCTATGACTACGAAAAACGTGGCATTCATGTAGTTCCCAGCGCGCGCGCAGCCAACTTCACCATGAACAGGAAACTCATCCGGGACATGGCCAGTCGTGAACTCGGTCTTCGCACTGCCCGCTACGAATATGCCACGGAATATGACATGTTCGAAAAAGCTGTCTTATCCATAGGTCTGCCTTGTGTCGTCAAACCGCTGATGTCCTCATCCGGAAAGGGTCAGAGCGTTCTTCATAAAGAAGAGGATTTGCATAAGGTATGGGAATATGCCATCAACAATTCCCGTGGTGACCTCAAAGAGGTGATTGTGGAAGAGTTCATTCACTTCCACATGGAGATCACTCTGCTTACCGTTACACAGATGAACGGTCCAACGCTGTTCTGTCCTCCCATAGGCCACCGCCAGGAAAGAGGAGATTACCAGGAAAGCTGGCAGCCAGCGGCCATGAGTCAGCAAGACCTTCAGGAAGCGTACGCGATGGCAGACAAAGTCACTGCAGCCCTCACGGGAGCAGGTATTTGGGGGGTGGAATTTTTCCTGTCCGATAAGGGCGTCTATTTTTCCGAGTTGAGCCCACGCCCACACGATACTGGGATGGTCACCCTGGCGGGCACTCAAAATTTATCTGAATTCGAACTCCATGCCCGTGCGATATTGGGTATTCCCATTCCAGAAATCCGACTGGAAAAAGCTGGAGCGAGTTCTGTGATTCTCGCCAACAAACATGCGGAACGCTTCATCATTTCAGGTGTGGAGCGGGCATTGGCGGACAATCATACGGACATCCGCATTTTCGGCAAACCCACAATACGTCCTTTCAGGAGAATGGGTGTGGCACTCAGTTTCAACCATCCGGAAAGTTCAACTTTGGAATTGAGGAAAGCAGCTAAAAAGGCTGCGGACGCGATCATCATTGATTAGTGACTCAAAGGGGTTCACTTGAGGAAAGAATCGAACCATGGCTTGGCATGGATCAAGGAATAAATGTAGGTTGCGCGGTGATCCGCAATGGGACCTGCGCTTTCAGCACGTGTGGTATTGCTTCCAAAGAGTGTATGAAAGCCCTCTGCAAGTTTGGCGATATATACTGGGACCACCTCATCCTTCTCGCCATAAAAATTGATCAGCGGAGTCCTGCAACGCCAACGGTAAGCTTGTGATTTTTCCAGATCAAGCCAATACACACCATTGCCGAAATTCCCGCCGGAAAGGAATTCAGGATTTAGAAATTCCTGCACCTTGTCCTTCGTCAGTTTTCGGAATGTGGGCCAATCTATCTTGAATTCATAGAAATCTTTGGCTGCCTGATAATATTCTGGCCGGATAGCGGATCGGGACAGGCCCGGAATCTGGTGGTAAAATTCCACCGCGAAAATATAGTTAGAAACACAGGCGGGCAAATACACCGCATCACCGGGCTGATAATTATTCATCCACCTGTTCATGGTGGCGAAAGCATCCACAGGAGCGCTGGCAGTGGCGGCGGCGGTCACCTTTATCCTCAGGTATTCCAGCTTGCGCAGGAAGGTCATGTTCGTCCATCCTCCTTGCGACCAACCATGTACAAAAAAAGGTCCCTGCTTCACCTTCATGGTTTTCAGAATATCCTGTGCAGCATAAAGCATGTCCACACAAGCTTGCTCAGAACTCTGACGCACCAAATAGGAATTGGGGAGATCAGATATCCCCAGACCGAAATAATCAGCACCTATGACGATATATCCCTGAGAAGCGAATTGGGCGATCATCAACTTGGTCTCCATGGATTCATCCGTGAAAGAGGGCACCTCGTTATGCGAGAAAACGGTTCCATGCTGGTAGGAGATCATGGGCATGGAATCCTTTCCTGTTTCCGGTATGGCAACAAGTCCGGATGCCACCACCGGCCAGTTACCATATTCCGGAGCAGATGACCTGTACTTCACTCGGTAGAGTTTAACCGCATATTTCGGTTTGACGAATTGCCCTTTGAAACTGGAAGCAGGCATGGTGGAACTAGCCATGAATTCCTCCAACTCCGTGGTCAGGATGCGGTTCAGCTTGCTGAGGTCGAATGTGCCCATGTATTGATATTGGACATGAGGCGATGCATCATTGAACGCTTCCTGAGCAATAATCCCCGAGAGCACCCAATTACTGAAAATGATGTAGAGTAAAAACTTTTTCATGACATTAAAGTATATATGGAAGGAACACCACAGTCCAATATACAAATACAGTATAACTCCAAAAAATATTCTGTGAATCCCAACAGAATTCCAACCATTGTACTTCTGCAGTTAGCATCTGCCGACCCTATCCTTTGGGTATCCAGGTAATGATTTGGCCCATCTTGTATTCAACGGAAGGATGAGTTTGGCCAAAAGCGGGAAAACCGTAGTTTCGGACCACAACCACATTTCATGAGCTTCCGGAGCATCATCCGATCCTGGTTACCCAGGACACTTGGCGGCAAATGCCTGCTGGGGCTAGGTCTTGGACTGGCAACTGCATTGACATTTAAAGAGTACTGCCACTACCTTGATCCCATGGGATCCATATTCATACGTGCATCCCAGATCGTGGTCATGCCTTATATGATCTTTGAGCTGCTCTGCTCACTGGGTGAATTGAGCGACAGATCATTGAAAGCACTGTTGCGAACCGGAGGTGTCGTCTTTCTATCCATGTTGGCCATTGGTATCGCTGCCAATTTGTTTCTTCCCACTTTGCTCCCATCCATTCGCAGCTCAGCATTCTACAATCCCAGTATAATGGAGATGCCACCGGATCCTGATATCCTGGGCACCTATTTGCCGTATAATATTTACACTGCCATGGCGCAGGATAATTTCCCGGCCGTAGTTCTTTTCACCGCTATACTGGGGATCGTACTACAGTCTTTACCGGGCAAACAATCCCTGCTCACAAGCGCCTCACAACTACGCAAGTTATTCTCTAACTTGAATAAACTGGTTGTGAAGCTCACTCCTTATGGCGTATTTGCATTGAGTGCGGTTTCCCTTTCCAGCCTCGACAGATCTGAATTACTGCGCATGCATGCGATGCCGGTCATCGCTGCCACTGGGGTCATATTGGTCATTACCATGGTGATCGGACTGATCAACAGTTTGACTCCATTCAGTTTGAAAGAAATCTGGGGTGTTTTACGTGGACCATTGACCATCACCGCCAGCAGTGCCAACCTGATCATAGCATTGCCTTTGCTCATCGAATCCATCAAAGAACTTCTCGCGAACAGATCAGGGCACCAAAAATCCGACGCGCTGGAAGATGCCTCCGAGCAAGTGAGTGCACTTATCCCGGCGGGTTTCGTCCTGCCCAATTTGGGCCAAGTCTTTCTGCTTGTATTCCTGCCTTTCCTTGCCTGGTACACGGATAAACCCATGAAGTCGATGGAGATCATCAACATGATGATCACCAGTATCGCCTCGGTGGTCGGTGGTATAAGAATGGCCATCCAGCAGGGGATCCTTCATCTATCCATGCCTCGCGACCTCATCAACATCTTTGTGCTGAACAGCGAATGGACATATCGACTGGAAAAATCACTCTCTCTTATCGGTCTGCTGATGTTGGCATTCATTGTAATCAGCAAGACGACCGGAAAACTCAGCATCCGACCAGCAAGACTGGCAACGACTATCTTTTTAGTCCTGGCCATGGCAGTAGTCTTCAAATGGAGTATCCCGAAACTACTGACGAAAACATTGGAAGGAACGTATACGAACGACAAAGTCCTGATGAGCCTGCGTCCCATAGTGGATAGTGTGAAATCGGTACATCTGGCATATGATCTTTATGAAAAAGGGGAAGAAACCCTGGCGGCGATACCTTCCAGGTCAACATCACTCGACAGTATTCGTGCACATGGAGTTTTGCGTGTGGCCATCAGAACGGATGCCATCCCTTGGGCGTATAAGAATGCTGATGGACAGATCGTCGGGTATGATATGGACATGATCCAGTCCCTTGCACAATCCCTGGACGTGGATCTGGAACTGGTGACGGCCCCCAAGTCCATGATGGAAAAATTGATCTCCACCCAAAAAGTGGATATAGCCGTTGGAGGGTTCATAGCCTTGCCTGATCGCGCTTCCAAATTCAACACGAGTCAGGGATACCAGCAGATCCACTTGGCACTGGTGGTCAATGACGACAAGGTGAGGGATGTCCAGGATCTGCAAAATCGGAAAGACAAAAGGCCCGTAGTCATTGCCTACACCGAACCTCGCCCTCCGCCCGCTGACATACAGTATCAGATTTCCAAATTGCTCGGTGAGCCTGGTCCTTCCGTACCCGTGGTCTTTCGGCAGATAAGCGGTCGAAACAGTCTACTTGACCACGACAATGACAGTACCTGGGATGCATTGCTGACCACCGCCGAAGGTGGGGCAGCTTGGGCGGTCATCCACCCTCAAATGACCATGTTGCCGGTTTTCCGAAAAGAGCTTCCCTCCTCACTGATCATCGTGATAGCAAGCGATGAACGCGCACTGTCGGAATACATCGATAGCTGGATCGGCATGAAGAAAGCACAAGATCTATTCGAAAAACTGTACCATCATTGGGTGATGGCGGAGAGGTGATCAACAATTTGACATCATAACCAGATGGCCTCATGGCCAATCCCCTCACTTTTCTCAACGATCTCTGAAGATCGTCTCCCCTTTAACCAACCAGGATATGCCGAAACCCTCAACGGCCAAGGTTTCCATCCAAAAGGTCAGGTGATAGCGACTGAAGATGTCGTCGGATAAAATACCTGCTGCATTCAGAGCTATAGCCGCCAAAGCGATCATCATCAGTATTCCGCAAGTTCGGTAAACGCGGTTCCTCATGATTTTTCCTCTGGTTCGCAAAGGTCCGGGCTTATCCGATTTCGTGAAAAGAAAGAGCGACATGAACGCAAGACATCCCAGGAAGAGTGCAGCAGAAAAATAATGGACCCATACCCGCAGACCGGATCCGGCTATAACCGTCACCGCATATCGTTTTTCCCTATCGCAGCAAACATCGGTTATGTTGCCGGTTGGGAACAACAATAAACAAATGGCGAAGATCCCCGCAACCGATGACAGATACAAATCAATGGGCTCCTTCCCTTTATATACCAGCAGGAAAATGGCCAGCAGACTGACCACTATGATGAAAAGAGTTCCGGAACGGGTATAATAATAGTGACTGATGGAGTCCAGCGGAGCACGATGACCACTGAACAAGAACAGGGAGATGAATAGCAGTATGGGAAGAGACATACCCAGGATGCCGACAAGTTTGCGGAGGGCTGCCTGATGTGTGATCAATATGTCGTCCGGTAGGAGGTTGTCCTGATCGGTAAAATTGTCGGCGGGGACGTCACGGATCGAATGCTTCATGGTGTCCAGGTTTCATAAGTGCAAAGATTAAAGTTCAAGATTCATGAGGTGAATCTGTCGAAAAGCCTTGCACAAAACCGTAGCGAAATAAAGTTCCCGCCTTTGGTTAAAAACCCGAAATCTGATAAGATGACAGATCAATCTTTATCTTCTTCCTCTTTGGACTCATCCAATTGATCCCCGTTTTTTGAACGCCGAACCTGCACTTTGGGATTCTTCTGTGTACCGGTTACTGTGAAGGGGATGCCGAAAATGCCGAAGGGGGGCAAGCCGAGTCGACCGGAAAGGTTGAGTTTGCCGTCGAGGCTCACCTGACCTTCGAAGCGAGGACGGAATCCGGCGACTTTCATCTTTACCCTTTCGATGGTCATGATGTTGTTTTCGATCCGGGATTGGATATCCACCTTCGATATATCAGGATCCCGGATGGCATCTCGTCCTGTACTGCTGCTGACGGCATTCATGAGTTTGAAGCCTTTCATCTTTACCTTTTTCACACTGAGCACTCCTGCACCCTTTATGGACGGATATACGGGCAGCATCCCCACGTCCAGCTTTCCGGAAAGTTTGTAGTTGATGGATATGATACCTTCTGCACTTGAAGCAGATGGAACGAGATCCCTGAAAAGTTGGATCTCCTTGTAAGCTTTCTTCACATCGAAATCTTGAGCCTCGATGCGGTAATCGAAAGTGGCTTTTCGAGGGCTGATGCCGGTGTATTTCCCATCCATGGACACCGTGGTACCAACGACTCCGAAATGGGTTTCCTGCATTTTCAAAGTTCTATCTTTCAGGTTCAGTTGTCCGACGAGGTCGTTCAACATCAACCCTTCGTAGTCCGTCTTCTTCACCGAGGCGTTGATGTTCAGGTCCACATCAGCAGGCAGAACGACCACGCCTTTTTGCTTGGAGGAATTGGACTGAGGTGTTTTGCTCTTCCCATTTCCGGCTAAAGCGGTGAACTCATCCACCACAATCCGGTTGCTGTTCAGGTCGAATGTGCCCCGGAGCGGATATTCCTCCCGAGTGATATAGCTGATCAAATGGTCGAGTTTGCCATGTACCGTAAGGTCTGAACTCCCGTAACGGGCGATAAAATTGTCGAATATCATATTGTCCTGATCGAAGTGGAAAGCACCTTCTTTAACCTGTAATGGTTTCGGGAAAGCGTTCGTTGCCAGTTCGATGTCCTTGACCACGAGTGTGCCTTTGTTGTAAAGTCGGGAGTAACGACCGGCCTCAGCATCCCGGCGTGACCCTTTCATGATGAGATCCGTCTTGATGATCCCTTGCAGATCATGATCTCCAAGGTCAAAGACCCTGCTGATCTTGCCGAGGTCGATTTGTCCATTTGAGGCAACATCGTATTTGATGTCGTCAAGGTTCTTCACATCCGCTTTGAGCATGAACGATTTTCCCTCGAAGATGAAATAAACCGGCTTCAGATTCACGTCGAATGCACGAAGGTCACTGGTCTTGTTCTCCAGAGTGGCGTCAATGTCGATCTTCTCCATCGGTCTAGGATAATAAGGAGTCTGGACGCTGCCATTGTCCATTCTGAGGTGGGCGGTGGCGATGGGATAGGTCTTTTTCTCCGGAAGATATCTTCCCTTTGCCTTCACATCTATATCCAGATCTCCAGAAACTTTGATGCCCTTAAGTGGATAAATTTTTTGTACGTCGGATAAATGGACCACGGACCTGATACTTGCATCCATTGGTGAACGGCCAAGATCAGCTACGTGCAGGTGCCCGCGAATGAAATTGGTGAGGAATTTGGCATTCAGGGTGTCTATGTCAATCGCGATATGCCGGTACTGATTGTCCCGACAAACCGCCTTCAGTTCGAATCCAAGTTCATTCACCGGTGCGGGCAGAGTGGACATATGAAAATAACCATTTCGCAATGATGATCGCAGGTTGAATGAGGGGATACTGGTGATGACCGTATCGAACCGACTGCGCGAACTGCTTTGCACTACACCAGTAGCATATTTGCCTTCAACAGTACCATTCAGGCTGATCCGGCCTTTCACTTCAAAAGAACTAAAGCCAAGTGCCCGCTGCCACTTCTCCAAGTCAAGATCGGCGTTGACCATAGCTTTGATATCAGGTTCACTGAGACCTTTCCATTTTGCGGAACATCGGAAATAGTCCTGCCCCATGTTTAATCCCAAGGTGTCGATGGCCACCATAAGTTTATTCTGGTCCATATCCGACATTTCAGTCTTCAGATCAAGAAATAGATTACTGATGGGCACCGGCGACTTATCATGTGTTATACTTCCATTTCTGATGTTAAGATCAGCAAAAAGGGAAGGCATGGACTGGCCGGGGATCTGATCGCCTTTCATATGAGCGTTCATCGTGAACGTTCCACTCGCGTCGGTCTTTTCCGCCCACGGCATGAGTTCTGGGGGGAATGCGGTGAGCACACTTTTCAATGGTGCATCACGGGCGGAAAGCGTCAGGTCCATTCGGTTACCCTGTTTCAAAAAGTCTATACTTCCCTGGAACTGAAGAGGAAGATCATTGAACTTGAGCGCTGTTTTTTCGAATTGCAGAGATAGGGAGCGGGTGTTGATGCGCGTGAGCAGGTCCGCGTCCATTTTTTTTGACTGAATGAATGGCTGTCCAGCATAAGCCAGATCAAGCGAGTCAATATGCAGTGCCGATGAAAGTTCAAAGACGGCTTGGGACATGTCCCCCTTCCCGGAATAGTTGAAGCCTCGAGCATGTACGAACATCGGCATGGACCGGTCATCGAAGGTCAGATCGCATTGTTCAAGGCTTATCGCTTCTATGCGGAATGATGCCATGCTGCTGTCGGCACTTTCAGTCTTTACTTTCTGTTCCTTGGCTTGGTAGACATTGTAGTTGGGCCGCCCCTGCTCATCTACAAGCACCCGGATATCCCCGCCGGTCAGGTACACCTTTTCAATCGACAGACTCTTTGACAGGATGGAAGTCAGGTCCAGCCCAAGCGAAAGTTCCCGGGCAGCCAACAAGGTATCCTTCTCAAAGGGTCTGGAGCCTTTCAGGGAAAAATCGTGTAACGTCAGTGTGAGTGCGGGGAAATGCTTGAAAAAAGAAAGCCGAGCCTTGGAGAAATCCAATTCAGCATCTATGCTTTTGTTCGCCCATCCTTTGACTTTTTCGGCCACCACACCAGGGAAAAGCAGAGGAAGAACGACCATCAGCAGGAGAATACCAAGCATGGTTAGCCCGGTGTATCTGAGCACCCGAAGGATCGATGGAATGAATAAACTGGCCATGTTCCGGCAAAAATATCGTCCGATGCATCAGTTTGTTCCGCATCGGGAGTTATGGATGAGGTTCGTGAATACTTACTGCTTCTGAATGAGGGTTAGGGATCGACAGGGTTTCAATTTACGACAGTGCGGTGTCCTGTACAAGTTTGTTAACGAAAGCATGCAGGATGATCCCTTGGGAGGTATCACCTTATTTCGAGGTGTTGTCTTTCAGCGGAATGGCAGATCCTGCCCGAATTTCAGACATCGGAGATCACTTTTTGCAATGATGTACCTGCCCGTTCGTCCATCCTTCAAGTTGCGAACATGTCCATTGGGTTCAGCGCTGGCGGAAACGGGATCATCCTGTAAAATGGGATCAACGCAATTTGTTCATGGACAGGATTCCGATTATCGGATGCAAGAAATCCAGAGAGAGTTCCAATAATCTACTGGGCTTTTACAAAAGCAATGATATTCTGTGGAGATCCAAAATCAGGCTAGAAGGACCTGAAATCATCTTTCGGCAACACTTTCACAAAGTTGCGAGACAACAAGAATCGATGGTGGCCTTGGGTCATTTGACCAAAGGGAGGGAACTGTTCCATATGTCCCTGTGCATTTTCCAGTTCCCATCTTCTTTTTTCCAATACACGATATATTTACCGACATCCGCCTGCAGACCATCGGCTGTGGTCAGGAAGTACTTACCTACTTCCACGGCACTATTCCCAAAAGACTCCACTTCGAAGGTCTCGAGTCTGGCTTTTTTCACACCTGATTCGAAGAATGCCTTCCAGGTACTGGTTATGTTGGCGCTCCCCTGAATGGGTTCACCATTGGGTGGCAAGAGCATGGCGCCTGATGTATACATGACCGAAACGGGTGCACCGCCTTTTGCATACAAATCGCAGAATTTCAGGTTTGCCGATAGGATCTCGGCTCTTATCGCGGGATCGGTGGACTGGGCCATGACTCCGGGAATGCCAAACAGGCAGCAGAAGAACAACATGGGTAAAATAAGACCTGACTTGGGAACTTGCATGTTCTTTGATTTAAGCTTATGAGAAAATGTCATTTCTTTTAAATTAGGCCAACTCATTGAAGCAATGAGACTGAATACTTGCTTTATTTCTTCACAAACATTGACGTCCTTGATGCTTCAACCTGCGTTTGTCGAACAGGATCATTCAACAACTCTTGTATGCCATCACCGTGCCTTGCTCCAATCCCGCTTCAATGCGTTTTGCCGAAGCCGTGACAGAGAGCCCGCCCAGGTTCGTACACCGAAGCGTGTGATCGATCCGATCTCCTACTACCTTCATGGTCTGGATGACTTCATCAAGTGGAATGAGGTATTCGTAATCTGAGAGGGCCATGTTGGCGCTGGAGATGGCATTCGTGGCGGCCATTACATTTCTTCCCAGGCAAGGGGCTTCCACCCTGTTGCCTATGGGATCGCAGATGATGCCGAGCGAATTCTGAAGCGCAAGCGAAGAGGCGGCTATGGATTGTTGTAATGTCCCTCCTTTCAAACCTACGATGCCCGCTGCGGCCATCCCGCCACCGGAGCCGGTCTCGGCCATGCATCCTCCTACCTCCGCTGCGAAGGTTGCATGTGCGGCGATGAAGACGCCGATCAATCCGGCGGATAGCATCGCTTTCACCATGTCTTCTTCAGGCAAACCCATTTCATGTGCCGTACCGAAGATGGCGCCGGGCAGGGCGCCGCAGGAACCCGCCGTGGGAGCAGCGACGATGACACCCATGGAACTTTTCACCTCCATGATGGACGACACATACATGATGACCCTGTTGTTGACATCGCCTTTGATCAGGTTTCCGGCGAGCATCTGCTCCCTGAAGCGCGGAGATTGACTTCCCAGGATGCGGTCTTCATATTTTGTGCCCTTTAAACCAGTCTCTATGGCATTTCCCATGATGCGGATGATGTCACGCATCTTTTCAAATACTTCGACCGAACTGATGTTGCCTCTTGCAGACTCATAGTCCAAGGCCAGTTCCCACAGTTCTTTCCCCTTGTCCTCATTATACACCATCATATCATGACAGGTAATGAAAGGCACGGCAAGTCCCTTTCTGGAACGGATAGGCAGAACCGGTTCTAAGAATTTGATGCTGGTCACCTGGTCCATAGCCATGAGCTCTTGACGGAGTATCTCATCGGGTTTCTCCTGTGACCTGATCTCGATGAAAGGATTGGGGCCGGGATGGTGAATGATCTCGTCGAACCGGAATGAAGAGTTCAGAAAGGACATCACCCGGTCATGGTCCGAGCAATAAACGAGTGTCTCATAATAGTCACCCATCATGAATACTTCAGAACCATCGATCTCGATCACTTCTATCATACCACCTCCGGTAGAAAGTGCAGTAAGGGTATGTGATCCTAAGTCATTGGTCAAAGTGAATTTGTATGTATTGGGATGTTCCGCCTGAATGTCGCGGATTTCGATGGCAACCTCGATACCGGCCGTAGCCAGATGTTTCTCGGCTTCAGGCAGCCTTTCATCATAGGCTTCCCAACCCAGGAAACCTCCAAAAAGCCCCATGTCTGATCCCTGACCTTTATGTGTGGTGGCCAATGAGCCATTGGGATCGAATTCGATGAGTATGTTTTTCAGGGAACCATCCATCAGATCACGACATATCCTGGCTATGCGCAGAGAGGCCGCACAATGAGAACTCGAAGGGCCTCGCATCACCGGGCCGATGACGTCATTGAAGATGCTGGGATAATGTGCCATTTTCGATCTTTTGTTATGCCCAATGAAAGTACAAATTAAACAGGCAATTCCTCCCTAAAATCAACCTCTGCGATAGGGGGAAACGGAAGATGTCACATTAAAAGGGCGTTTCAGCATCGAAGTGCCGGATCTGAGTATAAACTCATATGAACCGGGAGGCAGGAATTGCTCATACGGAATGAAATAAGGTAGGTCGCTGTTGACCCTTTTGATGGCCAGATCCCATCTGTATTCATTGAAGCCCTTTGTTCCCTGAATGTCCTGATGCCATATTTCCTTTCCGGCCGTGTCCAGCAGGGCAAGGGAAACTGCTTTTGCATCCGACAGCCAGAACGTGATCGGAGTCTTTACGATCGTCCTGTGGTCCACTTCTCCTTCAGCTGAATTGAACCAAGGTCTTGTACCCGCGGGGATGTCAAATAACTGATCTTCCTGCGCAGGCCATTTCGACGTCAGCATGACGTGTATAGCCTTTAGATTCATTCGATATATGCCCCTACCATGGGTCGCCACCACCAGATCCATCGTCGGTTTGTTGATCTCCAGATCTGCTATCGCCGCCTGGGGCATGCCCCGACCCAGCACCGACCAGGTTTCTCCACGGTTGGTGGAAATATAAACACCGCGAAGTCCGCCTGCATATAGTACTTCCTCATTAACAAGGTCTTCCAGAATGACATTGACGGGCTCGTCCGGAAGTCCCGCAGAAATGCTCTTCCAATTTTTTCCATTATCCTCTGAAACGTACAAGTATGCATGCAGGTCGTCCTCGTTGATCCCTGTCATGGATAGATAGACACGTGATTTTGAAAACGTGGATGGACAGATACTGCGAATATATTGGTTGGCCAGACCTGAAGATATCTCCTTCCAGCTTCCACCATCATTCTCTGAAATCCAGCAAGCTCCCTTATCCATCCCGGCATACAGCAAACCTTTTTGGATCTTTGATTCCACCAGTGCGCCTGCAGCGACGGAGCGTTTCGCAGTCAGGGAAGAAATAGAGAGGTCTGGACTGATGCATTCCCAATGGCTTCCCTGATCCTTAGTCTTGAAGATGAAGTTACCTGCATGATATAGCGTGGCGTGATCGTGCGGTGAAATGAAATAGGGTGTCAAATATTGGAAGCGAAGTGTGTCTTTCATCCCTGGTGGCAGCACGGGCATGATCTCTACTGCACTGTCCACGGCACGGTTCAGTCGCATGGCGAGACCGTGCTGCATGCTGTAGTAGACGATATTGCTGTCCACCGGATCCACCTGAGTCACACATCCATCACCACCATCCCAAGGGTCGATCCACAGGTATTTCCAGGGATCCGGAAAATCTGTATTGAGCTCCGTGGCAGGTCCATAAACCGTAGCATCATCCTGCGTCCCTCCGTAGATGACAAAACGCTGCTGATCGATGGTGATATCATAAAATTCGCCGGCAGGGATATTATTATAATGCATCCAGGATTCTCCTTTGTCGTAGCTTCCATAGACACCACCATCATTGCCTAGCAGCAGGTGTCTCGGGTTGATGGGGTCTATCCACAATTCTGCCTGATCCAGATGAAGGCCCTGAGCAGAACTGGGGGTCAAGTGATTCACCTTTCCACCTATGTATCCGAATGTTTTGCCACCATCAGTACTATGTGCAAGACGAACACCAAGGCAATACACCTCCTCATCGTTACGAGGATCGAGGTAAACATCCGTGAAATACCATCCGATGCCTGGAAAGATCTTCAATGGCGTCAGATGTGTCCTCGACCAACTTTTCCCTCCATTCACCGTCTTGTACAATTCGGCGGCTTCCTCTTTGGGATTACTCAGGTTGTCGACAAGAGCATACGCTTTCTGTGGATCCCTCGCAGATACGGCCA
Organism: uncultured bacterium; assembly: GCA_903826405.1. Lineage (GTDB taxonomy): Bacteria > Bacteroidota > Bacteroidia > Chitinophagales > Chitinophagaceae > Pollutibacter. Next base: position 82,560 of record CAIKEH010000043.1, read on the forward strand.
AGCCAATCCTTCCCAGTTTGGGACTCGTGGGCAACCCACTACTGACAGACTTCCATGTTCTGCCGCCATCCCCACTCCGATAGACACCGCTGTTCATTCCGCTTATGCCGGGATAAACTTCCCATAATGAGGCATACATCACCCTGGGGTCGCTCGGCGAGATCACAACATCATTCGCGCCGGTGGACTCATCCTTGTGGAGCACCTGTTGCCAGGTCTCACCACCATTCGTGGTCAGATAAAGTCCCCGATTCTTGTTCTTCGACCACAAGTGACCGAGCACGGCAACCAGCACGATATTCGGATCTTTCGGATGAATGGCTATCTCGGCGATGGACCAGGAATCCTGCAGACCAATATGCTTCCATGTTTTTCCGCCATCTCCGGATCTGTACATGCCGGTGCCCGGCAAAGTGAAATTCCTGGGCTTTTTCAAGTTTTCCCCGGTACCCAGGTAAATGATATTGGGATCCGAAGGAGCCAGTTCAACATCTCCGATACCCAGGGAAGACTGATTCTCGAAGATAGGGTACCAGCTTATTCCATTATTCTCCGTTTTCCATAATCCACCTGAACCGAACCCCACATACATCGTACCCGGTCTTGATGGGTCGGCCTGCACAACGTCCGCCCTTGCCGAATTGACGGTAGGACCTACGGAGACCCACTCGAGATTGAAAGGTGTTGCCATGTGCATGGACCGATGGGTTTCATAGGAAGCTTCCAAAGGAGATGCTGGTTGCTGCGATTGGGATTGTAATGGAAGGATGCCAGCACTACACAAGGCGAGAACATAGAAAACATGCAGTTTCAAAGTATTTGATATGGAACGATTGCACATGTCAAGATTTTTTTCCTGCATCAGGTGTTTTTACATTCCCTTTGAAGCTGGTTTTGTTCGTTTTCTTCCGATACACATCCATTTCATAAATGGACCAATGATAGGTTGAATCCTGACCGGTCTGACTTACTCTCAGGAATCGTGCGTGCTGTTCAGGGAATGTGATGGTCGTCATGCCGGGATTTCCCTTACCTACTGCGATCGGTTCCCCCCAACGGATCCCATCCCCAGATACCTGCAGAGAATATTTGTTCGGGGAATCCCACATTGCCCAGGAATTGTCCAGCACCACCTTGTCAAAATGTTGTGTTTGCCCCATATCAACGATCAGGTATTGACCGGGATATTGGGTTCTTGTCATATCGCGCCAACCATTCCAATGGTCACCATCTAGGGCATTTTGAGCAGACACACCGATGGGGATATCGTCGCCACTGAAGAGAAAGGAACTGTCTGTGACACTTGCTCTGGCTGTCCAGGAATGTTTATCCAGGAGAATACCCGGATCTGATGGTGCTGGAGGTTTCTTGGGTGATTCCAAGGACAGCTTGCCATCGGCGGTGAAATGCCAATTCCCGGCTTTGACCGAGAACATGACATAGCTTTCATCCTCTCCATACCAGATGACACCTTTCACGTTGCCTATATAAGTCTTATCCCAAATCAGTTCGCCATTGACACGGATGGATCGCATGAGGGTGAATGATCTTTTCGGAATACCCACAACAGCTGAAGTGGATGCTGGAGAATGTAAGGAAAGACTATAGCGCTCAGTCGTCTTATTCATTTCCACGCTGATCTCCCCTTTCACAGAAGGCACAACGACGCGTATATTCTTCAAAAAAGCCTCTTTGGGAAGTACGGCGTAACTCTCCCAACCGGGCTTCAGGGGAGAGATGCCCGCAATGGTCTGCGACAAATTGATCACGGGAGGATTCCATCCATGGTTCAGTGATGACCCTTCGTCAAAAGCGTCGATATGAGAAGCCCACCACCTGTCATAATGCTCCCAAAGGGTGGTGAAGGTGGCAGGGATCATGGTCCTGTATCTTTGGTACATCCGCAGAAGTGCCCGGTCCTCCAGACCCATCCTGCATAAAGCTTCAAATACCCAGCGGTCGAAAAAACAACTGGAGTAGGTCTTCACGGAAAGTACATTCCTGTAAATATTTTCCCAAGTGGAGCGATCGGCCAGACCCGCATTCACTGCCATGGCATTAGCGCGGTCATCGGGCTCCGCTACCTGATCGGACTTGTAGTAGCTCCCTGTCCAATAGCGTGTATGAAAATTTCGGCGGATACTATCCATCTTTGTATCGATGGAGATGGTGTCTTCCGAATGCCCGGTGATCAGAGCCATCTTCCGCAGAGAGCCCAGATCGATGTACATGAAACAGGTTTCCATGATGGCAACATCTTTATTTTCCTTGCCCCAGTCGAACCATTGTTTCTTCTTCCCGGGTTTATAGACATTGAACAGGAAGTTGCGTGTGGCAGGATATACTTTACGGATGGATTCGAGATCACCGGTCTGCATATAATAATACCAGAGACCGTATTCCCCCAGGAATTCCAGTTGCTGCCCAGGGTAAAACTCCGGATCCAGCTCCCTGAGCACCAGTTCCCGGCAGAGCCGATGTGTATTCGTATCAAAAGCATAAAAGCATTGATCCAACTCCGGTGTGCCATCACCCCAAAATCCCACACGTTCCCGGTCCGGGCAATCATAAAAATGATCGCGCATGCAGATATAAGCCGTCCTGGCACCCTTGCGCCATAGTATATTATAATCTTCATCATTGCAGGTGAATGATCCGGCGAATCTCGTATCGTAGCCCGTCTCTCGATATTTGACGGAGATAACCTTGACCCCAGGAGGTATGGTATACAGTGCACCTTCCCCACTGATCCAGTTCTTCGCCTCGTAAGACTGACGCGCAGCGGTCATGGTGAAAGTCTCCGTTGGTGTGAGGTATCTGACGAGTGGATTGGTGGAATTCAAGTTGATCGTGTCCCCCCTTTTACCTTCTACCTGAATGATGGGCTGAAAATGGCAATTGTAGGGCATCTCTGCGATGAGATCCCAGGGGGTATTTTCGACATGAGGTAATTTTCGGGACAGACGGATGTACTCCTTTACCCCAAAATCCCGGATGAATGTGTCCGGCACATTACCGTTTCGTGGAATTCCTGCGTGGGTTGAAACAGGAGAAATACAATTCAAAAGAAGAAGCAGATAAATTATTCGCATATCCCTGAACAGGTGTGATATGGGTGAAGCTTCAAGAATGATTACGTTCATGCTTATCCTGTTCTGATCCTCAATTATGATGTCTGCGCGACTTCCTGCTTTTTCCTGAAGACGGCATAAAGCATGCTTGCGGAGGTATAGATGATGACGGCAATGACTATCCAGCGCAATTTATCAAGAGGCAGGGATTTGACGATGAATGCGGCTATGAGTACGGCGATAATACTTGGAATCAACATACCGACGGCTGCCTTTCGGTTATAGGCTCCGGCCCGGATGAACTTTACAGAGGCAGGTGGCATGAGGAAGGCGCAGGATCCCATCATGATGGGGAAGGCTACCTTGGGGGAAAGGCCGAGCATGAATACCAATGCCATGCACGGTGCATAAAGCCCGATACCGGCGGTCATCAATGCACCCAGGATGAAATTCACTCCGATGGCAATGGCGAGTTTCACCCCGGACAAGCCGACCGCTGTTCCCGCACCCTGGATCCAGCCCAGGCTGTTAGCTACCATGAAACCCGCTGTGACCAGAAGGGCGATTCCCATCGTCAGCCTGATCTTGTTCTCAGAAAGTTTGGAGACGAACCCTGCTCCGAAGATGGCTCCAATGGTCGCACTCAGCAACATGGCAACCAACGTCACTGGCTCCACCTCAACCACTTTGATGAAGATGATCGCCTCGATCAACACGGGAATGGTATTGGCCACATTGAGGGTACCCGGCATGACCCTGTCTTCTGTCTGTCGAGTGAAACGCAACAAAGCGGTCTGCGGTGCAAAAGAGCCAATTCCCAGCACATCGAAGAAATTGACGACAAAGCCGATTATGCCTGTCTTGACCCAGCTGATATGATCTGGACCGGGTCCAAGGCTCGAGTAATCCTTGAACAGGATCCAGGAGAACCAGATGGCCAGAAGAATGAGTGCGATCCAGATGATGAATACCATGGTCCATATTTAAGATTATCCTGTAAATGCCATCTGCGTTCGGCTCGACCGACAACTTCCATACCGGATCGGAATGGCCTCGTTCCCGTTCAAGTTAATGAATATTCCATATTTGCCCTTTTGAGCAATTCCCTTCCATCCCATCCACCTAAGCGGATCAAAAACAAGGAAACCGATTATAAAAGGCGACTTCCTCGGGTAAATGGCCAAGAAATTAACCCTTACATTTATCCCTATGCGGACATCCCTAATTCTTGCTTGTTGCCTCGTCGTGGGTCATTCGGCTTTATCCCAATCCAAGGAAATCGCCTCCAGAGACAGCGCCTATTCATATCTGTCCGCTTCTCTGGATTTCGTGAACAATTATGTCTACGTGGGAAGACCTTCCAGGACCACATTCCCATACCTGACCCCGGCGTTGACGTGGTACCACAAGTCAGGTGCCTACTTCGGCGCTTCCACATCCATATTGACCAAAAGTTCGAACACCCAAGTAGATCTAAGCTACCTGACGGCAGGATATATGCGCAGCTTCGGCAATTTCGAGGGCGGCGTGGAACTGAACAAATATTGGTACAACAAGAACAGCTCCAATCCGAAGTCGGAAGTGAATTCCGACATCACCATCAGCGGCGTATATGCAGCAGGCCCGGTGAACATTGGGGCTTCGGCATTTGCCATGTTCAGCAAGAAGAATACAGATTGGGGTACAACCCTTTCCGTCGATCATAGTTTTTACCTCTTGGAGGAAAGTCTGGAGATCGCGCCAACCTTGACGATGAATGCGGGAACGAGCAAGTTTTATGGCAAAAATTTCTTGAGGAAATTCACCCCGCCGAACCAGAACGGCATCACCTATGACGTCACGGCCGACCTGTCCGATGCGTCGCGATTCAAGATCCTGGATTATGAATTGTCCATCCCGGTCTCTTATTATTTCAACAAATTCACTTTTTCCTTTACACCCACTTGGGCGTTTCCCGTCAATCCGGCGACCGCAGTGATTCAGGTAACACCATCCACTGGTGTCCCATCAAGACCCAGGCAGGTCACAGAAACCCTGAACAATGTTTTTTTCTTCGCACTGGATCTGACTTATGATTTCTGAAGCTCTCATTAGTGAATAGGGGGCGGCCAGCTAAAGCCCCAACGCAGACTATCCACTCCCCGATTCGAGCCAAAAAAATATTACATTGCAGGGCACCGTGCCGTCCTGCCCTGCAATCCTGGCAGGAAACGGATCCAGGCTGACCTTTCTGGCTTCATGATTCAATTTAATGCTCCAATGGCGATCATCTGAATGATCCGACCTTCTGCATGTATCCACGATGCATGATCGGATCATCGCTGATATCCAAACCAAGATTAAGATGAAACATCAATACAAACCTCTTGCCTTACTATCGCTGATGTTCCTGATGGTGGGATCCTTGTTCTGCATGAACGACATCCTCCTGCCTTCTCTCATCACCCATTTCGATCTTAATTATACGCAGGCGACCATGATCCAGTTCGCCTTCTATCTCACCTATATCATTTTCCCCATACCCATTGCGGGGATGATCCACAAATACGGGTACAAAGTGAGCCTGTTGGTGGCCGTTGTGGCCTGCGCTGCGGGATGTGCCTTCTTCCTTCCGGCGAAATATTACGATTCCTATCCATTGGTTCTGATCGCCATCTTCATCATTTCCACCGGCCTCACCATCATCAATGTGGCTGCGAATCCATTCGCGGCACTTCTTGGTGACCCAGAGGGATCACACCAGCGCATCAATTTCGTTCAGGTTTTTTCGAGGATCGGATATGCCGCAACACCCCTTGTTGCCACAGCACTCATTTATGACCGAAGCGGTCAGGTCCGTTTTCATTTTCCCTATGTCATCCTGGCCATATGCTTGGTGGCCATTGCCGTTCTGATGTTCGCCTCCCACCTGCCCGCCATGAAACCTGATGATGAGGAGCCCTTCACCACCAAGGGCATCATCCGGGAAGCGAGGTCTTACAAACATCTTTTTTATGGGGTATTCGCCATGTTCTTCTATATGGGCGCCGAAGCCTGTACAGCCGGCTTTTTCATCCCTTATCTGAAATCCGTCCTGGGATTCAACGACCAGAAAGCAGCCAGTTACCTGACGCTCTATTATGTGCTGACAGCCATCATGGGGATGGCCGCCGTATTTTTCCTGCGCTACATCAAAGCACACAAACTGGTGGGCATGTTCGGTATAGGCATGATCATCCTCTACATGATCTGCATACACGTGAACACGGGTTACAATGAATACCTGCTTGCAGGTTTGGGCATCTTCCTGTCCATCATGTTCCCAACCCTGTTCAGTCTGGCCATCGAGGATATAGGTGCTTTCACCGGCAAGGGTTCTGCATTGGTCAATTTTGCCCTGATCGGAGGTTCTATATTCCCGCCATTACAAGGATTCATCGCAGACCACCACGGTGTGCAGGTTTCCTATATGGTGCCGATGGTATGCTTTATCATGATAACCATCTATGCTTTCTACTTGACGAAAGAGCCCATCCAGAAAAGAAGCAAGGCAATAGGATGAAAGTTGAACAAGGAAATGAAGTGAAAAAGAAATTGCTGATCACAGGATCGACGGGATTCGTTGCAGGCCATGTTATAGAGCAGGCAAGTGAAAACTGGTCGGTTCATGGTGTCTCCCGCTCGATCCATACCAGCAGTTCAGGGTCGGCACAAAACCATGTGGCAGACCTTCTTGAACCGGACCAGGTTTCGCGATTAATTCAGGAGATACGACCTGATGCTGTGATACACACAGCAGCGATGGCCAACATCGACCAATGCCAGACAGATCAGGTATCGGCGCATGCCGTCAATGTTGGAGCCACGAGCACCATTGCTGAGCTGTGTAAAAACATGGGAATTAAGTTGGTCTATTGCTCCACGGATTCCATTTTCGACGGAGAAAAAGGCAACTATGAAGAGACGGATACCCCTCATCCGGTCAACTTTTATGCGGAAACAAAAGTGGAAGCGGAAAAAATCGTTCTGTCCGCATCAGACAGGAATGTAGTGGCCAGGCTATCGCTGGTCATGGGGTTTCCGGTGAGCGGTAAAGGAAACTCCTTCCTCAACGACATGATCCTCAAAATCGGCAGGAATGAACCGGTGAACTTCCCGCAGAATGAGATCAGGACACCCATCGATGTCATCACCCTGGCGACGGCATTGGCGGAATTGGCCGGCAACATATTCCACGGCATCATTCATCTCGCAGGCAACACTCGATCTGACCGATATTCCATGGCACAGAAGATCGCAGATATCTTGGGACTGCCGCCTGAATCACGGTCACTGATCAGAGGAACGGATTCCAACTCCATCCCCGGAAGGGCACGCCGTCCGAATGATGCTTCACTGAACAACAGCAAAGCACGCCAACTGCTCCGCACACCCATGCTCACGCTGGAGGAAGGATTGCAACAGGTGATAAAAGCACATAAAACGAATTGAACATGGCCAAGATCCAACACGACCTGGAGATCAAATTCGGTACCCAATATGGTAAAGAAGAGGAGGAGGCGGTACTTCGCGTACTCCGCAACAACGCACCTACGAGTGGTGACGAATGCATAGCCTTCGAAAAAGCTTTTGCTGCCTATGCAGGGGTTAAACATGCCCGAGTGGTGAGCAATGGCAGTTCTGCCCTTTTCCTTTCCATGATCGGCATCGGCATAAAACCGGGAGATCAGGTACTGACCACCCCCATCACCTGGATAGCCACCGCGGCAGCCCCGGTCACCCTGGGTGCTAAAGTGGATTTCGTGGACATCGATCTGGAGACATACAACTTGGATGTGAAACAGATCGACGCACACATCACACCTCAAACCAAGGCCATCATCCCTGTACACCTCTATGGACAGCCCGCCGAGATGGATGAGATCATGGCCATTGCTCAGAAACACGGTATCTCCATAGTAGAGGACGCGGCCCATGCCATCGGCGCAGAATACAAGGGACGAAAAGTGGGCGGATTCGGAGCCACAGGCTGCTTCAGTTTCCACGAACAGAAAAATATCTCCACCCTCGGTGAGGGAGGAATGGTTCTCACGAATGATGATGCCATTTTCGAGCGGATCTCCCTTTACCGTTCCCATTGCACACGCGTCCACGGGGTCAGCACTAAATACTGCAAGCTCAATGAAGAAAAATTCCCCATCGGCAAAAAATTCTGGTGGCAGGATTTCGATGACTGCGGCTACAACTTCCGGATGACAGATATCCAGGCCGCGGTGGGATTGGAACAACTCAAGAAAGTGGACCAGTTCAACCAGAAAAGGATCGACCATGCTGCCTTTATAACGGAAGGGCTTAAGGATATGGCCGGCCTGACCTTACCCAAACCCAGACCCTACAATAAACATGTATTCCATCTTTATCCCGTACTCATCGATCCTAAAGAATTCGGTTTGACCAAAGAAGACTTCATCCAAGACCTGCTGTATAAGTATGGTATCAAGGCCGGCTTTCATTACATTCCCTTACATTATTCCACTGCATTCAAAGAACGTGGCTTCAAGAAAGGTCAGTTCCCCAATGCGGAAAAACTCGGTGATCAGTTGGTGACACTCCCCATCAATCCGAGAATGACGGAAGCTGCACTGGATCATCTTGTAAAGAGTGTTCGCTCACTACAATCCTGAACCATGCAACTGAATTTTGAAGAAAACGTCAGTGGTTTGAAAAAGCGGGGTGAGCTTTTTGCATCCCGGATCCCCATACATATCTCACGTTCTCCGGGCAGACTCGACCTCATGGGCGGCAATGATGATTATACCGGCGGCCTGGTCTTCGAATCGACCATCCGCGAAGGAACCTATGCGGCGGCTCAACTGAGAACGGATGGCAAAATTGTCGTCCGGAATCCAGCAGTAGCCGGAAAAGGATGGGTGAGTGAAATCGTTTTGGAAATCGATGAGCTTTCGGAGGAACAGAAAGTGGTTGAATGGGTGAACCGGTCGGCTGATATACGTTGGACAGCATATGTGCTCGGAAACATCCACTACCTGAAAAAGAAATTCCCGGACCGCATAAAAGGGGGGCTTACTTTATACATGGACACTAACGTGCCCTTCAACCGCGGTGTCAGTTCTTCGGCCGCGATCGAAGTGTCTGTTATGAAGGCCTCTGCTGCTGCAATGGGTATCGATCTATCGGGCATGGAACTGGCGGTTGCCTGCCAATGGGTTGAGAATACCATAGCAGGATCGGCCTGTGGAATCATGGATCAGGCCGCAGTGGTCACCGGTAAAGAAGGATATATCATGCCGATGATCTGCCAGCCCTGTACCGCCGAGGAACTCATCCGACTACCGGAAGAACTCAATATCTGGGGCATAGATTCCGGAGTCAGCCATCAGGTTTCAGGAATAGAGTACGAAGCAGCAAGGGCAGCCGCATTCATGGGTTACAAGATCATTTGTGACGAAGCAAAGGTTCCGGTTACCTTAGATGGATCTACAGAGATCAGCCGTTATACCGATCCCGTATGGAACGGCTACCTCGCCAACCTGACACTGTCCGAATTCCGTGAAAAATTCGAGTCGATCCTGCCTGTTCAAATTGATAAAAAAAACTATCTGGAACTTCACCAATTTCACCCGGATCCATTCACACCACTGAAAGATCAGGTCACATATAACATTTTGGCCAATACGAGATACGCGGTGGAAGAGAACCATCGTGTGCAACTATTCTCTGAACTTTCCCGTGGAGCATCACTAAGCGGATCCGTAAGAGCGTATCAGTTGATGGGCGAACTCATGTACCAGTCTCATCAGGCGTATACATCCTGCGGATTAGGAGCAAGGGCCACCGATTTTTTAGTGGAGTTGTGCAGGAAAGAAGGAATGAAGAACGGTATCTACGGTGCCAAGATCACTGGGGGTGGTGCCGGCGGAACGGTAGCCATTCTCGCGGACAAAAAAGCCAGTGAGGTGATAAAGAGGATATTTGTCACCTATTCCACTTCAGGGATGGGCAACCCCTATCTTTTCGAAGGCAGTTCAGATGGGGCGGATGCATACGGCATAAAGGTGATATGATCAAACCATGGTTGCTTGAAAGTAGTGTTCAAATGGTCTGTTTATTTTTCCGCCATATTTTGAATTTAAACCGCAGCTTTTTTTGCACGAGCCAAGTCCGCCAATCAATGAAAAGTAGTGCAAGGATCAAGACCAGATAGACCAAAAGTGCGACGACCGCCTTAGGCGAACCATCTCCGGTCCAAATATCCGCTGAATTGTTGATGGCGTAATTACCCATTCCTACGGCCAACGCATCGCTGACGAATTTGCCGATGACGAACGCAGGGATGATATTGAGCGGGTTCAGACGGGCTATACCCGCAGTGACAAAAAGTGGAGTACTCGAAATGGGCAACAGAGTATACAACAGGGTGAAACCTTGCGTTCGTAGTCCGCTTGCATTCAACTTACCTCCCAGAAATTCAATGTCCTTGATCTTTTCAGCCTTTAGTACTTTACCGGATAGTCGTCCGATATACAGACTGAAAAAATAGCGTCCCATGGCAGAGCCCGCCACCCCTAAAAAAATCACAGGCCAAATGTCCAGATGGAACACCACCTGAAGGAGGATCATCAGGGTGAATGCTGGAGGCAGAGGAAGTGGGGTAAGATCCACGACCAATGTGCCCAGAAAAACAAGAAGGTAAGCCCACCACATGCCATTTGATTTTTTCTCACGGTGTACGTATGAAGGTAGATCAAATTAACCGGGTAAACTAGCCGTTAGGGGAGGTGGACACATGATCTTCATCGTATCCTGACCAAGCCTTGGTCATTTCCGTATGTAGCAAAGAGGTAGGACAGGCCGTTGGAACAGAGGTCAAAGCCGACAGAGGATAGTTGCTGATGATTCTCAAACCTGAAGAACCGGATGCTTCAGAACCAGGGCAGGTGCTGAATCCAGGTATCAGTGAAGGTTTCGATACATCTATAAATCACTTTTCCGTGACGATGAATATCACCAACTCCTGACGACCGTTCTTTTTCCGGCGGAGATCAACGTCCACCGCATAGTTGCCGAAAGTGTTGATGAAGGGTAACAAGGCAAGAGGACTGCCCTGAACATACCTGACTTGATGAATGCCATTTTCACCTGTATTCGGTGCGGTCAGTGTAAAACCCATGATCGGACGCATCTGAAGATGGAGTTGGACATCCTTGCTGGAACTGGTGGATTGAGCATGGGCATAACAAGTCACCAAGGCCATGCCCAATGAGATGAAAATTGGACGATACATGATGTTGGATTTAGGTTTTTTAAAAAAATAGGATAGGTGGACGAATCAGTTACCGGAAGGGTGACACTTGAAGTGGTTGGGGAGGGAAATTCTGATTGGAACTTTAGTCCAAAGCAGAAAGGCAGAAAGGAGTCCTTAGGGTAGGTATCTGGGTACAATATACGTCCCTTGGATGATATAATATGGCGTTTAGTGATCCCAATGGTCGGAATCATTCATCAGATTGTGTAGATATGTGATTCGGGATTCAGGATCAACGATTAGCACTTTACGAATCTGTGCAAGTCAACCATCATGGTTGGGATCGAATGGCTACTTTCACACCCCTGTTATCCAAAAACAGGACAGACTGTTCAGATCCAAATTATATAGTCTGGCGAAAACCGCCATAATCCATCTAAAAATATGAATACGACCATCAGATCCGTTAAAGATGTAAAGGCTGAAGGATGTGTGACCATCCTATTGAATACGCATCGCACTGCACCCGACAACCAAGCCGATCCCATTGCCTTGAAAAAATTGATTCAAACCGCAGAAGACAGGGTCAGGGCCGATTATCATAAAGACAAAGGATTCGGGGAGAAATTGGTCAACCGCATCAAAGAACTGGCCGCCAGTATCGATCACCAACACAATCTGGAAAGCCTCATCCTTTTCGTGAATCAGGATATCGCCGAATACACCCGACTTCCTATTTCCGTTGAACCTCGCGTTGCCCTGGATGACACATTTACTACACGTGACCTCGTACGTGGAATGCGTGCAGAATCCGGTTACTACGTCCTTGTGTTGAATCCGCAGGAAGCCAGGCTTATCGAGGCTTTCAACGACAAACCCGTAGGCGAATCAGGCAAACCTTTCCCCATCCATAACCAGCACTTGTATTCCACCAATAAGGCCGAGGTATCCAACGCCACGCGCCAATCCAACCTTTCCGCCGAGTTCTTCAACCGTATCGACAAGGAACTCCTGAAAGCGCATAAGGAACATCCCCTTCCCGTAGTCATCTGCGCAGAAGGATCATCTTATTTCGAATACATGAAGATCGCCGACAAGAAAGAGGTGATCATTGGACAAGTCAATCAGGACAGGAATGGCCACAAGTCCAACCATATCGTGGAAGCTGCTTGGCCAGTGGTGAAAAAATACATGGAGGAAAAGAACGCTGCACGATTCAGCGAACTGGACAAGGCGATCGGCGCAGGAAAGTACGTCGTGGACATAAACGAGATCCTTTCCGCTATCCGACAGGGCCGTGGCAAAACGATCTTCGTCAACCCCTCCGTATTCATTCCCGCATTGCTGGAAAATGACACCATCACCATCGTTCCTTCCCATGAACGGACGAAAAAAGGCGTCATTGATGATGTCGTAGATGAGCTCATAGAAGAGAATTTCCGTTTCGGAGGCGACGTCGTCTTCCTGGAAGGGGACAAACTGGATGTCTATCACGGGCTCGTTCTGTCCACCAGATATTAAACTCGGAACCGCATTTCTGAAGCTTGAGCATCCCTTCGTTCCAAAACTCCGGACCGGAGTGGTCACAACGTAAGGTTAATGTTCTTTTCCATAAAGAACCTTTACTTAAATTTAGTGCAACGAAAAGCACTTTACGACATGAGCGGCAAGAAGCCAGTCATCGCGATCCTCATCCTTTCCTTCCTCATCCTTTCTGTATGCCGGGCGAAATCCCAGTCTTCAGCAGGGCATCCCATACTCTTCGCACAGTTGGACAAAGATGTATATCTACCGGAAGAGACGGTCTGGTTCAAGATCTTCATATATAACGACGAGTTCATAGACTCAAGCATACAGAACATCTACGTTGATTACTACAACGACAGGCGCCAATTGATCGCACACCAGAAATATATCAGTTACCTGTCCACGGCGAAAGGACAATTCACCCTGCCGAAAGATCTGCAAGAAGACAGGATATGGATGGTGATGTATAGAAAGAATGATGTCATCACCGACCCGGGGAATCATTTCACAAAAGCCATCCGGGTTTTCCGGGAGAATAAACTGCCGCAAACAGTAGCCTTCAATAATATCGAAACACCAATATCTGCGGCACCCCCCCTTAACACATCAAGACTGTTCATCAAACAGGACTCCACATTTGCGAATCTTTCCTTCCATAATGATGACAGGCATTACGATACCATCACCCTTGAGGTCCTTACTCAAGGAGAAAGCATATTCAGAAACACCTATTCGCTTCGCGAAACACCCCGCTTCCTGTTGCATTTCCCCGCGCAAAAACTTGACAACGGCTTCCATGAAGTCCGTATTCTGGACAAGGCCGGCATTCTTATCGAAAGAAAGACGTTCTTTCATACGGACAGATCATATCTGATACATCCTCAGATCCGGCTGGATACTTTCGACGTATCACCGAACAGCGAAAATTACTGGCACATCACCGGCCTGCCACCCGGCACACTCAGCATCTCGATAAATGATGCAGACATGCCTCATGACCCTTACGGTATGCCTTATGAAATTCATGCAAGACCTTTTGTAAAAAGGGGAATACCGGAGATCGCTGCTCAACTCCTGGATACGACAGGAACCATCAATAATATATCGGACAGCCTCGCACTGAACCTTCGTGCCGATTCACTTCCCGTCGGAGGTATGAAAAACGAACCGGACAAACTCATCACCGTGAGTGGGGTATTGCGCAAGATCGATCCCCGAAAGGACCGGGACTATTATCCATCATTTGTCGACCTGGACCTATATACCGGTCAAAAAATGAACACACGATACAAAGCTTATATCATCAACGATTCGATCGTGAGATTCAAGGATCTTTTCTTTTTCGATACCACCATAGCCAGAGGCATGGTGCTGAAGGATGGAGAGGCGCATCCCAATTATAAGGTGATCTTCGACTCTCTATACCGGCCTGCTCTGAAAGATCCGATCCTGATGGAAGATACGGGGATACCCGAAATGGGAAAGGATATAAGGGAAAATCTGGTCAGGGTACTGCACGGTGGGCAGCAATACGATTCCGCTTTACGAGCGATAACGCTGCAGACAGTATATATCAAAGCCCGCAATAAGGACCGCATAAAAAAAATAGACGCCCTCTACACCGGCACTTATTTTTCCTCAAGAGACGCAGCTTCCAAAATGGTCGTGGAGGATGACAGCAATTTTGTGAGGAACACGTTCGAACTCGGTCAGTACATTGCTTCCCACACACCGGGTCTTCGTTTTGACCCTAATGCAAACATAAACATGCAGTCTAATGATCCCGTATCAACATCTTCCTCATCAATAAGCTCATCGCCATCCACCCCTAGGTTGTTGCCTGATCGAGCCCCTTCCTCCATGTCGAAAATCAGTTTCTTTCCTGATGCTGACCGGTCCACCCCACCGAATCTGATTGGCGCCCCCTCCACCTTTTTTTACTGGCCACGCGAGAGCGGATCGACCATGATCTATCTAGATGAGGAATACACGACCTATGACCTAATCAGGAACATGCCACTGACGAGCTTTTCATATATCAAGGTTTTCAGAAAAGATTTCCATGGCCCCTATGGCTATATTGGTCCGGCCATCTGTCTGTATACCAAAAAAGGGGGAAGCAAAAGCTATTTCAGCATCAACAAAGCTGGTTATACCATGATCAATGGATATACTCAGGCCGAGAATATTGCAGATCTCACGGAGGATTCCCGGTTCTCCGTTTGGAACAGCACGGTATATTGGAATCCGGATGTGTATCCCCGTTCCACTTCAGATGAGGTGGAGGTCAGATTCCGGAACAATTCATTTTCCAAACGTTATCGGATCATCATTCAGGGGCTTACCGTTATGGGAACACCCGTTTATTTTGAAAAGATCATTGCCCAATAAGTGAATAGACATTTTCACTGATAGGTCCGAATTTTTTCATTCACTTGTTCCTCGCCCTTCAATGCATTCCCAGGAAGTGGATGTTGTTCGTCCGTCGCCGCAAGTTCAGATGCGTTGAGTACACGTGAAGCATCTTCATTCACTTTCCCCTCCTTGTCCATGACGGCTTGCAGGTCGAGTCCGAGATATTTCGCCATGAAAGGATACATGGCCAATCGTTTACCTGGGCCGTAGTCGTGCCCTTCATTAGCAAGATGTACATTGTATACTTTTTCTTCCGCATCATATAAGGTGTAGATCTTTTTCAGAAAGGGATATTCCACCAAAGGAGTATTGCTTGTCCAATCGGAGCCATCGGACACCAACAATAAAGGCCGGGGGGCGGCAAGGGCGGCTATCTCTGTATTGTTGGTCTGGTAGTTCCCGTCCCGATGAATAGGCAACCCACTCTCGCATATGCATCCGCCAAAGAAATGTGCCGCCACCATGACCACAGGTGCCGCCACTTTGATCCTCGGGTCGAGGGCTGTAAGGAAGAAAGTCTGTGTTCCCCCTCCGGATTCTCCCGTTATACCTATCCTTTCCTTATCCACACCCGGAAGGGATAGTAGAAAATCCAATGCCCGTATGCTGTTGATCGTCTGCAGTTTCAAGGCCAGTGGTATCTCATGAGAGCATTGTTTTGAATCCCCATAGCCGATCATGTCCCAGGTGAACACGATGGCACCCATTCTGGCCAGCGTGGCACAGCGCTTTTGCGTCTGCTCGCGAAACCGACCTTGTTGTTGGTCGTCATGGCCGTGCGGGCAGAGTATCCCTGCGTAGGTCCTGTTTTTTTTCAGAGGGCGGTATAGATTGCCGGTGACATAGAAACCCGGAATACTTTCAAAGAACACATTTTCAACGCTATACCCATCCATGACCTTTTTCGAATGGATGATGGGCATTGATCGGGTAACAGCTGGCATCCTTTCCAATTGCATACCCTCGCGCAGGTGGGATAAGATCTCAACTGAACGGACCATCCAGGCTTCCCGGGAAACCGGTACATGATCATTCAGGAATGCAGCGCCTTCTTTTTCAGTGAAGTAGGCACCTTGGCACAGGTTTTTGGAGGTTGTGATACTGCTATCTTTTACCTGGGCGTAGAGGGAGTTGAGAAAAAGACAGGTCAGTAGTGGAAATAAAAATGCAAGAGGATGTCTATTCATGATCGAACGATTGTGATCCCGAAAAGATGCTTAGGCTTATCAATATATTAGTGGCCTCATTCTCATGAAGATACTTGAAATTGAAGCATGCCTGTCATCAATCCTACATGATCTCTAAACCGATCCAGGAAATGACCGAATGAATGGACCAAGAGTATCTTGTGCTGAAAGCAAATGAACTCTTTTGAAATATCGAATGCAAGTAAGTTCAATCATATAAAGGCGACACCTTTTTATATTTTTACATTTTTTCAGCTAAAAAAATTATTTTTCTATTTGAGTTTAAATTTTACCTTGGCATCGAACATTTCAGAAACGCGATTATAATCTGAATGTTCCAGGTATGCACATCATGTGTATATTTTTCACTCCGACACCTATAAGATCATACCTACCTTAGCCTATCCTTAACCCCCTGAGCATCTTCCCCGGTCCTTCCTCCCATTGAACACTCGCGTACTGCGTCCCTATCATCACGCACTTAGCTAGCCTCATTTAGACTTACTTCTGAAACCACATTTTAGATGCCTGCTTACCAGGGCTACTTGCCATGCTATGTGCATGCACGAAGGATTATATTCCCCTTCGTTGTCATGCTATCATTACTCACCTTCACCGGTTTCTCCCAGGTCAAGGTGGTCAATGAATTTCCTACTGGAGTATCCGATCGGCTTCAGTTCGAGATAGATGCCACCAAGGATCCTCAATTGGGTTATGTCCCCAAATCAAGACTCGTAACTGCATTTCAGGATAAGCGTGGAAGGACGATGCGTACCACCATGCTGAATGCAGCCAGTTCAACTTCCACTTCCACTCCCTTCACCTGGACCGAAAGAGGTCCATACACGGATGCCGTAGGGCCCAGCAACGGTAACACACGGGCAGCTAAAGGAGTTGCTTCGGGAAGGGTGCGCGCAATATGGGTGGATATTTCAGATGCCACCGGTAAGACTGTTTGGGTGGGTGGCATGGATGGAGGCATATGGAAGACGACTGATATCACGACAAGTCCAGCAAATTGGATACTCATCGGTGACGCATATGCTAACAATGCCGTCTCCAGCATCTGTCAGGATCCGACGAATGCCAACATCATGTATTTCGGTACCGGTGAGAAATCCATCAATGCCGATGCCATCCGTGGTGCAGGAATCTGGCAAAGTCTCGACCATGGTATAACCTGGAACATCATGCCGAATACATCCAGTTTCTGGAACATCAGCAAACTGGTTTGCGATGCAGCCGGCAATCTTTATGCCGGTTGCAACTCATTGTCCAACACTTCAGGCGTGGAGCGATATAACAAAGCCACAGGAATCTGGACCAATATCTCCCCGAGCGGTGTGGATCCCCGCATCACAGACATGGAAATCAGTTCAACAGGCAGGCTGCATGTGGCTTGTGGTTATTACGGCTCTATTAATTCGGGATATAGGTACACGGATGCTCCTTCTACCGTCACATCATCCGGATGGACGTCTCCCGTGACTTCTTATTCTCCTACCAATATCAATACGGAATTGGCCTGTAGTGGCAACAATTTATATGCATTGCCGGCCAATTCAACATATGCCGTGGCGACCATTTACAAATCCACGGATGGAGGTGCCAACTGGACCCCTACGGCGACCACACCTGGATTCCAAACAAATCAGGGATGGTACAATCTGGCCGCAGCCATAGATCCCGCCAACAATAACAACGTAATCGTTGGTGGCCTCGATTGTTACAAGTCGACAGATGGGGGTAAAACCTGGCTCCAGATCAGCAATTGGGTTGGGACAACGGGGCAATATGCTCATGCTGACCAGCAGACCATCGTCTGGACGGCCAACAATCTGCTCATAGGCAATGATGGGGGTGTATTCTATTCCTCCAATGGAGGTAGCACCATAACTGATCGGAATACGGGCTTAAGGTTGAAGCAGCTTTACTCAGTGGCCATCCACCCCACCTCCACCAATTATTTCCTGGCGGGAGCGCAGGACAATGGAGCACATCAGTATAATGGAGCCGGGCTTACGAGCACAGTTGAAGTCACAGGAGGTGATGGCGCTTTCGTTCATATCGATCAGGATCAGCCACAGTACCAATGGACATCTTATGTATACAGCAATTACAGAAGAAGCTCGGATGGCGGTAACACCTGGACTTATGTGACAACTGACAACAATGGACGATTCATCAATCCAACGGATTATGATGACATCAACAACATCATGTATGCCGGCTATGCCGCCAATACATTTTCTCGATGGTCCAATGCACAGACCGGCAGTACACTGACTTCTGTCACCATGACAAACTTGAATGGTGGCATCGTTTCAGCAGTCAAGGTATCTCCCTTCACTTCCAATACTGTATATTTTGGCGGGTCAGGTGGATCACCTACATTGATCAAAGCCACCAATGCGCATGCCACACCCAGTTTCACAGAGATCAGCAGCGCTGCGATGAAGATCTCAGGTGCTTATCTTTCTTCCATCGAATTCGGCACCAACGAAAGCAATATCATCGTCACCTTTTCCAATTATGGCATCAACAATGTCTGGATCACCCGTGACGGTGGTGCAAACTGGACCGCCGTGGATGGCAACCTTCCCGATATGCCGGTCCGTTGGGCGATGTTCTACCCTGGAGATGATACCAAAGCGATCATCGGAACGGAAACGGGGGTATGGCAAACCGCCAATTTGAACAATACCAGTGTATCGTGGGATGCTGAGCCTGGATTCCCTGATGTATCCGTTTTCATGCTTGGGTACAGACCAGGTGATCGAACTCTGGCGGTCGCTACTCATGGAAGGGGGCTGTTCACTACCGTAATACCCCAAACAACCCCATCCTGTGGAACCGTAACCGGATTGGCTGCTTCAGCCATCACGACCACAACTGCTAACCTGGCATGGTCAGCACTTTCGGGAGCGATAAACTATGATGTCGATTACAAGCTGACAACCAGCACCACCTGGACCAATGCCGCAACGGCAACAACTAATCTGTCGGTTTCCATATCTGGACTCTCTGCGTCTTCATCATATGATTTTCAGGTCCGCGCTAATTGTACTGGCGCAACAGGCACATATGC
>CAIKEH010000044.1 GCA_903826405.1 uncultured bacterium
AAGCTGAATGTTTCCAAGCAGGGAATACTGGATATAGAAAAGCGGGAAAAAGACGGGTCCATCACCATCAAATCGCTGAAAGAAATAGCCCGGGCATTGGATATGCAATTGGTATATGGCTTTGTTCCAAATGATGGATCATTGGACGCATTAATTGAAAAGAGGGCCACCGAACTGGCCACCAAAATTGTATTGCGTACTTCTAATACCATGAAGCTCGAAGACCAGGGCAATACCAACAAGCGTATTGTAAAGGCCATCAAAGAAAGAGCTGAAGAAATTAAAAAAGAAATGCCTAAAATTTTATGGGATTAGATTTAGACTACATAGATGGACAAACCCCCTTAGATGAAGAAGAAAAAGATGGCCTGCTTATTCCTACCATTGCCACCCGTGGTGAATTAGACGAGTTTGAGCAGCAGAATATTGAACAGGCAGTGCAATGGACTTTAGGCCGTTCCTTTAAGCCTGAGCTGATTTTTACCGAAGACTTTATCCGCACAGTACATAAGCGGATGTATGCCGATGTATGGGCATGGGCAGGTGATTTCCGGAAAACCAACAAGAACATTGGGGTTGAGAAATGGCAAATACCATCCGACCTTAAATACCTGCTGGATGATGCTAAGTATTGGCACGAAAACAATACCTACCCACCCGATGAAATTGCTGTAAGGTTCAAGCACCGCATTGTAAGTATTCATTGCTTTCCAAACGGCAACGGGCGGCATAGCCGGTTAATGGCCGATATTATCATCGAAAAAATATACAAGCAGCCTGTTTTTAGTTGGGGTGCTGCCAACCTTTCCAGCGAAGGCGATACCCGGACAGCCTACTTTAAAGCCGTTAAAACTGCCGATAAAGGAGATTACAGTTTGCTGCTGGCTTTCGCCAGGTCATAGGTAATTGTAACCATCCATTTCATACACATTCAAAAGCCTCCTTCGGGCCCTTTTTTTGTTTCCTACACCTTTGCAACCTTTACTCTCTTTGCAGACTTTGCAAGCCTGCCCGTCCGTTCAGGCGGGGTTTGCACATTGCTATTTTCTTTAGTAAGCATTTGCTTTTTTTCGCTTCTTGCGGATTAATTAAATTGGATATTCAAATTTTTATGTCGAAATCCTTTTGAAAGAAAAGCCAGATAAATAAGTCCGATAAACACCCAGATCCCACCAACAATAAATGTCTTCAGTGGCAAGTTGATCCAGATCATGAGGCAGAATATAAATCCCAAGGCAGAGGGTATAAAGTGGAGGAAAAACCCTTTCATAGATTTTACGGGCGACTTGAAATAATATTCAAACATCGATGCAACATTCACACTCATGAATGCTAAAAATGCTCCAAAATTCAATAGCCAGGCAGCATTTTCAAAATTCAACAGTAGTGAGCCGATCAGAGCAAGAAAACCAATGATCAATATATTGTAATTTGGACTGGAATGTTTTTTATCAAGGTGCCCGAATATCTTTTTGGGGATCACACCATCTCGACCCATTGCATAAAGCAATCTGGAAGCACCAAGTTGTCCGGCCGATCCGGATCCGATCATGCCCACCAGCAAGACAAATGACAATGAACCATCCAGTAAGGCACCACCCACACGGTTGGCCACTTTCAGGATCGCGGTATCTAAAGCGTCATTTTGTGCTGTCGCATCCGGCAAACTCATGGTTTGTGCGATGAAATCGGGCCATGACAAATGTGCGAGGTAAATCTGCATAGCGCTCCATATTCCGGTAATTACGCAGGTCAGTACCATGGCAATGATCATGACATTTCTTTTGGATTTTTTCACCTCTTCAGCCAAAGTTGTTATACCATCAAACCCTATATAAGTAACCGCAGTTAAGGCTGTCCCGGTTGCTATCGCTCCCCATGAAAATGTGCTTGGATCATAAATGGGTTTCGTTGAGAATAAACCGGCGAATCCATTTTTAAGGAATATGTAGCGAATGGCGGCAGACATGAAATAGAATACCACGACACTCATGATGACCAATATCACCTTATTCGCCTCTGATGCCATCTTGATTCCATTCAGATTTATGGTAGTGAATAAAATGATATATATAAATATGAAAAATGAATATGGAATAAACGGAAGCATATGGTTTGAAGTGATACTAGAAAAAATCGTGCAGATGATGGGGAAGAGAAGATAGTCCATGAACATGGACCATCCAACAATGAATCCGAGGTATGGATGTAATCCTTTGCCAACATAGGTGTAAGCGGAACCGGAAACGGGATAACGTCGCGCCATTTTGCCATAACTAATGGCTGTGAATATCATGGCTATCATGGCAATAAGGATCGTTGTTACAGCATGGCCATTTGAAGTATGATTGGCATGTCCAAATATGGACAATGCGGCTACGGGTTCAACAAGGATCAGACCATAAATGATCAGATCACGTAGGGATAAGGCCCTAAGCAATTCACCATTTGAAGAATTATTTCGAACATTCTGTATACGTGAAGTTTTGATCATACTTGTTTTTTTAAATAGTACATGAATTTCGATACTTGATGGAAAAAATCAACTATATATACATCTGCGATTCAAGTAAAAGTAATTGATCATAGAGCTATTTAACATCTAATGAACATTTATTTTACCCCCAGTTCACATTAAGTAGAACTTCCCTAAGATTTGTGATTTCAACATAGTTCGATCATCCGTTTTTTCTCGTTTTGACTTGATCTCAATCTATTTGGTCCACAAGGGGGCATTTGTACATACCCCTTGAAGTTGATGTTTTTTTTGATCTTTCCGAGCTGAATTTCCAGTCCATATCCTGATTCTCTGAAATTCTTTCCGATTGATTTTTAATCAATTGAAATCCAAATATTTGTATTTATACTGCATTGCAGTTCAGCGGAAATGAACTTTTTCTAAAAATGATTATTTTCGGGCCGATTCACTTGAAAAATGCATGCAGTTCACTCAAGATTATTTTCTATCCTCATGTTGAGTCTCAATCACGGACTGTAGACTTGCGCTTCATGTCAAGATAAATTAATTCAACTCAATACCAAGGCATGAGTTTCGATCCTGCACATTATCAAATACGGACCATGAATGCTTCAGATTTTCCAACGATCAGAGATATCTGCAAGCTGGTTTATCCTGAGGATACTCCCTATACGGAAGAGGAATTGGCGAAGCACAAGGAACTTTATCCACAAGGACAATTCGTTGCGGAACACTTGGCTACAGGAAATGTAGCTGGCGTACATTTTTCACTCAGGATCAGTATGAATGATTATCATATTGATGATTCTTGGGACGTGCTGACCGCTCATGGAACTTTTGAAGATCACGATCCTGTGAATGGACACACTCTTTATGGAGCAGATGTGTTCGTCAGTCCAGAGCACCAGCATCACGGACTGGCTCACGCCCTGACCGATGCTACACGAAAGCTGGCGGTAGAAGAAGGTCTTTGGCGAATGGTGGCCGGTAGCCGTTTGCCGGGATATTCAACCGTGGTTGACGAAATCTCCCCATTGAAGTATGTTCAGGAGATCGTAGAAGGCAAACGCATCGACCCTGTTTTAACAGCGCATTTGAAAGACGGGTGGTCGGTGGTAAAGCCGATCCAGGGTTATCTTGCCCATGACCCTGAAAGTGCAGGTTGGGCCGCTGTGATCCAATGGATCAATCCGGATTGTCCTCCGCCTCCAGGATTTGAACTTCGATGAGCTTTATCCACTTCCGTCATTTTAAGGATCTTTGACTTTGATAAATGATGATTCTTTGCTGTCGAATGCCTTTTCAAATACTGTCATTGCCTGGATTGCATGAACCATCACATTTTTAAATTACATGGATCCTGTTGCTTAGGGAAGCTGATCCAATTCTCCTGTTCATTGATCGATCATATATTTTCGGAAAGGTGATATTTCGACTGGGATTTCCTGATTTCCCTGAAGCCATATCGTTTCATTTCCTCCATCTGAATTTCCTAGGGATCATGCGATATTTATTGCTTAAAAGGGATTTCGTACGCAAACAGATTTGATAACAGGACCCGGTTGATGTGGTCATTTTCCGATAAGGGATCTCCTTCATTTTAGAAAAACTCGATTTGATGCCGCCTCCGATCGAAATCCTGTTTGCCTTAGGTTAATTGTTCTCTTTGACGTACCTTTTTGCCGACAAACCCTCTAACAGTCCATGATTCCAAAAATCGCCATCATGAAAAAATTCATCGCGGCCATCAGGCCAATCGTTATTTTATCGCTTTGCACTTGCTTTTACTTTTCTGTTTTTTCCCAGTCGCACTCGGAATCCCTTGAAGGCAGGTGGGATCTGACCGTCAATCGTGGTGACCGGATGGTGCCCTCTTGGCTGGAAGTCCGCCACTCCGGCCTCAAGAACCTGTTCGGACGTTTCGTTGGTGACGGCGGAAGTGCACGACCCATCTCCCAGGTTTTTTTCAAGGAGGGAAAGATGAATTTCAGCATCCCTGCACAGTGGGATAATAGCGACAAGGATTTAGTGGTGGAAGGCACTCTGCAGGATGGGAAACTGAGTGGTACGATGGTCACGCCGATGGGGAAGACTTATTCGTGGACCGGCGTGCGCGCACCGCGGCTGTACACCGAGAAAGAGCCTGCATGGGGAAGCCCTGTGAAATTGTTCAATGGTGTGAATATGGATGGATGGAAGGCCCTCGGCGACAACCAGTGGGTGGTTGAGAAAGGAGTTTTGAAAAGCCCACGTTCAGGTTCCAATATCCGCACGGAGAAAACCTTTTCTGATTTCAAACTGCATATCGAATTCCGCTATCCCGCTGAAAGCAACAGTGGTGTTTACCTGAGGGGTCGTTATGAGGTGCAGGTCGCAGACAGCAAAGGAAAGGAGCCATTAAGTGACTTGTTGGGTGGAATTTATGGGTTCATCGATCCATGGGAGATGGTTGCCAAAGGTCCCGGGGAATGGCAGTCATACGATATCACACTGGTAGGTCGCATGGTCACGGTAGTGGCCAATGGGAAAACCATCATTTACAAGCAGCAGATACCTGGAATCACAGGCGGTGCTTTGGACAGCAATGAAGGCGAACCCGGGCCGATCATGATACAGGGCGATCATGGTCCGATCGAATACAGGAACATCGTGATCACGCCTGCAAAATAATCATCACTTTGATCATTCGGAAGCGGATAAAATCCTCCTGATAGGTTTTGTATACTCCCGATCGAATAGTGAATTGTGCTTTCCAGATCTAATGTTGCTGCATGAAATATCTCTGTTCATGTCTGCTGCCTATTCTTTTCTTCCATCTGGCTCATGCAGGAAAGGAACTTGAATTACATTCCCCTGATGGTAAGCTCCGGGTGGTAGTGTCTGCCGCTCCCACCCTGAACTGGTCCGTATGGGATGGAAATAGACCTTTGCTGTCACCTTCAGGGATAGACATCCTTCTCGGAAATGGACTGCGAATGGGTGATGCCATCAAGATCAGGAAAGTGGTTAGCCGCTCCAACAACACCGTCATCATTCCTCCTGTTGCTGAAAAAAGGCGAATGATTCCCGATATTTATCAGGAACTGGCCATAACATTCGACAAGGGTTTCGGGATCATATTCCGTGCATATGACGACGGTGTCGCTTATCGTATCGTGACAGATATCAAAGACAGTATTACTATTATTTCTGAAAAGGCTGAGTTTCGATTCCCTGATGCAAGTCCAGTTTATTTTCCCGAGGTATCCCCAAGAACAGATGCCGATCGGTTCCATTCCAGTTTTGAAGAATTGTATCAGTTCAAGCCATTGGATAGTATCCGACCCAATAGCCTGCTGTTCACTCCTGTTTTGGTGAAACCTACGAACGGTACGTCCATTGGTATTACGGAGTCCGATCTGGAAGACTATCCGGGTATGTTCCTGAAGGGTAATGATGATCATGGTTTATATGGCGAATTCGCTCCTTTTCCTGAAGAACGGAAGGTTGTTGGAGGTGAATTCAAACAGGTGATCGTCACGAAAAGAGCGGGCTACCTTGCCAGGACAAATGGGAAACGTGCCTTCCCGTGGCGTGTGCTGATCATTGCTCGTGAAGACAGGGAACTTCCAGCCAATGATATCGTATACCGTTTAGGGTCGCCATCCCGTATTACTGATCCGTCTTGGATACATCCGGGAAAAGGCACTGATGAATGGATCATAGGGGTGAACCTGTTCAATGTACCATTCAAGTCCGGAGTGAATACGGCTACTTACAAATACTATATCGATTTCGCCAAGCGATTCGGTTTCGAGCGTATCATGATGGATGCAGGTTGGAGTGACCCCGAAGACCTTTTCCGGATCAACCCTTCCATCAACATGGATACGATTTCCGCATATGCCCGCGAAAAAGGCATCAGGCTCAGTATGTGGACCCTCGCCATGACCCTTGACCGTCAATTGGAACCTGCGTTAGACAGATTCAACGCCTGGGGTGTGGATTTCATCATGACCGATTTCATCGATCGTGACGATCAGGAGATGGTTATATTCTATAGCCGTGTGGCAGCCGCTTGTGCGAGACATAAGCTCATGATTATGTATCACGGAGCCTACAAGCCTGCAGGTTTCAGCAGGACATGGCCGAATGCAATCACACGTGAATCCGTCTTAGGCTCGGAATACAATGCGTGGAGCGACAAACCATCACCCGAACACAATCTCATGCTGCCCTTCATACGCATGACGGCAGGCCCTATGGATTATGAACCCGGAATCCTGGACAATGCCTCTCAGAAGACCTTTCGTCCCATTTGGGAAAAGGTCATGTCTTCGGGGACACGCTGTCATCAGGCTGCCATGTTCGTGGTCTATGACAGTCCGATACAACTATTTTCCGGGAATCCTTCACAAGGATGGGTTGAACCTACCTTCATGGAACTCATCGGAAGCATACCCACCACCTGGGATACGACCATTGTATTGGATGGGAAAGTGGGAGACTATATCATTACCGCCCGCAGGAAAGGAGAGGATTGGTGGATAGGGGCGATGACGGATTGGACCCCCCGGGACCTCTTACTTGATCTCGGGTTCCTCGGCAAAGGAGCCTATACTGCTACCATCTGCAAAGATGGAGTGAATGCAGATCGTCATGCTTCCGATCACATCATATCAGATCAAGTGATCAGGGCACCTCAAAAAATGTCCTTCCATCTTGCTCCGGGTGGAGGGTATCTGGTGAGGTTGAAAAAAAATAAAGAATGATCTTCTCTTCGCTGATCATTCAGCCAACTCGTGCCGGTAGGGCATCGAAGGCTGCGCGCCCATCCGAGTGACCGAATGAGATGCGGCACGACAAGCTGTTTCCATCGCCTCTTTCCAGTCCTTTCCGGATGCCAACTCAACCGCCAATACGCCATTGAAGACATCACCTGCTGCGGTGGTATCCACGGCATGGACTTTGGGAGCGGCAACTTCCATTTCAGATTCCTTGCTCTTATAGTAAACGCCTTTTGATCCCAAGGTGATGATGACGTTTCTCACTCCTCTGGCCAGCAATGCTTCTGCGGCCATGGAAGCTGAAGCCTTGTCCCGTACTATGATGCCGGTCAGGATCTCAGCTTCAGTTTCATTGGGCGTGATGAGGTGCAGTAGAGGATAGAGTGAATGCGGTATGGATTGTGCCGGTGCTGGATTGAGGATCACCTTCTTGCCTAAAGCATGTGCCTGCTCAATGGCGTGGATGACTGCATTCAGGTGGATCTCCAGTTGAAGCAAAATGATTTCACTCTTGATCAATGCATCTTTTGCTGCGTCGATCTCCGACGGTTGAAGTGTGCTGTTCGATCCGGGTGCCACGACGATCTCATTTTCACCTTCGCTATTCACCAGTATCAAGGCGACACCGGAAGCGGTTTCATGGTCGGTACTTATGTGTGAGGTGTCTATGCCTTCTTTTTTCAGTTCAGATATGGCTCGTTCTCCAAAAATATCCTTTCCGGTTCTGCCGATGAAGGTGACCTGACCGCCCATCCTTGCCGCAGCCACGGCTTGGTTCGCTCCTTTCCCCCCCGAGAACATAAAGAATTCTCCACCGATGATACTCTCGCCGGGTGCGGGGAATCTTGCGGCCTTCACGACCATATCCGTATTCGAACTTCCAATGACGGTGATGAGGGGCATAAAACAGATTCAGCTTTCAGATTAAAAATATTAATACATGATTACAGAGACATTCTGGATCACAGCTGATCTCATCGGGCATAAATGATCAGTGCGATGCCAATAACATAAAGTAGTAACATCAGGTTGAGCAGTCTGGATGTTCCAGTGGGGGCATCTTTGAATTCCTTCCAGATATATATTCCCCAAACAGCTGCGATAACGGTAGCTCCTTGTCCGAGTCCATAAGAGATCGCTGGACCGGCCTTGTCGGAAGCGATGATGCTGAAGGACATGCCGAGGCACCAGATGGCACCACCGAGGATCCCAGTAAGATGATCACGCAGGCTTCCTTTGAAATAGGCACCGAAAGTAGTAGGCGTGCCTGAGAAGGGTCTGCGCATGATGAAGGTATTGAAGAGGAGGTTGCTGAGGAACATACCCAGGGCGAAGAACACGAGTGCAGAATAGGGACTGAGTTTCCCCGCTTCAGGTACGCTGAAATCGGAGAACATGGACTTGGCCACGAACCTATAGAAGAAACCCATAAGGAGACCTGCCGTCACGGATAGTAGTAATCCTTTTGAAGAGGTGTTGGTCTTGCCCAAAGATAAATTACGATAAGCTTTTGCATTCAGCAATATGGCGATAGCGATCAATGCCACGCCGGCGAAGAGGACCATGGAGTTCCCTTGGGGATTGTCGATATAATTGACGATGACGCCGAGAACGAGAGCGATGCCTATGCCGACGGGGAATGCTACCGACATGCCTGCTATGGAGATGGCAGCGACCAAAAGAATATTGGAAGCATTGAAGATGGCTCCACCGAGCATGGCGGAATGCTTGTATGTTCTTTCTGCCTGGGCAAGGTCATCCAGGAATGACCTGCCAGCCTGCCCATGGCTTCCAAGGGTGAATGCGAGTATAAGAGTGAAGACTAGGATACCGATCACATAATCCCAATAGAAAAGTTCAAATCGCCAATGGCCAGCGGCCAGTTTCTGAGTATTTGCCCAGGATCCCCAGCAGAGCATGGTGATCACACAAAAGAGTACGGCCGTAGTGTAACTTTCCAGAATGAACATGATTATGGATTTCCATGAATGTAACCAAATTTCTGAAATCGCATTTCACCTTCCGAAATAGGCAAACCTGAATGTTGATTCAATAAAAATCAAAACCCCATGTATATAAACATGGGGCTTTGATTTTGGCGCTACTGATAGGAGCCTGACCGGCAGATCTGCCGACGAGTATGATGTGTTGAATCAGTTCTTGCTGACTCGGAGGAGCTGGATGTTCCCGTCCTTCATCTCCACTTTCACGAGATACATTCCCCTCGGGATCTCCTGTATCATATAGCCATCCTGTGCCAGTGGCCATGATTTGACGAGGTTGCCGTTCATGTTGAACAGTTGGATTCTGGCCAGTTTTTCAGGAATGACATTGCCCAGTTTGAAACTATTGGAAGCCGGGAATGGATACACAGTGATGGCCTCACGCATTCCGGATGCATCCGGTGCTACCTGCATGATGGGTGAATAACTCACATCCCCGTCTTTGCCATTCTGCCGAATCCTGTAGAAGATCCTCGATGCGTTGTACGCAGTATCGGTTTCCGCGTAATAATTGGTGGATTTTAGATTCTGCGCCTTTGTCTTTCGTATCGCAGGTGTCCATTTCACACCGTCCTGACTACGCTCTACAGTATAATGATCCACATTTTCATCCTCGATCGTCGACCAGGCGACAGTGACACCTCGGCCAACCCTGTTCGCACGGTTTGTTTTCCAGGAGACCGACAGTAGCCCGAAGGAGGTAAAATCCACATTCGCTGTGTTCGTCCCATTTCCTCCATTTATAGTATAGGAAAGCGTCGTATTTGAAGGAGTGAAAATGAGGGGGCTGGTGAGTATGGCCGTATACGTACCATTATTATTGTCGATCACGATTCCGATGGTTCCAAGTGAGGTGAAGATCACGACCGGACCACCGCTCATGGTGAGGTTGTTGCCGGAAGCATCTTTCAACTGTACGGTGACCACGGTGGTGGTAGTGCCGTTTCCGATCAATATGTTTTGCGCGGATGAAATGGCGGACCTGGTGGCGTCCGGTGATACGGGGACATAACCACAGATATTGATCGATGGGGTGTTATTACAATCGTAGGTCAGTGTTTGAGAGGGCGAAGTCGATGTGATGGTCCCATCGCCCATGCTGCCATTCGTCTTGTGTCCCACGTAACAGAATTTGGAGGAGCCTATTTTCATGAAAAGCATGGTATGGCCCCCCATTTCGCAGAAAATCGCCTTATCTGTTCCTGAAGTGAAATTCAGCGGTATGCCTGGATCCCATGAACCTGCTGCCACACCACCTGTAGCGCGACCAAGCATACCGGAACTGTTATCGCCCCATGTATATAGATCGCCACTTGTAGTGATCGCTCCCATCCCGGGGTATCCAATATTCCCTTCCTGTACACTGATGAAGTTCACATCCGTGAAATAGGTCACGGGCGAATTCGATTTTTTGGCCTGAACCCAGGTGGTCCGCATGGTGGTGGTGAAATCTCCGCACTGTCTGAGCCGGTTATCACCCAGGCTATAAAGTTTACCTGAATTGGCCAGCAAGTAATATGTGTTCCTGGCAGCGGAGGAATCGCTTATGCCGCCTGTAACACCGATCATCTTTGGGATACTGCTGGCGAATTCCGATGGGATCGTCATTTGTGTTGCATATGCCTTGGATACATTCGCATTGCCGTCCCCCAGGAAAACAGAATTGCCCCAAGTGTATACCTTGCCGTCACTTGTCAGTGCCATGAATGCATTTGCAACAGAACTGGATACCTGTCCGCGTACTGCGGTCACGTTCGTGAGGTAGGTGCTGGCGTCTTTCTTCACCTGCTTCCAGGTTGAAGAACCCGAGGCGCCAGTTGATCCGTTGCCTTCGATGGTCTGATTGACCTGGGTCATGATATAAACTTTCCCGCTATCCGTGAGGATCAACAGGGTTTGTGAGGTTGCAAACAAACTGGAAACGTTGGATGGATTGACTCCGGTCGGCAAGCCATAACTATTTGCACCAGATATGCTTCCTATCTTGGCGAATGCTGCCGAAGTGGTCAGGGAATTATTCAGCACGAGACCTTCAATGCCCCACGCGTATAGACCATTCGTCGTGAGCAGGATGGCTTGGTCCTTCTGGCTGCCGCCGGCACCGCCGCCGATGGCCACCTTAAGGGGTGTGCCCCTCATTGCTGTGTAGATCGTGGAGTCCAAACTCAGGGGACTACCTTGATCGGTACCGTCAAACTTCATGGCGGCACCCCAGGTAACAAAACTTCCGTCTGTTCTTTGGGCAATGGATGCATGGTAACCGCTGACGATCTTGTCGTACTGCGAGTTGACATTACATTGTGCCCAAGAAATCTGAGTGGTGAAAATGGTCGAGATCGCCAGAAGGAGCGCGAGCCTCAAGGGTAAAGTTGTTTTCATCTGAAGGGTTTTAACAGGGTTGGGATAGGGTTGTATATATTAACGTATGGGGAGGGCGGCGGATTGTGGGTGTTTTCACATTTCTAAAAAATTAAAAAACAATTGATATTCAGTATTTTACAAAGGTTTTAGGGCAGTTGTAAACACTTGTCAATGATTTTTTTTTGATCAAAAAGAGTCCACTGAGCACTAAGAGAGGGATTGATCTACGTTTCTTGTTCTGCTGAATCATGGAAAGGGATTCCCCGCGGCAATTTAAAAATCATTCTTATGCTTGATAATGAATGGATTAGGTTGATTTATTTAGAAGTGTGGGAGACTGTCCACCGGCAACGGTGGTCTAACTGGTTGACTATACACGCTTAGCGAATAAGTAAGCAGGATTACATTAAACGGCATTATCGATCACGCGTATTCAGGGAAGGGAGGTATCAAGGTTGTACAGGATGCCTTTGCAAAGAAGTGATGTCCGAATGATGAATTTTTCCTGCCTTTTTTCTTGGATCCGGATGTGTTGATTAAGGGGGATGGTCGGTCAAGGTTTTTTTGTTGTTGGACAGGCAACTCCTTGATCCAACTGTTCATTCATCCAATTCATCCTTTTCGAAAGCCAGTCCTTCATCTTCTGTATATGCATATCATGGTCGCCCACCTTGCCCCATCTGGCACTTTCCCTTTCGGTGGCTTCCTTCAACAGGCTCACCCGCTCTTCGATTTTTTTATAGATCACATTGAGATCCAATGGCTGACCTGTTTGGGTGAGTTCTTTCCACCTTTTCGCCATCTGACATCGGAATGTGGGGTTCCGGTATAAGTCATTCCAAAATCTTGGCCCTGTGTTATCGTTGTTGTCGAACTGCCACAGGTCGGCATGGCTTCTATCGTAACCCCATATGAAAAGATCATTACCATACGTCAAGTTGAAATCCCAAACAGGTCCGGCCCGCAATTTTCCATTGCGGTCCTTGTGCAGATAAGTGCTGTACTGGTAACCGTCCACATTGGAAGCTAGTTCATTGATCAGCATGAAATTGATGAAGTTGGGTACATCAATGATCGAGGGATAGCCATCCACCATGGATTCATTCTGTGCGATCATGGCATCCCGGAGTTTGTTGAAAACGGAATTGATGTATTCATTCTGTTTCGGGGTGATGAACTCCGGTTTCGGATAATGGTTGATGAAGCGGACCGTACTGTCCTTGGAATCCTTCAGTACGAAAGCTACGGGGTCTCCATTGGGTTTGTCGGCCTTGACAATATACCCGCCTGTGATCGCAGGATAGCTTTCGTCCTCTTTGCTCAATTTCGCGATATGGACTCGGTCTTTTCCAACCTTGATCTTTTCCAACAATATATAAAGTCCTTTGTAATCATCATTCACGATCACTTCGCAGTAGACACCTCTGGGGGCATATTCACCCATGCTTCTGGCCAGGTCATAAGATAGGTAATCCCTGATTAGGGAGGAGTCATATGCCAAAGCATTCAATATCCAATCGTTGTCGGAAGGCATTCCCAACAGGCTGACATGATCATTATTTTTCTTTCCAGAACCCAGTATCGTCAACGTGTAGGGTTTTTTATCCAGGCGTTGTGAAGTGGAACCTTTCTGCTCAATGGAGATCTTTCCATCAAAATTCAGGAAGGATGATGTGTTCTGGTCGGAAACAAGATTTCTGGATCCGTCCTGTCTGTAAATGATCTTCATGTAAGCGTTCATTCTCGGGTCAACGGGGATGTCCTTGAACTTTCCGGTATTGGAATCCTTTTCCGTGTTGATGATGATGATGGGAAGATTGCTTTCGCGGAGTATTTGTGCATGGGATAAGATGGAACAGATCAACAAGAGAAAGGCGAAACTGAATTTTGTCACGGCTTTGGGGTTGTGATAGTGAAGGGTCTGCTTCTGCAAACGGCAATCGTCCGCGAACACCAGGTACAGGGCGGATCGCGCATCAAGATAGTGCAGATATTCGAAACCGGTTTCCACAAAACCCTATCCTGGTGAAGTGAAACGAATCCACTTGTTGTCCCGACTTTAATGCAATGCAGGAATGATCATAACATATTGGTAATCAATTGCATTTAGATTGTACCATGTGCATGACAAATCTTTAATGCCAAGTATGGATTTAGCCTTTGAATCTTTACCTTCAGCGACTTAAAATAATAAATCATGCCATCGAGATCACTTCGGAATTTCTTCAAATGGTTGCCTATCGTCCTACCTTCTTTAGTTCTGGCATCTGTCGGAGCCGGCGGGTCCGCTGAATCCTGTCGAAGCGATAGGGCATTCAAAGACAGTACCAAAGCCGATACCGCACGATACGCCACTTACAAGGGACTACCGCTCAAGCCAGCCCGCAAGATCAGTTACAACACTCGTCAAGGTTCTTGGATGAGTGTAGACGTGAGTCCTGATGGACAGACACTCTTATTCGATCTGGTCGGCGACCTGTATACCATGCCGATGGTTGGTGGTAAGGCCACGCGCCTCACTCGTGGTATCGCGTGGGATACCCATCCTCGGTATAGCCCTGACGGTAAAAGGATACTTTTTACTTCCGATCGAAGCGGTTCGGAGAATATCTGGTATATAGACACCGAAAAAAAGGATACCGTGCAACTCACGAAAGATCGTGATCAGAATTTTCCCTCTGCAGCCTGGTCTCCAGATGGGGAATATATCGTTTACTCCAAAGGGCGTCTCAATGTTCAATTGTACATGATGCATAAGGATGGAGGATCTGGTACGCAACTCATCAGCACGCCTGCCAACCTCAAGACCATCGATCCGGCCGTAAGTGCAGATGGAAGATTTATCTATTATTCCCGACGCTTTGGAGCTTGGAACTATAATGCACAACTCCCGCAATACCAATTGGGGCAATACGACCGCGAGACGGGAAAAATGAATACCATCACTTCGCGATACGGTTCCGCATTCACTCCCGTGCTCAGTAAAGATGCCAAGTGGATGGTCTATGGTTCGCGACACGAGGAGAAGACGGGTCTTGTGCTTCGTAATCTGCAGAATGGAGATGAAAAGTGGCTGGCATGGCCTGTTCAAAGAGACGATCAGGAGAGCATCGCCGTTATGGGGGTGCTTCCTGGCATGTCATTCACTCCAGACAGCAAGGCCGTCATCGTCAGTTATGGAGGGCTGTTCCATCGCATACCGGTGGATGGTTCCGCGATCACGGATATTCCCGTGAATGCAGATATTGATCTTGAACTCGGACCTCGCCTCGAATTCAAATACAATATCTCAGATTCATCACATGCAAAGGCTACCCAGATCCGGGATGCTGTCCCTTCACCGGACGGGAAGAAACTTGCCTTTACCGTACTGAATCGGCTCTATGTCATGGATTATCCTAACGGCACACCAAGGAGGTTGTCGACGAATGATTATACCGAAGCCGAGCCCATATGGTATCCGGACGGATCGGCCATAGCCTACACGACCTGGTCAAATGAAGGTGGAGCATTATATAAAGTGAATCTTGCCGGCAAGGCCTCAACTCCGGTGAAATTGACCACAGAGTCAGCTCTTTACCAGCAGATGGCCTTCAACAATGATGGAACGCGTATCGTATTCTTACGCAGCCGTCAGCAGGCTTTCCGGAACGCGATCGGGCCTGAGGTAAACGGAAATGAAGATGACCTCTGCTGGATACCCTCGCAAGGTGGTGCAACCACGGTCATAGATAAGGCCATGGGCCGATACAATCCTCATTTTGTAAAAGGGGACAACCGAATCTATCTCAATACCGGCAATGGATCGTTGGTCAGCGTCAACTGGGAAGCCGCTGATGAAAAAGTACTGGCCACGGTATCAGGTATCACCACTTTCGGAATGATGAACTACAGATATGGCAGGCCAGATCCATCCATGATGCAGTGTATCATGACCGAAGCCTCCTCGGTGGCACAGGAAATGAATATGCCTTCATCGGCTTCTATGGTGACTCTATCGCCAAAGGGTAACCGCGCATTGGCACTCATCAACAATGAAGTTTATCTCGTAAGCATTCCCAAGACAGGAAAACTCAATTCCATCAACGTTGGAGACCCCTCCAGCGCTTCTTATCCAGCCCGAAAACTCACTGAACTGGGTGGTGAGTTTCCTTCCTGGGAGGCTGATGGTAAGACCATCCACTGGAGTCTGGGGAATGCCCATTTTACCTATGATGTGGACAAGGCGCAGGCTTTTGAAGATAGTGTAAAGCAGGCCAAGAAAGATGATGCTCGTCGCATAGCAGATTCCACAGAGAGGGTGAATGCAGACTCGACCTTGAAGAAGGCAGCGGAAGCGGCCAAGAAGGTTGCTGACTCCATAAAAAAAGTAACGGATTCCATTGAAGCCAAGGACCCTGCCAAGAAAGACAAAAAAAAGGCGGAAGAGACATTCAAAGCTACGGAGAACGAAGTCAAGGTTTATTATAAGCAAGACCTTCCTCAAGGGTATGTGTTGCTCAAGGGTGGAAGAGTGATCACCATGAATGCCGATGAAGTGATCGATAATGGTGATGTACTAGTTGAGAATAATCGAATAAAGGCAGTGGGTCGCACGGGAACGATCTCCATTCCATCCGGAACCAAAGTGATCGATGTGGGAGGCAAGACCATCACGCCGGGTTTTGTGGATCCGCATGCACATATGTGGCCTGTCTGGGGCATCCATAAGAACCAGATGTGGATGTATGCCACGAATCTCGCTTATGGTGTGACTACAACTCGCGACCCGCAAACAGCAACGACGGATGTACTAACCTATGGAGACATGGTGAACGCCGGCATGATGGTGGGGCCCCGCATCTATTCAACGGGTCCGGGCGTGGGTTTCTGGGATTACAATATCAAGGATTCCGCGCAAGCCGAATCTGTACTTAAGCAGTACAGTAAATACTACAATACCCATTACATCAAGATGTACTTGACGGGCAACCGTCAGCAGCGCCAATGGATCATCATGGCTGCAAAGAATCAACAGCTCATGCCCACAACGGAGGGAGGCTTGAATTATAAGCTCAACATGACCAATCTGCTTGATGGATATCCCGGACATGAGCACGCCATTCCCATATATCCCCTCCATGATGATGTGATCAAGGCCATTGCAGATGCAAAGATGTGCGTCACGCCTACTTTGCTCGTCTCTTATGGCGGACCTTTCGCAGAGAATTATTATTGGGAGACGGAAAATGCCTACAACGACAAGAAGATGCAATACTTCATGCCTTATGAGGAGCTTGCCGGTAAGACCCGCCGCGTAGGTGGATGGTTCATGAAGGAAGAGCAGGTTTTCCCCAAGCATGCCAAAAACATGAAGGCGCTGGTTGAAGCGGGCGGACTCGCCGGTATCGGAAGCCATGGAGAATTTCAGGGACTTGGATATCATTGGGAGATGTGGGCCATGCAGAGTGGCGGAATGCGGAACATGGACGTTCTTCGTACAGCTACCGTACTCGGCGCGACCGGACTTGGTCTGGACAAGGAACTCGGAACGTTGGAGGTGGGTAAACTCGCGGACATCCTTATCCTCGACAAAAACCCATTGGACGATATCCGAAACACCAATACGCTGAGTAAGGTCATGAAGAATGGAAGGCTCTATGATGCCAATACTGCCGATCAGGTATATCCGAATCAGGTCAAATTGGACCGAAGGGAATGGCAGGAAGAAAAACCGGTTTCAAATACGGGAGTGAAGGATTGACATCAGGGCTATTTTTGAGGTGGCGTTTTAATAGTGGGAACGCTTTCTGTACCTATTTTCTGGCAGAAGTATAACTCCTGTCTGGAATTCGCCGGTGCATAAATCAGTGAATGCGTAATGGTATGGGCACAACATAGGCGGAAAGCGATTTGTGTTTCATTTCGTAAGGAAATTTTTTTCCAGTCATCTGCATTCGTCTGTCCGGAGAGTTCTTATTTTTGCCAAGATACTTTGTAACCTAAAAGTGTTTTCATGAAAAATTCCTTGATCATTCTTGCTCTGATGTTCCTTTTTTCCTGCAGCCAGAATACTTCACAGAAATCTTCTGGAAAAGAAGGTGAATCTGCATCCGCCACCATGTACTTCAATGGTGACATCCTCACCATGGAAGGGGATAGTGCACAGTATGTGGAAGCACTTGTCGTTAAGGAAGGCAAGATCCTTTATGCCGGTTCCAAAGTTGAGGCCATGAAACAAGCCGGCGAAGGCCACACCATGGTCGACCTTCAGGGTAAGACCATGCTGCCGGGCTTCATCGACGGCCATAGCCACCTGACTAATTATGCCGATGCCACCCTGCAAGCCGATCTGAATCCACCGCCTATCGGAAAGGTGCAATCGATACCGGACATTCTGGCCACCATGAAGGCTTTGAAAGAGAAGATGGGTAATAGTGATACGATGCTTCTGGTGGGTTTTGGGTACGACCCGGATCAATTGAAGGAAAAAAGACACCCCACGGCTGCAGAGATCGATGCTCTGTTCCCTACCAACCCCGTTATTTTGAAACACGCCTCCGGACACATGCTCGTGGCTAATACCGCCGCGCTGAAATTGGTGGGTATAAGTGCAGTGACCAAAGATCCCTCAGGAGGTACCATACTCAGAAAGAAGGGGACTCAAGAACCCGAAGGGCTCGTGCAGGAAATGGCGCAGACTCCGTTCATTCCTGTACTCGCAAAGTCCATGGGCAACGCTGTCGAGATGAAGAAGTTGAAGGATGCACAGGATTATTACGCAAGCTGTGGGGTCACCACAGCAGCCGAACACCTGGCCATGCCTGAGAAATTGGCCCTGCTGGACACTGCTGCCAAGCAAGGGATTCTTTTCATCGACCTGATGACCGCACCTGCATTCACCATGGCCAAAGAGGTGCTGGGTACAGGAAAGATCAATTGGGGCGTTTACAATAACCACCTGAACTATGTCGGTCTCAAAATGGCTGTTGACGGGTCGCCCCAAGGGAAAACTGCATTCCTCACTAAACCATACCTGACGCCGGTGCCCGGTTGCTCGAGTAACTGCGTTGGATTCCCCAATTTGACCCAGGATCAGGTGAATGCACTCATGCTCGCCTGCTACAAGAACAAGGTCCAATTGTATTCACATTGCAATGGTGACGCCTCCATAGATATGATGATCAGGGGACATGAGTATGCCATCCGCAGTTTGGGTGATAGCACCAGCGACCGTAGGACCGTGATCATTCATTCTCAGATCATGAGACCGGACCAACTTCCCATATTTAAGAAATACAAGTTGCTCCCTTCTTTTTTCACAAACCATACTTATTATTGGGGTGATGTGCATCTCGCCAATCTGGGCAAGGAGAGAGGTGGTTTCATCAGCCCCATGGCTTCGGCCATGAAGTTAGGCATCATATGTACCAACCACACAGATGGGATAGTAACTCCGATGGACCAACTTTTCTTACTCTGGACCTCGGTGAATCGTATCTCCCGGACCGGTCAGGAAGTGGGGGCTTCAGAAAGGATCACTGCTTATCAGGGATTGAAAGCACAGACTATCAATGGAGCCTATGAATACTTCGAAGAAAATAAGAAAGGTACACTCACTACAGGCAAACTCGCCGACCTGGTGATCCTCGACAAGAATCCATTGAAGGTGGATCCCAGGGAGATCCGTGATATCAAAGTCACAGAAACCATAAAAGAGGGTAAGACCATCTTCAAAAAAGGATCTTGACTGCCACATCAAAAGGAAAAGATAGAGCTCCTTGCCGGTCAATGGAACATGCTTGATGAAAGGTTGCTTAAAACCCTTTTTGCTCAATTCAACAGTGAAAAACGGTATAATCAATCATATGAATAGGATATTGCTTGTCATGATCTGCCTCTATCTGGCTTCATGTGGAAACATAGGTGTCAAACAGCAAGATCAAGGAACCACAGATCACAAAGCAACGGTATATTATCATGGCGATATAGTCACCATGGAAGGAGACTCCGCCTTTTATGTGGATGCTGTTGCGGTCAAGGAAGGGAAGATAATTTATGTAGGGTCGAAGGAGGAAGCCATGAAACAGGCGGGCGAAGGCCATGCTATGGTCGATCTCGAAGGCAAATTCATGGCGCCTGGATTTATAGATGGGCATGGACATGCCTTTGGTGCTGGTTTCCAAAAAATGGCAGCAAACATACTTCCTCCGCCTGATGGTCCTGTTTCCGATATCGGTACGCTGATCGTGACCATGCAAAAATGGTATTCTGATCTGGATGCAAAAGGGATGGCCCCCAAAGTCATTGTAGGCTTTGGTTACGACGATTCCCAATTGAAGGAAAAGAGGCATCCAATTGCTTCCGATCTGGATAAGATTTCAAACAAGATACCTGTCATCCTCGTACATCAGTCCGGGCATTTACAAGTGCTCAATCACGTGGCCTTGCAGGCCATGGGTTACAATGCCGGTACACCAGACCCACAGGGAGGTGTTATCAGGCGAGATAAAGATGGTAAGACACCCAATGGCGTGCTGGAAGAAACCGCGGGGGCCATAGTCATGATGAAATTGTTCAACAGGTTTGATTCTGCAATGAATATTAAGATGTGCAAGGCCGGTATTCAGTCATATAAGGAATTCGGATTCACCACCGTTCAGGAAGGTGCTGCTGCGCCGAATATGGTGGATTCCTGGAGGAAGCTTGCTGCTTCAGGCGAGTTGGATGTTGATGTGGCGGCATATCCAGTGCTTGTTGCTGCCAGGGAAATGATGGACAAAGAGGGGACAAGTGCAACGTATTCAGGTCATTTCCGCATTGCTGGGATTAAGATCACGCAGGACGGCTCACCTCAAGGGAAAACGGCATACCTGACCCATCCCTACAAAGTGCCTCCAACAGGTCAGACCAAGACTTTTCGTGGTTATCCCGCATTCCCAAGGCAATCCCAGTTAGACTCTTTGGTAGAGTATTCATTCTCCAAGAACTGGCAAGTGTTGATGCACTGCAACGGGGATGCTGCGGGTGATATGATGATCACTTCCGTCCGACATGCTAACGACAGGCTTGGTTCAAAAGACAGGAGACCGGTCATGATCCATGCTCAAACCGCTCGATATGATCAATTGGACAGCATGAAGATTTTGGGGATCATACCGTCTTTTTTCAGCATGCACACATTCTACTGGGGTGATTGGCACCGGGATGAAACATTGGGACAGGAAAGGGCATTTAGGATCTCTCCCGCTCAAACGGCGTATAAAAAGGGGATCATCTTCACGGAACACCATGACGCACCGGTTGGTTTGCCGAGTTCCATCATGATCCTGCACACGGCCGTGAACCGAACCAGCCGCTCCAATGCTGTCATTGGGGAAGGTGAAAAGCTCAGTCCCTATCAGGCCTTGTTGTCTATCACTCGATACGGCGCCTATCAGTATTTTGAAGAAGGCATGAAGGGGACGATAACAAACGGGAAACTCGCTGACTTCGTGATTTTGGATAACAATCCAATGAAGGTGGAATCGAAAGACATCATCAATATAAAGGTGATGGAGACAATTAAGGAAGGAAAGACTGTTTTTAAGAGGTGAATGGCCCAGTATCGGCACCCATGCTTTCCCCCCATCGAAGATCAAGATCAGTTGCTGATATCCGGTTCAACCCATAAATTGAGCTCTTGGAAAGTTGATGAACAACACTCGGTTACTGAAAATCTTTTTCCCGCCGATTTCTTAACTTGTCGGAATGTCCATGCCAACCATTTCTGTTCTGCCCGCTACAGATACTGACCGCTCGTGGGCAGCAGCTCTGCTATCGGGTCAGGAGCCATGGGTCACACTGGGCGTCTCGTATCAGACCTGCCTGGCGAACTGCACGGATCCGGATCTAGATCTCTACATTGCTCATAGAGAGGGTGTAAGGTGCGGAATGATGCTCATCCATCCAAAAGGATTCGCCGGATCCCCATACATCAAATCCATTGCCACCGATCCGGATCTGAGGAATACGGGTGCAGGATTCACGATGATGCATTTTATAGAAGAGAAATATGGTTCGTACACCGGACACATTGCGTTATGCGTATCCTCATTCAATACCCGCGCAAAACATTTCTATCAGCGATCCGGCTATCGACAAGTTGGAGTGTTGC
This sequence comes from uncultured bacterium, assembly GCA_903826405.1. GTDB lineage: Bacteria > Bacteroidota > Bacteroidia > Chitinophagales > Chitinophagaceae > Pollutibacter. Next base: position 21,745 of record CAIKEH010000044.1, read on the forward strand.
AGGATTACATTATTTCTGGAGCTTCTGAGATCATCATGGTCAAAAAAATAGGATGAACGATAAACGGCCACCATGGCGATGGGTATTCTTGCTGCTGGCCACTGCAACGGCGAGCTACATCAGCCGCGTTAACGTTTCCACAGCGGGTCCGATGATCATGGAGGAGTTCAAACTCACACAGGTGGACATGGGCCGTGTGTTCAGTGCATTCCTGCTGGGTTATGCGCTTTTTCAGATTCCCGCAGGATTATTGGCGGACAGATGGGGAGCCCGAAAACTCCTGACACGTGCTTCATGGGCCTGGTTCTTACTAACGGCTTTTTCTGTTGCTTTCAGCCCTTCCGCTTCAACGATCTCCTTTTTTTCGGGATCGTCCATGTTCCTTTTTTTCCGCTTACTACTCGGCATTTCGTCTGCGCCTACCTATCCGGGTTCTGCAAAAGGAGTTTCACAATGGGTGTCTCCTGCATTTCAGGCCAGAGCCAATGGTATTGTACTGACCTCTATAGGACTGGGTTCCGCTCTGGCACCGATCCTGGTATCGTACATGATGGTGAAATGGGGATGGCGAACGGCATTGTTGGTGTCCGCATTTCCTGCTTTGATCATGGGGGTCGTTTGGAGCAGAATACGGAAACGGGATCTTCCTGAACCCCAAAAAGCGGTTGAACGTGACCGCGATCGAATAGGGTACGGTACATGGAGTAACAGATCTTTCCTTTTACTGACTTTGAGTTATACGCTTCAGGGTTATGTGGGGTATATCTTCGTTTCCTGGTTCTATTTGTACCTCATACAGGAAAGACATTTCGGCCTGCTCAGCGGTGCCTGGATGAGCAGCCTCCCTTGGGTGCTCACGATCATTGCGGTTCCACTGGGTGGATGGTTGACGGACAAATTGGCTGCTGGTTCTGCCGGTGAGTTATGGGGGAGAAGGATAGTTCCCATTGTGGGGATGGGCTTATCCGGTATCTTTATATCCATTGGAGCACATACCGACAACCCCGTGATCGCCGCGATCGCACTGGCAGGTGCCACTGCATTGGTCCTCTCCGTGGAAGGTCCGTTCTGGGCCATGATGATGCGTGTTTCAGGCAGCAGGAGCGGGAGGGCTGGCGGCATTATGAACATGGGGAGTAATATCGGCGGTTTCATCTCTCCCATGTTAACCCCATGGATAGCTTCGCGAATGGGTTGGGAAAATGCCCTCCATGTGGCTGCAGTGCTGTCGATCTTGGCTGCTTCACTATGGATACTCATCGAGCCGAATGAAAGGGCATGAACATTCGGGCATCATTCGAATGGCCATCACATGGATATGTGACTAAGGGCGGCTGAATGGGCTTATGGGCGGCTTGACCTCTACATTTCAATCAATTACCTTTGCGGGCCATGATTAGAGTTCTCACTGCCATTTTACTTTTTTTGTTCCTGCTTCCTGCGGACTCTCGATCCCAATTTAAAAAGGAGAGGAGGACGTTGTTACAGTCCCTGACCATTGACAAATACCAAGATAATTTCAAGATCGGGATCAGTAGGGTAAACGAGCCCGTTACCATCGATGGGGAACTCAATGAACCCATCTGGAAAAAAGCTGAAAAGGCCGATGACTTTTTCTTGAAGTATCCGAATGACAAAGAGCCTCCGGGGCGGCAGACCGAGGCACAAGTCGCTTACGACGACAAGTTTCTCTACGTAGCCTTCACTTGCTTCGATACTAGCTTAGAGATCATACAGAGCCTGAAACGGGACATAGGACATCTGGATAACGATGGCGTCGGTATCGTACTGGACCCTATGAACCTGCACACAACAGGTTTCATCTTTGTTGTCAATGCTTTCAATGCGCAGTCCGACGAGCAACTCAGCCTCAGCCAGGATAACGAGATCCAATGGAGTTGGAACAGCAAATGGTTCTCCGCCACGAAACGTCATGGTGATCGATGGACGGCGGAAATGGCCATCCCGTTCAAGACCCTTCGTTATCCATCTGGCAAAAAATTGTGGGGTATCAATTTCATCCGGGTGGATATGAAAAAGAACCAGTACTCGGTCTGGACCCATGTGCCGGTCAATTTTCGCATCTATAATTTGGGATATACCGGCGGATTGATATGGGATAGCCTGCCACCAGTAGCAAAAAGCAACATGGTGGTGATCCCATATGTTACGGGAAGTGGTCAGGAGGACAGGGAGAATGGAGAGAAGATCAGTTTCAAAGGTAATGCGGGACTTGATGCGAAATTGGCACTCAACTCGAGGCTCAACCTCGACCTCACCCTCAATCCTGACTTTTCTCAGGTTGAAGTGGATCAGCAGATCACCAATCTCACCAGATACAACCTGTTCTTTCCGGAGAAAAGGAATTTTTTTCTGGAGAACTCCGACATCTTCAGCGAATATGGCATACCCAGCTTCATGACGCCATTCTATTCCAGAAGGATCGGAGTGGACAATAATGGCAATCGTGTGCCCATCATCGGGGGAGCTCGTTTGACCGGTGGCGTGAGTCCCACCACACGCATCGGCATCATGGATATTCAGACGGCTGGGACCAGTGATTTTGCTGCGCAGAACTATTCAGCGCTTTCGCTCAACCAGAATGTTTTTGGGCGTAGCGTCGTGAAAGGTTATTTATTCAATCGTCAGGGATTCCAGAGCGAATCACAGAAAGCGGCAGACCCCCTTGGAGCCTGGGGCAGAAATGCCGGTACTACTTTCGATTACATCAGCCGAACGGGGAAGTGGAATGGATGGGCTGCCTATCACCAATCCTTCAAGCCAGGAATCCATACCAACGATAAATTCCTCGAGGCCGGTTTCGGCTATACGGGTAATCGTTTCAGCAACATGGTGGATGTCGTTCACATGGGAACCAACTATTACACGGATATGGGATTCGTGCAGCGTATCGAGAATTATGATGCATCCCGGGACACTTCCATCCGTGTTGGCTTCAATCACCTTTTTGACAATGCGACCATGAAATGGTTTCCAAAAAATGGTCCGGTAAGTCGTCACACCCTTAGCCTGGAAAGCTATACTGTATTAAATCCGGACTGGACCTTCAACGAATCGAATAATACGCTTAAGTATAAGTTGGAGATGAAGAATACAGTCATGCTCAACCTGAACTTATTGAATGATCAGGTGAACCTGTTGTATCCGATTTCGTTCACAGGAGGAAAACCCTTGCCTGCGACCCATTATGGGTACACCTATGGAACCGTGGAGTTCTTCACGGACAGTCGCAAAACATTTGGGGGGATGATCGGAGGTAATTTTGGCACTTTCTACAATGGAACCATCCGGTCTATCAAAGGAGGTTTGATGATTCGCAGCCGTCCGCACGTCAATATCGGCATCCTTGGGGAGTACGATATTCTGTCTTTCCCCGGCGATTATGGCAAGACCGTCCTCTTGCTGATATCACCGAAGATCGAGATCAATTTCTCGACAACGCTCAGTTGGACCACCTTCATGCAATACAATACGCAGGCGAATAATTTCAACATCAACAGTCGCTTCCAGTACCGGTTCAGGCCGATGAGCGACATCTACCTTGTATATTCGGATAATTACTTCACCGATCCATTGCTGCGTAACAAGAACCGCTCTCTGGTCTTCAAGATGAACTATTGGCTGAACTTGTGATCAGGCCATGCCGATCTTCCTGATGCCATACACACTATTCAGGAGAAAAAGGATCACGCCCCAGACAGAGATAATGATGGAGTACGCTATGAAGAGTAGCCAAACCGGTGTCTTGTGTCGAGTGGCATAAAGCGTCCTCCTGTCAAAATTGTTTTCCGGCTTGACGTATTTGCCCCAAGGAATTGCTTTTTCCAAGGTAAGGTTTCCAAGTGTCTCGTTATCTTCTACTACTGCTGCAACTACGATCTCCCCTTTGATGTCCCCAGGCATGCTGTCTCTTTTGAATTCTGCATTGACTTGGCCGAGTGAGTCTGTGGTATAAGAGGCGACTTCGGCATTGATAGGCAGCAGGCTGTTCAGCCTGTGTATGCCAAGCTTCATCTCCACACCTTTAACCGGTATCCATTCCTGTTTCTCGTTAAGTAGGGTGACCATAACACTTATGTTTCTGCCTTCCAATGTATCCAAAGTGATCTTGGATCGGGTCATTTTTGCTTCCGCTTTGGTCTCATCGAAATCTTTGTTCGCATCCACGATGGCAGTAATGGTATGAGATACACTACTTTTCCATACGCTCTGAAATGCCACAGGAATGGGAAGCTTCGCAACCCCACTGGAGTTGGTTAAAACTTTGGAGAGAAGATTCTTTGGTTCTGTTCCATCGAGGTAAACGGAGACCGGAAGATTTCCTACTGGCTGGAATTTCCTATCGATCTTGGTTTTTGCCTGAACAGCAATGTACTGAGTCTGGTTATTGATCAGAAAATATCCTGGAGTAAGTATTAGAGTCTTTTTGCTCGTGGAATCGCTTTGGGCGAAGCCGTTTGCTCCGATGGTCAGGAAGACTACAACTGCAAACGCCTTCAACGATAATTCATGCAGCTTTTTCATGTTGTTCTATTAATGTTTCCTGAATGGGTATGATGGGGAATATCCTGGCGAAAAAAGTGATCACCAGTAATGCGCCCGCCAAGGATCCTATCGCGATGGCCCATTCCTGCCAACTCGGGAAATAATGCAGGTAATTCTTCGGTACATCATGCATGGGTAGGAAGGGATGCAACAAGGTTGGCGTCACGATCAGGTAACGTTTGAACCAAGCACCTACTACGACCATGACACCTGCAATGAAGGCTGGCAGAGGTTTTCTGCCCAGCTTGAAAAGAAGTATCATTATGGGTACTGCCATTCCTGCCAGTATGGCGAACCAGAAAAGTGGTGCGAACTCTCCTGTGAACAATTCTGTCAAGTGTGCTTCCTCGGGCTTTTTCATTTTGAAAGCCGGTACGAGGTATTCATTGATATTGAAATAAGCATAGAGCAGAGCGAGAAGCACCACGATCCGTGACATTTTATCAAAATGCTGTTCGGTAATATACTTCTCCAGATGATATGCGCTGCGAAAGACATACATGGCGACCAGCACGGCTCCCGAGCCCACCAAGAATGCACCGGAAATGAAGTAGGCTCCGAAATTGGTGCTGTCCCATCCTGGCCGGTAGGTTGTTGCGAACAGCCATGATGTGACTGTATGGATCGAAAAGGCCACAGGGATGATGGTTATGCAAAGGATGCTGATGGCCCTGTTGCTGATCCGGATCTGTTCAGGTTTGTCTTTCCAGAATGATCCTATGGCTCGATAGAATCCGTTCCACTTCTTCGTTGCGCTATTCTTTGCATTGAGAAGGAATTTGATGTCCGGAAGCAACGGAAAATAAAGCAGAAGCAGGCTGATGATGAAATAGGTGCTGATCACTATGACATCCCATATGATCGGTGATTGCAAGCGACCATATAATAGGAGATTATAGAACCTGTCCGGCCTGCCCATGTCCACCACGATTATGATCGAGGCGAAGACGATCGCGGAAACAGCGATGATCTCGGCAATTCTGGTCAGGGGTGTACTCCAGTGGACATCGACCAGTCTGAAGACTGCGGTGATCAGTGATCCCACGAGACTGATGGCGACGAAGAACACGAAGTTGGATATATAAATGCCCCAGGATACATAATCCCTCATGCTGGTAACAACAAGTCCATCCCTCAATTGGAGAAAATAGGCGAATGCGCCAAATGCTGACAGGAGGATAAGAATCCCGGTCCAGATCATTCCTTTTTTTCCGAAACGTTGTGGTAGTAAGTCCTGAACTGTTTGTTGGGTTAACTGGTTATTTTCCACGATCGTTCATTTAGATTCAAGATTTCCTGACTGCTGATTCTCGCTCCCTCTCTTGTTCCATGCCGGATTCGAACGGGAAGTTCCGGTTAACCGGGGGCAGATAATAGACGCTGGGCTTAGTGCCAAGGTCTTCCATGAGACGATAGCCTGCCTTGTCCCGGATCAATTCACTGAATTGGAAAGTTTCTGAGCCGTTGGTCACGCTGTCTTCATTCATGTCTCCGAAAGAGAAAACACCATTGGGACAGGCGGAAACACAATGCGGCAAACTTCCCTCTCGGACCATATCCGGGCAGAAATCACATTTGCCTACTGTTCCTTTCTTCTGTGGTACGCTACTTTCGCATGAATAGGGTTTGTCCGCCAGTTCCTGTGGCATTTCGGGTTTTTCCCAGTTGAATACGCGCGTGGAATATGGACAGGCGGCCATGCAGAAACGGCAACCGATGCAACGATCACTGTCTATCAGTACGATCCCATCTTTCCGTTTGAACGTAGCATCCACGGGACATACCTTGACGCAGGGAGGTTCATCACAGTGCATACAAGTAGTGGGTTGCCAGTAAGGAGCGGTCTTTTCCGCATCTTGCATCGGGTATACCTTGATCCAGTTCTGATCTGAATGTACATGATGTACATGATTGCACGCCGACTGGCATTTTTTCAGGTTCTTGCATCGGGACAAGTCTATCACCATGACGAATTTCTTACCTGCTATACCTAAGCGGGCAACGTCATTGGACACGGGAGGCATTTCGGGTATGGGTTTCAGGAAAGCCTCGTCCACCTCTATGATCTCACCGTCCGAGGACAATAACTTGACCTTCTTCCCTGACGCTTTCACGGTGGAGTCATCGGGGGTGAAAACATCATTACTATTATTACAACCAAGAGCGGTCAAGCCTGCGGTGATTCCGGCGGCAAGAAAATCCCTTCTGCTGTTGTCCAGATTTTGCATGTATTGGGTTTGAGGTTGGCTATTTTCTGATCCAAGTTTTTAACTCATCATCGGTTATCTTTTTCCTTGTTTCGGAAAGAAGTGCGTCATCCACTTCCACCAGTATGCCATCTTGAGTAAGCATCCGATGTGTTTTTCTTACTGGCTCCGGCCCGCAGGAGAGGACCTGCTTCCGATCAAAGAAAAGGGATCTAAGACCTCCAAGGAGTGCCATGATGCTGATGCCATAAACGAATGTCCGCCTCTTGCTTATTGCTGGATTATTGTTTTGCATGATGTTATATATGGTTGTGGGTGCTCCTGAAACTGGAAGATCCAGCCTATGAAAACGTAACATGGCATTGAGCAATGCTGCGTTTAGTTCCAAGGGTTATTTTTTCAGAGTCCTGAGAAAATTGACCAAGTTCCACCTGTCTTCATCCTCCGGGATTTTTTTCTTGAAACTGGGCATATCATCTCTGCCTTCTGAAACCTTGAAGAAGAGGGAGCCGTCCGTTTGGTTTTGTGTGGTTGATTTACTGAAATCTCCCGGTTCTGTTTTCAATTGGGCTGCTTTCGGTCCGTCCCCCAAGCCGTTTTTTCCGTGGCATGATGAGCAGTGCTGGTTCCAGAGTGACTTTCCTTCCGAAATGGATTCGGCATTCGTTTTCACGGGATTGGCCTTACTTGCCGACGCGGCAGGTACTGCCCAGGGTTTGGGTTGGAAACGGAAAGATGCACCAATCAGGAATAAGCCGGCCAGTGCACAGAGAGCGATGATCCTGGTTTTCATGTTGATCGTGTTTTATGGGTGAGTGAATGAGGTTTTATGGAGAGATCTTTTGATCAGAAATTCCAAAGTCGGTTGATGTTGAATCCGATCAAGAACTGTCCTTTCGTATAGTCGTTCATATTATAGAGGTTGTTGTATTGTGGCAGGATCGCATTGTAGTTCGCGAAGAAAACCTGAAAGCAGTGCCCGCTGGTCTTGATCTCGATGCCGCCACTCAGGTTGGGGTGCGGATTGTTCATTGGATGTTGTGTGATCGGTTGGTCATAGTTCGCTATGATGGACATTTTGTCCGTGACCTTGTACCTTCCACCCAATGAGAAAGAAAGGTGCGTGTTCTCGTACATGGGCTGTACTTTACCGTTTTCGTCAAGGTATCCTTCCAGATTATTGAAGTGGGTGACATTAAAAGATCCCTGAGCAGAGAATTTGTCCGTGAACTTCCTGGCGACGATCAATTGGTTAAAAAAGTTCAACCTGTCTGCGAAGGTTATAAAAAGGGTGGAGTTGTCTTTTTTCCTCGTGTCCATGGCCACATTGCCGAACCAGGTCAGACTGATGGGCATGCTGCCATCTTTTGTCTGTTTCAGTATAGCGTATTTCGAATTGAAGTCAACCACCATGTTCTCGCTGTATATGCCTGCCCCGAACTGCAGCCTATCCATGGGAGCGTAGTTGGCAGCAAGACGGATATGAGCACCGCCGAAGATGCCGAAGAGGTCGGTGAAACCTTTATCCCAGGTGCCGAACCGGTGCTGCATCAGGAACTCAAAGGTGCCCTTGATGGGTACCATGACGGTCTGGTTGTCGATCACGTAGTTGCCTTCAAAAGTGTTTTTCGTGAAGGACTTCTTTTTGGTTGCCGGAGCCAGGGAAGAACTGTCTGTTTGTGCCTTCAGTGCGGCCAAGGGAAATGCCAGTGAGCAAAGGACAAGCAAGGCGTACCTTTTGATGGCTCTGATCATGGAAAAGTGTTGGATATGCTGTTTCATGACGTTCTGTTTAGTTGTTTTTTGCTCCCTGTTTGATCCAGGCCAGCATGATCTTGTTGATGTTGTCTGGATTATTGGGCGCTCCGAGCGGCATTGCGGGTGTTTTCTTGGCGGTCATGTATAGATAAACCTCGCTGTTCTCCGGATCTTGTTTATTTAGATAATTCCCGGTGATGAGTGAACTGAGGGCTGATTCTGTTTTCAGGTTCGGTCTTACACTACCGTCGTGACAGCCGCTCAGGGCGCAATTTTGGGTCAGTAGCGGGCTTAACTCCTTTGAAAAACTCACTTCCGTAGTGATGTCAGGTGAGTTGTCTATGATGACCGTGGTGGTTTTCCTACAACCCGCCATCACCATCAAGATGACCGCGACGATGGCCAATGCAACACTTATGGGTTTTTTTAACATGATTCCTGATTTAGGTATTCCCGGATCTCGCGGCGTCTACTTGCTGAATTTCAGCATGAGGTTGGGTTTGATGCCGTGCTGGTAGTTTGAACTGTTGAAGATGGCCATTCCGAAAGGTTGGTCCTGCAACTGTCCGTCCACCATCCCGTTGGTGAAGTCTATATCCTGTTTCAATTGGTCAGGGGTCTTTAATTTTCGGGTGAATTCAAGCACCCATCCTGAACCATTGTAGATGCCCATCGCTGTGAAGTCGCTCCTGCCCGCTGTGAAGGGGGCGGATATGAATGCGGGTATGCATTTTGCTCCAACCTGTGGAGCCGTGCCATCATGGTCAGCATAATCTGAATTGCCCGTTGGGTCGATGGTACCGTCCGCATAGGTGAGTACTCCGGCGCTGCTGACACCAGTTATCTTTTTTGCCGGCCCTCCCGGTAGGGTATCTGTGGCGGAGTAGAACAATTTTCCCGTGCCATCCGGTATCACCCATTTGGGAACGTTGACAGAAGCCCCTGTTCCATCTAGCTTCAAACTCTGTGAGTTGTTGAATGGTCCATTGCTCACGTTCGTATTCGTGTTGACGTATGAAGTAGTGAACGGTGAAGGCGGGACAAGATCGTCCGCATGACGTCCATTGCCAGAACCACCGACCGTATCCGTGGTTGCAGGACCACCTGCCCAATCCTGATACTGGTCGTCCATCTGGTTGGTGAGTAGGTCTTTGTTCAGGTGGCACCACCACATGTCTATTTTTTCGTTGGCTCCGTTGGTGTAATGGTTGCCACTTCTGTTGGAGACCCATTGTCCGGCATAATTCTTATAAGGGGAGAACAAGTGACAACTTGCATAGCAGGTCTGTGCCGGAAATTTTGACGTTGAATGGTCAATGTTCCAAAGCATGGCCAGTTGGTCCTGTCCCATACCTTCCTTGGTCAAGATGCCATTCACATCGAATTGCCGCGAATTGGCCCTTTGAGCCCATCGTTGTGTAATGGGGTTGAAGTACCAGGGCTGAACAGGATTGTTGCTTGCGTCGTTCCACTCGACAAGAAAGTAAATGTTCTGGTCATCATAAAGTGAACGAACGGTTGCGGGATATTGCTCGGCGATATAACCGGCGAAAAGTCCATTTCCCGGGTTGGGGACCTCAGGAATCACTTCCAGTTTTGTTGCTGTATTCCAAACGGCATCCACATTTCCATCGATGGTAGGGGCGCTTGAGATTTTCTGGGACAGGAGAATGTTGGTTTCTCCCGCAGGGGTCACGTTGATGACCTGGTCCTTTTTTGTACAGAAAGTGAGACCGATCATGGAAGCGATCCCCAGTACGACAACATATCCTTTTTTTGAACTGAACATATGAAACGCTTTATGGTGTAGAATCTTTTAATTGACGATGTAAAGATTCGAACATGAACTTTTGTATTATCATGACAAACATCATTGTGTCGGATGAATTTGATCGGAAATAGCTTAGCCGATACCGCTATCATGACATTTATGGTCACTTCTGACGTTCATTTATCGAATTTGGGTTGATGGAGTGGAGAGTAAAGAGATTTTCGGGAAGGCGGATGAATGATGTTAAAGGCTGATTTTTTATTTTTTAATATTTTTTCGGTTTGCTGCCACCTCTATTCTGGTGACTGATGGTTTTTGCCGATTCTGATGATTTGACTATATTGACATCCATCATTATATCATCGGATCATGAAGAATATGCCTGATAGTGTTCGTCTGGAACTCGAATCCCCTTTTCACCTGCCTGAGTGGGCAGTTGATCACTATGCTGCCACTGGTCATGTAAAGCTCAAGGCTGTGCTTTCTACTGCAGCCATAGAGTGGATGGATACTACCATTACAGAAGAAGTGAAAAGGTTGAATACTCAGCGTTTGCCGATGGAAGAAAGGGATACTTACGGGAAGGCCTTTCTGCAGATCATGAATATCTGGACCCAGTCGGAGCCTGTAAGGGAGATCGTTTTCAGCAAGAGGCTGGCTTCCATTGCAAGTGCCTTGATGAAGGTGGATGGAGTTCGACTCTATCACGACCAGGCACTTTACAAAGAGCCTCGTGGCGGTCAGACCCCTTGGCACGCGGACCAATATTACTGGCCTCTGGAAGGGGATAAAACAGTTACAGTCTGGATACCACTTCAAGCTACTCCTTTGGCAATGGGTCCATTGGAGTTCAGCGAAGGAAGTGATGCGCTATTGGAAGGCAGAAGCCTGAAGATCAGTGATGAAAGCCAACATGTGATCGACGATATGCTCAAGAAAAGTCGCTTGCGGCACAAGATCGAACCATTCGATCTGGGTGAGATCAGTTTCCATAAAGGCTGGCTTTACCACCGTGCCGGTGCAAACACTACGGATACCATGCGGAAAGTCATGACCATGATCTATATGGATAAGGACATCCGCTTGAAGCAACCAGAGAATCCTAACCAAGAGAACGACTGGAATACCTGGTGTCCCGGTGCGAAAGTAGGGGAGGTGGTATCTACTGCACTGAACCCGATAATTTACGAGAATTAGCCAGCCTTCTCGGGACAGGTGGAACCATTCAGGTTCCTTTCCCTGGTGAACTAATTATGATAGATAAGTAATCCATAAAATCAGATCATGCGCGTACCACTCATCCTTTTGCTTTTTATTTCTGTGAATGAACTTTTTGCACAGCGTCCTCCATTGACCCCTGCTCAGGATTCCGCAAGGATATATCCATTGATCAAGTCAAGTCGGGATTGTGGAGTATTCCCGGTTGAGGGGGTGGATTTTACCATCGACACACGCGCGAAATACAAAGTGCTGCTTGACGTTACCGTATGGTCCAGTGATAGTTCTGCATCAAAAAAAATGAACCCGGGACTCACAGAGATAGGTAGGCAGCTCAATCTTCATATCTATGCCGGGGTTCCCTTGAAAAACATCAACATGGTGGCCGCTGTTCATGGACCCGCTCTGCGTTCGCTGCTCAATAATGAAGCTTACAGAAGGGTTTTCAAGACCGATAATCCGAATATCGCACTCATCAAGGAACTCAAAAATGCAGGAATAACACTGATCGCCTGCGGTCAGGCATTGTTTCGCCAAAAATTCAGCAAGAAAGACCTGCTTCCAGATGTTCAGCTCTCTTTATCGGCCAAAACAACCTCAAGTTATTTCCAATCCAAAGGTTATGCTGTTTTCCTCGTCAATGAGGAATGAACCCTGTTCAGACTTTTACATGTATGGGCAAAAGCCAATTGACTGATCGGAGGGTAAAACTTATTTTCATCTGCTGAAGTCCAATTCATACGGACTTGCAGCATTAGAGCATGAAGACCTGTTTCACCAGCCTGATCACGTTATTACTTATCCCCGTTCTGCATGCCCAATTACCCCGGCCAGCGTCAGGAACTATTCGTCGTGTGGTCAATTTCCCCTCTCGCTTCGTTGAGCCCAGGAATGTGGATATCTGGCTACCAGACGGTTATGATCCCAAGAAGAAGTACGCTGTACTCTACATGCAAGACGGTCAGATGCTCTTCGATTCCACCACCTCCTGGAACAAGCAGGAATGGGGCATTGACGAAACACTGGGGGGCCTACAAGCCCGGAAATTGATCAGGGATTGTATCGTGGTGGGTATCTGGAATGGTGTGGTGCTGCAACATGCCGAATACTTTCCGCAAAAGGCCATTGACTTCATTCCGCCTGCTTACAGGCCGGAACTCATGCCATTGATCCGTAACAAACCCATGGCTGATGATTATCTGAAATTCATGGTTAAGGAATTGAAACCATGGGTGGATAGCGCCTACTCCACATCACCCGACCGCAAGAATACTTTCGTCGCAGGTTCGGGAATGGGGGGACTGATTTCCCTCTATGCTGTATGCGAGTATCCGGAAGTTTTCCAGGGTGCGGCATGCCTATCCACGCATTGGTTGGGAACCTACGATGTTAAAGACAATCCGGTGCCGGATGCGATCGTTCAATATCTCAAGTCCAGGATCCCCAAGTCCTCCGAACACAAGTTATACTTCGACCATGGGACAACAAGTCTGGATTCGTCGTATGGCCCTCTCCAGAAAAAAGTGGATGAACTTTTTGAGGCTAATGGATACGATGCTTCCAACTATAATAGCAGGGAATTCGCAGGTGAAGGAAGCAGTGAGAACTCATGGAACAAGCGTTTTTACATCCCTGCCATTTTCCTGCTGAGAGGGAATTGACAACGGACATGAATGAATTTGGATTGTATCAGTGTGCAAAACCTATCTGATAAATATTCTGCCATTGCTTGCCTGTAACATAGATCTTGTCAGTGGTACTGTCGTAAGCGATCCCATTCAGTACATCAGCACGGGGATTCTTGTTCTTCGCATCGGCAACCAATGAACTCATGTCGATCCGTCCGACCACCTTCCCGTTGGCAGGATCGATCTTGACGACCCAAGGACTGATCCAGACATTCGCGTAGATGTATCCCCTGATCCATTCGAGTTCATTCAAGCTGTCCTGCGGATTGCCATTCAAGGTCACGGATAATTTTCGTACCGGTTTCTGAGAAGCGGGGTCAATAAAAGTGAGTGTTGATGTCCCGTCGCTCATGATCAAGTGAGTACCGTTGGTGGTCAAGCTCCAACCTTCTTTATTTTCATATGGGAAACTACCTGTTTGCCGAAAGGTCTTTGCGTCATAAATGAAGCCCAATTTGTTCCTGTAAGTCAGCTGGTAGAGCTTGTTTCCGAAGAATACGATCCCCTCACCAAAATATTTGCTTCTGTCCAACTCCACTTTCATTTCGAATTTCCCCGTAGTGATGTCGGTGATACCGATCATGGATCTCAGGCTTGGATCGGTCTCTGGAGAACCCGTGCTTTCGAAGAGTCGGCTTTCATGGAATACCAATCCTTCCGTGTAGAGTGAAGTGTCGTGGTTGTGGTATTTGATCACTGCATAGTTTATGACTGGCGTTATGGGAGCTGCCGGTTCTGATTGTTGATCGGGCTGCTCGCCACGGTCATGGCATCCGGGAGTAAGTGCTATCAATATGAAGGCGGCGAGAAATCTTTGGAGGGGTCCTGCCATCACGGTACTTGATTTTAGATGGGATTTCATTCCACAAAGTTAAGCAGTAGGCCAGTTATGCCAGTTCCGGATAAGGCGACTGAAATCGAATGGTGGTGCCAAAGCGGGTCTATGCCATAATACTTGGCACGGATATCAGAACCTGTTGATGGAAAATGACCTTACAGGTTTGATTTTCGTCCGGTATGCTTATATTCGCGGGAGTCCACCAAAACTGAAGTATGGGTCCTGCCTCGATGATAGTCCTGATCCTTGCCGCATTGGCATTTTCCATATTTGCCATACTTTTAGCTAAGGTCGTCACCAAATCAACGACCAACCCACAGAAGGGCCAACCCTACGAATGCGGTGTCCCCACGCAAGGGCAGACATGGACCCAGTTCAACGTGGGATATTACCTTTTTGCACTCATCTTCCTGATCTTCGACGTCGAGATTGTTTTCCTCTACCCTTGGGCCGTTGCGGTCAAACAGACCGGTATGCTTGCATTGGTTGAGATCATCATATTCTTCTTCATACTGTTCATCGGGTTTCTTTATGCGCACAAAAAAGGTGCGCTGAAATGGGTTTAAGGAAGATAAGCTCATCATGGATCATTTATGAAGCAGGAGTTGAGGAATATATAAATCCGGAATCCGGAATCTATAATAAGGAAAGGAATCATGAGTGAAACAAATACAGAAGCCCCAAAAACCTTCCCCGGCATAGTGCATGAGGTGCCGGGTGGTGGTATATTGACCGGACCTTTGGAGGATGTCGTAAACTGGGCCCGTAGCAACTCACTGTGGCCACTCGTTTTCGGGACAAGCTGTTGCGCTATCGAGATGATGTCGACAGCCTCTGCCAAGTACGACTTTTCCCGTTTCGGTTTTGAAGTCACCCGGGCCACCCCCCGTCAGGCAGACCTGATCATCATCGCCGGGACGATCGTGAATAAAATGGCCCCAGTGCTCAAACGACTTTATGACCAGATGGCCGATCCAAAATATGTGATTGCGATGGGAGCATGTGCGACCAGCGGCGGCCCCTTTTTTTATAACACCTATTCCGTTGTCAAGGGCGCCGACCACGTCATCCCCGTGGATGTCTACGTTGCAGGCTGCCCACCCCGTCCAGAAGCCCTACTACATGCCCTGATCACCCTTCAGGAAAAGATAAAGGCAGGAGGGAAGCGTGAACGGATAGATATTGACGGTAACCTGATCAAATAATCATCACAGTCGGAAGCTCAACTGCAACATGGCATGACCAGAGAAGAATTACAGACCTCCATTGCCGAACTCGCCTCTGGCGCCACCTGGGATGAAGGCGGGCAGTGGCCTGTGGTGAATATATTACCCGAGGCCTGGCCTGAACTGGCCCGAACCCTGAAGAGTGATCCACTCTTCGCATTTGATTACCTTTTCTGTGTGACAGGTGTGGACTGGAAGTCCCATCTTACAGTTGTATATCATCTGACCTCTTTACGTTTTAGGCATACGCTAGTCGTCAAAGTGAAACTGGATAGGGCAAAGCCGCAAGTGGGAACCGTTTGTGATATCTGGCGTACGGCTGAATTGCATGAGCGCGAGATCAGGGAATTGTTCGGAGTGGAGTTTCTCCACCATCCCGATCCCCGTAACCTCATCCTTCCTGATGTATGGGATGGATTCCCTTTACGAAAGGATTATGAGGACCCCGTCAATATGATCAAACTCTGATCAGGTTGTCAACTCAAGTAGGAAAGTGAACTGAATATATGATCGAAGAATTGGGAACAACGGAACAGGGAGAACTGGTGATCAACATCGGCCCCCAGCACCCTGCTACACATGGGGTGTTACATCTCGTGGTCACCTTGAATGGGGAAACCATCCGGAAAGTGGAGCCCCATCTAGGCTATATCCATCGTTCCATTGAAAAGATGTGTGAAAGTCTATCTTATCGGCAGTTCATCTATACCACCAGCCGGATGGACTATCTCTCTTCTCATATAAATAATCATGCCTGTGCCCTGTGTGTGGAAAATGGCATCCAGGTGGAGATCCCCGAAAGGGCGCAGGTCATCCGGGTTTTGATGGACGAATTGACCCGCATTGCCTCACATTTGTTGTGGTGGGGTGCCATGGCCATGGATGTGGGAGCCATTACCCCTTTCTTTTATGCTTTCCGCGAACGGGAGATGATCAATGATATCATGGAAGAGACCTGTGGTGCCAGGCTGACCATGAATTATATGGTCCCTGGCGGGGTGATGATGGATATCCATCCCAATTTCCAGCGCCGGGTCAAGGAGTTGCTATTGCAGTTCAAACATAAATTGCCCGAGTATCATGAATTAGTTACTGATAATGTCATCTTCCAGTCCCGCACCAAAGGAGTCGGTTACCTTTCGGCAGATGATGCGGTCTCCTATGGGACAAGCGGTCCCACGGCTCGCGGTAGCGGAGTACCCTGCGATATCCGCAAACTTTACCCGTACGATGTATACAGCAAACTTGAATTCAGTGAATGCCTAGCGAAAGAGGGCGATACCTTCGCCCGATACCTGGTACGCATGAATGAATTGGAGCAGTCCATACGCATTGTGGAACAACTGATCGATAACATTCCAGAAGGTGATTTTCAGGCCAAAACAAAAGCTGTATTGAAACTTCCGAAAGGTGAATTCTACCAAAGGGTGGAGACCGCACGTGGAGAGTTCGGCGTATACATGATCAGTGAAGGCGCTATGCAACCGTACAGGATAAAATTCCGTTCACCTGGTTTTTCCAACCTGAGCGCTCTGGACCATATGGCCCGCGGTGCAAAGATCGGTGACCTGGTGGCTATAATGGGGTCGTTGGATTTAGTGATACCGGATATTGATCGATGACGCATTGCGCCAATAATCGAATCCGTAATTCGGAATCCGAAATTAACTTATGTGGAGTCTATCTAAAATATCAGGTCTTATTGACCATTGGCTGAACGGCAAACTGGGGTCAGGTTGGGCTTCGGTAGCGGAGATGGTCATCGTGGGCCTATGCGTGATCGGGTTGTTTGCTATACTTGGTCTGGTACTTGTACTCATGGAAAGGAAGGTGTCTGCATGGATGCAGATCCGGCTTGGACCGAACAGAGTGGGTCCCAAGGGTTTACTCCAATCCCTCGCCGACACTTTGAAGTTATTGGTCAAGGAAGGACTCACTCCTGACGGGGCAGACAAGTTCCTGTTCAATCTGGCACCTTTTGTGGCGATGATCGCTGCGATGTTGCTGATGGCGCCCATTGCATTTGCAAAGGATTTTCAGATCTGGGATGTCAATATCGGGGTCCTATATATCACGGCCATCTCATCCATATCCGTCATCGGTATTCTTATGGCCGGGTGGAGCAGTAATAACAAATACTCATTATTGGGGGCCATGCGCAGTGGGGCACAGATAGTCAGTTACGAACTATCGGCGGGATTGTCCATTCTGTCGATTGTGGTACTGACTGGCAGCTTAAAGGTATCCGACATCATAGCAGCCCAGCAGAACGGATGGTGGATCTTCAAGGGGCATGTACCTGCTCTCATCGCCTTCGTGATATTCATCATCGCCGCTACAGCAGAGACCAACCGGGCTCCCTTCGATCTTGCAGAAGCGGAATCCGAGTTGACCGCCGGTTTTCACACAGAATACTCGGGGATGAAGTTCGCCCTCTTCTTCCTGGCCGAATATGTAAACGTGTTCATCGTGTGCGCCATCGGTGCCACGCTTTTCTTGGGCGGATGGATGCCCTTCCACATCGGCAGCTGGGAAGGCTTCAATCACATCATGGATTACATCCCTTCATCAATATGGTTCTTCGGTAAGACATTCTTCCTGATCTTTCTGATCATGTGGTTCAGATGGACCTTCCCGAGACTGAGGATCGACCAACTCCTCAACCTCGAATGGAAATACCTGTTGCCGATAGGGATGGTGAACATAATTTTGGTGACGATCGTAGCCATTAAAGGGTGGCACTTTTAATTCCGAATCAACGAATGTAAGATTATGTTTTTAGTAGACTACTTAAAAGACATTACGGGTGCGATCAAGTCGCTGCTGACCGGCATGAGGCGGACGGGTTATTATTTTACTCACCACAAGGAGATCATAACCCAGCAATATCCGGATAATCGGGACACTTTAAAATTGCCTGAGCGATTCAGAGGTGAGGTGGTGATGAGCCACAATGAAAGTAATGAACATCGCTGCACGGGTTGTACTGCCTGTGAACTAGCTTGTCCAAATGGTACCATTAAGGTGGTGACCAAATTCGATATTTCGCCGGAAGGCAAGAAGAAGAAAGCCGTGGACAAATTCATCTATCATCTCGAGTTATGCACCATGTGCAACCTCTGTATAGAAGCCTGTCCGACTGATGCGATACGAATGGCACAGAGTTTCGAGCATAGCGTGTATGACCGTGCTGAACTCACCAAAGTGCTCAACAAACCAGGCTCTAAGATCGAGGAGGGCGTCGAATGAACGGATCAGCGATCATATTTTACGGATTAGGGGCACTGACCTTGGTCAGCGCCTTACTCGCAGTGACCGCCAAAAAGATATTCCGAGCGGCCATATTCCTGCTGTTCACCCTGATCGGTGTGGCTGGTATATATTTCTGGCTCAACTATGAGTTCATTGCCGCCGTTCAGATCGTAGTATATGTCGGAGGTATCGTAGTGATGATCATATTTTCCATCTTCCTGACGCAACAGTCCGGCGAGAAACTGCCTTCTCCACCGACACGTCGAATGGTATCCGCCCTAGTGGCAACCATCCTGGGATTTGCGTTGGCAGGACTGCAGATCTGGCAACATCATTTCACCGGTGATGGAAAAATAGTCATTGAACCTTCGGTACTGAACATCGGCAAACGTATGTTGGGAACTGGTGATGGAGGGTATGCGCTTCCTTTTGAAGTGGTCAGTATGCTTCTGCTGGCGGCCATGATCGGTTGCATCGTGATCGCCATGCGCTCAAACAATAAAACAACATGATGGAACCCGGTTTATATCATTTATTATTCATCAGCACAGCTCTTTTTTTCATCGGCGTGTTCGGTTTCCTCACTCGAAGGAATCTGATCACCATGCTCATGAGCATCGAACTCATCCTGAACAGCGTATGTCTGAACTTCGTTGCCTTTAACAAATACGTATGGCCCGGGGAACTGGATGGTGTTTTTTTCACGGTTTTCATCATCGCCATAGCCGCAGCGGAAGCAGCAGTCGCCATTGCCATCATCATCAATCTCTACCGTAGTCATCGTTCTATTGATGTGGAAGTTGCCGGAGAATTGAAAGGTTAAAAGTACGATCAACAAATGAATGCCATGCCAGCCACGATCTATATCATACTCATCCCGCTTCTGCCCTTGCTCGGGTTCCTGATTTTTGGCCTTTTCGGAAAAAAATATTTCAAGACATCCTCGGGCTTAGTGTCCATCATCCTCATCTCCCTTTCATTTCTGTTGGCACTGTATACCGCATATACTTATTTTTTTATTTTGGGAAGAACGGATGGGGTTTATCAAGCGATAAAACCCATCCAATTGACTTGGCTGTCATTCACGCAGGCTCTTTCCATTGATATGGGCATTCTTCTGGATCCCATTTCCGTAATGATGCTTCTCGTGGTCACCGGGGTATCCCTTATGGTACACATCTTCAGTCTCAGTTACATGAAAGGGGAGGAGCGCTTCCCGATATATTATGCATTCCTTGGGCTATTCACATTCTCAATGCTTGGATTGGTACTCAGTTCCAACATCTTTCAGATCTATATGTTCTGGGAATTGGTAGGCGTGTCCTCTTTCCTACTCATCGGTTACTATTATGATAGGCCTTCAGCAGTTGCGGCAGCTAAAAAGGCATTCATCGTCACGCGCTTTGCCGACCTCGGCTTCCTGATCGGCATACTTGTTCTTTCATATCATGCACAAACGCTGGATTTTCAGACCTTGATACAACGTCTGGCTACACCCGGCACAGTTCAATTTTCTTCCGCGGTAGGTTCGGGCTTCCTCGGCATCTCCGCGTTGACCTGGGGATTGTCCTTGGTTTTCATGGGTGGTGCCGGTAAGAGCGCGATGATGCCTTTGCACATCTGGCTGCCTGATGCCATGGAAGGCCCCACGCCTGTATCCGCACTGATCCACGCGGCAACAATGGTCGTGGCAGGTGTTTTTCTCGTCGCGCGGCTCTTCCCTGTTTACTCCATTTCCGCGCCCATCGTATTGCGAATGATCGCTTTCATCGGGGTGTTCACCTCTCTTTTTGCCGCTATCATCGCCTGTACACAGACCGATATTAAGAGAGTGCTCGCCTATTCTACCATGTCTCAGATCGGGTTCATGATGTTCGCTCTGGGCGTATCTGGTTATTCTGGTGAAGATGGTCTTGGCTACGCCGCTTCCCAGTTCCATCTCTTCACACATGCATTATTCAAGGCCTTGCTCTTCTTGGGTGCAGGAGTGGTCATTCATTATGTTCATAGTAATGAAATGAAAGATATGGGTGGATTGCGCAAGCAACTTCCCGTGACACATATCACTTTCCTCATCGCCTGCCTGGCGATATCTGGCATACCTCCCTTCGCAGGGTTCTTCAGTAAGGAAGAGATATTGATGGCAGCACATGAACATGAGCCTCTGGTCTATTGGCTGGCCATCCTGACATCCGGACTCACGGCATTTTATATGTTCCGCCTTTACTTCGGTATTTTTTGGAGTAAGCCTTTCCGAAATGAACATGCACATGGTCATGAGGGAACATTTCCATTGCTTGCACCATTGGTCATCCTGTCGATAGGAGCAGTAGGTGCTGGATTCATTCCATTCGGTCATTTCGTGAGTGCAGATGGCAGGATTTTGGAGATGCCTTTACATGTTGGATTCTCCGTTCTTCCAGTGTCGGTCGGAGTCGCAGGTATACTGATCGCTTTCTGGCTTTATCAGACGAAGAATGATCGGCCCGACAGGATCGCATCTGCCTGGAAAGGGCTATATCGATCTGCTTATCATAAATTCTATTTCGATGAACTCTATATGGCCGTGACTAAGGGTATACTGTTCCCATTGGTGGGAAAGCCCGCTGCCTGGTTCGACAGGAACATCGTGGATGGAGCTGTGAATGCAAGCGCTTCCCTCACGCAAGGAGTTTCTGATAGAATCAAAGGGATGCAATCAGGAAGGGTACAACCCTATGCTGTATATTTCCTTATTGGCGTATTACTGTTATCTTTTTTCCTTTTGTATATCTGGATACGATGAACATGACTAAAGGATTGTAAAAACTGAATGATGAACCTGCTCATATTGATCACCTTGCCTTTGCTCACCGCATTTGCGGTATTGCTGTCCCCAAAGCCACAGCACGCAAGGGTTTTTTCACTAGCGGGAGCTACACTGCAGTTATTGATAGCAGTTCTGCTTTTTCTGCAGTATAGAGCTTCTGTTTCCAACGGCCCCTGGGCATTCGAGTCCATGTATGATTGGTATCCCTCCTGGCATATCGGATTACATCTTGGAGTGGATGGCATCTCCGTCGCCATGATCCTGCTTACCGCATTCGTGGTCGTTGCTGGGGTATTGGTGTCTTGGAACGTGGAGAAGATGCCGAAAGAGTTCCATTTTCTGCTCATCCTGTTGAGCCTTGGTGCTTATGGATTCTTCATATCACTCGATCTATTCACGCTCTTTTTCTTTCTTGAGCTCGCCGTGATCCCCAAATATCTGCTTATCGGTGTTTGGGGAAGCGGGAAGAAGGAATATAGTGCGAACAAACTAGCCCTCATGCTGATGGCCGGCAGCGCACTGGTGCTGATCGGGATCCTGGCTTTGTATTATGCTCAGCCTGCGGGAGCTGGAAGTTTCGACCTGACCCTTATCGGGAAAAACAATATCCCTGAAAGTACGCAGAAGGTGATTTTCCCTTTGCTTTTCGTCGGCTTCGGCATATTTACCGCTCTATTCCCTTTTCATACTTGGGTGCCCGATGGTCATAGCTCAGCACCTACAGCAGGATCCATGTTCTTGGCCGGTATATCCATGAAATTAGGAGGGTATGGTTGCTTGCGTGTTGCGACCTACCTGCTCCCATTGGGTGCAACTTATTATTCCAACACCATAATCGTATTGGCCGCCATTGCCATACTCTACGGCGCCTTCGCGACCATGATGCAGAACGACCTCAAATACATCAATGCATACTCCAGCGTAAGCCACTGTGGCTTCGTGCTGCTGGGTATCGGGATGTTGACGAAGACCGCTATCACCGGTGCGGTTTTTCAGATGGTATCACACGGACTCATGACCGCCCTTTTCTTCGCCGTCATAGGTATGGTCTACGAACGTACGCACACGAGATTGGTGGCTCAAATGGGCGGACTCATGAAAGTCCTACCCTTCATAACTACCATTATGTTCATTGCGGGTTTATGCTCTCTTGGACTGCCCGGGCTGAGTGGTTTTGTTGCTGAAATGACGGTGTTCATGGGGTCATGGGAAAAGGTTGAAACCATCTATCGAGTGATAACCATCGCCGCGGGCATGTCGATCGTTGTTACGGCAGTTTATATACTCAGGGCCGTTGGCCAAACAGCGATGGGGCCATTGGCGCACGAAGAGTATAAAGGATACAGAGATGCCTCCTGGAATGAGAAACTCGCCGCAATTATATTGGTATTGGGCATACTGGCAATCGGCTTGGCACCCTTCTGGCTGAATGATCTGGTGACACCAAGTACGGAGTTGATCATGAAAAAGATACTATCATCGAAATAAAGATCGGAGGGAAATCAAATCCGAAGAATGGAGAATAGGACATGGGAATATTTTTGAACTATATGAAACCGGAGTTGATGATCTCTTTGATCATCTTCCTGCTCCTCATCCTGAAACTAGGCAAGGGCATGACAAATGCAGCTTTGTTGCCGTTCATTCAGGTGCTGATACTGATCGGATTTCTGATCACGCTATTCCTCCCCGCAGAAGGATCGCTTTTTCATGGAATGTACAGGACCGGTCGCCTCATAGGCTTTCAGAAAGCGGTACTGTTGCTGGGGGTATATCTGATCAGCCTCCTCTGTTCGGGTTGGTTGAAGAAAAGCGAGCACCTAACTGAATTCATCGTACTCATGCTCTCTGCTCTTCTTGGTATGTTTTTTCTGCTTTCCAGCGGGCATCTGGTGATGTTTTTCCTATCGCTGGAACTGGCCACCATACCCGTTGCGGCCATGTCGAATTTCGATCTGGATAAGAAAGCTTCTTCCGAAGCAGCCATGAAGATGATCTTGTCCTCCGCATTCGCTTCAGGGATCTTGCTGTTCGGGATTTCCCTGATCTATGGGATCACCGGCACATTGTACTTCGATGCACTCGTGTCCAGGATCGAGGCCGGCCCTCTTCAAGTGATGGCTTTCGTTTTCCTGTTCAGTGCTTTCGCCTTCAAACTTTCAGTGGTGCCCTTTCATCTTTGGACTGCGGATGTATATGAAGGCTCTCCATTCCCGGTCACTGCTTTTCTATCTGTCGTATCGAAAGGGGCAGTGGCATTTACTTTTGTAAGTGTCTTGTATCGGGTCTTCCAACCGCTGGGTGAGTTATGGCATATCCTCCTGATGATCACTGCAGTCTCTACACTGGTCATTGGAAATCTTTTTGCTTTACGTCAGGACAACATCAAGCGATTCCTTGCCTTCTCTTCCATCGCACAGGTCGGTTTCATCCTGGTGGGCATCACCGCGAACGATGCTTCGGGAACAGCATCGGTGACCTATTTCATTCTGGTGTATCTATTCTCTAACCTAGCAGCTTTTGGAGTAGCATCTGTCATAGCCGACAGCACGGGAAGAGAAAATATCTCCGATTATCGCGGGCTGTATGCTTCACACCCCATGCTTTGTTGGGTCATGGCGCTCGCCCTCTTCTCTCTCGCAGGAATACCACCTACTGCGGGCTTCTTTGGAAAGGTCTTTCTGTTGGGTGCAGGCGCATCAAGAGGTCAGTTGTGGCTCATTGTTATCGCAGCCTTGAATATGGTCATCTCACTATATTATTATCTTCGTGTGGTGAGGGCCATGTTCATGGAAAAACAACTGTCGCCTATCGGAACGATCACGCAGGAATTGCCGGTCAGATTCGCCCTTTTACTCTGTGTAGCCGGTATATTGCTGACCGGTCTCCTGAGTTGGATCTATGAGTATATACGACTATTGATCTGATCAAGTAAAATAAAACATACATGGCCATCAATCAGAATCATACCTGTGAGGAGCTCGACGGCGTAAAATGTGCCATTGTCGAGAAGAATGTGAAACCTGAGCGTGTGGATTTTCTGAAATGGCTACTTGAAGGCAACGGATTCACCGTGATCGCTGCGCCCTCTCCCGCACCCAAGTCTGCCCCTCCTCCCAAGCCTGTTGAGGGAGAGGCTGCTTCTGAAGGAACCCCAGCCACTATTGATCCACAACCCACAACTTTCACCGTTGGGGTAACAGACATTACATTCAATACGACCAATGCGCTCTACGGCCGCCTGCTCCGAACAGATAATGGACATAAAGTAACAGTCGACTATTTTTTTCAGCGAGATTCCCAAAGTCATGATGAGAGGCCTTATTTTGAAAAGAATGATTTGCCTATCTGAATGATATTCGCATGAGTATATTCCCGGTTGAGTTTCCTTAATCTCTTCGTCTACGACCTATCACTTTTTCCTTACCAATGCTAGTGAAAAAATCAGTGGCTTACGATTGAATGCCAGTTTGTTTTCACATTACCTGCCTGCAAAATCCGAGAGATCGTCCCTGTTACGGAATTCTGGTTCGGATGATTTGGAGAACTGCTTTGATTTCATATTGGAGCTGTAACAACATTTTTAGTTTTGAAAATATTTTGGAGCAATATTCGATTGGGAGAATGGCAGAAGACGATTAATTTGTACCTGCTGATTTTCGGGAAACTCATTGTTTTAAATAGCAAGATTCATTTTCATCCCATTCACGAACCTTACAATTTAAATACATGCACATGAAAAATCTTTGCATTTTGTTATTGGGTTTATTTTGTTATTCTTACTCTCATGCACAAGCCG
Organism: uncultured bacterium; assembly: GCA_903826405.1. Taxonomy (GTDB): domain Bacteria; phylum Bacteroidota; class Bacteroidia; order Chitinophagales; family Chitinophagaceae; genus Pollutibacter. The sequence goes on from CAIKEH010000044.1 coordinate 46,877, forward strand.
CGCTGCTGGCATTGATCTTTGGCGACAAGATCGCCTCTGAAAAATTCCACTTGAGTGTGGACGCTGGATTGAATCTTTCTTCCATGCCGGGCCTTCAACAGCAGAAATTGATGCATGGCTTGTATTTCGGTCTGGGAACTTTCATCAAGATCAATGACAAATGGGCGCTTACGCCGGAGTTCAAACCACTATCTCCCCGAGGTGCCAAAAAAGTACTGCCCTTGTCGGATTACTCCAGTACACTGACTGATGTCCAATATGATATCGGGTTGAAATATATTGATGTACCTGTTTTGGTCCAATACAAGGTGACACCAAGATTGTTCGTTTCGTCAGGACCTCAGTGTAGTTTCCTGACCTCGGCAAAGCAGATTTCTTCGGGGAAGTTGGCTTCCGGAAATTCGGTGGATATTCAGGAGAATCTGAAGCCGCGTTTTGAACCTGTTTACTTCAGTTGGCCCTTGGAGGTCGGTTATTCTTTCTCCAACTTACACAAAGGGAAGGGCATGGATATCAAGTTCAGGTATGATCTGGGCCTGAGCAACTTGATGAAGTCATCCGACTATGGCAACTCCAAAGGTTCGACCTTTCATATATTTCTTTCTTTCCCGTTCGTCACTCAAGCGGAGGAAGCCAAATCGATTAAGTGATCAGCCCGCTTTGTTTGATGTGAAGTTGGCCAATATAACTCATCCCCCCACTTGCAAACTGCTGGGGGAATGAGACCTGAATTTGCTGTTTGGGCAGGACAGTCAGAAAAATATTTTCTTCTTATATTTAGATTATGCGATCTCCTGGGTGAATGCAAATGATCCGGGTATGTTAAAAGCTGAATTTTATGGAGAAACATGGAGTAGAAAAAATGGTCGGAAAAAGAACCATCCGATTTTACCTCTTGGCCTACTTCTCACTGAATTTGTGTATGCTATCCGTTCGATCGCAGACCGGAGAGGTATTGGAGAAAATGCTGTCGAGAGCAAAGCAATTTGATCTGAAGACGCCATACAAGCCGCTTCCCGGTGACCCGCTTTCTTATCATGCGGCAGGTTATGCCAAGATCATGTGTTCTGCTGTTTTCATCACGGGGTTGTCTCCTGAGTTCGCAGCCGAGCATGTCGGGTATTTCACAGCTCCTTACTCAGAGCGTTCCAAGTTAAGTAAGCCGATGATAGACTATGTAAAGAAGACCGTTTCCATAAAGCTGCCCAATGGGGTCATGCGTACGGCTGTTTATACAGGAGGTCAGGGATGTGTTTGTTACCCGGAGGGTAAGGACACCTTATTTTTCAAACCAGAGAATATCATCAGGTCTCTTCCCGATGCTGATGCCACTCCTTGGCCCATGGGAGATGTGTTGCCCGTATCCAAGTTGCCCATGGAAATTGATATGGATAAAGTCAGGCGTGCCGTTGATTCTGCCTTTTCTGCTGAGGAAGCCCATACGGCTGCTTTTGTGGTGACTTATAAGGGTAGGATCATAGGTGAGCGTTACGCCGCAGGGATCACGAAAAATACCAGGCTTGAGAGTTGGTCCATGGGGAAGAGCCTTTCAGCCACCATTATGGGCGTCTTGATCCAACAGGGTGTTTATTCTCTAGAGCAGCCCGCACCGATCCCGCAATGGCAAGGCAAGGGAGATGGAAGGGCGAAAATCAAGATCAAGGACATCATGCATATGTCCAGCGGACTTTATTGCAGAGCTCCATTGGACCCGGATTTTGATTCTTCTCTAGGCTATGAACAGCACAAGTATCTCTATACCGGTGGAGTCAATTCCTTCGAATATGCGGCAAGCTTGCCCCAGCAATGGCCTCCCAACACTGTTGGTAGATATCGGAATTGCGACCCCGTGCTGATCAATTACCTGAATCGGCTGGGTATCGAGAGCCTCGGAAAAGATTATCACAGTTTTCCACAGCGTGCGCTATTCGACAAGTTAGGCATCCGTTCCATGGTGATGGAAACTGATCCCTATGGTAACTTCCTGACTCAGGGTTATGAACTGGCCAGCGCAAGGGATTGGGCGAGACTGGGCAACTTGTACTTGCAGGATGGAGTATGGCAAGGGGAAAGGATCCTGCCGATAGGGTTCACTACATTTGTGAGTACCTTGGCCGAACCCTGGGTAGAGGATGGACGTCCCATTTATGGCGGCTTGTTCTGGATCAACGGAGATGGCGCTTACCCGATCCCCAGGGACGCATATATGATGTTGGGTGCAGGAGGTCAATACGTTACCATGATCCCTTCTCATGACCTGGTCATTGTCCGTCTTGGTCATTTCAAGGGATCGGTAAATGGTGATGACAAACGCACTTTGGGTAAGGCTTATACCCTGCTGATGCAAGCAGTACCTGAATTTAAAAAGTGACCAACACCGGAAGAGTGAAAATTTTGGATACTGAGGATAATTCAATCCAATTCTATTTTTTTATTTTAGGCACTCAATCTAACTGCTCAATTCAGCTTTGAGAAGCTTTTCGGAAAACATGTTGAATGTAATCTAACGGAGAGGATAAATCAGATCGATTCTAAAAAAGAACGATAAGTGAAATAATACCCAAAATGGTATTCTAACCATGCGTACTATATAAAAGGTATTTTTTGGAGAATATATTTTCTGGAAATCTCTGCACTTCTAGTTGAAACAAGGTCCATCAGGATCAATTTCACAATTTCTATGAGCTTAAGGGTTTATTTTTTATGCGCAAGTATATTTTTATAATTGTCTTGGATTATTGAAGAGTTGCTTGTAATTCATTATTCTTTGACACCGGATCACTTTTCTTAATATCATAGTACATTGTATTCATGATTTCCATGTGTGGAAGTGTGAGAATGGAAATGGACATCAATGTTCCCATGAAGATGATTGAAAAATCAAATGTCAGTCCACCAATCCAGAGAAAAATGGAGATAGTACATAGAGACAGCAAACTGAGGGGTATTGCTTTTAAGAAAACCTGTCTGGCTGTAAAAGAAAACTGTTGCCGTAAATGAGTGGATATGGATTGAAGAGAGATCATTGAATGCCAGACTGTGAAATAAAAAATGAACGCAGGGATAAGCGGCAGAAAGTATATGGTCGTTGATAGTATCCAGGTTTGTAGGATAATGCCATAACCGGGGTAATTATTTTGCTTTACTTGCCATACAGACCAGATAAGTAACATGATCCAAGGGGTAAGATCAAGATATCTATGACCTATATTGATCTGTAAGATTAATGAAGTAAGTGGAGACCACGCTGAAAGTATTGGTGAGACTTCCTCCGCATGCGGGAAAAAGATAAATGAAAGTATCAAAATGCCATAAAAGGCTTTTTCAGGCCAAGTATGCTCATTTTTAGATTTTCCATCAATGATGAGATCGGTATCCGCAAAATGGAATGCGGAAATCATTAAGAATAACAGAAATGCTATTTTGGGGAAAAGCCACCAAATTGCAGCATAAATGATCATCATGAACAGATACCTGCCTAAGAAGGTTGAGATTCGGCTTTTTTCAGGGGTCTTGTTTGATCGCTTATTATTACCACGGTGAACAAAGTGATCCAAAGCACCATGTGGTATTCCAAACAAAGCAAGAAATATCAATAAAACGATCTGCCAGAAGAACTGTGGGCATTGTTTAATCCATGGAGAGCAAAGTGCACAAGCAAATCCAATGGAAAGGAGGGTCTTTCTTAACGGTGTAATTGTCATTGTCAGCTTGAAAATGGGGGTCAGCTTTTTTATTTGCTGACCCCCGTTTAAAATCAATTTGCTGAACGACTTAACGAGTAAATAACCAGACCAAATCCAATTTTGTTGATGGCATCACCGATATTGTAGATAACATCCATAGATAGGCCAGAAAGGATTTTCATGCCGAATAGACCTCCCTCTGTTCCTGCAATATAACCCAGAGGATATATTGCCCATCCAACAAGCACAAACCACGCTAGTGTTTTATTCGCCCGATTGACTGCAGGCCCGGCTGATTGAGCCAATTTTGCAACCTCGCCAAACCATATTAAATATACTATGTAGAAATAGGCAAGACCACTTATTAGACCCCATATCCAACTTTGCATGTCTTTGCCATGGATGGCCTCGCCGATGTAACCTGTAACAAGCATGATCAAAGAAGCAGCAATGAGTTTAGTCAGAAGTGAAATTTTAGCGCCAACCTTTTTGGTGATGAGGTAGAATTCAACGCACATCAAGGGAACAGTCAGTAACCAGTCTACATAACGGAAAAAAGTGGGCGACTCGTTGGTGGCGAGGTTGTAATCCCTCATGTAATAGTAATGGACAGCGGCGATGAATGTGATCAATCCAGATACAAGGACAGAGGTACGCCATTCTTTTGAAGTGGCCCCAACTTCGAAGAAGAAGAATACGGAAGCTGCCAGCATGGCCATGCAACCAATGAAGAATGTAAATGCGACATAATTATCAGCCGCAATGGGTTTGATTTCAAGCAAAAAGGAATAGTTCATATGTCTATTTTTTGATGACTAATTTGGTTCGGGCCGGAAAATATTCGAGCAGAAAATTAAAGTCTACAACAGTGTAGGCAGGTGAAATTCATTTCGCGTCAGGGGCAGGAACTAGATAAAAATTAACAAATTTATTTGCTCACTGTTCGCAATTAATAATATATATAAATTAATTATGTGAATAATATTGAAAATGAAAAGAATATATTCGATAGCTTAAGTAGCATTGATGAGTTTTAAAGTTTAGAAAGCCTAATCCAACAAGCAAATTGATTATAATATGGACTACAAAGTCTTGTTTAGAATGCGGTCATCATATTTCAGCTTTTGGAGGCATGCCATAATGGGATTGTGACCTGCGGCTCGGACGGTTATGTACTCGATTCGGGAATCGAGACTTGGACAGTATCTTTACTGTATGGTACAACTGAGCAATGAACGGATCTCTGTTTCGATCCATCCTGATGGTGCTGAGTTACGTTCCCTTACCCACAATGTCAATGGGAGGCAATATTTATGGAGTGGTGACCCGGCGTATTGGGGTAAATATTCACCTGTCCTTTTCCCGTTCGTTGGTTCGTTGAAGGATGGTAGATATACATACGAAGGAAAGTCGTATCCAATGGGTCGTCATGGTTTTGCAAGGGAAAAGACCTTTGAAGCCGAGGTCGTGGATCACCGAGAGGCCCGTTTTACTTTGGAGGATGATGAGAGTACAAGAGCGGTTTATCCTTTCCCCTTCCGCCTTTCTATAACTTATCAATTACGCGGCCCTATATTAGGCGTTACATATAAAGTGGACAACTCAGGTGATGGGATCATGTGGTTCTGCATAGGAGCGCACCCTGCTTTCGCAGTACCGAATGCTCCCGTATTGAGGTATGACGATTATTTTCTGGACTTTAATGAATCAGAAGTGGTGGAAAGGTGGGAATTGGAAGGGGGGCTTTTGAAAAAGGAACCCAGTCCGTTTCTAAATGGAAGGTCCAGAATCCTTCTATCGAAAGATCTTTTTGCAAAAGATGCGATCGTGCTCAAGGGGCTGAGATCCTCAACCATCACGGTCGCCACTACTTATGATACACATGGTTTCAGGTTCAATATGGAAGGTTGGCCATATTTGGGTCTATGGGCTGCTTCCGGAGCGGATTTCTTGTGTATAGAACCCTGGCAAGGTCATGCTGATCATTTGGATGACCCGTATGATATCACACAGAAGGAAGGTGTTGTGGCGCTGGAGTCGGGTCGAAGCTGGTCAAGGAATTGGTGGGTGGAGTTGTTTTGACAAATCTAAACTATTAACCAACCAGCTTTTGCGGGGATTTAAAAATGGTTTGAAGTGCCCAAAGATCCGGATCAATTTAGTGAGGTTAAAAACTCCAGTGAGGAACAACTAAATTGATCGGAGGTTTATATGCAGTTCCTGCAGCTGTTTTTCGTCGATGGTGGAAGGTGCATCCAACATCACATCCCGTCCGCTGTTGTTCTTTGGGAAGGCGATGAAATCGCGTATGCTTTCGCTGCCACCGAGAATCGCACATAGTCTGTCGAATCCGAAGGCGATGCCGCCATGGGGAGGAGCACCGTATTCAAATGCTCCAAGTAGGAATCCGAATTTATGTATGGATTCCTCTTTGCTCATGCCCAATGCAGCGAACATTTTCTCCTGTAGTTCACGCTGGAAGATCCGTATGGAGCCTCCACCGATCTCGTTACCATTCAATACCATATCATAGGCATTGGCCTTGATATTCGCATAAGGATGGCTTAGATAGGCGTTTGCATCTGCGATGGAGGGTTCATTTTCGATCATGACCTGTATGTGGTCCGGCTTTGGTGCCGTGAAAGGATGGTGGCGAGCCACCCAGCGATTTTCTTCCTCGGCATACTCGAAAAGTGGGAAGTCGAGTACCCAGAGTAAACGGAATTCGTTGTTCTTGCGTAGACCCAGCCGCTCGCCCATTTCGAGGCGAAGTTCACTGGCCGCCTTGCGGGTACGTTCTTCGGATCCGGCAAGGATCAGGATGAGATCTCCAGATTGTGCTCCTGCTGCCTGGGCTATGGATTGTAATCTGTCTTGATTATAAAATTTATCTACGGAACTCTTGAAGGTGCCATCCGGATTGCACTTGATGGTGACCATTCCTTGCATTCCGATCTGTGGACGCTTGACCCATTCGGTGAGTTCATCGGTTTGCTTTCGGGTGTACTCCGATGCTCCGGGAACGGCGATGGCGATGATGGTTTCGGCTTTGTCGAAGACATTGAAGTCGGCCCCATTCACGAGATCAACCCTGTCCTGCTTGGAAACATAAACTGAATCGGGTTTCTTCAGGTTCAGCAGCTGCATGCCGAAGCGGATGTCCGGCTTGTCATTGCCATATTGCCACATGGCATCTTCCCACGTGGTGCGTTCCACTTTGTCGGTGTAATCGATGCCCTTCACATCCAGGAAGATCCTTTTGATCAAGCCCTCGAACATATTCAGGATATCCTCCTGCTGCACAAAACTCATCTCACAGTCTATCTGGGTGAATTCAGGCTGTCGATCTGCGCGGAGGTCTTCATCGCGAAAACACTTCACGACTTGGTAGTACCGGTCATATCCACTGACCATGAGCAACTGCTTGAAGGTCTGTGGCGACTGGGGTAGTGCATAAAACTGTCCAGGGTTCATTCGGGAGGGAACAACGAAATCACGGGCGCCTTCAGGGGTGGATTTGATCAGAAAAGGTGTTTCGATGTCCATGAAATGGTTTTCATGGAGATAATTTCTGGCCGAACGGTTAACGGAATATCGGAGTTCCAGATTTTTTTTCACCGCATTACGTCGAAGGTCCATATAGCGGAAGCGCATCCGAAGGTCTTCACCGCCATCCGTATCATCCTGGATGGTGAATGGTGGAGTATTGGATCTGTTCAGGATGTTGAATTCGGAAACATATATCTCTATGGCACCGGTAGGGATATGAGTATTCTTGTTACTCCTTTCCATCACCTTGCCGGTTGCCTGAAGTACGAATTCCCTCCCCAAAGGCTGCTCGTCAAGCTTTGGATTCAGGGATTCGTTGAATACCAGTTGAGTGATGCCATAACGATCACGCAGGTCCACGAAAGTGATGGCTCCGAATTTTCTGATGGTCTGAACCCAGCCGGCCAGAGTGGTTTCCTGTCCAGCATGTTCTTGTCTTAGTTCTCCGCAAGTATGTGTCCTGTACATAGATGATTGCCCTTTGGTTAGGTATGAATGGCATGACCGCCAAGGGGTGCGAAGATAGCCAAAAGGGCGGAAAGAGGCTTGTCAGGGTCTTCCAGAATGGATCTCCCTGGCAGAGAGTTGATCCATCTTTTCTTGCATCTTGTCCCTGAATTTCTTTCGAGGCACCAAAAAGAAATAGTAGGCACCCAGAATGAGCAACCCTATGGCAAATGGTAATAGCGCGAACTGACGCAGTCCATAGGGGCCGATTAGGTTCTCATCCCAATGGTAGAATTCGCCCACCATCCACATGCAGTTAGCGGTGATCCAGAAATCCACCGCCAGGTTGTGTATCAATTCGGAGGTTACATGTCTGGTTTGCCAGGTGATCAAGATGGCAACGGTAAGCGTCGGGATGATCATGATTACACCAGGCAACCTGAGGTTCATGGCCCAACAAGCATCTTTGAGAAGCCATAAAAGTATGTGCATGTTCTCAACCTTGCGGAAACGGGCAGGTATGGAATAGATCTTATTGTCTTGCATGTCTCGGACGGGCTATGGTGATGAGATCCGCACTGGCGGGTGAGGCACAAAAATAAGGAGATTCCGAATTTCGAATTCCGGATTCTGCTCAAATTATCTTTAAACGTATAACAGTCCCCAAACAATTATTCCTTTACCCTGATCCTCATCCCTTCCGAATGAGCAGCGAACTCTGGGGCATACATGCACTGCACCTCGGCAATGCCAACGGAGAATTCGCCTTCCGCTGAAACGAAAAGTGGATATTCAAATACGTAAGTGCCTTTGGGCAGGTAGCTGAAGAAGAAGTTTGTACTGGCATCCCGGATGCTTTCGTAGTAGCCGAGGCCACCTTGCCATTTATACTGACTGAGCACATTCAGTGGTTCAGTCCCCGAAGCGCGCATGTCTTTCATGTATACATATTCCATGTCTCGGTCGGCACGGAGTTCCACCCGCACGATAATTTTGTTGCCCACTTTAATTTCCTTGTCTTCTATGGCTTTAAGGACTGGCCCTTTATCGGAGGTGGTTTCAATATAAAGTTGTTTCTTGAGTGAGAACGGCGAGTTCGCAGGAGTTATGGCATCCAGACTTTCGAAGTACTGCCAGTATACGGCTCCCCAGCTGAGAGCCTGCTTTCCAGCGGTGCCGTTGATGGTCACCTGAATTTTACCCATTTCATTACTTATGGATTTGCCATCAACTACTTTCTTGAAATATCCTGTGCCGGGTTGATCGGCAGGAGAGCTATGCATGATGAACGGTGACTGCTCTCCAAGTTTGATGCTCACTTCCGGTGTGGCAGCTGCCCAGTTCTGCCCTTGCAATAGAAGGGCAAAAACCGCATCGGCCGTGGCTTTGGTGCTTTTCCAAGAGTTGGTCTGCTTCTGGGTGAGCAACCACTGTTTCATGGACTCCACACTTGCTTCGTCTTTAGCCACTTCGGCGAATGCCTCGATCAATAAGGCCTGTGTTTCAACAGGAGCTTGATGCCAGTAGTATCCTGAGGTCACATCTTTCCAGTACATACCTATAGTAGGAGATTGAAGGGCGTATTGTTTCAAAGAGGCCATGATGGCATTGGCTGTTTTTTCATTACCCGCCCGTTCTTGCGCCAGTGCGATCATGGCTTGCTCCATCTTTGCGTGCTGTAACCAGTATTGGGCAGACTGGTTCATGTAAAAAGTATATGCTCTCTTACTTTTTTCCGGTAGGGGCATGTTCATCACCATACTTCGGGCGTATAGATATTGGATCTGTAGACTGGAAAGCTGATGTTTTTTCTGATCGCCCTTGAGTCGGATCAATTCAGAGTAGTCTTCAGTAATACGCTGATCCAGGTAGTTGATCGCTTTGCGCTGGATCTGTGTCAACGCCACGTTATGTTCAGTAGGAACGGCTTGCAGTTTTTGCAAATGTCCGATCGCGGAGGCAATGTATTGGGTGATGAATCGGTCATCTGGTCCGCCGGGAAACCAGACGAAGCCGCCATTCGGTGATTGCAACTGCGACAATTTTTCCAGATTGGAATTGAGCGCTTGACTTATGCGGGCCATGTCAAAAAGCAAGGCGATGTTTTTTTTCTGCTCGGCCTCATTCTTCGCTTCCATCACCCAAGGTGTCTCTTGCAAGAGAACCGACTTCAGTTCTTTATTCTTCTGCAGGTTACTGAGCAAGGCTGCTTCGTTCGAACTGTCGGTGACCCACTTTTCATAGTATGCCTTAATCTTCGGCGCTTTTTCGATCACCTTTTCCGCCAGAGCATTAGCATAAAAGCGATTGAAGATTTGTTCGGCACAATCCTGAGGGTAATCCGCCAGATAGGGGAGAGACTGTACCGCGTACCATGCAGGATTGGAACTGAACTCGACCGTAAGAGCATGGTGAGTGAGAGAAGGACTGGTATTATTAAGTAGTTTGTCAAGGCTGAATTTCTGTGTACCATCGCCTTTCATCAAAATAGGCTTGGATTCAGTAACCAACTGACGGTTGGTCAAAACAGGTATTTCTGCTTCTTCTCCATCGCTCATGGACCCGGAGATGGCAACGATCCTGTAAAGTAAGGGTTTGTTGAAATTGGTTGGTACTTCAAAGTTAAAACGAACTGCAATACTCTGTCCATCTGGAACGCTGAAATATTGGATTGGGAAGGTATTTTTGAACCATCCATCTACAGTGTTTCGGGTTTCGGGATCGATCAACTCAAGCTGGGCATGACCAGTGATCTCTTTTCCTGTTAGGTTAGCCACTTTGGCAGACAAATTTATCTTGTCACCTTCTCTGAGGAAACGCGGCACGTTGGGTTGTACCATCAGTTCTTTGCTGGTCACAACGTTGGTCGTGGTTGACCCCATGGAGAGGTCTTTCGTATGTGCGAATACCTGCGCTTTCCACTGGGTTAAAGCCTCCGGCATAGTGAACTTGAATTGCACATTTCCTTCCAGATCTGTTTTCAGGTCGGGAAAAAAGAATGCAGTTTCGTTAAAGTCGGTCCGGATATGTAGACCAGCAAGCGGATCACCATGATCCTGTGTTCGCTTGTTGTTGGAATCGGTATGCATTGCATCGACTGGCGTGGCCGATGGTATCGTAATCTGAGCTTCCTTATTTCTCCTAACGGTCCCCGAATCCATCATTTCTGGAGGTTGCGCTTCTGCCATGGCGAGCATGGGTCTGACCATCATGTCATGGTAGGAAGTGAACCTTCTTCCCGATTCTGCCCAGAGCAGCTGGTCGTATTTTTTTTCAGGTATCGATTCAAATGCAGGACCAAGTACCCTTTCCTGATTTGGTGCTGCGTTGAATCCGGCAAGGCTTTGCCAATTCAGGGTTCTGTTCATGTTTGGGAACAATGAGGGGGAAGTCCACGAAAAAGGGGTGAATTGATCGAGTGAAGCGTCATACATACTTGTGAGTACTTCTGATGCCAATTTATCACCTGTTTTTCCTCTCACGGTCACTGTCCACTCTTCCTGACTTCCGGGCTGGGTCTTGTCACGGAAAGAAGCGAATCGAATGTCCAGTTCCTTGTTCGTCCACGGCACTTCAACCAAGCTGCTCATGTTGAAGAATCGATTGTGTTTGACGAATGCATGATTGAAGCCGAATCCGCCTCTTTCATCTTCGGTGACCAATATATCGTTGTCCAATTTCTCCTTGTTCATTCTGAGGATCATGAAAGGATGTTTTGCATCCGTTTGGTCTGAAACGATCTTTGTCGGAGGCCTGATCTTAGTCTTGGGTTGGGGATGTTTGGCCGTTGATCCCATCAGGTCAGTCCTTTCCTGAACAATCCAAAGGTCAGTTGCGTCAGTACGCAACTGCATCTGTACATGTGTACCGGGTTCTACCTTGGTCTTGTCCATGGATGTGGTGAAATATTCAGGTACACCACCCATGCCCGATCTTCTGTCGAAGATCTGTAGATATTGATATGCGGTAACTGTTTGTCCATATTTGTCCAATGCATGAATTTCCGCGAGATACCATCCAGGGGTCAGGCTGGTGGAGGTTAGGCCAATCGGTTTATTTCCAGTACTGTCTTGTATGGTGAACATGGCCGATGATCTGGGCCATTTACTCTTATTCAAATCATCTGCATAGTCATCAAAGGGGAACCATTTCCGGTATTCTTCTTTGTTCATCAGAAAGGTGTCTGGAGCTTCCCAATATCGTGGTCTGATCAGTTGGTCTGGGGCATTCAGTTTGTATACAGACATCGAGTAAGGCACTTTTTGCGGTTCACCCGACAGATTTTGGGCAGTCACGACTGCGCTGATCGTACTGTCGCTGTAAATTGGTTCTTTCTCGTTGATATTGACTTGAACCTGTAGGGATCTGTAGCCGATGGTGATGATCTTTTCCGTAGAGCGGGTCTCTCCATTGATGTCAGTAACGTCTGCAGTGACCATATAGTCAAAAAATGGATTAGAGCCAGGGTCGATTGACCTGTCCGGTATTGCAGCGAAACTGATCGTGTATGTCCCATCACGTTGGGTGGTCGTAAGGCCGTTGGTTATCTCCTGAGGGGAAGTTGGGCGCCAGGGGAACCGTATCCAGATGGGGTCCATAAAACGTGATCGGCGGGTCACGCGATAATTAACCCTTGCACCGTTGATTGCATTTCCAGCATATGCTCTAGTTTGGCCGATGATGGTTACCGTATCGTTCAGACGGTGGTCTCCTGTGGGATTCTTTATTTCAGTGAAAAATTTCGGCCTTTTGTATTCTTCCACTTTGAATCGAGCTTGATCCTCCGGCCTGGCATCGGCATAAATGCTGAAATCACCCGTCAGTGATTGTTGTGGGACTTTGAATGAGCCGGAAACGGAGCCGAATTCATTGCTGGAGGATGCGATGGAATCCACCAGATCGCCATTTGCATTCCTCAGATGTATGGTGGTGCCCAGTCCAACAACGATCTTGTATTTTTTTGATCGAGGATCGCGGGTGATGATGATGCCTTTGAAGTGAACGGTTTGGCCTGGACGATAAATGCCCCTGTCGGTAAAGAAGAAGATGGATCGATTATTTTTTTCATATTGATCGGCATCTACATCCTTGTGTTCCACTCCTGATGGTCGATAGGATTGAAATTGGATCTGTTTGGGGAAGTAATGGTCTTGCTGCCAATGAACTTCAAGGCGTGTGTTGGTATTGCCTTGTATCTGATTTGGAAGTTTGACATGACCATCCATATCGGCAACGAGCAGTTCTTTCTTCGTCTCAAGGGATCTGCGAAGGGTATAGTCGTAGCTGCTTTGCCACACTTGCACCTTCGCCTCTGGAAGGGGTTGGCCGGTTTCGCGATCAACGATGAAGTAGTCGGCCCCGTTATTGAACCAGCCGATATTGGTGACATCGAAATACGTGACTGACATGGGATTTTTATCCAGGGGTAGGTCCTCCATGGTCCCTGCAAGCAGGATATAGCTACCCAGGGGTAATGGATCCAATTTGATCTCCACCTTGTGTTCCCTATGGTCAAGAAGTTGGGGGAGTTTCACGGTGCCCACTTTCAGGGGAGTGAGTTTTCTTAATTTGTCCCAGTAGGTGTCGGACCATCGGTCGGTATTTTCGTCCTTCAAATCATCATCTGCAGGTATGATCCTGTAGTGGATACTTTCTGCATTCTTGAAGCTGACAAACACACGGAAAGGTTTGTCTGGAAGATTGACCTGCTCAGAAGCGATTTTCAGGGAAGGTTGTAAAATGGTTTGAAGGAGATTGTGTGCATGGAGAGCGGCTGGGCTTCCGGGAAATTTATTTTCCAATTCTTCCAACCCCAACTTCACTTTCGAATAGCCATCCCGCTGGCTGGTCTTTCCTGATCCGGGGTCGTATTCCGAGGCGTGCCCCATGTCCATGTTGAGTACACGAAAAACTGCAAGGGCAGCATCTTCCCTGTTCGGGTACCTCTTTGAAAGTTCCTCCAATGCCTTTCGATAAAACGACTCCTTTTCTATCTGAATGCTGGTACGGTTCATGTATTCCAGTCTTTCCAGTTCGAGGTCAATGAGTGCTGCAGGATCCTGATCGTTCAGGTGGAACCTTGTCAGTTGCTGGTAAATGAGTATGGCATGGTAATCGAGGGAAGTGGTATCCCTGGTGCTGAATTTAGTCTTGCTGAATGATTCAGCAGCAGAGAAGGCATCGGGGTCGGATAGCAAAAAGGCATATGCCGGTTTGGTTATTGTCCGCTCCGGGTTGGTGAAATATTCCAGTGCCTGATGTGCGAGAAGATCATACAGGGTGGGGCGCAGAGATCGGCTATTTCCTTTTGTGATTATTGGGTCGTAAGCGTCAAGTTTCAACTGGACCAGTTTCGAAGGATCTTTGATGGAAGCCATGTAATGGGCCATGATCTCATCATGCAGGTCGTCGGCACTCCAGGTGGTTATATCGGAAGATCTTTTACCCTGAATGGTGGTCCTGTCATACAGTTTCCATCGGTTCTGCTGAAGAAATTGCCAATACGAAGAGCCGATCAGGGAGTGCAGCAGGGAAGTCTGCGGTTCTTTAGAGCCTTTCAATTCACGGCTAAGTGCTTCGATCTGTTTCGGGGTCGCATCCTCTTCCCGGGATTGAACGATTTGCATTTTATATACCAAAGCCTTGATCGTCTGTGGTGAGTTCCCTTCTTTTTTGGCTTGATCGTAAAGTTTATCAACCTCGACACCGGCGGCCAATGGCAATCCCTTTTTGGAGATCAGGTCCTCGATCTTTTTCCACTGGGAGGCATAGTCATATGTCTGTTTCTGAGCCATGAGCGAATTGAAAAAGAGGATCAGGATCAGCGCGGACAATACTCTGGTCTGCATATGTTCGGCTTATGAGCTACAAATTAGGTCATTGTCAGATAAAGGATGCTGATATGATGATTTTGCATAAAGCCCTGTTCCGACCTCCACTGACCTTAGCTGACTTTTTGTGGCGACTGGGACGGGTCTGAATCAAAAGAGCCGCTCCTAAGGAACGGCTCTTTATGAAAATCATGTTAAAACTTATTTTTTCATGGCTATGGCCATGGTCTTTCCGATGTCTGCTGGGCTGTCGACCACGTTGATGCCACATTCCCTCATGATGCGCATTTTAGCAGCAGCTGTATCATCTGAACCTCCGATGATGGCGCCAGCGTGTCCCATCCGTCGACCGGGAGGTGCGGTTTGCCCGGCGATGAAGCCGACCACGGGTTTGGTGCCATTCTCTTTGATCCAGGAAGCAGCTTCTGCTTCCATGCCACCGCCGATCTCACCGATCATGACTATGCCTGCAGTTTCAGGGTCATTCATGAAAAGTTCAACTGCTTCTTTGGTGGTGGTTCCGATGATGGGGTCACCGCCGATCCCGATCGCGGTTGATATGCCCATTCCTGCTTTAACGATCTGATCAGCTGCCTCATAGGTCAATGTACCTGATTTGGAAACGATACCGATATTTCCAGGCATGAAAATGAAGCCGGGCATGATGCCCACTTTGCACTCACCTGCGGTGATCACGCCTGGACAATTGGGGCCAATGAGTCTCGTCTTTTTGCCTGAGAGATAATTTTTGACCCTGACCATGTCCTGTACGGGAATGCCTTCCGTTATGCAGACGACCAATCCGATACCTGCCTCCGCGGCCTCCATGATGGCATCACCAGCGAACGCGGGCGGCACAAAAATGATGCTCACGTCGGCACCCGTTTCCTTTACGGCGTCAGCCACGGTGTTGAAAACGGGTTTTTCCAAATGCTTGCTTCCGCCCTTTCCAGGGGTCACGCCCCCGACCACATGGGTGCCATATTCTATCATTTGTGTGGCATGGAAAGTTCCTTCCGTACCTGTAAAACCCTGTACGATTATCTTGGAATTTTTATTGACGAGGACTGACATGTGAGTTGGATATCCTTGGTTAACGTATGTTTTGAAAGCGGGGCAAAAATAGGGGAAAATGCGCAACAGTAGGGCTACAGAATCCCTTTTCCGGAAATAGCGGTTTTATCCTCAATAACCCCAGGTCAGCGAACTCCGATAGCTCCGCCAAAACTTGGCCCCATCCGTTGAATCATATCTGACCATGGTTATGCAACTGGCAAGCCAATTGCCGGCCAGAACTACGGGGATCTTCAATTCCCCCTGATCATTCGTGAGTAGTTTTGACTGTTCCACTTTGCCGTTCGTTTTATGTCGAATCTTGACCAAATGATGAGGTAGTGGTTGATTGTTGAACAGAACCTTCAATTGAAACACCTGACCTTTTTTCAGTTCATAGGGATGATTGAGTGGGATGATGTCGAGTGGAAGAGGTGTTTTTTTCCGGTAATTCTCGGTTTTCTTTCCGCCTACCTGCAGAAGGGTTTTCATATTATGCTGATAGATCTCCGTTGCTGCAGAATCTGATTCTCCATTTTCTTTCCTCCATTCGATCACATTGCCCAACTCTTCATCTTGAAGGAACTGGTTGAATTTTTCTGCTGGAAGGAAGTTGGTCCTGTTTTTGGAAAGCATGGCCATCATGATTGTGCCTTCGTCCATGAACTGGAGGTTGAGCGAATCTCCAGTACTGTCGCTGACCAGGTCCTCCAAGTCGTCCTCGACACCGGGTAGATAGATCTTGAGTTTTTCCACGTTCTCATGGTCTCCGGGCCAGTCCCTACCTTCAAAATCCGTACCCTCGCGAATATGAATATCCACTTGCTGACCAGGCTTGAGTTGGAAGTGCTGGGGTTCAAGCCAGCATTCATGTGCACTTCCCAGGCACAGCAAAATGGTGAAAAGCAGGCAAAGGAATGGCTTTCTCATCTTTACTTGAGCAAATCGTCCATATTCCGATCATTGTCGATCTTGCCTTTCATTTCCAACATGCGCATGTCCTTGGCGTCTTGCAGGAAATCCGAAGCGAAGATGAACTTGTTCAGCAACTCATTCTTGCTGAAGATGATCTCCTTATTATTGCCCTCCCATTCTTTCCTGCCCTGATACATGTAAATGATCTTGTCTCCGATTTCCATCACGCTGTTCATGTCGTGCGTGTTGACCACGGTGGTGATCTTGAAGTCGGTTGTGATCTCGCGGATGAGTTTGTCTATGACAAGGGAGGTCTGCGGGTCGAGGCCGGAGTTGGGTTCGTCGCAAAATAGATATTTCGGATTGAGTACGATGGCACGCGCGATACCGACCCTCTTTTTCATGCCGCCACTGATCTCCGCGGGGTATTTCTTATGAGCCTCTCGCAGTTGCACGCGGTCGAGTACTTCGTCCACCCGTTTCTGTTTCTCCGCACTGGTGCTTTTTGAGAACATCTCCAGCGGGAACATCACGTTCTGTTCAACTGTCTTACTGTCGAACAGTGCAGATCCCTGGAAGAGCATGCCGATCTGCTGCCTCATCAGCTTCTTCTCCTCTTCATTCATTTTTGTGAAATCCTGACCGTCGTAGAGAATGGAACCTTCATCTGGTTCGAACAGGCCAACGATGCATTTCATGAGCACGGTCTTTCCACTGCCACTGGAGCCGATGATGAGGTTGCACTTTCCGGGCTCCAATATGGCGGACACGTCTGTGATCACCGTTCGATCATTGAATCCTTTCTTTATGTTCCTGATCTCGATCATTCTTATTGTTTCTTGTAACGTAGATGTCAAAGCATTATGGCCGCCAATACATAATCGGCCAAAAGGATCATGATGCAACTGGTCACGACAGCGGCGGTACTGGCTCTGCCGATCTCCAGCGCTCCTCCCTGTACATGGTAACCGTAATAGGCGGGTATGCCTGTGAGTATGAAGGAAAACGTATAGGCTTTGGTGAGTGCAAAGGTGACATTGTAAGGTTTGAATGCATAGAGAAGCCCTCTGTCGAATGTTTCCGTGGATAGGATATGGGCGGCCTGTCCTGCGAAACGACCTCCCCAGATGCCCAAGCCCATGGAAATGATCACCAGCATGGGAATCACAATAAGGGCCGCGAGTATCTTGGGCATGATCAGATATGCCTTGGCATTGATGCCCATGATTTCCAGTGCATCTATCTGCTCGCTCACCCTCATGTTACCCAGTTCGCTGGCAATTTTGCTGCCGATCACACCTGCGAGCACGATACAGGTAAGTGTGGTTGAGAATTCCAGGATAACGGTATCCCGTACGATCTGTGCGATGGTGGACATGGGGATCAAAGGGCTGACCAATTGGTAAGCGGTCTGAACGGTGGAAACGGCACCAATGAAAACCGATATGATGGCCACTATACCCAGCGACCCGATCCCGAGTTCAGCGCATTGATGCATGAGTTCTTTCCAATACATCCTGTAATTCTCAGGCCGGGTGAACATGCCTTTGATCATCAGGATGAACTTTCCAAAGTGGGTGAAGAATGACATGCATTGGCTTTGGACAAAAATAGGGAAAAGAGGTCAGGGTTGGCCTTTGTCTGTATGCATGAATTTACGAAGATGAAGTTCGACAAGAGATCCCATGGTGCGAAAGGTCAGGAAAGTGTTGTCCTGATGGTGTCGGGATAGATCCATGCTGAGATGATGTATCTTTTCGGGTGTGGAGAATTCGACATCCATGACGGAATGCTCGAGGTCCTTCAGCCTGTCCCATTCTGCGTGGATCCTGCGGGTGATCAGAGCTCTTTCCTCCACTTGATATTGTTTGATCACATCCTGGTGAAGGTGTTTTCTGACCAGTTCCAAGAAAGGAGTGTTCTCCTTGAAAAACTGTGGTAGGTAGATTGTCTTCCGACCTTCATATGCCTGTTGGTCGAAATCAATGGGGCGCATCCGGAACTGGATCTCGTCGAAGTCCTGCGTGATGTCGAATACAAAGTTATAGCTGCGCATGTCGCCGAGCAGACGCATGAAGCATCTTTCATTGAATTTCACGAACTCTTTCGCAATTCGGCGGGGGTTGAATTCTGGGCGATGTAAATATTCCTGAAGAAACACATCACCCGGGATGCCGGCGATATGTTCTTCCACCAGGGTGGTGTCGTCCACCAGATAATTGATCCGGTAGGCAGAAAGCAGGTGTTCCAATTCCAGGCCCCAGATCCGGGAGGCATCAGCCAACTTGATGTAGAAGTAATCGTGGACCTCGTTGTAATTGTTGACTATCTTGATTCGAAATGGTTTCGAGTTTCCGAAGACGCAGAAATCGATGCGTTCTATGTGCAGGTGTTCCTCGGCTCCGGTATCACCGCTGGCCTTGAGTTGAGAGTATATGCGTTTCAGGTCGTGATGGATCTCCTCAGTAACGGACGGCAGGTAGAAGACCGTTTCCCAGAGGGTATCCACTCCGTTTTTGTCAAAAAGGGGCACTCTTTCGTTAAAGTCCCTAAGCATGGAATAATTCAGGGGAAGGGACATCTCGCGCCCATAGCGGAGCAGGTATTTCCGGAACGAAGTGCTCACGGGATAACTGATCTTCTTCCTGGATATCCGCTCATCGGGGTATAGCGGGAGGTCATCACCCGAAGTATTGTCTTCCTTTTTGAGCATGTGGCTACATTTTGATGACCTGATGTCTCAACTTTTTTTATTCCACCACCCTTTTTGATTTTGGAGGGGTTTCCCGATCTCCTGTGGGTTCTTTGACTGCGCATCTACGACGGCTATCAGCACCATGTTCAGGATGCTTCTGACGGAACTGCCCAATTGAAGAACATGCACGGGTTTCTTGAGTCCCAGCAGGATGGGGCCAATGGAGTCTGCGCCACCAACTTCCTGCAAGAGGTTGTAAGCAATGTTCCCTGCACTGAGATTTGGAAAAATGAGTGTATTCACCTCGCCTTGGCCCACGAGTTCGCTGAACGGGTAATTATCCTCCAGGATGTCCTTGTTGAAGGCCATGATACCCTGCATCTCACCGTCCACGATCAAGGAGGGGTTCCTTTCCTTCACCAATTTACGGGCATCTCTCATTAGATTGGCTTCAGGGGTATCACTGCTTCCGAAGTTGGAATAGCTGAGCAGGGCTACTCGCGGCGTGATACCGAATGTACGCACTTCTCTTGCTACGAGCAGGGTGATGTCCGCCACTTGTTCCGCAGTGGGGTTGAAGTTTACCGTGGTATCTGCGAGGAACAATGGCCCGCGTTTGGTCAACATGATATACATACCTGCGATCTTGTTAACCCCTTCTTCTGTGCCGATGGTCTGTAAGGCGGGTCTTATAGTGTCTGGGTAGTTGCGACTCAATCCTGATATCATGGCATCTGCATCGCCCATCTCGACCATCATGCAACCGAATTGAGTGCGGTCCTTCATCTTCTTGATGGCTTCATAGGAATTGACACCACGCCGCTGTCTTTTCTTGAAATAAACTTCACCGTATTCCTGGCGTTTTCCTTCGACGTCATCACTCTTGGGGTCGATGATGGGGATATTCTCGAGGTTGATCAGATTATTTTCCGCGATCTCCAGTATGCGTTTGGGATCGCCCAGAAGGATGGGATATGCGACGCCTTCATCCAGTGCGAGCTGAGCTGCTTTGAGCACTTTTACATTCTCGGCATCGGCGAAGACCACACGCCGGGGGTCTTTGCGGGCTTTGCTTCCAATGGCCCGCATTAGTTGGTTCTCCCCTCCCAATCGATTGCGCAAACTGGTAGCGTATGCTTCCCAATCACTGATGGGCTTCTGTGCGACACCACTTTCCATGGCCGCCTTGGCCACAGCAGGGGCTACGGTCTCGAGGAGCCGGGGGTCAAGTGGTTTGGGTATGATATAGTTGTTGCCGAAAACGATGTTCTCTTCATTATAGGCCATGTTCACAATGTCCGGAACAGGTGATCTGGCCATTTGCGCCAATGCCTTTACTGCGGCTAATTTCATGGCTTCGTTGATCTGAGTGGCACGAACATCCAGTGCACCACGAAATATGTATGGGAACCCCAGGACATTATTTACCTGATTGGGATAATCGCTGCGTCCGGTAGCCATGATGATATCTTCCCGAGCGGCAATGGCTTCATCCCAGGTGATCTCGGGATCTGGATTAGCCATTGCGAACACAATGGGTTTTGATGCCATCTTCTTCAACATGTCCGGTTTCACTACATCACCCTTACTCAGTCCGATGAAAATATCTGCATTGCTGAAGGCCTCATGGAAGGGAATATCTTTATTCTCCGAGGCGAATTGTTTTTTACGATCATCCAGATCGTTTCGACCTTTCCATATCAGACCTTTGGAATCGTACATCAGAACATTTGAGTGGGTGGCACCGAGTGCCTCGTACAACTCAATGCAAGCCATGGCGGCTGCTCCTGCACCATTCACCACGAATCGCACGTCTTCAATTTTCTTTCCTTGCAATTCCAGTGCATTGAGCAATGCGGCCGCGCTGATGATGGCTGTACCATGCTGATCATCATGCATGACCGGGATTTTCATCTCTGCTTTCAGTCGCTGTTCAATGTGGAAGCATTCCGGGGCCTTGATATCCTCGAGATTGACACCGCCGAAAGTGGGTTCAAGCGCTTTGACGATCTCCACGAATTTATCCGGATCCTTTTCTCTGATTTCTATATCGAATACATCGATATCGGCGAAGATCTTGAACAAGACGCCCTTGCCTTCCATTACAGGTTTTCCTGCTTCCGGACCAATGTCCCCGAGGCCGAGTACTGCTGTCCCGTTGCTGATCACCGCTACAAGATTTCCCTTTGCAGTGTACTTGTAAACATTTTCGATGTTCTCATAGATCTCCATGCAGGGTTCAGCTACACCGGGGGAGTAGGCTAGTGAAAGGTCCCGCTGGGTCTTTGCTTCTTTCGTCGGGATCACCTCGATCTTTCCGGGCCGGCCCTTAGCGTGATACTCCAGGGCTTGTTCCCTTCTGAGGTCTTTTTGCATGGTAAAGAATTGATCAGGCAATTTAGGTAATTCGATCCATAACCATTTTCTATCCGATACTTCGAAGATGCATTAAATGCAACATGAATGAGAATGGTATATGTCGTTTTGCAAACTGCATACAAATTGGGAATGAAGGCCTTTCAAAAAGGAACTTCAGAGAGTGCTTAATGCTTTATTCCATTCAAATCTGCATTCTTTTTTGTTGTAGGGTCTACTCTTTATCTAGTTATCCATCCTGGGATGTGCAACAAGTATACATGCGTCAATTTAATATGTGTTTCGTTTATGTCATTCAGCAATTCATTTTGATCGATGTTGAAGTTTATTTATAATTTTTTAACAATGGAGATTGATTTTTTAACTATCTTTGTGTCATCATTACACGAAGGATCGTCATTCAAGATGATCCTACTCCAAAGGTTGCCCAACCTTCATCAATGACCCGCCCAACAACGATTGCCTGATCTCCCGATGCTGCATTGGTATGTCACCCCTGGCGGGTACGTGATATTCATGGGCATGTGGTTTCAGGAGAGCAGACCCATTCCAACATTTCTTGAGAAAGATAATTTCATGCAAAATGATCTTTTGCACAAGGGGCAACCTGTGTATTGATCCTGGTTGATCAAGATCGATCAGTCAGGTTCTGTGCGGTCCATTATGGATCCTCTGGCTGGACAACGCACATTATTCATTCATAATTTAAATGTATTCATCATGAAAAAGAACATCAACAACTTCGTCAACAAAGCATTCATTGCACTTTTTGTACTGTCTCTGGCTACTTATACTTCTATGGCTGGGATTCATGTCAGTGGCATCCCCACGGTTACCGTTTCTTCAGCGAAATCTGATGCTGTGAGTTTCCTCATGGACATTCCCAATTTGGAAAAACAAAATCTGCAGGTGGTGATCCGTGATGAGGATGGACGTATCATCTTCCGTGAATTCATCTCCAAATCGGCATATCGTAAGGTATTCCAGATCAACCCTTCAGATGTGGAGAAAGTGAAGTTCGAAGTTTTAGACGGGAAGAATAGTCTCCTGAACAACACTTATCATTTGGTGCGCAAGGTTGAAGAGAAAATGGACGTGCAACTGCTGTCTGTCAAGTAAAAATCTAGAATTACTGTAGATCACCGGAGATCTGGCAAGCCTCGCATGCCGGGTCCCGGTTTTTTATTGAACGTTCATTTCTTCAAGTGAACCGACGCGCCGAGCCAGGCCATCATGCCCACTCCGATCGTAATTGCAGATTCATCTATGTCAAAGCGGGGTGTATGGACACCCGCACTGATACCTTTCTCTGAATTTCCTGTTCCCAATCTGTAGAAACATCCTGGTATTTGTTGCGAATAATAACCGAAATCCTCTGCGCCCATCCGCAGTTCTGTTTCCCTGATGTTTTCCTTTCCCAGGAAAGCGGTCGCTTGCCGTACTACGACCTCATTCAGGATTTCATTATTATATACGGTCGGATATCCTACATCCACCTTTATATCGATCTCCGCACCCATGGCTTCGCTGATGGAGCGCGCTTGTCTTTCTATCAATTGGTGTGCCCTGGATCTCCATGCCTCGTCCATGGTTCTGAAAGTTCCCATCAATTTCACTTCAGTAGGAATCACATTCGTTGTGTGTCCTCCCTGAATGGAGCAAATGGAAAGGACTGATGGGGAGAACGGGTCACTGTTCCGGCTGACTATCTGCTGTAGAGCCACGACCAGATGTGAAGCAACAAGAATGGTGTCCGTAGTGTGTTGTGGAGCGGCTGCATGGCCCCCTTTCCCACGGATCGTGAAATAGAGTTCGTCTGCGCTGGCCATGACTTTGCCGCTACGAAAACTTACATTCCCAACAGGCAAGTTGGGATGCACATGAAGTCCAATGATAGCTTCCGGTGCGGGATCTTCAAGAACACCTTCAGCAATCATGATACTGGCACCTCCGGGATTCCTTTCTTCTCCAGGCTGAAAGATAAGTTTGACCGTGCCAGACCATTCACCCTGCAACTGCTTCAGTATGCGGGCCGCCCCGAGCAGACAGGTCGTGTGTACATCATGACCGCAGGCATGCATCACGCCAGGGTTCCTGGACTTGTACGGCACATTGTTATCTTCATCTATGGGCAGTGCGTCCATATCTGCGCGGATAGCGATGATGCGTGACGACGGATCTTTTCCCTCAATGAGCCCTACGACACCAGTCCCTGCCATTTTGCGAAAGGGGATTCCCCATTCCTTCAGTTTTTCTTGAACATAGGCAGAAGTTTGGTATTCCTGATAACTCAATTCCGGATGTGCGTGCAGGTGTCTTCGGATCGCGATGCAATCTTGTTCAAACTTACCTGCAAGTTCCTTGATGTTGTCCGCTAACATGGAGCGAAGATAGCGCAGTTGTGGATTAATTTATGCTGCTATCCTCTTTCTCGGGCTTGTTCTCGACGGTGGCAGGTACCACGATCACGTTATCCGGATACAATCTGAGAATCTGATCGCGTAGAGACTTTGCGTCTTTTGAGGTCTTGAAATTGCCGATCTGTATTTTGAAATAAGGCGACTGGTATATGAGATAGCTTTTTTCTTCGGGGAACTCCTGCATCAATTTTGTTTTGACCTGAATCGCCTTGTTTCGATCGTTCGTATTGATGACCAGCACCCGGAAGCCCGGCCCTGTCTTTTTGTTTTCCAGGTATACCTGTTTATTGAGTTCAGTCTGCTTTTTCAGGAGTAGGTCCAGGCGAAGGTCCTTATGTATGACATAGCCACGGCTTGAATCAGCCCATTGCTGTGCGTTGATTCCGAAGGGGATCAGCAATAATATGGCCAATGATGACTTGAGCATGGTCATGTATCTATCAAATATCATACCCTGAAGGCATGATTTACGAAAGTGGTCAGCTTTCCCGGCCATGGCAATGCTTGAATTTCTTGCCACTGCCACATGGACATGGGTCGTTCCTGCCCACTTTAGGCCCAACTTTGACAGGTTCTTGGCGTATGGGGGTTGAGGGGTCTATGTATTCGTCTTCCATCCCCAAATTCCCCTGGCCATTTGCTGAGCCTGCCACCAATTCGTCCTTTCTTATCCTCATCTTGCTCATGTCCGTCCGTTGTTCACGACCTTCCCTGAGTGCGGGTGCATTTTTCTCGGCAACGGGAAGTCCCGCATGGCTTAGAAAAGAAACTATATCCTTGTTGACTTGATCGTTCATATTGCTGAACAACTCGAAGGCTGTGGTTTTGTAGATCACCAGAGGGTCTTTTTGTTCATAGACTGCCGTCTGAACACTGTGTTTCAGGTCGTCCATTGCCCTTAGGTGTTCTTTCCAGACATCATCTATCAATGCAAGGGTGATCGTCTTTTCGAGACTGTTCCCTAGTTCGCTGCCTTTTGAGGATATGGTCCTGTCCAGATTGGCCAGAACATTGATGGACTTCTTGCCATCTGTGAAAGGAACGACCACATTCTCAATATGACTTCCTTGTGTCGATCTGACATTCTGGAAGACGGGAAGTGATTCTTTTGCCATCTCCGCCTTCTTCCTGCTGTAATGGCCAATGGCCTCGAGATAAAGGCGATGCGGGAGATCGTTCCCTTTCTCGAATTCTTCCCTGCTGATGGAGGAGTCTATTCCGAAATTGACGATGGCTGCGAGTTTGAAACCATCGTAATCATTCATTCCCCGGTATCCATTTACGAGGGATTCTGCGACATTATAGAATGAATTATCCAGATCTAGAGCAAGGCGATCACCATGGAGAGCGTGTTGTCTTTTGGTATAAACGACGTTGCGTTGTTTGTTCATGACGTCATCGTATTCCAGCAGCCTTTTCCTGATGCCGAAATTGTTCTCTTCCACTTTTCTTTGGGCTCTTTCTATACTCTTCGTGATCATGCTATGTTGTATCACTTCCCCTTCCTTGTATCCCATGCGGTCCATCAGGGAAGCAATGCGATCACTACCGAACATGCGCATGAGATCATCTTCCAGAGATACATAGAATTGCGTACTTCCGGGGTCACCCTGTCTTCCAGCACGTCCACGCAACTGGCGGTCTACGCGACGACTCTCGTGTCTTTCTGTACCGATGATGGCCAGGCCACCGGCCTCCTTCACACCTGGGCCGAGTTTGATGTCCGTACCACGGCCCGCCATGTTGGTGGCGATGGTGACGGCGCCTGGCATGCCTGCTTCTGCTACTACCTGCGCCTCACGAGCGTGTTGTTTCGCATTTAGCACATTGTGAGGTATCTTCTTTTGCTGCAGCATCCGGCTGAGCAGTTCACTCACTTCCACAGAAGTGGTGCCCACCAGAGAGGGCCTTCCGGCATTTCTGAGAATCTCGATCTCATCGATGACCGCCTTGTATTTCTCCCTTTTGGTCTTGTAAACAAGGTCTTCCTGATCTTTCCGGATCATGTTCAGGTTGGTGGGTATGGAGACGACATCCAACTTATATATATTCCATAACTCAGCAGCCTCGGTTTCGGCTGTGCCGGTCATTCCAGCTAGCTTATGGTACATCCTGAAATAGTTCTGCAGGGTGATGGTCGCGTAGGTTTGCGTGGCGGCCTCGATCTTCACATTCTCTTTGGCTTCGATGGCCTGATGCAATCCGTCGCTATAACGACGCCCATCAAGGATACGTCCGGTCTGTTCGTCCACGATCTTCACTTGTCCGTCCAGTACTACATATTCCACATCCTTGTCGAAAAGGGTGTATGCCTTGAGCAACTGCTGGACGGTGTGTATGCGGTCTGCCTTCAAAGAGTAATCATTCAATAGTTCCTCTTTGCGGTGAAGTTTCACTTCCGTGTCCAGCTCACTCTTCTCAATGTCGGCCAGTGCCGTACTGAGATCGGGCAGCACGAAGAAATTGGGGTCTTCACCGCCTTTTGTGATGTAGTGCAATCCCTTTTCGGTGAGATCTACCTGATTGTTCTTCTCGTCGATCTGGAAGTAGAGTTCTTCATCCACCTCAGGCATGTGCTTCTGTTGGTCGGCCAGAAAATAGTTCTCGGATTTTTGCAGTTTTACCTTGATGCCGGGTTCACTGAGGAATTTGATGAGCGCAGTGTTCTTCGGCAAACCGCGATATGCCCGCATGAGGTGGAGCCCGCCTTCCTGAGTTCCATCCTTACCTTCTGTGATGAATTTTTTGGCTTCTTGCAGGGATCTGTTCACTACCTGCCGCTGTACTTCCACGAGTTGATGGATCCTCGGTTTCAGGATATGGAACTGTTGGTCATCGCCTTTCGGCACAGGGCCGGAGATGATCAGGGGGGTTCGCGCATCGTCGATCAATACGGAGTCGACTTCATCCACCATGGCATAATGATGATGGCGTTGAACCATTTCCTCCGAGGTATGTACCATATTGTCCCTCAAATAATCAAAGCCGAATTCGTTGTTGGTGCCATAGGTGATGTCGGCCAGATAAGCCTTGCGGCGTTCTTCACTATGGGGTTCATGCCTGTCGATGCAGTCCACGGTCAGGCCGAGCCATTCATAAAGGGTTCCGTTCCACTCACTGTCACGACGGGCTAAGTAGTCGTTGACCGTCACAATGTGAACACCTTCGCCTGGCAATGCGTTCAGGTAAGCGGGCAGGGTGGATACCAAGGTCTTACCCTCACCGGTGGCCATCTCGGCTATTTTCCCCTGATGGAGTACCATGCCGCCGATGAGCTGGACATCATAATGGACCATATTCCAGGTGATGGGGGTACCTCCAGCCTTCCAGGTATTGCTGAAAATGGATCTGTCCCCTTCAATTCGAATATGCTCCTTCTTGACGCTGAGTTCACGATCCAACGGGGTGGCGGTAGAGATGATTTCTGTGTTCTCTTTGAAACGGCGGGAGGCTTCCTTCACCACGGCAAAGGCCTCGGGAAGAATGGCTTCAAGAATTTCTTCTATCTGCTGATTCCGCTTTTTACGCAGCTCGTCGACCTGCTTGTACAGGTCATCCTTACCGTTGATGTCCTCTTCGGGAAGTTCCTCTGCTTGTTTGTTGAGTCCGGAAATCTCTGCGTCAATGCCCTTAAGGTGTTCCTGGATGCGTGCCCGGAACTCCGTCGTCTTGCTCCTCAACTGGTCGTTGGTCAATGTTGCATATGATGCAAAGAATTCATTGATGCGCGTTACCTGAGGATTCAGTTTGGAAACGTCTTTTTCCGATTTACTGTTTCCGAATATCTTGGAGAATAATTTCAGCATATAGATACCATATTATTATTTCTGCCACATGATCGGTATTTTAGTCAAATATGATGCTCAAGGATGATGCAGGTCAAATTGGCAGGGGTCAAAGGTACAAAAAAGAAGGAGCAGGGGTGGTGGCATCTCATAAAATCCTTGATAACCATTCATTAAAGTCACTGAAAGGGTTTTGGGAGCCTATCTGAAAAGGGCTTTTTCATTTGGATTGACTGCTCTTGTGCTGGTAATCATCCTTTCCGGCATCCAATAGGCAACTGATTCATAGGGTCATCATGAAAAATATCCTTTCGTTTTGTTCATTCCTATTTCTGGTCAATTCACCCAGCTATGGGCAAAATGGACCCGCTATCAGCGGAAGGGTTATTGATACTTCTGGCAATGCCATTCAGGGGGCGACGATAAAGGCTTATTCCGCAGGTTCCAGGGATACCTTGAAGGTGGTTTCGGGTCAGAACGGGTTTTTCCGAATGGAGAAATTACCCTGGAATTCATTCAGCTTGACCATCAGTAACATCGGTTTTGAAAATTGGGTTCATCCATTCACCCGCCAATCGGGGGATCTGATGATCGAGGCAGGGGTTCTCCAACTTAGGAGCGCAATAACCACCCTTGAGGAGGTCTTGATAACCACTCCAGCGATCCAAGTGAAGGAAGATACGGTTGAGTTCAAGGCGGATTCTTTCAAGGTCAAGCCGAACAGTGTTGTGGAAGACCTACTCAAAAAATTGCCAGGTGTGAGTGTGGATAAAAACGGTGATATAACGGCCGGGGGTAAATCGGTGACCAAGATCAAAGTGAACGGAAAGGATTTTTTTGGCGGAGATCCAAAAGCTGCTTCCAGGGAGTTGCCAGCGGATATAGTGGATAAGGTGCAGGTGCTGGATGATTATGGGGATCTGTCCAATGTTTCCGGCATTAAAGATGGTGAACCGGACAAAGTGATAAACATTACCCTTAAGAAGGAAAAAAACAAGGGTGTTTTTGGCAGGGCGACTGCCGGTTATGGCACCAACGACCGATATCAGAGTTCTTTGAATGCGAATTTCTTCGACAACAATAAGCAACTCTCCGTATTCGGGAACAGCAACAATGC
The DNA here is from genome assembly GCA_903826405.1 of uncultured bacterium. GTDB lineage: Bacteria > Bacteroidota > Bacteroidia > Chitinophagales > Chitinophagaceae > Pollutibacter. Next base: position 75,750 of record CAIKEH010000044.1, read on the forward strand.
GAACACCAGCCTTTTCAATTTTGGTGGCGGAAACGGTGGTGGAAATAGTGGAGGGGGGGGGAATGGTGGTGGAGGAGGTGCGCCGGGAGTTAGGATGTTCGTGACCGCTGGTGGTGTCCCGGGACAGACCAGCATGGGTGGAACAGACGGCATTACTACCACGCATTCCATAGGTACTAATTATCGGCAGGATTTCGATAATAAAAGAGGGTCGATCTACGGCAGCTACAGCTTTGCTCGCAATATGACAGATGGATTGAAGGACATCGCCCAGCAAAATTTCTATGAGACCGAAACCTTCCTGAATAATCAGCACCAGACTTATTATAATACGGGCAATAATCACCGGGCCAACCTGAATCTGGAATACAATATCGATTCTTTCAACTTCATCAAGATCTCTCCTAATTTCACACTAGGCAAATCGGATAATCAAAGCCATTCGGATTTCAGTTATTTCGAGGATCTGACCATCCCCTCCAGCCGGGGGTTCAATCAGGACTCAACGTTATCGAGGTCACCCAATTTTTCCCTGAATGCCATTTATAACCATCGATTCCGAAAAACGGGGAGGAATCTTTCCCTGAACTTGAATACCGGAGGATCCGACAACGTATCCTCGAGCGGAAAGTTGAACATGACTGATAATTTATCCTTACCCTTCCCTGTAGAATTCAGAACCGACCAACTCATCAAACAGGACAATAATAATCGGAATCTGGGATTGAGGGTCAATTATTCTGAACCCATCGCACCTTATCGATATCTGGACATCGTATATGCGTATAATAGTTCTTATGCCAAGAATGACAGAAAGACTTACGCCATGGATTCACTCGGTGTTCCTCAATACGTCCAATCGCTCAGCAATGCTTATGAGAACAACTATTTCAATCAGCGTTTGGGGGTAAATATCCGAACGGTGAAGAAGAAATATAATTACACCCTGGGTGTGAGTTTCCAGCCAGTTGAGCTGCGCGGTTATTCCATCACGAAGGATAGTTCCTATAAACCTCAAAAACGACTGAACATTTTCCCTGTTGCCAGGTTCGCCTATAATTTCTCAAAAACCAAAACGCTCAACTTCAATTATAATGGATTCGCCAGACAACCCAGTTTCTCCCAACTCCAACCTGTCCGGGACATCAGCAACCCGCAATATCAAACTCAGGGAAATCCTGATCTAAAGCCGGAGATATACCACAATATGTCCATCATCTATAATAATTTAAACTTCATCTCGGGCCGGGTATTATTCATGGGCACTAACTTGGGGATCATCCATAACCAGATCGTGAACAATAATATCCGTTTGGGTAATGGTGGAGCACAGCTAAGCATACCCGTCAACGAAGATGGATATTACAATGCGAGTGGGTTCTATACTTATAGTAAGCCTTTCCAGAACCGACGTTATGTTTTCACTTTGAACGGCTCGGCGAATTTCAATCATAACATCACCCTGATCGACAGTGCCCGTAATGTTGGGAAGAACTGGATCGCTTCTCAGGGAGCTCAGTTCGAATTCAATCATAAGGACTGGCTGGAATGGACCGCTGGGGCAAGATACGGGTTGAACTCTACCCGCTATTCATTGCCAGGGCAGCAAAAAGTAGATTATCATGCCTGGGTATTCACTTCGAGCAGCAGGATAGACATATCCGGCGGAATCGTGTTCAGGTATGATTTTGAATACACCCTTAATCAGGGACTTTCTGCTGGTGTGGGGCAGAACATCGCCCTGATGAATGCATCCGTGGAGAAGACATTATTCAAGCAAAAGAATGGCTTTTTGAGACTTTCAGGGTACGATATCCTTAACCAGAATAAAAACATCACACGGACCGTCACGGGAAACAGCATTACAGATATGCGCGTGAACCGTCTGACCCGTTATTTCATGATCAGTTTCAGCTATCGACTGAACAGGTTTGCCGGAAAGCAATCCGGTAGTGTTGGACCAGGAGGTCAGCAGATGCGATTCATCAATTAAAGAATGCTTTGAATGGAGGGACTTATCCTGGTAAAAATCAGGAAAGTTGGATTTTTTCATTCTACCTCGGTTTCATAATCATAACCATCTGCTGTCTATCCATATTTTCAACATAAATAATTGATATTCAAGCATAAAAATTTCCTTTTCGTCCTACAGGGTTTTCTGGTGGATATTTTACCGATCAATGAACATAGTCTTTATAGGATGTATCGCTTTTGGCCCTTTCGGGTAGAAATAAGCCCCGGATTTTAGCCTCTTTCCTTACCTTCGCACCCAATTTCGGCGGGGACGGAAATCATGGGTATTCATTTCCGGAACACCCCTCCACCACAAAATTCCAGCTATGCCAGGTCAGTTGAAAGAGGTCCGTAACCGGATCAAATCGGTACAATCCACACAGCAGATCACGAAGGCTATGAAAATGGTTTCTGCCGCAAAATTGCGAAGGGCCCAGGATGCCATCATTCAGATGCGTCCTTATGCCCGTAAACTTCAGGATATGCTGAGCAATATTGTCAGCAATGTGGATAGCAGTGAGATCGGTAGCAGTCTGGCGGTTGAGCGGCCGGTGGAGAAAGTGCTGTACATCGTTATAACCAGTGATCGTGGACTTTGTGGGGCTTACAATGCAAATGTCCAGAAATTGGCATTGTCGCATATGCAGGAGCATTATTCTTCTCCATATCAAAAGGGTAACGTGACTTTCTGGGGGATCGGTAAAAAAGGCGCGGAATTCCTGCAAAGGAAGAATTACAAAGTGGATGTACGTTTCCGCGACACTTTCCACAACCTCAAGTTCGGCACCATACAGGAATGTGCGGAAGCTGCAGTTTTATCTTTCAACAGCAAAGAATTCGATGTTGTCGAACTGGTGTACAGCGAATTCAAGAATGCCGCCACGCAAAGATTCAAGGTTGAGAGATTCCTCCCCATTCCCCGGATCAAACCGGAAGCGGGGGCGAAGAATCTGAAAGCAGATTTCATTTTCGAGCCTGAGAAAGGAACATTGATCGCAGAGCTCATGCCAAGAATACTGAACACACAACTCTACAAGGCCGTCCTGGATGCGAATGCATCAGAACATGGAGCGAGAATGACGGCAATGGACAAAGCCTCAGAGAATGCAAATGAGATGCTGAAGTCGCTCAAGATCTCTTATAACCGTGCCCGCCAGGCAGCCATAACCACCGAGCTGACGGAGATCGTCAGCGGCGCGGCTGCACTGCAAGGCTGATCATAGCGTTGTCAGAAACGCCATGGAAAATCCTTTAATTGTCAAACATTGAATTTCGCCTGCTGAACCATATGGAAATTTCAAATCTCATCACGCATATAGAGGCGCTCATCTTTGCCAGCGAGAAGCCCCTCACCAATATCGACATCGTTGAGCTGATCAACGGTGCATTTGGATTCATGGAGGATAAGGTGACTCTTGATCAGGTTGAAACTGCGGTTGATGGAATCCGGGAGAAGTATGCTGCTGAATTCTATCCTTTCGAGATCAGGCAGAGTGGTGGAGGGTGGCAATTCCTTACCAAACGTGATTATCATAAGACGATCGCTCAACTCAACGGAGATAAGTTCCTCAAGAGACTGTCGACTGCAGCTCTCGAAACACTGGCCATCATCGCCTACAAACAACCCATAACCAAAGCCGAGGTGGAGGCTATTCGCGGCGTGAATTCGGATTACAGCATTCAGAAACTTCTGGAGAAAGAATTGGTGATCATCATGGGGCGTAACGAAAATCTCCCAGGTAAGCCGCTTTTGTATAATACGAGTCGTCACTTCATGGATTATTTCGGCATCAATTCAGCTGATGAGCTTCCCAAGATAAATGAGGTTTTGGCCGAACAGTTCGTGGAACCCACTCTTGTCCATGCAGATCATTTTGATGTTGATGAAGGCGCTTCACTGATTGTTACGGAGGAAGGGCATTTGAAGATTGATCAGGTGGAAGATGATCCTGGCTCAATGGGAATTGAATCTCCGGATAATGATCAAACGCCGCCCTTAGAATGATCTGATCTAATCAGCTGTCGCCTTTTTCCGGAGCAGTTGGTGCGGCTCAGTTCGGACTTTTGGTGAAGCCCTCACTTCATTCACCTATTCTGTCATCAACAACGTTCATAAGACAATCATCCTAAATGTCCAATACCCCGCCGATACTCGACCCTGTAGAATTGGAGCAAGCCGCCCGTAATTACGGCACCCCTCTTTATGTGTATCATGCTGAAAGAATCACCTATCAATACGCCAAACTCAGCAAGGCTTTCCAGTCCTCCAACGCTCAATTTTTCTATGCCTGTAAGGCTTTGACCAACGTGAACATCCTGAAGGTCATTCTGGATTTGGGTGCGGGGCTGGATTGTGTAAGTATCCATGAGGTACGGTTGGGATTGCATGCCGGTTTCAAGCCCCAGCAGATATTGTTCACGCCTAATTGTACGGACCTGGACGAGTACATCGCTGCCAAAGAGTTGGGTGTGCACATCAACATTGATAACATTTCGATACTCGAGCAGTTCGGCAATCGATTCGGCAGTGGATATCCTGTCTGCATTCGCCTTAATCCTCACATCATGGCTGGGGGCAATTTCAAGATCTCGACTGGGCATGTGGATAGTAAATTTGGCATATCGATCCATCAGATCCGACACATCGAGCGGGTGGTCAAGACGACCAAACTCAAGGTCACCGGTATCCACATGCATACCGGCAGTGAGATCAAGGACATCGGTGTATTTCTTGAAGGTCTGGAGGTCATGTTCAACCTCGCTTCTCATTTTCCCGATCTTGAATTCATAGATCTGGGAAGCGGTTTCAAAGTGCCCTATCAACCCGGTGATTCCGAGACTGACATCGATACGCTGGGTTCGAGGGTTTCCGAAGCGTTCCATCGCTATGAGAATGAAACCGGAAGAAAATTGCAGGTTTGGTTTGAACCGGGTAAATATCTGGTCAGTCAATCCGGATATTTCATCGTAAAAGCAAATGTGATCAAGCAGACACCTGCAACTGTTTTTGTGGGTGTGAACAGTGGTTTCAATCACCTTATCCGTCCGATGTTCTATGAGGCATATCATCATATCATCAACATCAGCAATCCCCATGGGGCGGAACGGATCTATACCGTCGTGGGAAATATCTGCGAGACCGACACATTCGCCTGGGATCGAAAGTTGAATGAAGTCCGTGAAGGTGATCTTCTTGTATTCCATAATGCCGGGGCTTACGGCTTTGAAATGAGCAGCAGGTTCAATTCGCGCCTTCGTCCCGCTGAGATCCTTTTCAAGGATGGTCGGGCGCATTTGATCCGGGAGAGGGATACTTTCGAGGATCTTTTGAAGGGGCAAATAGAGATCTGAAATTCAACAAGGGGATCTACAATATTTAGTCTTTCTCTATAATTCAGGTGAATTGCTGGAATGACAAATTCTCAGTTTTCAGCTTTGATGTTTTACATTTTGTTCGGTCAATTAGGATCTTAGGCCTCTATATAATTGTGAGTTTATGTTGCCAAGTGGGGGTATTTGCCGCTGTTTTTCTGACGCCTTCAAAAAATTAATTCTTTACGATTTCTTTAGCGTCTTGATCGATCTGAGATCAGTGATTTAGGAAATTTGGATGTGTGGGGGGTATATTTTCGTTTTCGTAAAGATCATTCAGACATTTTTGCGATCATTTCCTTGCAGATTTTGTAGGCAACCATAGCTGTCATATCATGAATGTCTCGGGTTGGATTGTATTCCACGATATCCGCGCCTATCACGGGAACATGGATGCTTTGCAGAATATGGAGCAGACCTCTAGTGGGCAACCCGCCTGGTTCATGGTGGGAGATCCCAGGTACATGAGCAGGATCCAGCACGTCGAGGTCAATGGATACGTAAAGAGGCCCTTGAAGTGTTGAAATGAAATCCAGCGAAAACCGATTCATTTCAATGATCCTTACCCCGAATCTGTTCGCTTGTGCCCGCTGATGTGTGGTGAGGCTTCTTATTCCCACTTGGGTGAGCGATCCTAATATCCCTTTCTCCATCAATCGGGCGAATGGAGAGGCATGGGAGTAAGGATTGTTATCGAAATTATCATATAAATCTGCGTGTGCATCCAGATGGAGGACATGGATATTCTTGAATCGTTCGGCATAAGCTTCGATCACGGGGTAGGAGATGGAATGATCCCCTCCAACTGATAATATTTTAGATCCTGGGTTGAGTTCCTGGAGGATCCGGTTCTTGATGTTCAAATATGCTTTATGAGCATCCTGATCGGTAAAAGTAATGTCACCCAGATCGACATGACTTTTGCCAGGGGAGATCTCTGATCCGTTTTCCGAAAAGGAATTGGCAGAACCTTCTGTACCTATTAAACGGATACGTTGGGGAGCAAGCGCCGGTCCGCGCAGGAAGGAAGAATTGGCATCGTAAGGAATGCCGATAAGTTTGATCATATTTTATGGCTTTTTTACTCCAGTCCCCCCCCCTCACCCTCCAAGGGTCCACCCTTGGAGGGTGAGGGGGGGATTTCTGAAAATTTCTTCCGATTTCAATAGGGTAATCTATTCGAGTTCATGCTTTTCAACCTTTTTGAGTAAATTTTTGAAGTACCCTTGGAGGGTGGACTCTTGGAGGGTAGGGAAGAAAAGCTCTAGTCATTTCTTGAATTGCTTTCAATGAAATGAAGCTGGAATGGATGGAATGGAATCAATCAGAATAGTCCATCCTCATAGTTTTGGCAAACTGATGCTTTTGAAGCTACTCTTTTCCGATGCTTTCTTCTCCACATCCTGCCATTTCCTGGGTGCATCCGCAGACAGTATCTCATGTCCTGTCTTTGTTATAAGCACATCATCTTCTATCCTGACCCCGATGTTCCACCATTTTTTGTCACAGGGGCTGTTAGCGGGGATATAGATACCAGGTTCCACCGTGATGACCATATTGGCTTTGAGGCCTTCATAGTGACCTTGGTCATGTACATCAAGTCCGATATAATGGGAGCATCCATGAGGATAATATTTGCTCACGTCACTTGCATTTTTGATAATACCGAGTCTGATTAGACCTTCTGACAAGATTTGGCTGGCCTTCTTTTCCACTTTGGCAAAAGACCCACCTTCACGGCATAATGAAATGGCGGCATCCTGCGCATCATAAACAAGTTGATAAATAGCTTTTTGTTCTGGTGAAAATTTACCATTACCTGGTACCGTACGGGTCACATCTGCAGAATATCCGTGGTACTCAGACGCGATGTCCATCAGCAGTAGCTGGTTGTCTAGCCTAATACTATTATTTTCCTCATAATGTAAAATGCAACCATTGGCACCTACTCCAGAGATGGGGGGGTAGCCTTCTCCCTCCGCACCATAATATTTATGTACATAAGTGTGGATCGCTTCAGCCTGACGTTCACTCATTTCAGGTTTGATAGCCTTCATTGATTCGGCATGTGCCAGTGCCGATATCCTTGCGGATTTCCGGATCAGATCCAACTCCTCTGGGGTTTTGATCTCTCGAAGTGTTTTGACAATATCATTATAGATATGCGTTCCTGATGGATTGGCAAGAATCCTTGCTTTGGTTCTTTCGTAAGAAACGGAGTCCTGGCTGTTCAGCAGTTCCAAGAGGTCTTTATTGTCCTCCCAACTATTGTTCTTCTTGATCAGTTTGTTGGAGTATTCTTTTGCCATGTGCAGATTCGAAAAATCAAAATTATTCGCCAGGTAATTAGCGTACTCACCAGCTCCGTTATCGTCAGATGTTTTCAACCCTTTTTTTTCGGCAGCCTGCATCAGGCCATACAGATCATAGCCGCTTTTATCCGTTCTAACATCGTTCTGTATTGGTTCTGCGATTACTTTGGTGAAACTCTTCAGGTCCAATGGGAATGAGGGGAAATCTTTTCCTTCAAGTACTTTAGCGATTCCCAGAGTGGATTTTGCTCCTTCAACCCCAAGCCTTCGACCGGTCCAGATTTCCATTCTGGGATCTCGCTTCCTGACGAACAGAACTTCATTGTAGGCTGTATCACCTTTTCCTTGCTTATCCTTGAATATGATCAAAAGTCCATCGGGTTCTTTATAGCCGGTCAGGTAGTACAGGTCTGGATTCTGATGATATAGGTGGTCGACATCTTTGGAAAAAGTACGTTCGGGGTATGCAAAGATCAGCGCTATGGATCCGGATGGCATTAGTTGCCTGAATGCTTCCCTGCGTCCTTTGTGGAATCCAGGGGTCAATTGATCCTTTGGCAGGTTTTCCTGAGAAAAAAGTGACGAAGAGAGTAATATCGTCACAAAGACAAAAAGTAACTTTTTCATGACATTTCATTTTGAATCAGACAAGGGATTCCTGATCTTGATTCGTAAAATAGGGAAATTCCAAACAAAATGGATTTTCGGTCAATATTTTTCACCATGTTTCAGTTGATAACATTGAACGAGAATAAAATCGCAGTGAGAAATAGAAGAACCAAGCCCATCATGAAAGCATATTCAGCGATCTTTTCCAGATAGATGGCTGCTCCATTTTCTTTTCTGATGGACAGAAAAGAGAATCCGCAACTACTCATGAAAATGATGGTTGCTACGAGTGTGATCTCGTCGATCATTGTTTTTTCGGATTCACGAAGGATTTTAAGTGAAGTGAGGATGATGAAACAGATGCCTAAAAGATTTGAAGATGCATTCAGTATGTGTGACGAACTTTTCGGTCGCTTTGCCATAATTTTTTCTCATATGGATGTCGTAATATGTCCACTTCATGCGGTTTTCAAAGTGAATGTCATGTTAAGCATTTTAATTTCTGACAGATAATTTCATGGTTGATCTGTTCGTCCAACTTTTCGAAAGAATACTGCCAAATAGCTATTGTTATCTGTGGGAACATGATCGGTATTTACTACAAAGAGGAAATATGTTGTGATTCTATCGTGATTATCATTCAGCCTTTGTGTCCGAATTCCATCTCATTTCAAGAGAGTAAGGCTGAAATCCTATCTTTTCATAAGCCCGGATGGCTGATGTATTGTCCACATAAACTTCCAATCTGAATTCTTCATGTCCTCTGGTGTGTCCCCAATGGAGAAGATCCTCGATGATCAATCTGTTTATCCCTTGTCCCCGATATGCTGGTAAAATGAACATGAAGCCCAGATAGACTTGTTTTTCGTGGAGTAGAAAAGGTCTTGCCTGATCGATACGAGCGTATCCAGTCCCCATGATGCCCTCTTGATTTTCCGCAACAACTAACCTGATGTCGGGTGAATTGAGCATGGCCCCAAGATCATAATAGCGAGTGTCGCTTTTCCGAATGGTGGGGTCATATGGTCGTTCGGCCTCTATGATCCCCTGTTCCATTTCTAGCAGAGTATCTAGGTCACTGAATGTCGCCTCTCTTATATTTATCTCTAACATGAAAATAGTTTTCAAAGTTCAAATTCCGGTGCAAAGCTTTATTGAATGTATGAAATACATTAGTATTATGTCCGGGAAACGATCAGGTCAACTTTTGGAGACGTATTTGAAAGGGACCCCCATGATATTGGTCTACCGCAGGAAATCATTATTTTCATGCCTAATGGCGCCCCCATTTTAGAGATGGGGGCTATCAATTTATTTTTATGGGTAAGTTTTCAGAACAGATTCAGCCTGCACATGTGAAATTCATAAAGAAACAACATCTGTTCTTTGTTGCAACAGCCCCTTTGGGTATATCCGGAAAGATAAACCTTTCACCAAAAGGTCTGGATGGATTTCGGGTGATATCCGAAAAGGAAGTTGGATATATGGACCTGATCGGCAGCGGAAATGAAACCGGGGCACATGTTCTCGAGAACAAAAGAATAACTTTCATGTTCTGTTCTTTCAAAGGAGCTCCAAATATCTTACGCCTTTATGGCAGGGGTAGGGCAATAACCAGAGAAAGCAGTGAATGGGACATTTATTCTCAACACTTCATCATTCTTCCCAGTACACGACAATTGATCATCGCTGATATTGATCTGGTTCAAACATCCTGTGGCTATGGGGTACCGATTTATGATTATCAAGGCGAAAGGAAAATGCTTTTTGAATGGGCTGATAAGAAAGACCCGGCTGACTTGAAGGAGTATGTCAGGAAAAATAACAGCCAGAGTATCGATGGTCTCCAAACCGATATAGGGGGTAAGTTCTGATGGGGTTGATGCCATAGGTCATTGTTATTTATTCGAATTGATTATTGATAAATCATTTGCGGGGATATGGCTGAAAATTATATGCGTATTGCTGTTACCGGGGCCAGCGGCCATATCGGGAATGTGGTCTGTCGGATCTTAACCGAAAAGGGCCATCAAGTTAATGCCCAGTACCACAGTACGATCAGAGGGTTGGATACTATTCCTGTCAAACCCTTCAAGGGGGATATTCTGAACTCCACCGATCTGGAAATATTGTTTGATGGATGTGATGCAGTGATTCATTGCGCTGCCATGATCAGCATACATGGTGATCCGGACGGTTCTGTATATCGTACCAATACTGAAGGTGCCGTCAAGGTTTGGAACGCTTGCCGGGAAAAGGGTGTTAAAAAACTGATCCATCTAAGCAGTGTTCATGCTGTGATGGAGGTGCCTGTTGATGAGCCTTACAATGAGGATCGACCTTACAAATCAGATGGATCAACTGCCTATGACTTGTCGAAAGCCATCTCCGAGCAGTATCTACTGAAGATGGCTGATGCCAATGGACCTGAGTTGGTGATCATCCGACCGAGTTCTGCCATTGGTCCATATGATGCCAAGCCCTCCGAGATGGGTAAGGCTTTGATCGATCTTTACAAGGGAAAGATCCCGGTATTGCCTCAAGGCGGATATGATTTCGTGGATGTTCGTGATGTGGCTGAAACTGTGGTAAACGCATTGTTTAAAGGCAGACACAAAGAAATTTATCTCGCTTCGGGAAAATATTTTCTTTTGAAGGATCTTGCTTCTCTTATACAAGAAGTTACAGGTAGGCGTATGCCTAAAACGTCCATCCCCATAAGCATATTGAAATTATTGCTACCCTTGGTGCGTTTCCATGGGTGGCTGTTGCGTGCAGCACCTCAATTCACCCGTGAATCTCTTGAAGCATTGCAGAATGGGCACCCTGCGATGGATAACTCAAAAGCCAGAAGGGAATTGGATCACCAATGTAGGGCTATGGAAGAGACCTTACGCGATTTTTACGAATGGATAACTCAAGTAGATCATAAATAACATGACGATCGATACACTTATTTCCATCTGTTGGGTATGGATCGCTGTGGCAGCCATGATTTTCTTGATGATGTTTTTCATTACGGCTCCTTTTGGAAGGCACACTTCAGAAAAGTGGGGGATGATGATGAACAATAAATGGGGTTGGTTCATCATGGAACTGCCTTCATTTCTGATTATGTCTTATTTTCTTGCATTCGGAACCAACATATCCCATTCCTATGTGTGGATTCTCTTTGTATGCTGGCTCTTTCACTATGCTCATCGTACATTCATTTATCCATTACGCATCCGAGCAACGGCAAAAAAGATGCCCCTTTTCATAGTAATTAGCGCGATTACGTTTAATCTGGTCAATGCCGGTTTGAATGGATATTATCTGGCAGAGTTGGCACCAAAATGGGATTACTCCTTAAAATGGCTCATTAGCGATCATTTCATAATCGGTTTTGTTCTATTCCTTACCGGCATGTACATCAACTTGCGTTCGGATACAATCCTTATACGTTTAAGAAAACCTGGTGAAACAGGTTATAAAATACCCCGTGGATTTCTTTTTGAATTAGTATCCTCACCAAATCTTTTTGGGGAAGTGGTTGAGTGGAGTGGTTTTGCGCTAATGGCATGGAATCTGCCGGCAGTCACTTTCGTAGTTTGGACTTTTGCAAATCTGGTACCTCGTGCCAAGAACCATCATGACTGGTATTTAAAAAATTTCCAAGATTATCCGAAAATAAGGAGAGTTATCTTCCCATACCTCTTTTAGGTTCATATAATATCATATACGATCGATTTCTATGGTTTGATCATTCACTCTGATCTTTCAAACCATCCCCTCTTTTACATATTTTCTTTATCGTATATTTCTGTTATGATTTTGTTGAATCATGATGGCTCTTCTTGTCGATGTCCATTTCAGGGATGTTCAAACAAGATCAATTCTTTATAAGGGACTTTCAATTCTAGTAGAGCTTTTGGGTGTGTACCTATGGTAAGTTCAAGGCGTATCTTCCGGACAGACAAGGCATAGGGATTATTTAAGTATCCTGTTTTTTAAATCTACTGTGAGCAGGCATTGGGACATTGATTTTGATGAATAATTGAGTCCTGCATCCCGATCACATTTCCCATAATCCTGATCTATGCTCATGAATTCGTACAATTCTGATCCTATCGAAGTTTCGTGAATGGCTCTTTGACAAGTGCTGATTCATGAAGATTTTTATGCTCTGTTCAGGATGGAAAAATTCTTTTTTACGCCTGCACAGCCGGATTTGATAATAGGGCTCAAATCAAGTTTCTTTGCCGAATTTTTAAAGGTTCTTTAAAATACAGTTGATTAGCGATCTGCTCTTCATGTTCTGCTGAAGTGTTTTCAATTGATCCGAATTATTATTATTTCTTAGTGGCCATTTTGTCCAGGTATAAAAATCTGTCCCTGTGTTTCTCCGTCTCGGCCCTGCTGTTCACATTGATAAGCATGACAGCGGCCGGGCCACCGATTTTTACCGCAGGCCATTTTGGTGATCCAAGACCATTAGGATCTCCCGTTTTGATGAAATTGGCGAATAAGGCCTGCATGATCTCGGACACTTTGAAATCCTCTGCTTGCCAATCATATACACGATTAGTGGGCAGATTTCCGAGGGCATACTCGATCTCTGCTGAATGCACGGCACCATGGGTTATGGGTTTTCTCGGTGCATTGGGATCAGGGTTCCTTATGATACCACCAGCAAGCCCAGCTTCGGCATTACCCATTTCTTCTCTCATTATGGGACGGGGGCGTTCATACCTGTATCGGAAAACTGGTTTCGTGCTGGTCTTTGCTTGAAGGTCTGACCATTTCCATGTGCTGAAGCCTATAAAACCATCACCCGCGAGGTCTGCAGCGACTTCCTCGACTTCAGCATCTGATGCTGGATTATATACACGAAGCATGTCATCGGCTCGATCGCCATAGTTCTTCTTTACTGCTTTGATGAAGTTTTCTCTTGTCATTTCATCCTTGCCCAGTATAGCCCGTGCGCTTGACTCTTCCGCATTCCACCCAACCAAAAGGGGAACATGTGACTGCTCTCCGCGAGTGTAAATATCCACAGGTGACTTGGGAAGCAGATATCCATCCACTACCATTGGAAAGAGTTCCCATTCATGATCGGCAGAAGCTTCGAGGATCTTTTCTGCGGTGAGCTTTCTGAGTTCACTTATCGATTTGCCACCCAAGAGAGCAGCATATTTTAATCCTTTCTGCTCACCTTCAGACAATGTCGATAGGGATCTTTCACCCAACAATGACCCACTCTCCCCAATAGCACCTGCGATGAGATTTCTTGAAAGAGGGGATGCCATCATGGCGCTTACTGAAAACGATCCCGCTGATTCACCTGCAATGGTCACTCTTTTAGGATCTCCTCCGAAAGCGGCGATATTATTTTGAACCCATTTCAAGGCTGCAGCTTGGTCGAGCATGCCGTAGTTTCCAGATGAATGGTGTGGTGATTCTTCGGTCAGTTCAGGGTGAGAGAGGAATCCGAAAACGGTCAACCTGTAATTCACCGTCACAGCAACGATACCTTTTCTGGACATGGACTCACCATCATATCTAGGTTCGGACCCGTCGCCAGCCATCATGCCTCCCCCATAGAAATAAACCAGCACGGGAAGCTTCTCATGGAAGTTTTTGGCAGGAGTCCATATATTGAGATAAAGACAATCCTCGCTTAAGCCATTGGATCGGAAATTCATGTCTCCGAAAATGGGTCGCTGCATGGCGCGAGGCCCGAACTTGTCGGCTTTACGAATCCCAGTCCAGTTCTTTGCAGGTTGTGGTTCCTTCCAACGAAGATCTCCAACGGGTGGTGCCGCATATGGCACACCTTTGAATGACCTGATTCCTGATTCATCCAAACCTTCCAGCATACCATTGGCTACTTTGACCTGAAGTTGTATATCTGTTGCTGATTGCTGCGCTTCAAGGCAATATGATAACATTAACAGGATGATCAGCTGAAATGATATTTTTTGCATGTTCTGGAATGTTGGTGGTTCTTTGATATTATTTGACCTGATTCATATTTACGGAGTCATTCTAAATGATGTACGTCAGATATTTATTTCCCCGTCATATTTTCAAGTACGTAGCTATTCGTTATGTTTTTTGTTCTTGCCCTAAGTTTTAAAGTAGATTTTTGGAAATTAACGTTCTCACAAGGAAAGAGTAGGTAGGAATTTCGGTGACTTTCTGGCTTTGGATGCTTGTTCATATCCAAATGCTATACTGATCAGGCTGCCTTCCGTCCAAGCGCTTCCGATGAAGCAAAGTCCTACAGGGAGTTCATGGACAAAACCCATCGGCACCGTGATGTGCGGATATCCGGCCACCGCAGCAGGCCAGTAATATGAATTTCCAGCGAAAGCATCTCCATTGACTAGATCCGTGCACCAGGAGGGTCCATCACAAGGGCTCAGGATGGCATCCAGTTTGTATTCGGAAAGAGTTCCGTCTATGGCTTTCCGGGTCACCAGCAGATTTTTGCTGAGCGCATCCAGATATTCCTTGCTGTCCAGTGCCTCTCTTTTTTCCGCTTCCTCAAGAATCTCTTGTTTGAAGTAAGGCATGGCTTTAGCTGCATTCTTCGTATTGAATTCAATGATCTCTTTTAAAGATCTGACTTTTGCTTTTGAACCTGCCAGATATTTATTGATGCCTTCTTTGAATTCATAATTCAGCACCAGATGCTCCGCATTGTCAAGTCCCTTCAGGCGTGAAGTGAAGTCCACTTCCACCGGAATACCTCCTTTTGATTTGATCAGGTTGAGCGCTTTCAGGAAAACTTCGGCCACATCTTCATTGCCGGTCATGGATCCTTTATCATATCCTATGCGTTTCCCCTTTAGTCCATCCGTTATGAGGAAAGATGTATAATCGGTGAGGGACTTACCGGCGCTGTCCGCAGTGGGTATATCTTTGGGGTCCACACCAGTACATGCACCGAGAAGAATGGCAGCATCCCTGACCGTGCGTGCCATGGGGCCTGCAGTATCCTGAGTTCGGGAGATCGGGATGATCCCGCTTCGACTCCAGAGCCCTACCGTAGGCTTGATGCCAACGATGCCATTCACAGAGGATGGACAGGCGATGGACCCATTGGTCTCTGTGCCGATTGCAATGGCACATAGATTTGCGGAAACTGCTGATCCTGATCCTGAACTCGATCCGCAAGGATTCCTATCCAATATGTAAGGATTCCTGGTCTGGCCGCCACGGGAACTCCATCCACTGGTTGATCTGGTTGACCTGTAGTTGGCGAATTCACTGAGGTTCGTTTTTCCTAAAAGCACAGCTCCTGCAGCACGGAGTTTATCCAAGATAAAAGCATCCCTGACCGCTATGTTGCCCTCCAGAGCGAGGGATCCTGCGGTGGTCATCATCTTGTCCCCCGAGTCTATATTGTCTTTGATCAAAACGGGAATACCATGTAGCGGACCTCGGACTTTCCCACCCTTACGTTCCTGATCCATCTGTGCGGCAATATTCAGCGCATCCGGATTCAGCTCGATTACCGCATTCAATTTAGGGCCAGCTTTATCTATTTCAGCTATTCTTTTCAGGTAGGTCTTCGTGATATTGACCGAATTAGATTTGCCCTTACTCATGAGGGACTGAAGTTCATCTACTGTAGCTTCCTGAAGGCCGAATTCCGTTCCGGTAGGAACATTCATTTTGGAATGGGCTATTCCAGCAATGGGAAAAGTTGTTGCAGCCAAGCTGCCGATATGGAGGAAATGCCTTCTTTTCATAATTATGATTGTTGAAGAAGCAACTTACTGAAAATTTCATGACCTGTAAGATGGGACCAAGTATGTTCTTTAAACAAAAACACTCAACGGATGACTTTTTCAATGAATATGTTCACCACTTCAACGAGGATAAGTATGATGATGATCCACTCGAGCATGTTTGAATTGCGGTACTGGAGCAGATCCTTGAACAGTTCAAGATTTTCTTTGACGATGGCCAGGTCTTCCTGAATGCTGCGGTAACGTGACTGTAGGTCGAAATTCCTTTTCAGGCCTTGGTCGAGGCTGTTCAGGTATTCATCTTCCCAGGTTTCATCGGGCGAATCAAAAATATACAGGTTCTCTGCAATGCGGTTCTTGAGGTTGAGTGTGCGACCGATATACTGTTTGAGGCTTTTCCCGCCAAGACCCAAGGTGCCATTTTTTTCTAGAGATTGAGTGTAGTGGTTCGTCTCTTTGAGCAGTATATCAGCCTGCTCGTTATAAAAATCCAGTGCGACTGACTGTGATACGTTCAGCATGATGAGGCGAAAGGCTTCGATGCCGGGATTCATCACTTCTATCTTGTTATATCCGAAACGATCGGCTGTAGCATGTTGTTCCACTTCAAAGTCTTCACTCAGTCTTTTGCCAAAAGGGTTGCGGCAGAAGGGGGATAAGAGCTGGAGGAAAGCGGAGACTTCCAATTCCGACTGATTCAAAAAGCAGGCGATGCCGTATTTGAAAACGTATATGAATTTTTCAGGATCTACCACATAGAACAACTCATCGGCATCGCCATGATGGAGTGGCGCTGTGAATGCATTTCTGAAGCCTCGAATATCGATGCTGTCGGCCACCTGATAGGCCACTACGGGAAGCATGGAGCGTGTTTGGGTACTAAGATAAGAAAGGCTGTTGATGCCAGGAAAACCCCTTTCCAATGGGCAGGGAGATGTCCTTTCTGAAAATGTCTACATAGAAATCAGGTTTCAATTGTGATATGGTACATTTTTTCCCTGTTAAAATGGTCAAAGTCCCATGTCTGAGAGGGGAAAATGCCTTATTTTCCGGAATCCTTTAAATACTTTTCATATGCCTATTCGGATGGTGGATGATCCGCAGGATCAGCAGGAACAAAATTTCAACGATAATCGCGGCGGTGGTGGCCGAGGTCCGTCTTTCCCGGTCGGGCCCGGCAGAGGTGGTGGTGGCGGAGGCGGGTTGTTCAGTCTGCTGCCCATGCTCTTTGGCAGCAAAGGAGGGCGATATCTGCTGCTCATCGGACTGATTTTCATTGGGTTCACATATTTTCGTGGGGGTTGTTCCGGCGGCAGTGGCGGCGGCGGGCTAATGGATAACATTTCGAGTCTTACTCGTGGTGGATTCCTGGACCCACGTCAGTTCGAGAAGGCCAATATATATGAACCACTTGCAGATGACAATTCCAAGAATCCCCTTCCTGAAAGGGCCAATTTACAACAGTTCGCACCGAGCGTAGGTAATCAAGGCAAACAGGGCTCCTGTGTGGCATGGAGTAGCGCTTTTGCGGCGCGTTCCATATTGGAAAATGTGCGTACAGGTGGCAAGCAGGCTTCTTTCAGCCCTTCCTTCCTTTATAATCAGATCGGCTTACAAGGTTGTCAGGGAAGCTATATCATCAGGGCCATGGAATATATGACCAAGCAGGGGTCGGTTCCATATGATCAGTTCCCGTATACCGACCGGGACTGTTCCCGTCAGCCCGATATGAGTATGATCAAGGATGCATCCCAGTATAAGATGCGGGGATTCACGCGCCTTTCCCTCGGGGATCGGAATGACAAACTGGATATCCGTGCGATAAAAGAGAATCTTGCACAGGGTGCTCCTGTGGTCATCGGCATGATGGTTGGGGAAAGCTTCATGCGCAATATGATGGGAAAAGATCTATGGATCCCCGAAGCCAATGACCGTTCGATGATGGGTTTTGGTGGGCATGCCATGTGCGTGGTCGGTTACGATGATGCCAAATATGGTGGTGCCTTTCTGATCATGAATAGTTGGGGACCCGAATGGGGTGTCAATGGATTTGGATGGGTTAGATACCCGGAGTTCAACTATTTCGTTCGTGAAGCTTATGGGCTCGAACCGATGGCCAAGGTAGGTTCACAAGCCAATTTGGCATTGCAATGCGAGGTCGGACTTGTGCAAGTGGCTTATGATGGAAAAAAGACGGTCGCACAAGGGTATGTCCCACTTCGGAAAGTGGACAATAACTTGTATGCCAATACAAGCCCCATGCGACCAGGCACTCGATTCAAGATGGAGGTGCGTAATTCATCCGAGTGTTACGTATATATATATGGGATGGAAACGGATGGTTCTGCTTACACATTATTCCCATATCCGCGCCAAGACGACAAGTCAAAAAGCAAGTATTCGCCTTTTTGCGGGATCACTGGGGCAAGGCAATTCCCGCATGATAAAAGCATGACTCCCGACAGTATAGGCACAAAGGATCTTTTCGCGGTGTTGGTTTCCCAGGAAGCTTTGAATTGGTTTGAACTTGCTCAACTGATCAATAACCAGCCCTCCTCCAATTTTCAGGGCAAAGTGTCTGCTGCGATCCAGAAAGGAGGGCGTGTCGCGAATGCCCAATATTCCATAACGTCAAAAGGGAATATTCAATTCACATCATCACCTTCGAAGAATGAGGTCGCGGTCATGTATGTCGAGATAGATAAAAAATGATAACACACATATACAATCTTCTGTTTTTTCTGTTGCTCACGTGGGAGGTAAATGCCCAGGAAAAGCCTGTACACCTTTATGATCCTGCCGCGGATGCGTCGATCGAAATCGCTGCCGCTGTAAAGCAGGCAGCACAAGAAAACAAACATGTCCTGATCCAAGCAGGTGGAAATTGGTGTAGTTGGTGCATCGAATTCAACCGCTTCTGCAAGGTGGATCTCCAAATTGATTCATTGATCAAGGCTTCCTACATAGTTTGTCATCTCAATTACAGTAAGGAGAATTTGAATAAATCCGTTTTTGCAAGCCTGGGATTCCCGCAGCGTTTCGGTTTTCCGGTCTTTATCATTCTCAATGGCAATGGAGAACGGATACATACACAGAATTCTGGTTATCTGGAATCTGGAAAATCATATGACCGGGATAAGGTACTGGGATTTCTGGGTGACTGGACGCAAAACGCCATGGATCCTGTGAATTTCGTCAATTACAGGCCATGAGAAAAGAAGCTCATGATTTCCTTGGATTGGTTCGGCAGCCCTATAAATTCGGATTTTTCCTGTTGCGGAAGCTGCCGGCTGCTTTTTTTTCCGGAGTCCGGGTTCGTGAAATGGATCAGAATGTATCGGTTGTCACGGTTCCCTACAAATGGTTCAGTCAGAACCCTTTTCACTCTACGTATTTTGCATGCCTTGCCATGGCCGCTGAATTGAGTACCGGTTTACTTGCCTTATTGCATACTTATCGTCGTGATCCTCCGGTCTCCATGTTGGTGATCAAATTGGAAGCTGAGTACTTCAAGAAGGCAACTGGTCTGACCACTTTTACATGTAGCGATGGTGTTGGATTCATGGACTCAATAGAAAGAGCAGTGGCTACCGGGGAATCCGTTACTTTCCGCTCTAGGTCGGTAGGCTCCGATCGGAATGGTGAAAAGATCGCAGAGTTTCTCATCACGTGGTCTTTTCGAGTAAAAAAATGAAAGACATCAAAGACATTTTGTATAAAATCAAATAGTTAATCTCATGAAGATCGCATTCCATGGAGCAGCACGAACGGTTACAGGTTCAAAACATCTCTTGACTTTGAAGAATGGAAAGCGGTTGCTGCTTGATTGCGGCATGTTCCAGGGTATGGGATCTGAGACTGATGCCTACAATCATAAATGGGGCTTTGAACCCTCGGAGGTGGATCATTTGGTTCTTTCTCATGCTCATATCGATCATAGCGGACTTGTACCGAAGTTAGTCAAGGATGGTTTCCAGGGAAAGATCTATTGTACTCCAGCCACCAGGGAACTGACTGCTGTTCTTTTGGAGGATTCCGCAGAGATCCAAGAGGATGACGTCAAGTACATCAATAAGAAAAGAGCTTCAGAGGGACTACCATACCTTCAACCTTTGTATCGTAAAGAGGATGCTATGGCTGCCATGGATTATTTCGTGTCCGTAGATTATGGCAATTGGTACACGATAGAAGAGGGGATTGAACTGATGTATACGGATGCGGGGCATATCATCGGCAGTGCAGCGGTCAATCTGAAGATAACAGAGGATGGAATAACAACACATCTTACCTTCAGTGGAGATGTTGGTCGTTACAGGGATGTCATCCTGAAATCCCCGCAGGAGTTTCCTCAGGCAGATTATATCCTGTTGGAGTCCACTTATGGTAACAGTCTGCATGACCTGCATGTCACCACACCGGACCAATTGCTGATGTGGATCGAGAAGACCTGCCTGAAGAAAAAAGGCAAACTAATCATTCCCGCTTTCAGTGTGGGCCGGACACAGGAGATCCTCTTTTATTTGAACCAACTTGAACTGGAGCGACGTCTCCCCGATCTCGATTATTTCGTGGACAGCCCGCTGAGCATAAAAGCAACGGAGATCGTGAAAAGCTATCCTCAGTATTTCAATAAATCAATCCAAAAGATATTGGAGACGGACAATGATCCATTCGCATTCCAGGGGCTCAAATATCTCCAGACCGTAGATCAGTCCAAGATGCTCAATTTCCGGAATGAGCCCTGTGTAATCATTGCTGCCAGCGGAATGGCCGATGCCGGTAGGGTGAAGCATCATATCAACAATTGCGTAGAGAATAGCCGGAATTCCATCTTGATCGTGGGATATTGTGAACCTCACTCACTAGGTGCCCGATTGCAAACGAAGAAAGAGGTCGGCATCTTTGGTGTCATGAAGGAAGTTCATGCCGAAGTGGGTAGCATCCATAGTATGAGTGCTCATGGGGATTATGATGACCTCAGCCAGTTCCTTTCCTGCCAGGATATGAAGCAAGTGCGTAAATTATTTCTTGTCCATGGCGAATACGAGGTTCAGCTTGCGTTCAAAGATCGGTTATTGAAAAAGGGATTTACTGATGTGGAGATCCCGGAGATGCATTATGAAGTGGGGTTGACTTGACTTGAGATGCCTAAATGGAACAGGTGTCTCCCGATTGGGGCGGCTGTAAAATGGCTCGATCGTTTTTCTGACTTTTGATATCCTGAACTTGTTTTTTTCCTAAACCCAAGTTAGATGTTGAGTCTTAAGATTATGCAGGTTCTAACCGATTTCTGATCGGACTGCGATCACGAGAAAATACATTTTATCCATTTCCAGAGAAATGAATGCAGTAGAGGTAGCTTGGAAATACTTGAATGAAGCCCGGCTACTTACTTGATTACTATTGTATCACTGATGATCGTGGTGTCCCCACCCCAAAATCTGATCACAAAAGTTCCTGGCGTCGCGGAGGTAAAGGTGAATGGCTTGGTGACTTTGGAGATGTTTTGAGTACACGTGCAGCCATTGTAAACTGCTATTACGGTCACATCTGCATCTTTGGTAGCATTGGAAGGGGAGAATCCCCCGAATTGGCCGCAACTATTATATAAGGCCAGTGTCACTTGTTTGATAACAGGTTGGTTAACACTTCCGGTGTCTGGACCTTCAACTTTGAAGACGGGAGTGGTTTGCTGGCTATGACATCCACCTGAATTATCTGCTTTCAGGCATGATGCAATTGATACGGTGCTGATGATCAGTGTGGCCAATAAAGCAATCCTGGAAAAAGTTAATGTGGTGGTCATGACAGTTAGACAAATTTAAGTCATTTCGTGTTGCATGGTGCCTGAAATTACCTTCAAAATGATCAATTGTACCTCATCGGGTCAAAGGGCCTGATGTCCATACTGGTATGCTGTCCGTTCAGGATCTCGCTGACCAATTTTCCTGTTCCGGCTCCCAAACTCATGCCGATCATCGCATGGCCAGTGGCCACCACCATATTGTCCATTTGGGAGGCTCTACCAATATAAGGCAACCCATCGGCGCTGCAGGGACGGTAGCCGTACCAGACATCCTCAATTTTGGGTTTGGGTATGTTGAATGAAGGATAGAAGCGCTTGACTCCTTCGATGATACCTTCCACCCGGTTCATTCGGGGTGGGGTGTTTACAGGGGTGATCTCCATAGTTCCACCGAATCGGGTACGGCCATTTATAGGGGTTACTGCTAATCGGGCTTCCATGAGTATTGCAGGGTAATTTACTTTGAATTGATCTCCCTCCACTGTAAGTGAATACCCACGACCGGGCATGAGTGGTATCTTCAATCCGGTCAATGCAGCGATCTCTCTGCTCCATGAACCAGCTGAAAGTACTACGGCGTCGGTGGGATATTTACCCTTTGGAGTCAGGACCGCGGTTATCTTTCTTCCCTTTTTTTCAAATCCATTGACCTCCTCATTGGTTATGAGTTGCACGCCATTATTTTTCAAATAGGAAAGTAGATCACGCATCACATCATTGGGGTAGCAATGGGCATCGCAGCGGAAGATGAGTCCGCCACGTATGTTGGAGCCGAGGTTGGGTTCCATCGTTAAGATCTCATCCCGGGATAGCAGGTCCGTATCTGAAAGTCCGATAGACTTTGCCTTCGCTACGGTTTCAGCGGCATGATGAGCTTTTTCCTCGGTTTGGAAAACCTCAAGTAATCCCTTATGCTCATAAAAAAAATTGAAGTCCGGCAATGATCGCCATTCTTCATAGCATTTTTTGCTCAAAATGCCCGCTTCCATAAGAGGGATCGCGGCATTTTCTACCTTTTCAGGTGTTGCAGCACGCATGAATTTCAGCCCCCAATCTAACAATGGGCCGTTCATTCGAGGCTTCACATAGAAAGGACTTTTGGAATTCCACATCCATTTGAGCCCTTGTTTCACTATTCCCGGAGTTGCCAGAGGGATGAAATGCGATGGGCAGATGTAACCTGCGTTGCCATAACTGCAGTTGTTGGACATGTCTGACTGGTCGATAACTGTAACCTCCCAACCCGTTTGTTTCAGATAAAGTGCGCAACTCAATCCTACGATTCCTCCACCAATTACGATGACCTTGCTCATGTCTACATGATTTGTTTAGGTACGTTATGAAGGTATAAAGGTAAGCCAAGGATCATTCCGAAGAAAATCAAGGGCGCATTTGCCGAACTGCCGGGATGGACTTCAGCATTCTGCATCCGAAGATACGCCCTGCGGTTTTTCCCTGATTTGCGTCGATCCGGATATTCACCAGAGATTTGCCCTTGGTCAAGTTTAACGGTATGGGATACTCGATATCATAAAATCGACCGGTTTGGCCTCCATTCCATTCGCCAATCGCCAGTTTCTGTCCGTCCACGCTGATCTCCCATTTCCTATCTTTATCATCGCCGATATAGGTGAAGAGAAGGATGTTATCGGCATCCGGAGCTACCTTCATGTCAAAACTAAAAAAATTGTCTTTTCTGGCCTCTCGTCCCATTCTTCCTATCGCATCGCTCACATACGAAGCTTCGCTTGCTTTCAGGAAATGATCCCTCTCTGGCTGCATCTCACCGATTCTGAATTCATCATAAGTCCGAACCCGAATATCCACCTGTCTTTTCAATTCCGCTTTATATTCTGACTCACGCTTTTCCCAACTTTCTGGTGTAAAATGATCCCAATATACACTGTAGTATTGTTCACTTATGGAGTAGAACGGCACCATTTCCACATCTATCGGTTTTCCTACGCCATTCCAGGCAAAACGGATCGGGTCTTTGCTGATCTGTTTAATCTTCTCCGTTTCTTTATTTTTTGGCACCATTAACACCGGTGTGCCGAAAACGGGGTCGGGCATGGCCGTCCCAAGTACTCCAGCCAATACATAAGGACCATATAGGAATGCGATCCTTTCCGAATTGTCGGGCATGCTTTCCGTCCTGAGTTTCATGTTGAATTTGCAATTTATCCGATCGCCGTCTTTCCAGACCCGATCAATGGCAAGAAAACCGTCTTGGGTTATCTTTTCTGGAATGGATTTGCCATTTATGTTCACGATGAATGGTTCATCCATCCAACCTGGTTTTCTGATCTTTACGGTGAATTTTTGAGAAGATGCGATTTTAATGGTCATCTGTGTGTTGCCAGAAGCAGGATAGCTGTTTTCCTGTACCACAACAGCTTTCCTATTTCTCCACTGCAGTACGGAAGGAATGAACAAGTTGACATAAAGTGATCCATCATCACCCTCATAATAGATCCCTTCATTGTATTTGACATGGTTTTCCATACCACTGCCGACGCAACAGGTGAACGTATTGAAACTATCGGAAAAACTTTTCTTTGCCCCCATCCGGAGTGGGACGAAATAGGTCATCATGCCGTCGCGGGGATTCTGAGAGGCAAGGATATGGTTGTACAGAGCCCTTTCATAATAATCGCCCAAAAGAGCGGATGGCCGCCATCCGAAAAGATGTCGGGTCAATTTAAGCATGTTGTATGTATTGCATGTTTCACAAGTGGCATCACTAAGTCTGTCGTTGAGTTTTCCGGCATCTCCACAATATTCATAATTGCTGTTGCCGCCGATCACATAGGAATGGTGCAGGACCATGGTTTCCCAGAAAAAGCTGGCTATGGTCTTTTCCCGATCAGAGCCCATCAGTTCATATTGGCGTGCCGCGCCGATCGCTTTGGGCACGTTTGTATTGGAATGTTTGCCTGGCATGGGATCTTTTTTCATGGCCAGGTCGCCCATGACGAACTCATCATAAAAAAGCAGTGAGCAGTCCAGGTATTTTTTGTCACCCGTGATGGCGTAGATGTTGGCAAGAACCTCATTCATCCCTCCATATTCACAATTGAGCATCTGTAACCTCTGCTCATTGGTCATGCCGGGAACGATTTTCCAGACCCAGTCGGCCATTCCCTTCACAACGTGGAGAGCCTGCTTGTTTCCGGTATAGAGGTAAGCATCTAAAAGTCCGGCCATCACCTTATGCACAGTGTACCAAGGTGACCAACCTCCGTTGAGGTCGAATCCGGAAGATTTGATCATGCCTCTAGCCGCTCTTCCGAATATGCTATCCTCATTTGGGATGGCACCCACATAGCCTGTTCTCCTTGCATTCTGACATTCGGCCAACTCGTTAACGATGTAAGAGACACGCGTTTTCATTTCAGTGGATCCAGTTGATGCATGCAACATGGAACAGGCGGAGAGGTAGTGGCCCAGTGTGTGACCCGAAAGGCCATCACTTTCCCATCCGCCATATATGGAGTCTTTCGGTGGCAGACCTGCGAATTTTCGAAATCGATAGAGGAGTCTGTCTGCACTGAGTTGCATGAGGTAAGCACTATCCATCTGCATGGCATGGTGGAATGGACTTCCTGGAAGTAAACGGACGTCACTAAGGGGGAAGGAGGTTGCCTTCATTTCTATGACCGATTCTTTTTGGAAACGGGCATCTCCCTTTATAGGCATGTAGTTCTGGGAGAACGCCTGAAAGGCGCTCAGAAGGGAGATCAAATAAATACTTACCCTTATATGGTTTTGCATTAGTAATGAATTTTGTGGAGCAGTAAAAAGATCAGGTTAAAAATTTCCAAAATCGGCAGGTGTCCTTCCGATTCAAAGTTTCTCTTTCTTTTGTA
Source organism: uncultured bacterium (assembly GCA_903826405.1). Classification (GTDB taxonomy): domain Bacteria; phylum Bacteroidota; class Bacteroidia; order Chitinophagales; family Chitinophagaceae; genus Pollutibacter. The sequence goes on from CAIKEH010000044.1 coordinate 101,470, forward strand.
TATATGTTTATCAACAGGGGGGGATTTCACATTGAATTTTGGGATCCTTGTATCCTTTCAGATACCGTAGTTTCTAATGCCCACATTTAATTACATGGCATACACGCTTGAAGTAGCGTGATGGACACGGAAAAATGGATTTTTTGGGCATGCCGCACAATCCATAATAGCTTTAAGTATATCAGCCTTTATTCCAATCCAGTTTGACCAGTTCCATCTGCCTTTTATTATTTTCCGCTTGAAGTCAATTGCCGGATTATGCGAACTTCATTTTCATCAAACGGACTCCCGTCTTTTCTGAAAACATCATGAAACCAGATTTTGGGCTCCGATCCATCCGGTACCGGCTTTCCCCATTGATATATCGTGTTGCTTTTCCCTGAAACCAGTCCCCAGTTGATGGCTCCAACCTGGTATTTTTTGAATATAGGCAGGTGTGTGACGAAAAGGCTATTTCTGGTACGAGCCATATATTCACTGCAGATCAAGGGTCTTCCGAGGAGTAATTTCTGCCTTATTTCATTTCCCAATGAGGACGTGTCATTATAGTTGTGGAAAGTGATGACATCCGAGTTTTCCAATAAGAACTTGTTGAATTGTTCATTGTCGTTCCAGGTGGCAACCGTCAACGGTTGTGATGGTCTGACCTTCCATGCCCATGAAAAAGACTTTTCTAGCAAGGGCATTGAATTCAATTCGTAATCGCTATTGCCAGGTTCATTATAAAGGTCCCACATCAGTATGCGGTCGTCTTTTTTGAAAGTGGTGAGGAGGTCTTTCACATACTCTTCAAGGTATCCCCATTGTTTCGGATCGTCATGGACCGTTTTATTTGGACTTCGTACCCAACCGCTATTATGGATTCCGGGTTTCGGATCCGGCTGCCTACCCATGCTCGCATCAGGATTCCAGCAGTCATCAAAAATGGTGAACAGGATCTTGATATGGTGTTTTTTTGCTATGGAAAGGAACTGATCGATCCTTTTTTTGTAGCCCGATGCATCTGCTTTCCAGGCAAGGTCATGGAGATATACCCGCATGACGTTCATTCCGATTCCTTCGGCGAAACCCAGTTCACGATCGATCGTCAGTGGATCGAAAGTATCTGCTTGCCACATTTCCAGTTGATTGATCGCCGTGCTTGGGAGGAAATCCGAACCCACCAACCATCCCTGCTTTTTATACCAGGCCCAAGCTTTTTCCTTCGGCCATATCGATTTTTGTTGACTGAAAACAGAGACGCTTAAAAAAATCAGTATGGACAGGGGCAATAACTTTTTCATGAACTCTTTTTATGGTCAATAATTGATCTTCAGGTCATTTATCTTGACGGGAAGCCATACTTGCATCGAATTACTCCCCCTATTGCACCAGGCGTAATAGGGGATGGCCCTGATCCTTTTATTCTCGGTGGTAACAGTATTTCCAGTAGAGTTGATTTTGAAGATGGGAAGATCTGCTTCGATAGCGGTGACCTTCTCGCCGGCCACATCACTTGTAATCTCGTTGAATTTGGCTCCATCCGGGACGATCAGGTTCCATGCAAGACCTCCATTATCGGCGCCTTCTACACAGTACACCAATGGGCCGCGTTGTAACGCAACTCGGTCATTATTTTGCTTCAATTCGGGACGAGAGGTGACTTTTCTGACGGACATGGGTATAAGCAATTCGATCTTGTCGCCTTTTTTCCATTCACGATCAAGAACGGCATATCCTTTCTCCATGACAACATTAATGGGCTTCCCATTTAGGGTCATCTTCACCGGAGGATCATTTTTATCGGCAAAGTTATAAAGTCCTCCGGGTGCGGCTATTCCCCTGGCCCATCCCGGAATCCGCATATGTAATGCCATTTTTGTTTTATTACTTGGATCAATCGATATGGACACTTGACCATCATAGGGATAACGGGTCTGCATTTTAAGATCAACCTTGTTCTTTCCTATGGGGATGACAGTCTGACTGCCGGCATAAAGATTCACCCAAATCCCATCGCTCGAATGAGCGTATACGTAGTTGCCTAATGATGCCACGAGGCGTGCTATATTGGCGGGGCAGCAGGCGGTTCCGAACCATTCCCTACGGTTATGTTGTCCACGAGAAGCCAGAGGATTGCCATAGAAGAATTTGTCTCCACTCAGACTCAGACCATCCAATGCACCGTTGTAAAGGGATCGTTCCAAAACATCTATATATTCCGCTTCACCCGTGAGTGAGTTCATTCGCTGATTCCAGAAGACCATTCCTACTGAGGCACAAGTTTCGCAATAGGCCTGTTCATTTGGAAGGTCATAGTCTGTGGTGAATCCTTCGTTGCTCCCTGCAGAACCGATACCTCCAGTGATGTACATATTTCTATGCACCACATCCTGCCATACGGTGCGCATGGCATTCACGTATCCCGTGTCTCCTGTCAGTGCTGCGACATCCGCTACGCCAGTATATAGATACATTGCACGGACGGCATGGCCAGTGATCTCTTTTTGATCGCGTACCGGTACAAGATCCTGTGCATATCCAGTATCTTTCCAATCGGTCCATGTATAGCCTTTTGCCAATCCATGTCCACGTTCTTCCAGTAACCAATGGGAAAGGTCAAGATATTTTCGGTTGCCGGTTGCCTGATAAAGTTTCACAAGAGCCAGTTCCAGTTCTTCATGGCCTGTGACCCAGTGGCGCTTGCCGGGTCCGAATAGAGAATCAAAATGGTCTGCCCAACGGATGGCCACCTCGAGGAATTTCCGCTTGCCGGTGGCCTCAAAATAGGCCACCGCCGCTTCCAGCATATGCCCGCCGTTATAGTCTTCATGCATGCTCATATCAGTCCAGCGGGTTGATATGTCACCAAGGGTGTAGTAGGTGTTTAGGTAACCATCGGGTTGTTGAGCTGAGGCTATCTTATCGATCCATTCATCAGCTTTCCTTTCCAGTGAGCTGTCGCGATGGCTCCGGATGGAATAGGCCATCGCTTCCAATGCTTTAAAAACATCTGAGTCGTCGTAGAATATGCCCTCGTGTTTTTCGCCTTTTTTCCGGGCTACTTTTTCGAAGTTGCGTATGCGTGGCGTAGCGGTTTCCGTTTGATAGATGCAGGCAAGAAGTGAAGTAGTGGCTACTTTATCCATTTTGGGCTTCCAGAATTCATCATCGATCAACACCTGTGAAAAATTCACTGGTTCAAGTTGTTGGATGGATTTCTGGGCAAAAGTAGAAGCAATCGCCAAAAAGGTAAAAGCGATCAAGGCCATGTTTTTTTTCATGATCAGAAATTGGTTTTGATCACCATTTGTGTGAACGAATGAGGTGGGAAGTTATAGGAAAGGGTATTGCCTTTCACTGAGATCGTTTTCTCCGTTGGCTTAACTTTTTGTTCGTTCACGCTGTTCTCATCCATGATGGATGTTGAGTTAACTTCAGTGATGTTGGCAGAATTGCCCAGGTTGCCATACTGATTCTCTATGGTGGTGGCGACGGACTTGTCGGCATTTCTGTTGACTACATTCAGGATGATCTCTTTGGTCGCGGGATTGTACACGGTAGATACGTCCAGCCAGGGTACTTTCTTGTAGTCGCCAGCGTCGTAGGTATCACCCTGTACGAAAGTTTCCAAGGAACGCCCTTTGCACCGGTTGGCAAAAAGTTGTAGGGGATGATAAATGGTCTGCAGCCAAAGTTTATCATTCGTGACCATCATGGGGGCGATGACATTCACCAGTTGGGCCATATTGGCCATCTTTACGATGTTGGCATGTCTGATGAAAGTGTTCAGGTACATGGCGACTACAAGAGCGTCCTGCATGTTATAGTGCTCTTCTAGTTTCTGTTCATTGCCGGCGCGGTACCAAACGTTATATTCATCAAAGGCGATAAAGATGGGATGATCAATTTTATACCGGCTGCGGATCTCATTTATCATGGCTTCCGTGGTAGTGATGATGTTGTCCACTCGAGTAGTTATGGCCATGAATTTGTTGTGATCCTTGTCGTAGTTGCCGGAATAATGATGGAGTGAGATGTAATCGGCATGATCCCTCAACGTGGTCAATACCATTCTATTCCAGTCCATCCATCTGTCGTTGTAATTGCTGGATCCGGAGACTATCAATTTGATGCTGTCGTCGCTCCATTTCATCAGTTTTGCAGCTTCGAGAGCGAACTTGCTGTAGTCTTCTGCATTTTTATGCCCCATCTGCCATTCTCCGTCCATCTCATTGCCCAAACCCCAGAATTTCACTTTATAGGGCTCTGGATGGCCGTACTTGGCCCTGAGATCCGAGTAGTAGAGTCCAGTAGGTGCATTGCAATATTCCACCCAATTTCTTGCTTCATCAAGTGTGCCGGTTCCCATATTGACGCATAAGTATGGCTGGGTTCCGGTTAGTCTGCTGAATTGCATGAATTCATCGGTCCCCACCAGGTTGGGTTCGATGTCGCCCCAGGCCAAATCCTTCCTTTTGGGTCGGTCAGATTTGGGACCGACCCCATCCAGCCAGTGATACCCTGAAGTAAAATTACCTCCGGGATAACGTACGACGGAGACACCCAGTTTTCGTGTGGCTTCTGCGACATCCTTTCTTAATCCATTGGCATCGGATTGGGAGGACTTTGGATCATAAATTCCCCCGTAAATGCAACGGCCTAGATGTTCAGTGAAATTCCCGTAAAGCAAGGGATCGATGTCGCCGATGACTCGTTCCGCATCGATCTTGATGCGGGCAGTCTGGGAGCACAGATTGGATGATGAGAAAAGTGTAAGTGCCAAAAACGCTATGTATGGACTTTTTGGATTCATATGTTTGCTTATTGAGATTGCATTCAGATCACCTGGAAGCCATAAGCATATGGATCGTCTTCCGGGTTTATGGAGATGACATTATTTCCATAGATACGGGCCCAACCTTCGATGGAGGGTCTTATGGCCACTTTGCCAGCGACGGAGGTTTCCTCTTCTATACGTCCGGTGAATGTACTGCCTATTATGCTTTCATGTATGAAGTGATCTCCTTTTTTCAGTAGTCCTTTTGTATACCATTGTGCCATTCTGGCGCTGGTGCCGGTTCCACACGGAGATCTGTCGATGGCTTTGTCTCCGTAGAAGACAGCATTACGGGCGGTCGAACTTGGATCAATCACCGCTCCGGTCCATAGAACATGGCTGCATCCATGTATGGTTGGATTTTCTGGGTGAACGAAGCTGTATTTCTCGTTGATGTTCTTCCTAAGTGCTCTTGCCCAAGCAATAAGTTGATCCGCTGTATGGTGTTCCAATCCTTTGAAATTCTTCTGTATGTCAACGATGGCATAAAAATTGCCTCCATATGCTACATCCAGAACCAGTTCGCCTAGATCCGGACAAATAGCGGTTATTTCTGTGGCGGCAAGGTATGCGGGCACATTGGTCAGTCTGACGGTTTTGACCTTTTCGTTTTCTTCTGTGTATCTGATGTTGACTAATCCTGCGGGGGCTTCCATCCTGACGATTCCTGGAATTCTGGGTTTTATCAGTCCTTTTTCTATGGCGATAGTGATTGTCCCTATGGTTCCATGTCCGCACATGGGAAGGCAACCACTGGTTTCAATGAAGAGTACTGCGACATCGTTTGCCGGATCGTGGGGAGGATAAAGTATGCTCCCGCTCATCATGTCGTGTCCTCGGGGCTCGAACATGAGACCTTTTCGGATCCAGTCGTATTCACGCAGGAAATGCTGACGTTTTTCGCTCATGTTACCGCCCTGTAGATCAGGCCCTCCCTTAGCAACAAGTCTTACCGGGTTGCCACAAGTGTGGGCGTCAATGCATTCGAATATGTGGTTCATGCTGATCATTGATTTTCAGGGACACCCTCCAAGAGTCCACCCTTGGAGGGTACTGGCGATTTAATATATGGAAGCCACCTTAGGTCCAATGGGCTGGCGATGGTAAGTTATGAAAAGGTCCCGATTGCCAAATGAATTCATAACCATTTCCGAATCGAGCCAATTTTTTTTGCCTCTCAAATAACCTGGGTATGAACTGTATTTCCAATCTTCCATTCTTTCCGTGAAGCCGTGATGGACGGGGTTGGAGTGTATGTAGTGTACGATCTTACAAAAATGGATCTCTGATTCGACCTTTTTTGTTTTCATATTCGGATTAAAAAGACTCCCCATCCGCATGTACCTATGATTGTAGGTTTGTGCGTAACTGTTGAAAGCTTTTGAATAGGCATGTGAAATATACCTGATTGGATCCCCTTTGATGAAGGTTTTTCGAATTTCTTTCGTGTCCTTTATTTTAACAAGGAGATGAAAATGGTTAGGCATCAGGCAATAAGCAAAAAAGTCCGAAACCGGATTGGTATATTTTAGAATCCGTTCCAGAAAAGTGGAATAATCGTAATGTTCTCTGAACAGATTTTCGAAGCCATTTGCATGATTATAGATATGATAGATTTCTGTAGGTTGCATTTGTTTCCCTGCAATATCCTATCTGATAATGATATTGTGCAACTGGCAATTCCATGAAAATTGATGTTTTTTTCTCTAATTTTATAGAACCCTTGGAGGGTGAACCCTCCAAGGGTTCTATAAAATATTATGGAGACTTACGGAAAGATATTGCTCATTGCCATGCCTGCCTTTCTGGCCCTTGTTCTTATCGAGAAGTTCTACGGATGGCTCCGCGGCAATGATACGGTCACGAATATGGATATGGTATCCTCACTGAGTTCAGGAGTGACGAACGTGACAAAGGATGTACTTGGATTGAGCGTCGTGATCATGAGTTATGGTTGGCTGGTTGACCACCTGGCAATCTACAGGATAGGAAACGGATTTCTCACCTACTTGGTCGCCTTTTTGGCCCTGGATTTCTCTGGATATTGGGTCCATAGAATAGAGCATCGTTATAACCTTTTCTGGAACAACCATATAATCCACCATAGCAGTGAGGAATTCAACCTGGCTTGTGCGCTGCGTCAATCGATCTCCACGTTCTTCAGCATTTTCACTTTTTTTCTTTTGCCCGCTGCACTTTTGGGTGTTCCGGAGCAGGTCATAGCCGTGATCGCGCCCATTCACCTATTCGCACAGTTCTGGTACCATACACGTCACATTGATAAAATGGGATTTCTGGAGAAGGTTATCGTCACGCCTTCCCACCACCGCGTGCATCACGCCATAAACCCGGAGTATATCGATAGGAATTTCTCTCAAATCTTCATCTTTTGGGACAAAATGTTCGGCACATTCCGTGAAGAATGTCATGATATCCGGCCCGTATATGGCATCACCCGTCCGGCACGTACCTGGAATCCAATCAAGATCAACTTTCAACATCTATCGTTACTGATTAAAGATGCTTGGCGTGCGCGTGACTGGAGAGATAAATTAAGGATCTGGCTCATGCCCACTGGCTGGCGACCAGAAGATGTGGAGAAGCGCTATCCTGTTCAAAAAATAGCTGACTTGAAGGATTTTGAAAAATATGCTCCTCAGGCAAGCAAAGCCATGCACTTTTTCGCATGGTTCCAACTCTCTGCTTTGCTTTTGCTGATTTGCTACTTGTTCGGTAATATCGCTGAGATAGGCAAACCCGATATATTCATTTATGGTCTTTTCATTTTCCTCATGGTATACGCTTATACTGATCTTATGGACAGGAATGCCAGTTCGGTGATTGTTGAAGGCCTAAAATGTTCCTTGGGGCTCTATATCATATTATCTTCCGGGGATTGGTTCGGAATATCTTCTCATTTCAAGTTGGGGGGTAAGGCTGTGGCAATCTACTTACTGGTCTCTTGGCTCATCACAATCGTTTTTGCGTATCGCAATCGGAGAGAAGATGAATCTGCGAGATATCAAGCCTTCGCCTGAAAACTTGTAGAGAGCCCAAGTTCAACACTTTCAGATTTCTGACTTAACCAATTCACTGTTCACCGTACGCCAGATCCCCAATGGATTCGAATTCTTCAATTCCTCAGGGAGTAATGAATCGGGCCAATTCTGGAATGAAATAGGCCGGGCGAACCGTTTTATGGCATCAGCACCAACGGAAGTGAATCGAGGATCGCTAGTGGATGGATATGGGCCTCCATGATGCATGGATAAGCATACTTCTACACCAGTGGGCACCCCATTAAAGATGAATCGACCGCATTTTTGTTGAGCCAGAGAGACGATCTCCTGATGATTCAGGATATCCTTTTCGGTCGCCATTACTGATATGGTCAACTGACCCTCAAGTTTTTCAGCCACTTCTTTCATTTCAACCTTTCCGGAGCAACTGATAACGAGCGACCAAGGGCCAAATACTTCCTGGTGAAGAATGGGGTCATGAAGAAAAGTGACCCCATCAACCATGGCAATCGTTGGCCTGCCCATCAAACCTTCGACAGACTCATTGCTCTGTGCAACGAAGTTGATCCCGGGACGTGCTAATGCCAAAGCTTTTTTCTTCTCAAATGCATCTGAAATTCCTTGGTGGAGCATGAGGCCCGGCAAGGTCTTTTCCACTTCAAAGGCAAGTTGTTTTACGAACTCCCGCAAAGCATCGCTGTCGATCCCGATGATGAGGCCTGGTTTTGTACAGAACTGTCCTACTCCCAGAGTCATGGATGCAGCGAGTTGTTTGGCAAGTACCTCGGCTTCATTATCCAGTCTCTCCGGGAAAAGAAAGACCGGATTCGTACTGCCCATTTCTGCAAACACGGGGATGGGCTCTTTACGTTGTGCGCCCCAGTCGAATAATGCCTTGCCGCCTGTAAAAGAGCCCGTGAAACCTACTGCTTTGGTAAGTTCATGGGTGACCAAAGCTTTGCCAACTTCAAATGATGCACCATATACATGCTGGAAAACGTGTTCTGGTAGATGAGAGGCCTTGACTGCTTCATTAACAATGGATGCAACCATAGCCGACGTTTCAGGATGGGCAGGATGTGCTTTGACAACAACAGTGCAGCCTGCTGCCAAAGCCGACGCTGTATCCCCACCAGCAGTGGAATAAGCGAATGGGAAATTACTCGATCCAAAGACTACTACCGGACCAATTGGTATGAGCATTTTTCTCAGATCAGGCTTGGGAGGGATCTTGGCTGGTTCCGCCGTATCTATTCGGACTTCCAACCACTGGCCTTTTTCAGCAGCATCTGCATAACTGGTGAGTTGGAACACGGTCCTTGTTAATTCATTTCGTAGCCTCGCCTCCGGCAGATGACTTTCTTTCATGGCTACTGGAACAAGATTGTCAGCAGCTGATTGAAGTCCCATGGCGATCTTCCTCATCAACTCGCCCCTTGTTTTTAAGGAAGACTTCCCATAAGATCGAAAGGCTTGCCATGCCTTATTCATCGTTTCATTCACACCTTCCGTACTGATGTCCGTAAACATGTTCTTTAGGGATTTTCTGTTTTAAAATAGTATGCTGAATGCAGACCCATAATCCGGATTCTTTGAGGGAGTATCTCCTTTATACCACGCTCAAGTACACATCCTGATCAAGTGTGTCATAGCTTTAGATAATCCGGAAGGCTGGGTCTCGTTTCCAACCCTTTTTTAATGATCGCAGTTACGCGTTCCCTTTCCGGACCTTCTAAGGGAAGTCTTGGCCCACGGACTTGTTCAGATCCGATTCCCGTTGCCGTTGCCGCCAGTTTTATATACTGGACCAACTTGGGATGGATATCCAATTCGAGCAGCGGCATGAACCAGCGGTAGATCTCCCTGGCCTCCTCGAGGCGACCTGCTTTCGCAAGTCGGTAAATGGCGACTGTTTCTGCAGGAAACGCGTCCACCAATCCGGCCACCCATCCGTCGGCTCCCAAGCAGAATTCCTCGAGCGCAAGGGTGTCCACCCCACAAAGGATGCTGAAACGTTTCCCGAATCGGTTGATCATTCGCGTTACATTGGTGACATCCCTAGTGGACTCTTTCACCGCATTGATATTCGGAGCCGATTGCAATTCATCGAACATGTCCAGGGTAACTTCGATCTTATAGTCCACCGGATTATTGTAGATCATGACAGGTAGTGTCGTGGAGGCTGCAACCGCCTTGAAATAGGCAACGGTCTCTCTGTGGTCGCTTTTGTACCTCATTGGAGGAAGCAGCATGAGTCCAGATGCGCCCCATTTCCCGGCAAGATCCGCCTGGCCCACCGCCTCTCTGGTGGAACCTTCAGCAATGTTGAGAATGACGGGTAAACCTTGAGCTTGTTCGATGGCGAATTTGACCAGTTTCTCTTTTTCAGAAGTAGTGAGCACACTTGCTTCGCCCAAGGTGCCACCAAGAATGAACCCATCCACACCGGCAGCGTGCTGGGCTTTGAGATTTTTTCCGAAAAGTTCAAGGTCTAGTTCATCTTTTTCCGTGAAGGGGGTGAGCAGGGCGGGGAATACGCCTTTCCAAACAAATGCCATGTTGTGATTTTTACGTTGATGATCCATCATATGCTCTTCTTGCATGATGACTGAACAGGAAAGATAGGGGTTGGTTTCGTATTAAAAAAGCACATTGAATTTGAGAAAGTGATCGCCTACGCAAATTCCCAATGCGCCAGTAGTATTTTTGATTTTCCTTGGAGCCGATTGTCCGCAGGTTTACTGAATTATAGGCTTCATATCGGGTATGGATGTACTAACCCGATTTTAACGATTACCTTTAACAGGCAGCTTGCTTTCCATCCGATAACACTTTTCAGTGACCGAACAATCACTCATAGAGGGACTCAGAAATGGAGATGATTCAGCCTTTCGTGAGCTGGTGGATACCAGACAGGGGCTGGTGTTCAATACCGTGTTGGGTTTATTGCAGAATCAGGAAGATGCCGAGGATGTAACTCAGGAGGTATTCATCAAGGTTTTTGAATCCATTGGCCAATTCAAGGGAGGGGCTGCATTGTCAACCTGGATCTATAGGATCGCTGTGACCCGATCCTTGGAACATCTTCGGATGAAAAAAAGGAAAAAGAGATTTGCCTACCTCACCTCTCTTTTTGGGGACGATAACGAACCACTGCATGAACCGAAAGAATTCAATCACCCCGGTATTCAGTTGGACAATCGGGAAAAAGGGCGGATTCTTTTTCGCGAAATAGCAAAACTGCCTGAAAATCAAAAGATTGCATTTGTGCTTCACAAGTTGGAATGCCTTAGTTATCAGGAAGTTGCAGATATTATGCATACCACCGTGGCGGCTGTGGAGTCCCTGATCCACCGGGCACGGCAAAATCTGAGGAAAACTTTGATGGAATTCTACAAACAGCAGCATTGACGCAGTTTTTTCAGCTTAAGGGCATCTATTAATGAGTATAACACATGATCAAGGGAAAAGATATTGATAACCTGGTAGAGGATACTCTCCAAAGTCTGGATGGCCTAAAAAAAGCTAGCCCGGCACCTTATTTTCATGTCCGTCTAATGGCCAGAATGAACGATGGGAATGAATCCATTCCCTTTAAGTTTATCTCAAGCATCATGCAGCCCGCTCTCATCATTCCTGCAGTGAGTGTTTTGCTGGTCTTCCATATTTATATGATCGGAGGTTATTTAAAGAAAAGATCACCAACTGCTACAGAAGAGAGAGTACAAGCCCTTGCATTGGAGTATAATAATGGTTCCGGGACCTCATTTTTTTACGAAAGGAATAACGAAAATCCATGAGGAACTTAGTTGCGAACAAATGGATACTATACCTTTTGGTCATCTTGTTGTTGGCGAATATTTGCCTGATACTCTTTTTTTGGGTGTTTGGTGAAGGGGGGAGGTACGGTCTCAGAGGTAAGCACGAGGATAATTTCCGAGTTTTCGCTGAAAAAATGCACCTGACTTCCGAGCAGGAAAAGATGTTCAGAACTATGAAAGACAAGCATTTTATGGACATGAGACCGCTTTGGGAAACAATACGGATGACCAAAGACACTTTATATAGACAACTTGCTGATCCATCCGTTGCAGACAGCTCGTCCTTGGCAATCGCTTCCAGACTCGCCAACCTCAACCAAGATGCGGATCTCAGATTATTCCGACACTTTAAAGAAGTCCGTCAAAACTGTACCCCGGATCAGCAAAAGATCTTCGATACACTTGTCCCCAGAATGATGTCAAGGCCCTGGGGAACCGGTCGGATGAATCCCGTGAGCAAATGATCATTTTGGCTTACTTGATGGCATGCTCATGATCGGTATCCTCAGCATGGAAGTAAGTTCCGATGTCTCAGTGCCAATAAGCAACCGATCCATCCAGGTATGTTCATGAGGGATGGTGATTAGCAGGTCGATCCTCTTTTCTTTAATATTTTCATTGATGCAACCACTGATATCCTGTTCGGGTTTGACTACCTGTATCTCTGTCTCAACCCCCAGATTTTTTCGATATTGTGAGATATATTCTACCTCATTGGGAAGGCACAACTCATTTTTACTCCTTGCATGCAGGATCTTAAATGTGGATCCGGTTCTTTCTACGAACATTTTCAGGAATCTCAGGCTCTCCGCAGACAATGGTTCGGAAAGATCGGTTGCGAATAGAAGGTTGTTGATTTCATTCGGAGTGTAGTTCAAAGGAACTGCAATGACCGGAACTGGGGGGTGTGTGAGCAGATAACGGGCCACACTGCCAAAAAGCCATTTTTTTACGATACCGCCTCCGGTATTACCGATGATGATTAAATCTGGATGATGTTGTAGGGTAAATTCCAAGATACCTTGATGATGGCTTCCAGCCGATGTGAAAACTTCAATATCATAATGGTATTGACCCTTGTTTTTTGCAATGAACGCCCACACCTCGTCCTCACAGGAGCGACGATACGCTTCAAAATTCTTTAGATTTTTTTTGGTATTTGCACCTACCACGATGGGCATATCAAAAAAATGCAATACTTGTATTTTACTGATAAAATGGGTGTTAATATTGAAAGCATAACAAAGGGCCTTGGCTGAAGCAGCGGAAAAATCGACAGGAACCAGAATGTTTTGCATATATGTAATAGTTTAAAATTCCGAATCTGGCTAAAGTACCTCCGGCTTAAATCGAAAGCACTGATATATATGGTATTACCTTTTGACTCTGGTCATTATTCTTTTTTGAAAAATCCTATAAATGATATAAGGTGCTGAAATTCATTATTTTAAATTCTTGCTCATATCTTTCTTGTCAGTTTTCCCAATAAACCTTTTCTTTGTGCGGTCGAATATGCCCCATCAGGCTATTCACCGGCCCTATAAGTCCTGGTTTGATAAGATTTTGTTAAAGGCTGATCATGGTGAATCAATCCGGCATTGAAGAAACAATCATACTGGCTTAATTCGGTCACCCCGAAGTAAACTCGGCGTTCCTTTTTTGTTAATCCATATTTCATTCTATTCATCTAAAGAGATCCAAAATGAAAAAAATCTTCAGTCTTCTCGTTTGTACGGGATTGTTTCTGATGACGCAAGCCCAGAATCAAAATGGCCGTAAGCCATACTTTGGTGTTCTGGCAGGTGCGAACTTTTCCAATCAGCACTTTGATCCCGCTGTCAGCACACTGAGCACTTCAACCAAGATCGGATTTGCTGGAGGTCTTTTCGCGAACCTTCCTATTTCCAAAGCTGTTTCGTTCCAACCCGAACTGCTCTACTCGCAGATGGGTGCTAAAGCTGATTACTCAGGTGGGGTTTCCGACAACGGGAAACATATGGTCGATTATATCTCCGTGCCCCTCTTATTCAAGTTCAATGCAGGTGAAAGATTCGCCTTTTTACTCGGTCCTCAAGTTGATTTCCTGGGGTCTGCTGACTATAAAATGGCTACAGCAGGCAATTCAGAAAGGACTGGTTCTTACAATGGTGTTGATGCCGCCGTTACTGCAGGAATTGAGGTTTGGGCTACCCACAACCTTTTCCTTTATGCTCGCTACATCTATGGCTTCACTGATGCAAATCAATATGTAACCGGTCTTGATGGTGTTCCCATCACCAGCAAAGTATACAATAGGGGCTTCCAAGTTGGTGCCGGCTGGGCATTCCGCAAGAAGCCCGTCCCTGTGGTTGTTGCACCACCTCCTCCTCCTGTTATCCCTGATACAGACGGTGATGGTATCTTCGACAATGTCGACAAATGCCCTACTGTAGCTGGCCTGGCCAAATATGATGGCTGCCCTATCCCTGATACGGACAAGGATGGCATCAACGACGAGCAGGAC
>CAIKEH010000045.1 GCA_903826405.1 uncultured bacterium
CCACATAAGCCGATGTACCGTACCAACGCAGTGAAAAAAATAAAACCATCCTGATCTGGATGGCTTCATCTCAACATGTATTGACGCTTCCCCCTCTCCACTCGGTGGAGAGGGGGTAAGGGGGTGAGGTAACGTGATAATTTCAGGGGGTGAGGTAACGTGATAATCTCAGGGGGTGAGGTAACGTGATAATCTCAGGGGGTGAGGTAACATGTACTTCAAGAGGTGAGCAGCCATGCTCCACATAAGCCGATGTACCGTACCGACGTAGTGAAAAAAAACAAAGCCATCCAGATCTGGATGGCTTCATCTCAACATGTATTGCGTGGGAGTTGACGGGTTCGAACCGCCGACCCTCTGTGTGTAAAACAGATGCTCTGAACCAGCTGAGCTAAACTCCCTGAGCGGGGAGCAAAGATAGTGCACCTGCTTTTTTATCCAAATAATTTTCATTGTAAGGGAAAATGCAAGTCCTGACCGTATATTCGGAGTCAATAGCTTGCATATGAAAAGATCCATCCTTCTTTTAATCCTGCTCACCCTCCATCTCCTTCCCTTTGCACAAAAAGCCAGAACCCTGGCCGATACGGTTGCACAATTCGATACCTATGTAAGGAAGGCCATGAAGGATTGGGAAGTTCCCGGTATGGCCATCGTCGTGGTAAGGAACGGCGATGTGGTCTTTAAAAAGGCATATGGAACTCGTGAACTGGGATCAGGGAAACCGGTTGACGATCAGACACTGTTCTGCTGTGCCTCCACGACCAAGGCCATGACTGCGGCTTGCATGGCCATTCTGGTTGATCAGGGCAAGGTCAAATGGGATGATCCCGTCGTGAAATACCTGCCCGGATTCAAACTCTATGATAGCTATGTGACACGCGACCTGAGGGTACGTGACCTTTTTCTCCATAATACAGGTGTCGGTAATGCCGATTTCCTATGGGGCAACAACACCCTCAATGCCGACGAGATCCTGGAGCACATGCAGTGGGTCAAACCAACCTATCCATACCGGGGCGGGTTCATCTACCAGAATATATTCTACCTGGTCGCAGGCAAATTGATCGAGAAAGTGAGTGGACAGACATGGGAAGACTTCCTCACCAGCAATATCTTTCGCCCGCTGGGCATGAATAGAACCCGTACAAATATCATCAACCTGCCAGATGATAATTTTAGCCTTCCCCATTTCCGGATCGATGGTGTTGTGAGTCCCATCAGCTTCGATACTGCAGATGTGATCGGACCGGCCGGATCGGTCCGCTCCTCCATCAACGACATTTCCCTATGGGTAAGATGCATGATCGATAGTTCAAAGTATTCGGGTGGCAGGTTGGTGAAGCCCGCAACGTGGAATGAGTTGCTCAAACCTCAGAATTTCGTCGATGAGAACAGCTTCTACCCCACCGCCCGACTGACCAGACCAAACTTCACCACGTATGCCCTGGGTTGGTTCCAACAGGATTACAAAGGGAAGAAACTGAACTTCCACACCGGCAGCCTCGCAGGAGAAATAGCCATCCATGGTCAGATTCCTGAACTGCGCACCGGAGTATACATCTTCGCCAATTTAGATCACGCCGAGATGCGTCACGCACTCATGTTCCGTGCCTTGGATCAATTCGCGTTAGGAGTCGACCGCGACTGGAACAGCGAATTCCTCGCACTCTATTCCGGCATGAAAAAGGAAATGGATAAAAAAACAGCCGAAGTCGCTTCCCAAAGAGTGCCCAATACAAAACCCAGTCTGCCCCTTGATGCCTACACTGGAACATATGAAGATCCCTTGTATGGCACGGTCCGGATCAGTGTTTCGCAAGATCAATTATTGCTTTCCCTCAATGACCGGGCCACAGGAAAACTGGAACATTGGAACTTTGACAGTTTCCAATTGGTCTGGGATAGAAAATGGTACGGCAAGGAATACCTGAGCTTTCATCTGGGAACCGATGGGAAGGTCAGCGAACTGCTCTTTGGTGGCGTGATATTCCCTAATAAAAAATGATCCGTACGGCCCGGTTGATGGGCATTCCCCGGATTCTGAAGCAATGTGATCGACTAGCCGTTTCCATCAGTTTCCGAAACCACACCTGAAATGGTTTCATTTTATCTAGTACTGATGGAACCCCATGATTACCAAAGTGAAACCAACGACCTCAAAAAATCAGGGATCATTGGAGACAGGCAGTTGGAGAAATTTGATCGCCCATTCCTGCTTTGTTGCTAAATTCACCAAAAATCATTCATGCCATCGCACCCTACCAAACCCCAAACCCTGCAGGAAGAGGACATCGAAGTCCTTGATGCTGTTGACATGGGATGCAGCCTGGTCGTTTGGAACGATGAGGTGAACACCTTCGAGTGGGTCATCGAAACCTTGATAGAGGTCTGCTCACATAGTCCTGAACAAGCGGAACAATGCGCCATGATCATCCATTCTCAAGGAAAATACGCTGTCAAACACGGGGGGTATGAAGAATTGAAGAGAATGTGCGATAGCATCACCGACAGAGGCATTGGCGCAACCGTCGAGGAACTCGCGAATTCCTGAGTCTCCTGCAAATAGATCTAACTTCTTTTCACGACCTGTTATTCTCCTAGCTTTTCGCGAACATGCCCATCTATCCACTGGATGACAAACTGATATTCCCTCCTCCGGAAGAAAGCGAGCCGGATGGTCTCCTGGCCTTTGGTGGAGACCTCTCTTCAGAAAGGCTTCTCCTGGCTTATCGCAGTGGCATCTTCCCCTGGTTCGAGGACGATATCCCACTTTGGTGGAGTCCGGACCCAAGATTCGTTCTCTATCCGGAAGAGTTGAAGATCAGCAAAAGCATGAAACAATTGTTCAAGAAGGAGATGTTCCGTTTCACCATCAATACGGCTTTCGCAGAGGTGATCTCCAATTGCAGAAAAGTTGATCGGGAAGGACAATCCGGAACCTGGATCACGAAAGACATGGAACAGGCTTATCTAGAATTGCATCAACTCGGACATGCACATAGTGCGGAAGCATGGCTTGGGAACAGGCTGGTCGGTGGTTGCTACGGCATCCGCATGGGAAAAGCATATTGCGGCGAAAGCATGTTCAGCCTGGTTAGTAATGCCAGCAAATACGCCTTCATTTCCTATGCCCTTTTACTGAAGGAAGAAAGCATCAGTTTCATCGACTGTCAGGTGTATACTCCGCACCTCGAAAGCCTGGGTGCACGACCCGTACCCCGTAAGCATTTCCTTGAACAACTTCGGAACGCACTGAAAGGATGAATCAAATTCAAAAATTATAGCCGATCCCGGTTCCGAACCTGTAATTGGTTTTGGGCTTGCCGGGAACAGGATAGGGATCATACAGATAGTTGAGATCGAATCGGGCATCGAATTTTTTTCCCGGCTTGATCCGGAACGACATCTGCTGCATGAATCGACAGTCCGAAAAATCCCTTATCAACGGCTGGAGCAGGGTCGTCGAAACGATTTCTGTACTCGCTTCCGGCTTATAAGAAAAAGAGAAATAAAAATTGCCTCGTACATCACGATGATATACATCCCCACCATCCACTGGTGCGATCTTGTCTTTCTCATATTCATACATGAGGGAGATCCCCAAATAATCCTTGAACTTGTCTGTCTCCCTGAGTTTGAAACGTGGGCCAGTACCGAACAAGATCCGGAATGCGATCCCGGTGACGGCATTATTCTGAAACTGCGTGTACCATTCCCAGCGAAGCTTCGGGCCATACTTACGGTTGATCCGGAAATGAGCGAAACTGTTATTGATGAGACTGGATCCATCGCTTTTAAGGAATTCTGAAGATCCGAGTAACAGATAAAGATTTTTATTACTCTTGTATTGCACATGAGCAGAAGACAGGAAACTGGATACCTGAGTGGTATTCTTCGACAGACTGAAACCCAGTGATGCAGTCCCTTTCCATCCCGTGGTGTCCGTTTGCATCCTGGCACTTTCCATATTCACGATCTGTGCCTGGATCCCGTTAATGAACAGGGACCATATGGCCAAACAGCAAAGTAACCTGTTCGGCCTGCAGAAATTCCCTCTCAGATATAAACGAAATTTCAACATACTGGATCATTGCCTGTACATTGACCGGCGCCACAAAATAAAAAGAAATCCCAAGTTTACTTCGCTACGTTTGCCTGAAACCATCTATCACGGATGAACGATCGGCATGGTAATGGAGGATGTCAGGAAAGATCGAGCCTACGTGCAGGATATAAACTTGCATGTCGGAGTACAATGGAACGTATGAATCCGTTCTCCGGGAACGGCGTGACCAGTTCGCGCACCTGCTCACGGGTGCCCAGGGCCGAATCATCCGGGATATAACCCATACCCTTGAACTTACCTTCTTCCACGAGTATGCAGGACTTTTCCCCGGCGAAACGGCCTGATTCCAAAATCGCGAAACTGGGCAATTTTTTCCGAAGGCCGTCAAGTGCCGCCTTCACTCTTCTGTTATAGGTGGCAGGCTTTTCCTTCCCTTCGCAAACACCCTTGCAAGTACCTTCTGCCATGCCGGAACAAGATTCCTCATCTGGCTGAAGGAAACAGCATTTCGGGCAGAGATGATGCTCACGTATCATCTCCCGGATGATTGCCTGCCCCTCCAATATCTGAGTGAAAGTATGAATGGTCCGAAGGTTTTTCCTTTGCCTCTCAATACAGATCCGGAGGACATTCTTTCTGTCCTCATAAACACAGAGTCCATATGCGAACTCCCATTTCTTCTGGCTCTGGTTATACTGGGGCCATAGCCTTTTTATTTCAATGCTTTCCCATACCGAGGCCATGAACTCCGTTCCGCACCGTTCATAACTGATCCGATGCACGTTGCGCATCATCTCTTGTTTGCGTTTCGATATGCTGTTATTTGAAAAATGGCCAGTCACCCGTTTGCGGATATTCAACGCTTTGCCAACGTAGATGACCTTGTCTTTGCTGTCATGGAAATAATAAACTCCGGCTTCCTGAGGCAACGTATCTACAGAGATCGCTTGTACATTGACCGGCAGCCAGGCTTCCCGGCTTCCTTGTTTGAGCATCTCCCTGATGGTTCCTTCTTGATCAGCAGCCAACAATTTCTCGAAGAGTTTCACCGTGGCCTCGGCATCTCCCATGGCACGGTGTCTATTGTTGATCTGGATACCTAAACTCCGGCAAAGGTTACCCAGACTGTAACGAGGCTCATTGGGAAAGATCTTACGGCTCAACCGAATCGTGCACAGTTTCTTCCCGTCATATTCATGTCCCGATTCACCCAATTGGTGCTTGATGAAAGAATAGTCGAAGTTGACATTGTGAGCTACAAATACCCTCCCTTTGAGGGCATCTAGTACACGGGGTGCAACATCCTCGAAAAACGGAGCCCCGGCGACCATGGCATCGGTGATCCCCGTCAAGGATTGTACATACCTGGGGATGCTGATCCGGGGATTGACCAGAGTATGATACCTGCCCTCCTCCTCCCGACCGTTATGCAGGATAACGGCCACTTCGGTGATGCTGCCCGCTCCGGCATGACCTCCGGTGGTTTCTATGTCCACAATGGCATACATACCCTAAAGGTAAGATGCCCATATGAATCAAAAGGCGAGTTCATGCTGCAGAGCCTTCTCCAACTCAACGGCATCCATCTTCCCCGCGGCCCGATTCTCAATGGCCAATTCTTTGAACTCCTTCCTGCTTTCCAATTCATTCTGAAGATCAAAACGGACCTGAGCAGGACCCAGGATCAGTATGAATCCGGGGTCGTTCAATCTGCCCACCACTTTGTCTATGAAATGATGAAGATCGCTCCGCACATGCGCCTGATCCTTCTTCTGCCTGTTCACAGTCCGGCCAAATAACCCCGTCTTGTCCGTCCCCTCTCCGGCAAAACGAGGGTGCGTTTCCAATTCAGAAGGTATCATTTCCGTTATAAATGTACCTCCCTGGTCCCGATGGCAGACCATAGCCTGGGTGAGGTCGATCCAGATACCATAATGATACTTTGGTTTCAGTTGTTTCATGGTTAGAACTGCTTGAAGATGCAGCCTCAGCCCCAAGTTAGGCGTTGCCTAAAGCCGGAAAAACTGAGTAAACTCATTCATTGCCAATACATGAATCAGTGTTGAAAAAAAGGTGTTGATTTTAAGGTAAAATCAAATTAACTTTAGTAGAACGATAAAAAAGGGCAGATACCCTTCTTTATTACCCACTCTCCCCTATCCCCTGAAGACTACTCCCCCGTCCTTGTGAATGCCTGACTGTCCTGCAACAGTATTGTGCACCTTTAAAACATTTTTTATGCGTATTGCTGAAACTCTACACATCGGTGAAACTGTCAAGTTGACTTTTATCGTACTTGCTCTTTACGCCGCCATCATCCTGATCACTTACCTCGCTTGGTAAGCATCCAGGACTGAACCACCAATTTTTTAAAGCTTCCCTGCGCATCGCGCATGAGGAAGCTTTTTCTTTTATATCGATACCCTATCAGGTTTTAGGATCTCTACTCCCTGCCAACATATGGGAAAATAGAAGCGAGGGTCTTGTTCATCAGACAAAATAGTTTTCGAATATATTCTTGATCTTCCTCAATGGGGAATGAAGGAACCCGATCTGATGTCCATACCGGCTTCAAGCCTGAATGCTTATCTTTGCACACTTCAAAAGAGGCATTCACCGCATGGAACTGAGCAAAAATTTCGAATTCCGTCAGGCAGAGGAAAAATGGTATGGTCACTGGATCTCCCGGGGCTATTTCAGCAGCAAACCCGATGGTCGTGACCCCTATACTGTTGTCATTCCCCCGCCCAATGTCACCGGGATCCTCCATATGGGCCATTGCCTGAACAACACCATACAGGACATATTGGTCAGACGGGCCCGCATGCAGGGGAAAAATGCTTGCTGGGTGCCAGGAACCGATCACGCCTCGATCGCTACAGAAGCGAAAGTGGTGCATATGCTCCGTGAAAGAGGCATCACCAAATCCAGCCTCAGTCGAGATGAATTCTTAAGCTATGCCTGGGAATGGAAAGAGAAGTATGGAGGGATCATTCTCCAACAACTGAAAAAATTAGGGTGCAGCCTGGACTGGGACAGAACATCCTTCACCATGGATCCCGATTATTACCGTTCCGTGATCCAGGTGTTCAACGAGCTATATAAAAAAGGATACATATACCGGGGCAAACGGATGATCAATTGGGATCCCCGCGCTAAAACAGCCCTCAGTGACGAAGAGGTCATCTTCAGGGAGGTGCAGTCCAAACTCTATCAGATCGCCTATGATCTGGTTGATGAACATGGCCACTCCCTGCCTGGAACCCCCCGTATCACCATTGCCACTGTTCGACCCGAGACCATCCTCGGAGACACTGCCATTGCCGTACACCCCGATGATCCCCGATATGCACATCTGAAAGGCACTTACGCCATAGTACCCCTGATCGGTAGACGCATCCCCATCATTTTCGATGAGTATGTACAGACCGACTTCGGCACCGGCGCACTGAAAGTGACCCCTGCCCATGATATGAACGACCATCAATTGGGCATGAAGCATGGTCTTGATGTGGTCGATATCCTGAACGACGATGGCACCATGAGCAAGGATGCACAATGGTACGTCGGTGAAGACCGTTTCGAAGCACGCAAGTTGATCGTCAAAGAACTGGAATCCCGCGGTCACCTGATCAAGATCGAGGAATACACCAATCAGGTCGGTTTTTCCGAAAGAACGGACGTGGTTGTCGAACCCCGACTATCCCTGCAATGGTGGGTGGACATGAAAAAGATCTCCAGCCCAGCCCTTCAGGCCGTCGTTGGTGATGAGATCACCTTTTATCCTGCCAAATTCAAGAATCTCTACCGCCATTGGATGGAGAATATCAAGGATTGGTGCATCAGCCGCCAACTCTGGTGGGGACATCGCATCCCGGCTTGGTATGATTCCGATGGCCAATATGTAGTAGCCATGGATGAGGCAGAAGCGGCTACCCTTTACCGTGAAAAATTCGGAAAAGATGCCCCACTCACACAGGACGAGGATTGTCTCGATACCTGGTTCTCCTCCTGGCTTTGGCCCTTCGAGGTATTCCACGGCATCTCGCGCCCCGGCAACGAGGAAGTGAACTATTACTACCCTACGAATGCTTTGGTTACTGCTCCAGAGATCATCTTCTTCTGGGTAGCTCGTATGATCATGGCAGGATATGAATTCATGGGACAACTGCCCTTCCGGCAAGTCTATTTCACCGGCATCGTTCGAGACAAACAGGGAAGAAAGATGAGTAAACAACTCGGCAACTCCCCTGATCTGTTGCAGATGATAGATGATATCGGTGCAGACTCGGTCAGGTTCGGGATCCTCATCGCTTCCCCTGCGGGGAATGATCTGCTTTGGGATGAGTCCTCCAACGAACAAGGCAGGAACTTCACCAATAAACTATGGAATGCACTTAAGTTGATCGGTATGTGGCAGTCCAGGGAAATGGACACTGATCCAGCATCGAACCTCAAATCCGATGATCCCAAGAACTGGCCAAACCTCTGGTTCCGCAGTCGGCTCGATGAAGTCCGGCAGGAACTCGACAGCCTGTTCGCACAATTCAAACTGAGTGAAGCTCTTAAAACACTGTATTCCCTGATCTGGGACGACTACTGCAGTTGGTATCTGGAATGGATAAAGCCAGGAGCGAATGAGCCCGTGAATGGCGATCATCTTACAGCAGCGATCCACTTTTTCGAGGAACTGCTTGCCCTGCTGCATCCATTCATGCCTTTCGTCACAGAAGAGATCTACCATGCACTGGCAGACAGGTCAGCGGGTGACGACCTGTGCATCCTGCAGATGTCAGAGAGGGATAACTCACGAAAGGGTGGTCCCGAAATGAATGGCCAGGATTTCCTGAAACAGGGTACCGTCTTGAAAGCTGCGATCACCGGAATTCGGGATGCACGGATCAGGGCGCAGATCAAGTCCCGGGAGTCAGTCAAACTGTTCGTTCGATCTGAAGACGTCAAGACCTATGCGACCATCGCACATCTGCTATCCAAACAGGTGAACGCGGAACAGGTCCAATTCACCCCTGAAGCTGTTCCGAATGCCATCACGACCGTCATTGGAAAAGATCAATTCTACATGGTATCGGAAGCGCCTTTGGACCATAGTGTTCAAAAAGCCGAGATGGAGAAAGAGATCGAGTACCTGACCGGTTTCCTGAATGCGGTGGATAAGAAATTGGGCAATGAAAAATTCGTGGCCAACGCAAAACCTGAAATCGTGGAAGTAGAAAAGAAGAAAAAGGCGGATGCCGAGGAGAAGTTGCGAGTACTCAGGGAGAGTCTATCGAACCTCGGTCATTGAAACTTCATCTTGCAAAAATGCTTGGGATCCGAGAATACAAAATGACGCATTCTGGTTTTCACCAATAAACCATCTTAAAAAGCAACACCTCGTTTTACATGAAAAATCCCATACTCTTGATGTTCCTGACCCTTTGCGCTGTAACTGCTGCCTTTGGACAAAAGGGGAAAGCAGCTACAGGACTTCCCAAATTGGTTTCATCATGGGGACGCACACCATCGGGAAACATCACTCCGAAACAGGTGATCAGCCTTACCGATTCCAGCCTACGGGTTAATGACGACAAGAGTAATGAGTATCCCGTTTCAGGCTTCCGCATAAATTACACTTTCCTCAGCACGTATAAAGACAGCGAGTCCGGCGAACTCAAGACTTCCAAGGAATTCCGCGCCTTCGATTTCAACGACACCACCCACCTGAATCAGGTCTGGAAAGAAAGTATCAGCGACAATGTCAAGTCTGGCGATGAGATCCTGTTCAACAAGATCACTGCGCGACAGAAGAATGGGAAGAAACTCAATGCCCCTGATATCAGATTCAGGGTGATGGAAAAATGAATGCCATCAGCAAGAACATGACTTCAATCCAATTAAGATTTTAAAATGGATCCGCAGATGATGTTCTGCGCTACTGGATCATTTTCAAGTAACGTCCCAACCAATAAGGCAATAGCCAGAAATCAGGTTCCTTTTCCATGTCGGGATAACCATTGATGGCCGCCCAAGGATTACGATCCCATCGAATAGTGGCCCTTATACTAGCAGGAGGCAACTGATCCACCTGAATGTCGTCCAGAACAGGGCGTCTTACCAGTTTCACATCCTCTCTCCTGGTGTGGTCGATGGTCCAATCGACGAGATCCAAAGGAGTATCCATCAAAAGGCCAACCGATCTCTTCAATTCCTCTCTGCGTCCAGATGCGTAACAATAGAAGAAATTGAAAAGCGGATTCTCATCCCCCCTTCTTCTGCTCATCCAATCTTCGAGGTGTTTTTTATAAAAATCCAACAAGACGGGATCCTTCTCGCAGGACATGAAAATAGGATACAAGTAGACTTGTAACCCAAGATCATAATATATGAACCAAGCTGGATTCTGATCCTTGATGGCGGACATGTTCTCCAGGTATTTTTCCTCCTTTATCAAACGCAAGTATTGGTTCTGGTACTTCATATCCCCCGTCATGAAATAAGCCAGTTTCAAAAAAGCAAGTAGTTCCATGGAGTTCTGTGCCCGATCGGGGTTCCATTCCGGATCCCGATTCAACTCATTCGGGGACCAGACGGACCAACGGGTATGGGTGCCATCGATATCCATCATGTTGAAGTTATTCTTGATGAGGTGATCAACGAGCAGGGCTACATGTTTCCTGATCACCTCTTTTTCCGCATCATCCGCTGCCAACTGGTAATAGAAGAAATATCCTGCCATATGACCACACCATTCGTCACTGCTGGCATCTCCCTTCCACAACCATTGCCCATCGACCGATTTCCTCCACCTTTCTTCAATGACTTTGTATCGAGGTTCCTTCACCTTTTCATCAGCCACTTGTTGTGGGGTATAAGTCCGGTTGGTATCATGAAGTTCAAATTTCCAGTCCACCGGCACTATGGAACGGGCAAAATAACCATCACCACCGGTCACTTCCTGTAATTGCTTCAAAAAATGGAATGCCTTCCGGGCTTTCACCCTTGCATCCTCATTTCCCGTTGCTGCAAAACGTAAGCTTTCCATCATCAGATAATTTCCCGTGATCTCCCCATCATTGTCATCATCATCTGGCCGCCAGGAAGCCGTATCACCAAGTACTTGCAAATGACAAGATCCGGCGGTCCAAGGTTCCCGTATATGCCGCTTCATGAGGATGTCATAAAAATGATCCGCCTTGGCAGACAGATCCATCTTTCTTTTTTTTATGGCACTCACACCCTGAGAAGTGGCCAGCCATGCATTACCCTCGCGATCGAATGCAATGGCGTTCA
Organism: uncultured bacterium; assembly: GCA_903826405.1. GTDB lineage: Bacteria > Bacteroidota > Bacteroidia > Chitinophagales > Chitinophagaceae > Pollutibacter. The sequence goes on from CAIKEH010000045.1 coordinate 11,360, forward strand.
CATTGTCATCCAATAGCCAACGGCGACTGAAACGCAGGGAATGACTCCCATCCGGTTTATATCGGACCACACCCACCTCCGTCCCTACCCACATATCACCGTTGAGATCCATTCTTACTGAATTCACGTGGCTCGATGGAATTCCTTGCTCAGGCCGCAAATAACTTTCCTTCTTACCCTGATCGAGTATGCTCACTCCTCCTAGACCAGCCGCCCAAAGCCTGCCCCTTCCATCAAAAGCAAGTCCCTTTATCACTGCACTGATCAGCTGATCGGTTTTATGGATGTATGTGCTTCCTGAATCAGTGCAGTGATAGAGGCCAACATCGGATGCAATCCATAGCCCCCCTTTCCCATCTGAAACCGCATCCCGTATCGATCTTGCCGTTTTGAAATTTTTTCTCACGCATTTATCAGACTTGAAAAGCCAGATGCCGTCCGGGCCGAGAGCATAAACACCTTCGGCAGATACGCAAAGTGTAGAGATGGGACCCGAGGTCCCAGGCATGTTCTGGATCTTGCCATTTTTATATATGTAGACCCCTTTCCAGGTGCCCATCCATATGGTGGACCTGTCCATGGCCACGGCGAATCCAGGGCCAAGATCACTTGCAGGAAATACCAGGTCGAAAGTGGAACTGCCATTTTTCTTCTTCAATACCCCCGCACCCGTGGCGATCCAGACGGTATTGGAATCATCCACCATGATGCTTCTTATGTTGTTTTCATAGGGGTCAATGGATACCGGATAGGGTTCATGGTACTCCTGTTGGAATGCCGTATCCCTGAAGGACTGACTGAAAGAACAGGAAAAGATCAATAACGAAATCAACAATGAACACGAATACTTCATCATGGGAATTTGATGTTGAACCGTAAGATAATGTCATGTACTTACCGGCAATGCAGATCCGGATTCAAGGAGAATGTATATTGATCACCGGAAGTATCAACTCCCATTGATTCACGGAAGGCGGGTGGGTGTAGTTGGCAGCATCCAACAGCCTGCTGTACCGGAATCCGAAACTGAGTTCCTGCTGATTCCACCATTTGGTGTCGAAGTAAACTTCCGCACCAGCCGTCCTGAAATTGAAATTCCTTTGCTGGCGAAGACTGCGCACCGTGGTCCAATCATAAAAGACGTTAGCACGTACGCGCAGGAAATAAACGATATGCGCAACACCCCAATCGGGTAAAAATAAAGGCAGATGGTAATTCACGCCCCATTTCCACATTCGGGGGAAATCGATGGCAGGATAGCCTCTGGAAAATGGAAAATTATTGGAATAGGCATATGTCCTCAAGGTATCCCGGGCTTGATAAGCGCCATTGATAACTAAAGAGTGATCCCGGAATAAACCAGGAAGATAGAGCGAACCGGTGGCCAGTAACTGCCAGGAGTGGCTGTCCCCGAAACGGTAGCGGTGCTGCAGATAGAAGGAGTTCGCGAACCGTGGAAATATCTGTCGAATGGCTTGCTGCCCCCGCATGGCCCATCTCACAGAGGATTCCAGATAGGTTGCGGAGGGTATGACGAACCTCTCACTCGCAGGAATTTGATTCCTTGCCTGCTGGACCTGATATGTCGTGGAGATAACCAGATCCCGACTGAACAATCCTTTCGTGAAGTTCAGCGGTATGCGGATACCCGCATGGGCATTCAACTCATCCCAATGGGTGATACTTCCGGTATCTAAGTTTGCAGACCTGTTGAATGTGTAGGAGCCACCACCGGTGATCCAGGGGAACCATGCTCCGAATGTTTCGTCGAAACCGAGCCGATGCGAACTTTCGTTCTCGTTATAGTTATAATAAAGGGAAGAATTCAACGTATTGAGGACGTTGTTACCATAAATATTGAATGACCAATCCGGCTGTTCATACATAGGCCTCCAGGAATGAAAATTGAATATCCTGGTTCCTTCACGATAGCGCTTATTTTCCAGTTTGGATATTTTCAATGTATCCAGTAAATGGGAAAGCCCTTGCTGCAGGGTATTCCCCACATACAGATCATCCACTTTCCAGGAGAATGCTTCAGGTCCACCCAATGGAACTTCAGATACTTTTTCTGAATAAAGCAGCCTCCCCCCCATCGATACGGAAGCATAGGTAACGGAATCTCCCGTGGTCATCCCTGTCGGATCATAACTTCCCGTATAATGGCTGACCACCCGAGAGATCTGTTTACTTGACCGGTGATACAAGAACACTTCATCCCTACCGGAACGGTCTGAAGTGAACCAGATTCCTTCACCTACTACTCTCGGCGTAGCTATGGCCTGATGGGTGAATGGGATCAGCATTTCGGGAGCACTGCCTGATACCGGGGAGGACATGAGTGCCATAAGTCCATCCGCATTTCGAACAGCCGATATGATACTGCGGCCATCTGCACTGAAAATGGGATATGTATAGAAAAGGGAATCCGGATTCGGAAGAACGGAGATGCGTTCTCCTGAACCCGCATCGAGTATGATCAACTGGGAATGCCGAGAAGGCCCGGCTTCCACAACAACAATTTGTAGCCCGTCGGGTGAAAAGGAAGGGGAAAAATAACGTTGCCCCGAGGTGATCCACTTCCTTTCGCCACTTTTCATGTCATAGACAACCACATCATTATATTCCACCCAACTCCATCGGGAATTGGACCTGTAACCACTATAAACGAGCTTACCAGCTTGATAGGAAAAATGATCATCCACGGAAATATCTTTCACGGCGATACGTGTTTCCCGGCCCTTGCTCAGCAGAACGAATGCCGGGATCTGCCGGAATCCTTTCTTAAGTGCGATGATGGAATCCTTTCCGACGTACTGCGGCATGAAGTATTGGTCGACTGTCCGCTTTTCCGGGGGAGTGATCGGGGAAGGTCGAAATTCTTTTGCCGCATCGGAGTATGATGAACTGAAATATGCCAATGCTTCCTGAACGAATTGGCTGTATACCTGACCACTGATTTTTTTGAAAGCACCCTGAAAAGGATAGAAAAGAGGTTGATACCTCACCGCCCTATCCGTGACCTTTTTCCAGATGTCCGGACCAAATTTCTGCCGCCCATAAGCCACGAGCGGGTACCCGAGTTGATAATGGTCTGGTATCTGGTCGCGGAGAGATCCGTTCCGCAATTTCATGTAAGAGAATGTACTTCCCGATTCCCAAATAGCCCTGAATTCATTGAAAAAGTAGGGTAACCTGCCCCGACCCTGATGCGATGCCATGGTCTCCTGGAATACGGCATCACCCTCAAAGAACCAATCGGGAATGGCCCCTGCATTGGCAAGTGCTTGACCCTCCTGACCTGCCAGATAATAGAAGAACCGGGATAATCCCTTCCTGAAATTGGAATATTGCTGAACATGCCTGAATTCATGCAATGCAAGCTGGTCTGTCCAAGCCAGACTTCCCAGGTCAAGGCTGTTTTGCATCGGGGTCATGAAGAATTCGCTCCTCCAGGGAGCGAGTTGCACATAGGCGTTCGCCACCATGGTATGATTGTGCAATACGATGGAGATCTTCTTTTGGACGCCTCCAATGGTAGGGTCGGTTCCAACGCCGATCGTTGAGGCAATGGCGGCGATCCGCTCTGCATCTTCCTCCATGCCCGGCGGATGGATGACGCGGACCCTTTCATTTTCAACCGACCTCCACTTCACGGCAGGGGGCGTCCCACCGAAACGTTGAGCGAAGATCGGAGCACACCAAAGCAAGATCAGGGCGAAGAAAGTGTATCTCATGTGGAACAAACTTGCAGCACGAATACAATTTACAGCAATAAAATGCAGCCATCTCCATGATCCAAAGGGAAAATGCCGGTAACTGAAGAATTTCTATCTTTCCTTTTTAACCTGATGAGCAATATCCCTTTATTATTGACACTAGCTATTGCACCCGGCGTTGCCATTTGCATCTACATCTTCACACTTGACAGATTCAATCGGGAACCAAGGCGGCTGCTGGTACGCAGTTTTCTCTTGGGCATCGTCAGTGCGTTCATCGCGATAGCACTGCAAGCCATCCTCCTTCCGGCAGCGGAACGCCTCCTTCTCCCCGGCATCGTTTCGGCGGCTATAAAAGCCTTTTTCATAGTTGCACTCACTGAGGAATGGAGCAAATACATCATGGTACGAGCATACTCCTGGCCGAAGCCCGAATTTGATGAGCCCTTCGACGGGATCGTGTATGCCGTTATGGTGAGCATGGGTTTTGCAACGATCGAAAACGTCGGATATGTTCTGATGCACGGAGTCGGCACGGCTTTACTCCGCATGTTTCTTTCAGTACCCGCACATGCCACTTTCGCCGTTCTGATGGGTTATCATATGGGATTGGCCAAATTCCAACCGGGAAAGAAGTGGGCATACCTGTTGCGTGGACTGACGCTTGCCATCTTCTTCCATGGCGTATTCGATTTTTTCCTTTTTCTGCAGGAGCACGAAACCGTCACCCGGTATGTTTCCACAGGGCTGCTGACCCTTGGCGCCATCATATCCTTCATCATTGCCCTCAATCTTTCCAACAGGGCCATACATGCACACGCTGAACTCTCCCGGGAGACGAATCGGGACGGGATATCATGATCGCCATCCGAAAAACAGGCCCCGAAGGGATACCGGCCATCAGAGAGATATGTTTAAAGGTCTGGCCCCAGACTTATCAGGAAATCATTCCTCATGGCCAGATCGGCTATATGCTGGACATGATGTACAGTGAACAGGCACTCACCAAACAAATGGAGGAACACGGCCATCAGTTCCTGATCGCCTACAGGGAAGGGATACCTTCGGGATATGCTTCTTTTTCCCCGAAAACCGGTGAGCCTGAGGTCTACCGTCTACACAAACTCTATGTCGATTTGTCCTGTCAGGGCAAAGGCATAGGTACCCAACTCATCGAAGCGGTCCTGGCCGAAATCATTACCAGGGGAGCGAAGGTGTTGGAATTGAACGTGAACAAATACAACCGGGCGAAGGATTACTATATTTCAAGGGGATTCAGCATATACAGGGATGAGGTTTTGGAGATTGGAAACGGATTCGTGATGGATGACCATGTGATGAGGAAAACCTTGGATGGGCACTAAATCATCAGGAGTTCTGGTCCATCTTTGTTTAAATAGATCATGTGAAAAGGGCCTCCGGATTGAACATCATCACATTCAAACGACTTAAAAGGTACCGTTCTTCAGGTAGCGTTCATTCTGAACATTCACATCTTAAATGCGATAATTATTGGGTGGATATGGCCTCAATTAATACCTTCGCGGAAATTTGCAACTCATGTCAATAATCAGCGCCAATAGCATCGATTTCGCATTGCCATATAAAGTGAAGGATATCAGTCTGGCGGAATGGGGTAGAAAAGAAATCCGTCTTGCCGAAGCAGAAATGCCGGGCTTGATGGCCATACGTGCTGAATATGGTCCTTCCCAACCACTTAAAGGTGCCCGCATCGCTGGCTGCCTGCACATGACCATACAGACTGCTGTGTTGATTGAGACCCTCGCAGCACTCGGTGCCGAAGTAAAATGGAGTTCATGTAACATATTCTCCACCCAGGATCATGCCGCTGCCGCCATCGCCGCTGCGGGCATTGGGGTTTTTGCCTGGAAGGGGCAATCCATAGAGGAGGCCGATTGGTGCATTGAACAGACCCTGTTCTTTGGAGGCCAGGACCGTCCCCTGAACATGATCCTTGATGATGGCGGTGACCTCACGAACATGGTCCTCGACAAATACCCCGAACTGGTGCAACACGTGAAGGGTATTTCGGAGGAGACCACCACGGGTGTTCACCGTTTGTATGAGCGTGTCGCAAAAGGAACATTGCCTGTACCCTGCATCAATGTGAACGACTCCGTCACCAAATCCAAGTTCGACAATAAATATGGTTGCAAGGAATCGTTGGTGGATGCCATTCGTCGTGCTACCGATGTCATGCTCGCTGGCAAAGTTGCCGTCGTGGGCGGTTATGGTGATGTAGGTAAGGGCTCTGCAGCTTCTCTTGCTGGCGCCGGGTGCCGTGTCATCGTTACCGAGATCGATCCAATCTGTGCTCTGCAGGCCGCCATGGATGGTTTTGAAGTGAAAAAAATGGTGGATGCCGTTAAAGAAGCGGACATCATTGTAACGGCTTCAGGCTGCCGCGACCTCATCACAGAAAAACACTTCCGCGCCATGAAGGACAAGGCCATCGTCTGCAACATCGGGCATTTCGACATCGAGATCGACGTAGCCTGGCTGAACACGAAATATGGCCACACCAAGGATACCGTAAAACCACAAGTGGACATTTATGACATCGATGGCAAGGAGATCATTCTGCTTGCTGAAGGTCGTCTGGTGAATCTAGGTTGTGCAACAGGACATCCTAGTTTTGTGATGTCCAACTCCTTCTCCAACCAGACACTCGCTCAGATCGAACTCTGGTCCAACCATAAGAGCTACGAGAACAAGGTGTACGTACTCCCGAAGCACTTGGACGAGAAGGTCGCCCGTCTCCACCTCTCCAAGATCGGTGTGGTACTGGACGAACTGACCACCGAACAGGCTGAGTACCTCGGCATCACGAAAATCGGTCCGTTCAAGTCAGAGCACTACCGTTATTAAGATCTGCTGATCATAATGAAAAATCCCGCCGATGGCGGGATTTTTTTTGCCTCTTCCCTAACTATAATGAGCTGTTCAATCCGAGAATGCGTTAATGCGAAAATTGATTCACCAGGCTATTCCATAGTCTTCCCCGTGATTGCTCGACCCACCCCAGAAAGAGCCGTGGGTCCAGTCGAACCAGATGGCGTTGATGGGGCCGGAGCTGCGGTCTTCATAACTTAAAGTATAACCCATTTGCCTGAGTTCCTTGCGGGTGAATTCGGGCGTGTTGCTGTTCACCATGATGTATCCGGGTTTGGGTTTTCTGTCCTCCCCACCCAGGGACAGATATAATTGATCCGTATTGATATTGGGAGCCTCGACCGCCTCCTGAATGGTCATCCCCCATTCCACCACATTCAGGAAACATTGCAGCAGGTTCTGATCTTGTGTGTCGCCGCCTTGAACAGCAAAGGCCATGAATGGCTTGCCGTCTTTCATGGCGAGTGTTGGAGTGAGGGTGACACGAGGACGTTTACCGGGCTCAACCACATTGAATGGATTGAGTGCAGGATCGGTGACGAAGCTCTGCATGCGCTGGCTCATGCCCACCCCTGTCTTACCAGCTATACAAGCAGGCAGCCATCCCCCACTGGGTGTTACGGATACAACCCATCCTTCCTTGTCCGCTGCCTCCACACTGGTCGTGCCAAGCCAGAGCTGGTTCATATATTCCACATTGGGAGGTGTCGCACTATAAGACGTTCCATTCTTCTTGATCTGCGCTATATAGGGATTGGTACCACCTTGATAAGGATAGGGATCGCCGGGACCAATATTGGCGTCGTTCCGATCCCATTTTATCTGTGCGGCACGGTCTTTCGCATATTCTTTGGACAGCAATCCTTTCATGGGTTCCTCGGGTGCGAATGCAGGATCACCATAATAAAAGTCACGATCGGCAAAGGACATGCTCATCGCCTGATAAAGGGTATGCATGTATTTGGTGGAGTTGTACCCCATTCCTTTCAGGTCGAAGTTCTCCAGGATATTGAGTGCTTGTAGCATGGACGGGCCCTGGGTCCAATGTGCCAACTTGTAGACATCGATCCCTTTGTAGTTGACTTTAAGCGGTTCCTCGATCTTGACCTTCCAGTTGGACAGGTCATTCATGGTGACCAGCCCACCCTGTTCCTGACATCCGCGGACGAACTCCTGTCCTATATCTCCTTTATAGAAACGATCGTATGCCGCATAGATGGCTTCCTTGCGGTTCTTTCCTTTTTTCAATGCCTCCTGTTCGGTCTCGACCATCCTGGTCAGCGTGCTCAAGAGATCTTTTTGGCGGAAGATCTCACCCGCTTCAGGAGCTTCTCTTTTTTCTCCGGCATGAGGCAGGAATACCGCTTTGGAATAGGGCCATTGTGTGATCAACTTTTTCCCCCGTTCCATACTATTGGCGGTCTCAGCCTCGATGGGATAACCATCAGCCAACTGCATGGCAGGCGCCAACACCTGCTTGAGGCTCATCGTGCCGTATTCCGCCAACATGGTACAGAGCCCACCAGGCGTGCCCGGTGTGACCGCTGCAAGTGCTCCGTATTGAGGGGGATAAAGCATCCCTTTGCCTTTAAAGAATTCAGCGGTTGCTCCTGTAGGAGCTACCCCGAGTGCATTGATGGCGATCACTTTGCCCGTCTTGGGATTATAGATCAGCGCCTGCGTCTCCCCTCCCCAACTGAGAACATCCCACATGGTGCATGTGGAAGCCAGCATGGCACAGGCAGCATCCACGGCATTTCCACCTTGTTGGAAGATCATGGATCCTGCCGTAGCCGCCAGAGGTTTGCCCGTGATGGCCATCCAGTTCTTGCCATGCAGCGGGGGTTTCTGAGTTTTCTGTGCACATAGATGAACGGACAAGATCAGTAAAACAGGAACAATAAGCTTTTTCATGCGGAGGGGTTGATGAATTTGAAGGTAGGGAATTTCAAATTCCGAATTCCGGATTGCGGATTGCGAATTTTGCTTGTTGAAAAATGATCTAATTTCGATGAGCATGACAAGACTTTCCGTCAATATAAACAAGATCGCGACTCTCCGGAATAGCCGGGGCGGAAGCAATCCGGATGTGGTCCAGACCGGAATAGATGTGCAACGCTTCGGAGCCGAAGGGGTAACGGTGCATCCAAGACCTGATGAGCGGCATATCCGGTATGCGGATGTTCGCGCACTGAAACAGATCATTTCCACCGAATTCAATATCGAAGGTAATCCTCGAGAGCAGAAATTCGTGGATCTGGTTCTTGAAGTAAGACCCGATCAAGTTACGCTGGTACCGGATGCGGAAGGTCAACTAACCTCCGACCACGGCTGGGACACCCTCAGCAACCACGAATATCTCAAGGAGATCACTTCCCTTTTCCATCGATCAGGTATCCGGGTCTCTTTGTTTGTGGATCCAAAACCGGAAATGGTTGAAGGGGCCAAAACAGCAGGTGCTGACAGAGTGGAACTCTATACGGAATCCTATGCCCGTGAATTCGCTTCCAACCCATCTCATGCCGTTGCTCCTTATATTCAGGCAGCAGAGAAGGCCAAGGCATTGGGGCTTGGAGTGAATGCTGGACACGACCTCGATCTGCATAACTTGAAATACCTGCATCAACAGATCCCTTGGCTGGATGAAGTGAGCATCGGGCATGCCCTGATTTGTGATGCACTTTATTATGGCCTGGAAAATACGATACAGTTATATAGAAGACAATTGGTTTGATGGGTAACAAGTCAAAGACTTATTTTTGCATCAGAACATAAATAAACGAATCATGAAAAAAACATTTCAGGCATTCCTTTTCACAGCAACATTGACTTTCGGATTGACCGCTTGCGCGCAGGATAAGCCGAGTCCTGCAGCCAAAGCCAGTGGAAAAGCCGGTGGAGCAAACATTAGCATCGTTTACAGTCAACCAGGTGTCAAAGGCAGGAAGATCTGGGGCGAACTCGTTCCTTACGGAATGGTTTGGCGCACAGGAGCCAATGAGGCAACCATTTTCGAAACGGACAGCGACATTAAAGTTGAAGGGCAACCTCTGGCAAAAGGTAAGTATGCATTGTTCACCATCCCGGGCGAAAATGAATGGACCATCATTTTCAACAAGACATCGAACCAATGGGGCTCTTATAAATACAAGCAGGAAGAAGATGCATTGCGCGTGAAGGTAAAACCTGGAACAGCCGACATGACCGAAAGGTTGACATTCACCATTGGCGGAGACAAGGTCACACTGACTTGGGAGAAGCTATCCGTGAGTGCAAGTATCAGCAAATGAAAACAAGATGGAAAATAAAAAAGGGAGGTGTGAGCCTCCCTTTTTTCATTTGAGTAGTTCCTGCAATTTCGCAATTAATGCAGGCCCCCTGAGATTCTTACCGATGATCTTTCCTGTCGGATCGATGAGCATGTTCTGCGGGATACTCTGGATCTTATATTTAGCAGCGACTGCATTACTCCAGAATTTCAGATCGCTTACGTGCGTCCAGGTCAGATGGTCATCATTGATGGCCTGGATCCAAGGTTCGCGTGCACGGTCTAGTGACACCCCCAGTACGGTGAAATTCTTGGTGCTGTACTGATTATAGGCAGATACCACATTGGGATTCTCCTGCCGACAAGGGCGGCACCAGCTTGCCCAGAAATCAACCAGCACATATTTTCCGAGAAAGGAAGAAAGGGATACAGGAGTTCCGGTAGTATCATTCTGACTGAAGTCCATCGCCTGAGTTCCCATTGCGCCGATCTTTCCTTCTTCGATCATCTTCGAGATCATACGTCCATAAGCTCCATTCCGCACATCAGGTGACAGCAGATTGTACCTTTTTTCCAAGGTGAAAATATCTTCAGTGACCTGACTGCTCACCAATATGGCCAGAGGGGAAACCCAGGAGGTAGGATGTCCAGACACATAACTATCCGACAAGGAGTTCAATGCCATGGATGCATCCATATAACTCCTGCGCAGAGACCCGTCCGCATCGGGATCGCCTCCATTGATCTTCTGGGCCGATGAACCCAATTGTGACAAAACAGGATTGAACTGACGCTGGAAGACCTGGAACTCTTCGTTGCTGACGGATCCCTTGACCCTTGCAGTGGAAAGAGAATCTTTGTGACCGGTCAGTTGCATCTTGGGGGACTCTACGAACATATAGCACTTCTGGCTGCTACCAGAAAAGGATAGATTGTAGATATTCGGCTCAGTAATATTACCCTTCAACTGGAACTTGCCCGCCTTGCTCACCGCCTTGGCCAGAGGTTCCGTGCTGAGTTCCTCATTCTGAAGGATCAAGGTGGTGCCATCAGGCAGGCCTTTCAGAAAACCATCGATCGTGAAAGGCTTAACTGTCTGACCAACAGCCAATAATGGTAGAACGAATAAAGACAGCAGAACTTTTTTCATGAAGAATGCCTTTTAATGAGAACGTTCTTGACAGACTGTAAATTATGCCCTTTATGATTAAGTAATACCAAATAATGGAAGAGGAGGTCGGCGGCCTCATCCAAAAAGCGTTCGTTGTTATTGTCCTTGGCCTCGATCACCAGTTCGACAGCCTCCTCCCCCACTTTCTGGGCAATAGTGTTGATTCCCTTATCGAAAAGGCTTTTAACGTATGAACCTTCCGCCCCGGCTTGCTTCCGCAGGTTGATGATCCCCTCCAGATAGTCCAGGAAATCTTCAGGATGGTTACGTTCGTCCCAACAGGTATCTGCTCCGGTATGACACACAGGACCCAACGGATGTGCCTTAATCAACAAACTGTCATTGTCGCAATCAGGAGCGATTGACCTGACTTCCAGAAAATGGCCACTCTCCTCCCCTTTGGTCCATAGTCTGTTCTTGGAGCGACTGAAAAAAGTCACCCGTCCAGTCGATAAGGTCTTGTCCAATGCTTCTGCATTCATGAACCCGAGCATGAGCACCTTGTGGGTATCGGCATCCTGAATGACCGCAGGCGCAAGTCCATCAGCGTACTTGGAAAATGTTATCCTAGATGTGATCTGCATAAAAAAGATTGGGATGCAAATATCCTGCTTTGGGTTCAAATCCTGATCGAGATGCCCTTCTCCTTCAAAAAACGCTTTAATTCGGGTATCCCGATCTCCTTGAAATGGAAGATACTCGCCGCAAGGGCCGCATCAGCATGGGCATCCCGGAAAACAGTTTCAAAATGTTCCATACTGCCTCCTCCACCTGATGCGATCACCGGAACCGAAAGGCTGTCGGAAAGCGCACGAGTGATGTCCAGGGCGAAGCCCTGCTTGGTGCCATCATGATTCATGGATGTCAACAGAACCTCGCCGGCACCGAGCTCTACGGCCTCCTGAGCCCATTCCTCACAACGTCTGCCCGTTGGCTGCCGGCCCCCGTTCAGGTATACGTACCAGTTACCATCATCCTCCATCCTGGTATCTATCGCGATCACCACACATTGGCTGCCGAATTCATTGGAAAGCTCGCGGATCAGATCAGGTCTGCGGAAAGCCGAAGTGTTCACGGAGATCTTGTCCGCTCCATGCTGAAGCAGATTACGAACATCTTCCACACTGCTTATTCCTCCTCCCACAGTGAAAGGTATATTGATCTGTCGGGCGATGCGCCTGACCAGATCGGCCAGGGTCTTTCGCTTTTCATGCGTGGCGGTTATGTCCAGGAAAACAAGTTCGTCTGCACCCTGCTCTGCATAGAAAGCACCCAGCTCCACTGGATCACCTGCATCACGCAGGTTAACGAAATTAGTACCCTTCACGGTACGACCATCTTTAATGTCCAGACAGGGTATGATCCTTTTCGTCAACATGCTGCTTTACTATTAGGGATGGTCAGAATGAATGAAGATCCGGAGTTCCTCTAAAGTGATCCTGTTCTCATAGATCGCTTTCCCGATGATGACCGCAGCACAACCTGCATCCCGCAACTCCTGCAAGTCATCCATCCGACTCACGCCACCACTGGCTATGACCCGTAATCCCGGGAATGCAGCGATCAATTTCCGATATAATCCAATCGAGGGTCCCTGCAATTTGCCATCCCGACTGATGTCTGTGCAAAAAACCTGACTTATCCCTTTGGCCTTATACTTCCGGATGAGTTCGAACACATCCACATCTGTATTTTCCAGCCAACCGGAGACAGACACTTTTTCACCACGCACATCGGCACCAAGAAGGAACCGATCCGGACCGAATTCTTCCAACCAGCCTTCCAGCCTTTCAGGTTCCTTTACGGCAATGGTACCGACTGTGGCCCATCTAGCCCCGTATAGGAATACTTTTTCCAGATCGGAGCGGGTCTTGATACCACCTCCGTAATCCACAGTCAAGCTTGTTCCCCGGACGATCCTGTCGAGCACGTCATGATTGATCACCTTGCCAGCCTTGGCTCCGTCGAGATCGACAAGATGAAGCCTGACCAGACCGGCATCTTCGAACTTTTTGGCCATGTCGAGTGGATCTTCATGGTATACCGTCTTCTGTGCATAATCTCCCTCCGTGAGCCTAACGCATTTACCATCTATCAAGTCTATTGCAGGTATAATCTCCATTTCTGTTCAATAATTCAGGAAATTCTCTAGGATCCTCGCACCTACGGTGGCACTTTTTTCGGGATGAAATTGCACGCCGAAAAAATTGTCCCTATGCAAGGCCGCACTGTATAAACCGGCATGATCCGTGACCGCGATCGTATCGGCCCCCCGGGCCGCAAAATAACCATGTACGAAATAGCAGTATGATGGATCCGGGATCCCCTCAAATAAACGTGTCTTCAGATCACCGATCGTATTCCAGCCGATCTGCGGCACTTTCAGCGCCGTTGCTTTAACATCGAATCTCCGTACCTCCTCATCAAAGATCCCCAGACAATCGGTGTCATTCTCCTCTGAATACCTGCACATCAACTGCATTCCCAGGCATATTCCGAGTACGGGTTGCTTCAGGGAAACGATCAATTCATCCAATCCTTTCTCCTTTAGGTAATGCATGGCACTCCTCGCCTCACCCACCCCAGGGAAGATGACTTTGTCAGCATCCTTTATCCTGTCTTTGTCATCCGTGACCAATGCGTTCACCCCCATGCGGTCCAATGCAAAGAGTACGGACTGAATATTGCCCGCATTGTATTTGATGATGACTGTATCCTGCTTCCTCACTTTAAGTTCCAATGATGTTCTTGATGAAAGCCGGTATGGCTGAAAGGTCATTTGCAGGACCTGAAATAGCCTGGATGAAAGCCGTCCCGATGATGGCACCATGGGCATTGGTGCAGGCCTGATCGAAAGTGGTTTTATCTCTGATGCCAAAGCCCACCAATATGGGATTTTTCAGACCGTAGCCATGAAGCCTTTTCAGATAGGAACCCACCTCATCCATGTTCTTGTCGGATCCCGTGATGGAAGACGAGGAAACGGCATAAAGGAATCCACTGCTTAAAGCATCGAGTTTCCTCACTCTGTCCTCTGAAGTTTCTGGAGTTACCAGGAAGATCGCGTCCAGACCATGCTTTTTGATGATGGGTCCGTATTCATTCTCGAACTCGAATTCAGGCAGGTCAGGAAGTATGACTCCATCCACTCCAACTTCCGAAGCTTTCCGGCAGAATCTTTCGAATCCGAATTGCATTACGGGGTTCATATACCCCATCAGAATGACCGGCACATGTATGTTGGCACGCATGACCCTCAGTTGATCGAAAAGCACTTCCAGCGTCATCCCATTTTGCAATGCCACGGAAGAGCTGGCTTGAATGACCGGTCCGTCTGCCAATGGATCGCTGTAGGGCATCCCGAGCTCAATGATGTCTGCACCGCTTTCCTGGATTGCCTGCATGACGGGAATGGTACTACCCAGATCCGGGAAGCCTGCGGTGCAATAGACGTTGAGCACATTGCGCTGTTTCCTGTTGAACAAATCACTTAACCTTCCCATCTGTTTTCAGTATGAATGATGATCGTTTTTATCCATTCTCTCCGCTCCAGCGGTCATATAGGTCGACATGTCCTTATCCCCTCGCCCGCTGAGGGAGAAGACGAGTCTGTCCTGTTCCTTGAATTTTCTTTTCTTCAGAATGGCTAGTGCATGTGCGGTTTCAAGCGCGGGGATGATGCCTTCGAGTCTGGCCAGTTCAAATGCGGCATCCAGAGCCTCTTCGTCCGTGGCACTGAGAAAAGTACCTCTTCCGCTGGCATAGAGATGGGCATGCATGGGTCCTATGCCCGGATAGTCGAGGCCGGCGGAAATGCTATGGGGTTCCACCACCTGACCATCGGGAGTCTGCATGAGCAGGCTTTTGCTTCCATGTAAAATACCAGGCAGACCGAGTTGTGTCGTGGCGGCACTCATTCCGCTATCCACGCCATGGCCAGCGGCCTCGATGGCAATGATCTCCACTGTGGGTTCATCCAGAAAATGGAAAAATGCACCCGCTGCATTGCTTCCACCTCCCACACAAGCCAGTACATGGGTAGGAAGTTCAGAGCCTGTCTTTTCTTTGAGTTGTTTCCTTATTTCCGCACTGATGACACTCTGGAATCTGGCCACCATATCCGGGTAAGGATGAGGCCCAACAACAGAACCGATTATGTAATGAGTGTCACCCGGATGATTGATCCAATCACGTATGGCTTCATTGGTGGCATCCTTCAAAGTCTTGCTTCCGCTGGTTGCCGGAACCACTTTGGCACCCAACATCTTCATTCGAGCAACATTTGGTGCCTGCCGCTGAATATCTTTTTCGCCCATAAAGACCACGCATTCGACACCTTTCAATGCACAGACGGTGGCCGTTGCCACTCCATGTTGTCCGGCACCGGTTTCAGCGATGATCCGTTTCTTGCCCAGACGTTCCGCGAGCAGGATCTGTCCGATGGTGTTATTGATCTTATGTGCTCCGGTATGGCAGAGATCCTCTCGCTTGAGATAAATGTTCGTTCCGTATTTTCGGCTTAGCCTCACGGCGAGATAAAGTGGAGTTGGACGACCGACATAATCACTCAGGAGTTCCTGTAGTTCTTTCTGAAAAGAAGCCTCCCCCATGATCTGCAAGTAACGTTCCTGCAACTCCTCTACATTTCGATGCAGCATCTCGGGAATGAATGCACCGCCGAAAACTCCATAATATCCTCTTTCGTCGGGATGTTGATACGTATTGATCATATGATTTACTAATTCGTTAATCCATTAATCCACTAATCCGTTAATCCACTAATCCATTAATCCACTAATCCATTAATCCGTTAATCCACTAATCCACTAATCCGTTAATCCGTTAATCCACTAATCCCTCAACCTTCCCCTGAACTCCCTTACTTTATCCATGTCTTTAACACCCGGCATCAGTTCAAATTTTGAATTCACATCCACGGCAAATAGGTTCTTCTGAGTGGCGGCAAATTCCTTCACCGCTTTGGTGTCCTCAGGACCGATACCTCCGCTCAGGAAATAGGGCTTGAGGATCCGAGCGTTGCCGATCAGGCTCCAGTCGAACTGTTGACCAGTTCCCCCGTAATGCACACCCACCGTGTCGAAAAGGAACATATCCACGCAGGCTTGATAGGGATTTATCTTCCAATCCACATTTTCCCCTTCACCGATTCGGAACGCTTTGATGGTGGTGACATGGTTGCTGATCTGTTCACAATATTTCGGAGTCTCATCCCCATGGAGTTGAACCATATCCAGCCTCCAGTGATCGACCGTCTTGAGCACATCCTCCGATCTCTCGTTCACGAAAACACCTACCCTGCTGATCTGCATTTTTTCCCTTTTGAGATCGATGGCACTAAGGTTGAATTTCTTGACATAACGGGGCGACTTAGGATAGAAGATGAAGCCGGCGAACTCTATACCGATCTCATTGAGTTGGCGGATCTGCTCCAATTTGGTCATTCCACAAACCTTGATCCTCATTGGTCTACTTGTATTTCGTTCACGAATGTCCTGAATGCCTTTCCGGGGTCCGTCTCTTTCATGAAATTTTCTCCGATCAGAAAGCCGCTGAATCCGGCATTGCGGAAGAACTTCACCTGACCCGGTCCGTTTATGCCGCTTTCAGCTATTCTGGGTTTGCCAGAGCCCAGTTTTTCAGCCATGGCCACACTTCGGTCCAGATCGACCGTGAAAGTTTTCAGGTCGCGGTTGTTGATCCCTATCAAATCCACTTCATCACAGACATGACCAAGTTCCTCTTCTGCATGAAGTTCAAGTAATACTTCAAGACCCAGCTGGTGAGCGGTTCTTGCCAGATCACTTACTTCCTGAGGTTTGAGGCATGCTGCGATCAACAGAATGATGTCCGCACCGATGGCTTTGGCTTCCAATAGCTGGTATTCATCCACGATGAATTCTTTACGTAACAAAGGAATGCTCACCCACTCACGGGCTTGCAGAAGATCATCATTGCTTCCCCCGAAATAGGATTCGTCAGTTAATATCGAGATGGCGGAGGCCCCATATAATTGATAAGCTTCCACCACATCCTGCAAAGGTGTCCTGTCGTTGATGATCCCCTTGGAAGGTGATTTACGTTTGAATTCAGCGATGATGCCTGTACGTTCGCCGGACCGGAGTGAAGAAACAAGAGAAACCGTCGGTCTATTGAAAAAGGGGAATCTCTCCAATACGCCGATGGGCAGGAGACCCTTGCGGAGAACAAGTTCCGTCTTCTTGGTTGCTATGATACGATCCAGGATATTCATATCTGCGCTCTGGTGGTCATTGACCTTTCATTGCAAGGCGATCAGTTTTTTCAATATTTCATGGGCAGCTCCACTGTCCAAACTCATGACGGCTGCTGCATATGCATCTTCATAGTCTGCATAGTTCCCGGTACAGTGGAGAGCCATTGCGGCATTGGCCAGCACAACGGCCTGCTGCGCCCAACTACCCTCCCCTTTCAAGATTTTCCTGAAGATGTCCGCGGCCTCCTCGACCGAATCCCCGCCATACAGATCCTCAGGAGAAACAGTTCGCTTCCCCAATTGTTCAGGTGTCATCACCTGTTCGCCTCGATTGGTGATCACTTTGGTATCGTTCGTGAGCGATATCTCGTCGTATCCATCCAAACTGTGTATGATGGTAAAAGGTCTTTTGAACGACTGCAACAGGTAATTGTA
>CAIKEH010000046.1 GCA_903826405.1 uncultured bacterium
ATTGCTTTGATTTCCTGTGCATTATAATTTTAAGGCCCATTAGCCTAACACCCTTCTGTACTATTTGAAGAGAAATACTTCATTTCAATCCTTGGAAGCACTCCTGTTGTTTTTAGGTATCACTTCAGCCTATCGATAAAATTCATCGATATATGATGATTTATCGTTAACTAAGTGCTTATAAAGGGTAATAACTATTTTAAAATATATCTTATTAAACACCTTATTTGCAATATCGATTCGCAAGAAACGTTATTTTAAAGGGTATTGTTTAGATATATTTTAAAATATATCCTTTAGATCGCTTTGATATTGTAGGTTACTTGCTATCTTTGCATCGCCATCTGAAAGCTCTGCCTGAGCAAGTATTATTCTCCTTTTTTGTAAAGGAGTATGCCAATGTTTCGATCGTATACCAAAACACATTGCTAGATACCATTAATCATGATAGTTGGCCATTTATAGTAATATGCATAACATAGTAGTTTAAATCCTGTACCTTTATAAAGAAATCACGAATCCTAACACATACATTTTAAAATGAAAAAGATCTATCATAAAGTGAACCTGGAAGCCGGGGCACTCAAACAGAAAAAAGCACCTTACCGTATCATCAACCGGATCCCCATCAAACAAGTTGCGCTCATTATCATCTTGAATTTATCGATCGCAAATTTTGGATATGCTCAGGGAGATGATACTCTTTTGAACCTGAATGCAGTTGCGGAATCAAATCAAACTTATGACAGGACAGGTGATTGTTGTCATGAAGAGAATACCGCAGATCCTAGCCTGAAAAAGACAATTTGGATTGAAATGCCTTCAACAAAGATGTTGATGCGTTCGGACAGGGAAATAACATTGAATATGATACATTCCCTGCACATGAATCGACTCCTCACAATGAGCCGGATTTTGAGCCTATCCGATCAGGAAGTACAATCTTCTTTTGTCAGGGAGACCACTTTATCCAGATCTGAAATTGAGGTTTCTCTCAAGGCTGATGCCGATATCCATGATCTGTTCAATGCTGAAAACATCTCGATGTCCAACGCAAATTCGATTAGAGAAAGTGACAGGCACATACATTCATTATTTCATTCTGAAAATTCCGCGGTCCACATTTCCAAGGATCAGGCCCTTGTTTCTGACGCGGAAATCGATATGCTTTTCGTAATGGACAATACGGTGTTGAAGATTTCTGCGAATGTCATGAAAGCTGGTGATGAAGAGATCATCAGGAACATGGATTTGGAGGGCATTGCCGACATGCGATCGAATTCTGCTCACAGAAATTGAATATATCTCCCATTCCCAAATCATTTCATTCACAAGAAAATGGCCGGCTTTACACCGGCCATTTTCATTTTCCAAGGATCGGGTCAAACACAAGGGGCACCCAACGGATGCCCCTTGTAAAAGCTTTCATTGCAGGCCTGTAAGCCGGATTCTGTTGCAGGTATTTGATCTCCTGCATGGCTATCATTTATCTGCCTGATCAGTTACCTGACCAGGTCAATCTGCCTACCCATTCCATTCCCATCTACTTGCGCAAACAGTGGTTTACGGGCAATAAACCTCTCCACCTGAATGGAGAAAACGGAACCTACATGGCATTTCAGTACGCAAGGTTTACCCGTCCTGCTCATTACTGAGACGGACCGCAGGCTCTTACCCTGCATTTTCACCCTCACCTGTCTTCCTGGAGGGAAAGCAGGCAGTTATTTTCTGTGGCACTATCTGTTCCCGGCATTTACATGCGTGGGACCCGGCTATTCACCGGTACGTTGCCCTATACTGTCCGGACTTTCCTCCGACCCGCACAAAGCGGGTCCGCGATAGCCCAGCCTACAATGAATATGTTGATGTTCATCTCAAATGAGTGATGAACCATCCTAATTCATGAATTGAAGGTAACGAAAATCACCTGTACTGGAAGTATATCTCCGTAGCCCCATATCCAAAGGAAGGATGATATTGGTTCACGAAATACCTTACTTCTTTTCGGTGACGTAGTAATTCGTGAATTTCGTCCCGCAATACTCCTTTGCCAACACCATGTACAACAATAAATTGAGGTAGTTGATGCACCAATGCCAATTCATAATATTTGTCGAAGACTTTGAGTTGAAGATCCAATATGGAAAGGCTGTCCATACCTTGCCACTGGTCCGTCAACTTTTCGACATGTAGATCCACCACGGTTCTTGCGGTGATGGATTCGCCCTTGATTTGTTTTGAAGTGGGAATCACTTTCAGGCCCTCGAATTCAGCAAAATCATCCACATTCTTGGATGGGTAATTGTTGTATAACAGGTAGGAAAAATGAGCTTCATTTTTTTGAAGCGTTTCGGAAATCCTCTGAAAAAGATGCTTGGGTTTCAATTTGAGCACAGCTTCAAAATGGCTTGCCTTTGTATGATCCTTCTCCTTCAGCATGAAATCAAATTCAAATCTCGGTGAATCGTTCAATTGATCCAACGATACATCATGCAGATAAAATTCATTCCAGGGTCCTATGGCATTCCTGAGATCAAAATCTTTCTCCCCCATGAAACGAAGGTGGTATGTGAATGTCAAATCATCACCTGTCTGATTGGTCAAATAAAGTTTGAAGTGGTCCACCACTTCATCATCGAATACATCCTTATCAAAAATCGGGAAAAAGAGTAAACTGACCCCATTGGGAACCCCTTGGCGCGGCTTGTTTTTTTCTTGCCTGATCTCTTCGAGTAAGATTCTGTGTTTCTTATCTGGAAAGACTTTATTTTCCGTGAAACGCTTGAAATAGGGGAAGTCCACTTGGTCAGCATAGACAGGGAACTGTACACCATTTACCTCGACCATGAGCATTTTATCATTGATGAAGTCGATTATTTCTCCTTCTTCTTCGGAATGAAGCAGTATGACTTTATCGCCTATCTGGAATTTCATGCGTATTTCTTGATCGTATCATGATCCTTTTCGCGTCGCCAGTTTACTGTTCTTGTAACCAAAAAGAAAATAGATAGATAAACCGATGGCCATCCAGCCAAAAAATACGATCCAACTTTTAACCGGGATCTCAATGAGCAGGTAAAGGCAACATAATACGCCGATGACCGGTATCAAAGAATAATTCCTCAGGAAACTGAATACTGCCATTAAAAAGAAACAGATCATAAAGATCAGAAAAAGGAATTCCTGATGTTCTTCATGTGCAATTTGTCCGAATGCCGTTGAAATCCTGACTTTGCTGAACCATGCGAATATCAGGAAGACAATCGGAATAATCCATTTCGCATTGATATAAGGCAGACTGAATTTACCTGGTTCTTTCTTGATCCTCGGAAGAATCAGAACCCCCCCACTGACTAAAACAAAAGCAAAAAGAGTACCGATACTGGTCAAATCGGTCATGAGTTTATCGTCGACAAAAAGAACGAGACCCCCTACTAGAATGCCCGTCCAGATGGTAGCGATGGCAGGTGTTTTGTATTTAGGGTGTATGCGTCCAAAGGATTCAGGAAGCAGTCCATCTCTACTCATGGCCATCCAGATTCTGGGTTGCCCCAGTTGAAACACAAGCAATACACTGGATGCAGCAATCACCGCGCTGACTGAAATGATGAAACCGACCTTCTTCATGTTGATTTTATCAAATACATATGCCAGTGGATCAGTAACACCTTCGAATTCTTTGTAATTGACCAGACCGGTGATGACCATTGCGGTAACAACATAAATAACAGTGCAGATGATCAGTGAATAGATCATTCCGCGTGGAAGGTCTTTTTGTGGATTAGCACATTCCTCTGCGGTTGTGGATATGGCGTCGAATCCTATATAGGCGAAAAAAACCGCGGAAACTCCTTTCAGTACCCCTCCTATTCCATTGGGCATGAATGGGGTCCAGTTGGCGGTGGTTCCTTCTGAGAAAATATACCAGAAACCGATCAAAGCCACCAATGCCAGTATGAACAATTTCATAATTACCATCATATTCGCTGTCTTCTTGCTTTCCTGGATACCAATGAACACCAGCCAAGTTATGAATACGACGATGAGAAAGGCTGGAAAGTTGATGATGAATGGGATACCTAATATCTTGGGAGCTTGTTGATATATAAGCCCCGCCGTAGGCTGTCCTTTCGCAATAGCTTCATCATATGCGAAGCCGGCAGTCTGATAACCTGTGGTCAGCCAACCGGGCAGGTTGATCCCAAAAGCATGAAGTACATTATTGAAATAAGCACTCCATGAAATAGCCACTACGATATTGCCGATGGCATATTCAAGTATCAACGCCCATCCAATGATCCAGGCTATGAGTTCTCCAAAGGTCACATATGAATATGTATAAGCACTTCCGGACACAGGAACACGGGAAGCGAATTCAGCATAACATAGTGCGGAGAACCCACAGGTTACGGCAGTGATCAGAAAAAGAAAAATGACACCCGGTCCACCTGCAAAAGCAGCTGACCCGATTGTGGAAAAAACACCCGCTCCAATCACTGCAGCTATACCCATGAAGGTGAGATCCTTGACGCCTAGAACCTTGTTCATGTTATGACCATGCGTATCGTTCGATCCGGATTGAGCTTCCCTAAGTATACGATCTATGGATTTTCTGCGAAATAGTGAATGGGACATGCCATCTTGTTTAATTTGAACAAGTTAATGAATTTTATCTATGCGGAGATGCGGGAAACTGGGTCTACTTCTCCCTATGAACCAGAAGTGAAGAGAGTTGACGTAATGGTTGTTTACGATTGTTGAGCACGGCGACTTCTTCGAGGTGATTTTCCGCCTGATTGATATATCTTTCTTTGAGTTCCATGGCCCAGGCATCCACTCCACAGTCTCTGAAGATCGCCACTACTCTTTCAACTTTGTCGGATCCATCAGAATTCAATTGTCGTAGTAATTCCTCCCTTTGAACGCCTTGCACGGTTTCCAATGCATGTAACAGAAGGAAGGTCTTTTTATTGGCAATAATATCACCACCGATCTGTTTTCCAAATTTTTCAGGATCGCCGAAAGCATCCAGGTAATCGTCCTGAACTTGAAACGCAAGGCCGAGTTTACGTCCGAACTCATAAAGATGTTTCTGATTGTCCTCTCCCGCCCCGCCTAAAACTGCCCCCATTTGTAGAGTGGCGGCAAGTAGTACGGAAGTTTTGAGGGATATCATGTTCAGGTATGCATCAAAACTGACTTTATCAGATTTCTCAAAATCCATATCCAGTTGTTGTCCTTCACATACCTCACTGGCAGTTCGATTGAATATTTGTATGATCTTTTTAGCATAATGACCATCAATTCGATTCAATTGTTCATAGGCAGCAACGAGCATCACATCCCCGCTTAATAATGCGGTTGGTTCTCCATATTTGGCATGAACTGTTGGTTTGCCCCTGCGCAATGGGGCCTTATCCATGATATCATCATGAATAAGCGTGAAATTATGGAACAACTCTACTGCAGAGGCCAAAGCAAAGGCATCAGGATGAAGATCATCAAAAAGTTCATTTCCCATCAGTGCCATCACGGGGCGTACCCTTTTACCACCCAAGGAAAGAAAATACTCCCCTGGATCATATAAAGTAGAAGGATCTGCCGGAAAATGACGCTGGTTGAAATGCTTTTCGAACCTGATCAATAAATCTTCGAATTGATTCATATTCATTCTTTACCCGGCAGGAGGGTTTCTCCATACTCAGGATTTCTTCAATTTCGATTTCTTTTTCCTGGACAATTCAGGCAAGTCATCTTGTGTGATACCCAATACCCATTCAAAATCCAGTTGTCGCTTGGTCAGGTTGGCAGCAATAACCCGGATTCTGACCCGATCTCCCATCCTGAAAGTTCTTCCACTCCTGCGACCTACCAGACAATAATCAGTTTCCACATGTCTGAATTCGTCATATTCAAGCAGACTGACAGCACTGATAAGACCCTCGCATTTATGTTCGACAGTTTCTGCCCAGAATCCAAAACTGGCAACACCGCTGATGATGGCATCAAACTCCTCACCTAGGAAGTTTTTCATGTATTCCACCTGCTTGTATTTATTGGCGGCTCTTTCGGTTTCCATGGCCGCACGCTCACGTTCACTGCAATGCCTGCACTTTTCTTCCATTTTCTTATCTGGCTTGGGGATACCAGCTAGCACATCCGTCAAAACCCGATGTACAAGTACATCTGGATATCTCCTGATCGGTGATGTGAAATGGGTATACTGCTCGAAGGCAAGTCCATAATGGCCAATATTCTCGGTGCTGTAGATCGCTTTTGCCATAGTTCGTATGCCCAACTGCTCAAGTACATGCTGTTCCGGTTTCCCTTGTACACTTTTCAACATGGTATTAAAGGAATTGGCTATGCCCTCGGGACTCTGGATATCAAAATGGTGCCCATATTTGCGGGCAAAATCAATGAATGGGAGTAATTTTTCTTCACCTGGTTGATCATGAATCCGGTATGGGAAAGGAAGATTTTTTTGGTTGACTTTGATCTTTCCCACCTGTTCAGCTATGGAACGATTAGCAAGGAGCATGAATTCCTCTATGAGCTGATGCGACTCCCTGCTTTCCTTGACTACAATACCTATAGGCGTGCCTTTGTCATCAAGTTTGAATCGGACCTCCTGAGAACTAAAGTTTATAGCCCCTTCTTTGAATCGGATTTTGCGAAGCTTTTGTGCTAGTCCATTGAGAAGCAAAATCTCCTCGTCATATAATCCTTTTTCCGATTCGATGATGTCCTGAACATCTTCATATGTGAACCTGTGATTGGAGTGTATAACCGTTCTCCCCGTCCAATATTGTTTTATTTCGGCTTTTGAATTGACTTGAAAAATACAGGAAAAAGTCAATTTGTCTTCATGCGGACGAAGGGAGCAGAGTTCGTTGGAGATCCTTTCCGGCAACATGGGAAGTACTCGATCAGGTAAATAAACTGAAGTTGCTCTCTCGTAGGCGGCATGATCTAGTTCAGTGCCGGGTTCAACGTAATGACTCACATCGGCGATGTGAACACCGACCTCCCAGTTTCCATTCTTCAATTTCCTAATACTGATGGCGTCGTCAAAGTCTTTTGCATCTGCAGGATCTATGGTGAAAGTGAGAATTTCACGCATATCCTTCCTTTTCTGTATTTCATCAGCTCCAATCAAATCCGGGATACGTTCCGTCTCTTCAATGGCTTCTTCTGGGAATTCGAGTGGGAACCCGTGAGATACGAGTAGTTCTTTCATCGCATAATCGTTCTCAGATTCGGCTTTGAGGATACTTACCACAGTTCCATGTGGATTTTTTTCGTTTCTGCTCCATCCGATCATCCGCACTACAACTCGATCACCGTCTTTGGCTTGATTCAAAGCAGATACCGGCACAAAAATATCAGGCATCTTTTTATCTGTGTCGGGTATGAAAAAAGCAAAATCTTTTGTTACCTCAATATGACCGATGAATTCAACCTGTTTCCTTTCCAATATATCCATCACCTCACCTTCTGAACGACCATTTTTGTTCTCCCTGATAACACGAATTTTTACTTTATCACCATGGAATGCCTGATTGAAATGATTCGGTTTTACGATGATGTCTTGATGAAGTGATTCCACCACTACGAACCCCATTCCTGAACGGGAAACGTCCAATATTCCCGTGAGGCTTTGCCCACCGGTTCTGGATTTTTTTTTCTGACTGTTTTTCCTGCCCATATGATTATTAACCTTACTGCTAAGCCAGTTCATTTCCTGGTCTTGAAGTCAGCAATGAAGTTAGTGATTATCGAATTAAATCTTGACCTATCCTCGTACAGAAAATGAACAGTTATGGGAAGTACATAAACAGGCATCCGAGTCAATTCCTTATTGAATTTGAGGAGTCTGACTGCATCTTTTTCAGTTGTGATAATGATCTTGTCCGGGTGTTCGATCCGACTGAAACGGAGTTCGATCTCCCTGAGATCATCAATGGTGAAAATATGGTGATCAGCAAAGAAACAGGCTTCATAGGTACTGGTTTCTTCATGCAAGTGACGGGTAAGTGGTTCCGGGTTGGCTATTCCGCACACAAGTAGAACTTCGGTGTCCTTGTTGAATCCTCCCGGTTGGCGGCTGATGATGTGGTAAGGTTGCCCATAACTGATGGAGGTGAAAAACAGGTGTTGATCAGATTTCAAGTCCAAAGCCCGGGTGATTTCTTCCTTTTCTTTTTGTGAAAGTGTGGGAGGACATTTGGTAACCATGATTATATCCGCCCTTTGTGCACTGGATGGAGAATCCCGAAGGTCGCCGGTAGGCAGAAAGAAATCATCACAATACAGATTGTTGCAATCGGTCAGCAGGATTTGTAACCCGGGTAGGATTGCCCTGTGTTGGAATGCATCATCCAATAAAATGACTTCTGTATCAGGTCGGTCGAACAGCAATTGAGGTATAGCTTCGATCCTTTGTTCACCTACTGCAACAGATATGTCCGGATGTTTGATATGGAACTGCATGGGTTCGTCACCTATCTCCAATGCAGTTGTGGATTCGTTGGCCAAGATGTACCCTTTTGTCCTTCTTTTGTATCCTCGGCTCAACGTGGCTACCCTGTACGAATGCTTGAGTAGTGCAACAAGGTATTCGACCATGGGTGATTTGCCCGTTCCACCTACCGCGATATTGCCTATACTGACTATTGGAATGTTAAAAGAAGTAGACTTCAATATGCCTTTATCGTACAGTAGGTTCCGCAAAAAGATTATCACAGCATATATGAGTGCGAAAGGCAGCAAGAGTGCCCTGAATGAACGAAGGAAGAATGCATTAAAATTCATGAATCCTGTCTGGTGTTACACAATAATGTAAAGGGATGTCATACTCTTCTATATCGTCTATGTGGTCCACGGCATCAAAAAATGAAAGCCCTAACCGGATAGCATTCTTCCTGCATTCAGGAAGGAATCGATCATAGAACCCTTTTCCATACCCTACCCTGAAACCTCTATGATCGAATGCCAATAATGGAACAATGACCAGATCGATTTCTCGAATATCGATCATATTTCCGTTTTGAGGTTCTGGAATGCCATTCAAATCCTCTCGTAAGATGGTATGCTCGTCAAACTTCCAATGCGTCATGGTGCCATTTATCAGATCAGTCCGAGGTATGGAAAACTGTATTCCGGGGAATCTGAATTCAAGAAATCGCAGCAAGGGTCCCGGATCCGGTTCCTTTTTTTGCACGATAGGAAGGTATGTGTGGACCATGGACAGGTTTTCAAATGTCATATCCTGGAAACGGATAAGCAATAGATCCTGAGCAATGGCTTGATCGCGTTCGGATATTGAGGCCCGTTTATCTAGAAAGAGTTTTCTGATATTCTTTTTGGTCATTGTTGATCGACTTCAGACTGATTCTCTGATCCTGTTCACAAATATGGAAAATATGGTAGTGCCATATTTCCTTTCCGATCGAAAGTTAGGATGTTCCTTATAGTCATTCCTTGGCGTATGTTCCAGAATGAACCACCCATTTTCATTCAACAAACCCTGATCAAACACCAACCGGGGGATATCATCTATTTCTCTAAGGGCATAAGGTGGACCGGCGAAGATAAAGTCATATCGAACCTCGTTTTTCATCAAAAATTGGAAAACGTCCTGTCGAATTATCTGCGCTCCGGGAAACCCCAAATTTTCAAATGTTTGAACGATGAATTTGTGCATTTGAGGATCCCTCTCCACGATGGTGAGATCTTTTGCACCACGAGATGCCAATTCATAACTGATACACCCGGTTCCACCGAACAAGTCCAGTGTTTTCAGATCTGATAAATCGAGATTGTTTGTTATTATGTTGAAAAGGCCTTCTTTCGCGATGTCCGTGGTAGGACGGGTATGGGGCATATTGACTGGAGGTTGTATGCGTCTCCCCCCCCAGAGTCCACTGATTATTCGCATGTTGCCATCAATGTATAGGGATGGAAGTAATGATCGGGATGTCCCGAAATGACCTCATTTAGCTGGTAATCTCCTGTGGTGTGCATCCATTCCACTTCCAAGAAATATTTCAAGACTTCCGCGTAAAGGGAAGAATCCGGGTCAACGCCACCTGATATGAATACATGAACACTTGCGGGATCGAGTTTGACTTGCTCGCAAATATTGAGCAATTGATAGGAAACATCTTCAGGTAGATCATAAGGATACGATTGGATCAAGTGAAATCGACCTTTTCTGATCAGGATGACAAGTATACTGTGGGAATAGAAGAATAGACGAAATTGATCTGGGTCGTCCGGGGAAATGACCAAATTCCTGAGAAGGCAAGAATAGATATGTGCTATCTCTGCATCAGGGAACAACTGCAACAAGTTGGAAAGATAGTTTTGGGGGATGCGATAAACATGATAAAATCCCATATCCTGGATCTCCTCCTCCATGATCGATCCGTTCAACAGGTCACCATGAACTATATTGATCAGTTTTTCGTTCTCCGATGTTCGATAAAGTTCATGGGGCACCAAAACGGAATCAGGCAAATTGAAAAACACACGGATTCGGGAAAAAGTCATCCCGCAGACCGGCAGTTCCTTTGCATCTTTAAGCCATTGAATGATACCCCCGGATCGTATATCATGTGCCTGGATTACGAGTATTTTTTTCCCAACCGGGTCAAGAATCGCGTAATTGAAGTGACGGTGGCCAGCATCGATGACAAGTTCATAATCCTGGGTGTCCATTTGGGGCCAACCGGTGGGTGCTATCTGGAATGCAGGTTGAGGGATGCTTGACATTTCAGCCACAATATTACGCCATTTTTTCGCTGTTCCACCCCCCCATAGATCCTGGTTTAAACACCATTGTCGTAAGTTTGCGGCCTTGATGGGAGAAGATCAACATACCGACCATATACGTCTGGAAATCACTTACCGGCAGATACTTCAGATCGCTTTACCGATCAGCTTTGCACTGGTGGTGCCTCAATTCAATTTCCTGACCAACAGTTACTTCCTCTCCAAATTGGGAAAAGGATATCTTGGAGCAGCTGGCATAACGGGGGTTTATTACCTCATTTTTGCCGTCATTGGCTACGGTTTGAATAATGGACTACAATCACTTATATCACGCCGTGCTGGTCAAGGCAGGGTTCAGGATATTGGAAAATTGTTCGCTCAAAGTATATACCTCAGTCTGATCATTGCGGGTATCGGCATTCTTTTTACCTGGGTATTTGCCCCATTGCTTTTCCGGAAAACGGTGGAACCTTCGCTTGCAGAACTATCCATCCGTTTCCTGCGAATAAGGATCTGGGGGCTTCCCTTCCTGTATTTTTACCAGATGCGGAATGCGCTTCTGGTAGGTACGAACCAGAGCAAATTCCTGATCTGGGGCACACTTGCCGAAACCCTTTCCAATATATTTCTGGACTATGCACTCATTTTCGGCAAATTTGGATTTCCACAATTGGGGTTCAATGGTGCTGCATATGCTAGCATAGGTGCTGAAATCATCGGGATGGCAACGGTATTCCTGATCATCTGGATCAAAAACATGCATACCCGATTCAGGCTTTTCCATGATTTGGGTTTTGACAGAACTGAGATCAAACTGTTGCTTGACCAATCGGTCCCGCTGATTTTGCAATACGGAATCAGCATATTCACCTGGGAGATATTTTTCATTATGATCTCGCATCATGGCATCTTGGCTCTGGATATCAGTCAATTCATGCGGGTGGTGATCAGTTTTTGTGGCATTTTCGCTTGGTCTTATGCATCTACCGCAAATACCATGGTGGCCAATGTAATTGGCCAGGGCAAACAGCATCTGGTGATGACACTGATACATCGCATTCAATGGCTGAGCATGGGTATCATGTTCATCTTCTTTTTGGCCCTTCAATTGATGCCGGGAACTTTTCTGGCCCTGGTTCGGGATGATCCCGATTTCATCAAACTGGGCATTCCAGTTCTCCGTGTTGTTGCCACCGCTCTATTGCTCATGTCCTTCTCCACCGTCTGGATGAATTCAGTGACCGGCACGGGAAACTCAAAGATCACATTGGGCATTGAGTTGATCACGCTTTCGCTATATCTGATATACATCTATCTGGTACTTGAGAAATGGGATCTTTCCATTACCTGGGGTTGGGGGTCCGAGATCTTGTACTGGATATCGATGTTCAGTATGTCCTACACATATCTGAAAAGGTTCAATTGGCAGAAGAAATATCTTTGAACCGGATGCATGGCATGAAAAAAGGAGCCTATGGCTCCTTCGATTTCATTAGGTCTTGTGGTATCAGGAGGCTGAGTCTTCAGCGGGTTTCTCTGGTTCGTTTGCAACGGGTTTGGGAGCAGATTTTCCGGATTTTTCCCCTGCAGGTTTTGGTGCTTTTTTCTTCTGCCCCTTCGGCGCAATGACCATAAGCATACGTTTGCCTTCTAGTTTCGGAAGGCCTTCAACCTGTCCGATTTCAGCAAGACGTTCCGCAAACTTGAGCAGTACAAGTTCACCTCTTTCCTTGAACATGATAGCGCGTCCTTTGAATTGGACGTAGGCTTTGACCTTATGCCCCTCTTTCAGGAAGTTCTCAGCATGCCTTGCCTTGAAATCGAAATCATGGTCGTCTGTTCCTGGCGTGAAACGTATTTCTTTGAGTTCGGCCGTTTTGCTATTGGCCTTCATCTCTTTTTCCTTCTTTTTCTTATCGTAAAGGAACTTGTTATAGTCCACGATCTTACACACAGGTGGGTCGGCTTGAGGAGAGATCTCGACCAGATCGAGTCCTTGTTGCTGGGCGATCTTCTGTGCATCCTGTATCGCATATACACCAACGGTAACGTTGTCTCCTACCAGCCTCACCTCAGGCACACGGATGAAATGATTGATGCGATGTTCGGCTTCCTTTCGCGGGATGAAACGGCCCCTGAATCCGGGACCTCCTGGCCTGTTGAATGGCCTGTTAGGTAATGCCATAATTTTTGGAGTGCCTGTGACCGGCCATCACAGACGTTTTTTCTTTTTGATGTTAATTAAAACTATTGCCGGTGCTCGATTTCAGTTTTCAAATTAGCGATTATTTCTGATACGTCCTGCGCCCCCAGATCGCCTTTACCCTGACGCCTTACCGCTACTTTTCCTTCATTGGCCTCTTTTTCGCCCACTACGAACATATAGGGCACTTTCATCAGTTCCGTATCCCTGATTTTCTTGCCGATTTTCTCGTTCCGGTCGTCGATATCGACCCTGATTCCCAGTTTCAGCAGTTTGCCCTCCAAGGAACGGGCATAGTCCATGAATTTGTCGCTAATGGGTAAGATCCGTACTTGCACCGGGGAAAGCCAGGTCGGGAATTTGCCGGCATAATGTTCCAGCAGGAACCCTATGAACCGTTCATGAGTTCCTAAAGGTGCCCGATGTATGATCAACGGGGTATCCGTACTGTTGTCACGGGTCGTATATTCCAACTTGAATCGCCTGCCCTGGGCGAAATCGACCTGATTGGTAGCCAGGGTGAATTCACGACCTATGGCACTCCAGATCTGTACGTCGATCTTTGGGCCATAGAAGGCACCTTCATCAGGTACTTCAACGAAAGGCACGCCGGAATTAATCAGTACCTCGCGGACCAATTGTTCGGTTTCGAGCCAGAGTTCCGGTTCGTTGATGTATTTCTGTCCAAGTTTTGCAGGATCGTGGAGACTAAGCCTCATCACATATTTTTCGATGCCGAAAATCTTGAAATATTTGAGGTACATGTCGTTGACCGCTCTGAATTCCTGAGCGAACTGTTCCTTGGTGCAATAAATGTGTGCATCGTTCATATGAAGACAACGAACACGCATCAGACCGAACAATTCACCACTTTGCTCATAACGGTAACAAGTGCCATATTCCGCAAGCCGGAGTGGCAGTTCCCTGTAACTACGTGCTTCTGCCGAATAGATCTTATGGTGATGGGGGCAGTTCATGGCCTTGAGGTAATATTTTACCCCATCCAATTCCATGGGCGGGAACATGCTGTCCTGATAATAAGGGAGATGTCCGCTGGTCAGATACATGCTCTCTTTGGCTATATGAGGGGTAACCACACGTTTGTAGCCGGCAGCCGTTTCAGTCTCTTTGGCGAGCTTTTCCAGTTCTTCGATGATAACCGTTCCGTTAGGCATCCATAATGCCAATCCAGGGCCTACGTCGTCGTCAAAGGTGAATATGCCGAGTTCTTTACCCAGTTTGCGATGGTCCCGTTTTTTGGCCTCTTCCAGCATCGTCAGATGCTCATCCAATTCCTTCTGACTGGGGAAACTCACGCCGTAAATCCGGGTGAGTTGTTTGTTCTTTTCATCACCCTT
Organism: uncultured bacterium; assembly: GCA_903826405.1. GTDB lineage: Bacteria > Bacteroidota > Bacteroidia > Chitinophagales > Chitinophagaceae > Pollutibacter. Next base: position 14,338 of record CAIKEH010000046.1, read on the forward strand.
CCAGTACGCTCCGGCCACATTCAGCAGTTTGACGGCTTTGATGAGACCGGTATGGGGTATATGAGGTCCGCGACACAGGTCGGTGAATCCCCCCTGAGTGTAGAAAGTGATTGCCCCATCCTGCAGATTCTGAAGCAGGTCGAGTTTGTACTCATCTCCTTTCTGAGTAAAATACTGCAGGGCGTCGGCCTTGGTGATCTCTTTTCGAAGAAACGCATTATTGGTCTTGGACAATTCAGACATCCGATTTTCCAGCTTGCGCAGGTCATCCTCAGTGATGGTTTGCCCACCCATGTCCATGTCATAATAAAAACCGTTATCCACCGGAGGACCTACCCAGAATTTAACACCCGGGTACATGGACTCTACCGCTTCTGCCATGAGGTGGGCGGTGGAATGCCAAAATGTATTCTTCGCGTCCGGATCATCCCAAGTGAGGAGTTTCAGAGACGAATCCTGAAGGATGGGTCTGGAAAGGTCCCAAACCTGTCCATCGACCGATGCGGCAAGTACTTTACGAGCAAGCCCTTCCGATATGGACCTTGCGATATCCAGTGAACTTGAACCCTCTGCATATTCTCGTATCGCACCATCTGGAAAAGTGATCTTCATCATGTTGTTCATCATACTTTAGGCAATATCTCCAAGCAGGCCTTTGGCGCCGGTCTATTGAACTGACTGGGATGACGGCAAATTTAACGAATTCTAAGGGACGTGAAGTTTGAAATGGCAATAATTTGCAGGATAGTTCGAAATTGGGCCGTCTCCCATTATGCGGGGGTTTTCCAATTCATCCAAAAACGACAGAAATTCGACATGAGGATATTTTTACCCGTTTGCTTCATCCTTGCTTTCAACGTATACTCGCAGGCACAGAATCTCAATGGTCAATGGCGGGGAGGATTTCTCAGCAAGGACAATTTTTGGGGAGGTGATACGGAATACGTTTTGGATATTGAAATTACCGGAAGTACGGTGGGCGGGCTTTCCTATTCCTATTTCATCATTGGAGGGAAGCGTTGTTATGTTATCTGCAAACTTGAAGGCAAGTATGATAAGGAAAGCAGGTCGATCTCTGTGACCGAAGTGAACAAGGTGAAGTCCAATACCCCACCCGACTTCAAGGACTGCCTCCAGACCCATTACCTTACTTTCATGAAACAGGGAGAATCGGAATACTTGAGAGGGCGATGGAAAGGCGCAAGGCCAAATGACAATTGTGGCAGTGGGGAAACTGAGTTGGAGAGGAAGGTTCTGGTCAAGGTAGCTCCGAAAAAGGAAACCAAAGAACAACCTGTTGTCAAAGCCCCCGCCAAAAGTATTCCAGCACCTTCGACAGCCCAGGTCACGGACAAGAAAAAAACAACGCCAGCAAAACAGACTCCACCCTCATCAAATCCCCAAGGTTCCGTCTCCAGATCAACCGAACATACAGCCAAACCCGCCACCATTGATAATGATCTTCCCCGACCTGAAAAGCAGCAGATCCAGACAACTGTTCAAGCGCCCATTTACAGCAAGTTCGAGGCTAGAAGTAAACAATTGATCAAGACAGTGGATGTGCCTTTGGCTTCTTTCCGGGTTGACCTGTACGATAATGGTCAAGTTGATGGGGATACCATATCTGTATTTTATAACGGAAAGATGGTTGTGGAAAAGCAGCGTTTGTCCACCACCCCCATCTCGATCCAGATCGACATCGATCCAACAAGGAAGGACAATGACTTGGTCATGTATGCGGAAAATCTGGGTTCCATACCTCCAAACACTGCACTCATGGTGGTCACCGTGGGTGATATACGCCATGAGGTCAACATCACTTCGACGGAACAAACAAGTGGAACAGTTCGTTTCCGGCTCAAACAAGAATAGGATTCAATCCAAAGATGGTTTCAGTAGAAATTTGACTTTAGGTCATTCTCTGCATCAAAACTTGAAATTCCAGGTCACGGATGGAATGATCGGAAAAAGGGAAACTTGTTTCGCCTGTACTTTTAACGTCCCGTCATATGGGCTTCCCGTCTGATCAAAATAGATGAAGAATGGATTGGCCCGACTATATACATTATAAATGCTGAACACCCAGCTTCCTTTGAAATTCTTGGTGCTTTCCGGTTTCGGTGTCCATGTTGCGGAAAGATCCAGCCTATGATAATCGGCGATCCGGTATTGATTGATCCGGCTATATTCCTGAGATAGAACGCCCTCTACTATATAAAACCTTTCTGGCAAGGTGGTGGCATTACCGGATGCATAAACAAAGACTCCGGAGATCTTCCAATGCTTGTTCAACTCATAGATACCCACCAGGGAAAGGTCATGACGCCGATCATATTTGGCCGGATATTTTTGACCTTCATTCAAATTTGGGAATTTGCGCCATGTCCAGGAAAGTGTGTATCCTATCCAGCCGGTTAGTTTACCACGAGATTTATTGATGTACAATTCCGATCCATAGCTCCAGCCTTTGCCGAATACGAATTCCTCCTCGGTATCCCGGATCCCCGGCGTATAACCTTCCCTGTATTCGATCTGATTCTGCATGCTCTTGTAATAGAATTCCACAGAAGTTTCGAACATGTTATCCTTCCAGTTCTTGAAAAATCCTACGGCGTATTGCCAACTGATCTGAGGTCTTACCCTGTAGGTGCTGGGGACCCAGATATCTGTCGGCAGGGTTGTTCCTGCATTGCTGACAAGATGGATGTATTGCAAATTTCTGGTGACCGCAGCCTTCAGGGAGGCTTCGTCGTTCAATGCATATCGAAGGGTAAGGCGTGGTTCAAGTCCGCCATATGATTTTACACCCTGGAAATTGCCATATACGGTGCTGTCCAATTTGTTCCCGTCTGCATCCTGTTTGTACTTTTTATATGGCCCCAATTGCTGGAACCAACTGCCCCTGAGGCCGACATTCAGTTTGAGGCGATCATTGATTTCCCAATCGTCCTGAATATAGGCGGCAAGTTCCTGAGCATACTTGATCTGGGAATTATTCGGATTAAAGACCGTGCTGTCCTGTTTCCCGCTGATCACCGACGGGGTGAACCGGTGATAAGTATACTGAGCGCCAAATTTAAAACGATGCGCAGGAGTGGCGAAATAATCGAAATCGGTCTTCAAGTTATAATCCCTGATACCACTCTTGAGTTGAAGTTCAAAAGTCTCCTGTTTGGCACCAAAATCAAATTTATAGTCGTTGTAAACAAGTGTTGTGTTGGCGAAAAGCCTTCTGCTGAACACATGGTTCCACCTGGCCGTCATGGTTGCATTACCCCAGGGTATGCTGATATCAAGAGACCGGCCATTGTTCACGAAATCGAAGACATCCCGACCAAAATAGGTACTAAAATACAGCCTGTCCTTGTCCGAGAATCGGTAGTTGAATTTAGTATTCAGGTCATAGAAAAAATATCCTGAACCATAGAACTGACTGCCTTTCTTGACGAAGGGTTTTGCAAGGAAATCGATATAGGTACGACGTCCGGATACCATGAAGGAGGCTTTATCCTTCACGATTGGCCCTTGTATGGCAAGTCGGGAGGCAATTGTCCCAATTCCCCCTTCAACCTCGTATTTTTTCATATTCCCGTCTTTCATGGCTATATCCAACACCGAAGAAAGTCTGCCGCCGTATTGAGCCGGCATCCCACCCTTGATCAGACTCGTATTTTTGATGGCATCACCATTGAAAACAGAGAAGAATCCAAAAAGGTGACCAGTATTATAAACAACAGCATCATCCAACAATATCAGATTTTGGTCAGGACCTCCCCCTCTAACATAAAGACCTATGTTTCCTTCTCCGGCATTTCGTACTCCTGGCAGTAGTTGGATGGTTTTGATCGGGTCAACTTCGCCAAAAATTACAGGTATGCTTCTTATTTTATTCATGGACAGGTCGATCTGACCCATCTGTGCGTTTTTCACATTGGCATCCCGACGTTTGGAGGAGATCAATATCTCTTGTGAAAGGCTGCTTTTTGCTAAAAGCGAAAGGTTCAACTGCAGGTTTTCGGTCAGCTTTATTTCAAATTCCTGAGGTAGATATCCGACAAATGATGCAGATATCCGATAAGTGCCGGCAGGTAAAGTCAGGGAATAAAAACCATAGGAATTACTGTTGGCCCCACGGCTCTCTCCTTTTACCGTGATGGAAGCCCCGATGAGCGTTTCCCTGCTCAGAGAATCACGTACGAACCCATTTAAAGAGAATTTTTCCTGTGAATAACTGGTCAGTAGGATAAAAATGAAAGGGAAAAAGAGGAATTGTTTTTTCATGCCCGATATCTCAAAACAAGAGTAGGAATATTTTGTTCGCCATTGGGTACAGGAAATACATTCTAGCGAAAGTAAATGGAGTCCTTGACTCCTCCGCAATGAAGCATTCCTGCTGCATATTTAGGATGCTTTTTCCCGAGATATGGGTTGATGACCTCCTTAGTTGGACTTAACCAGGACGCCGCCTCATTTTCGTTAAATGCCATCGGACACTCCACTTCATATACTGTATGGCCTTTGAAGCGGACAGCCTGTAACATAGGGAAAAGATTCTCCGTGATCATGCTGAGTGCCCTACGTTGTTCAGAAAGACTTTGTTCACCGGCGAGTCCCTTGGCTTCCGAAGAAATATCATCCCGGAAGTGTTCCAAAGTTGTAGCGGCAACACTATCTATCCCCAATGACTTAACATCAAGGCTATCCGTCACGGAAACAAGTGACTCGGCAGCAGAGTGCGCCAAAGACGAATCAGCCTCGACCAGGGCGCCATGTACTTTATAATAAGCCTCGAGAATGCTTGAAATGGCACTATCCAATCTGGTTGAAGGGCCCAAAACGATGGCTGAACTGTTGCCGGAATTATGATCAATATTCACTTTCCGATCACCCGATGTGCAGGAAAACACTCCAAGAATCAGAAAGGTTAGGATAATTCGGGGCATATTTGATTTTTTAACAAAGGTAAACCATATGCGCTCAGACCGTGTCTTTCGTGTAAATTTGCGCCTTGAATTAACAAATTCCTGATCCCAACATGCTAGCAGGCCTTCAGAACGTGACATTTGAATTCGGTGCAAGGACGATCCTCCGTGATGCCACTTGGCATATACAACCCAATGAACGTATCGGGTTGATCGGTTTCAATGGCACAGGAAAATCCACCCTCCTCAAACTTTTGACCGGTCAGTATGCTCCTAGTTCTGGTACCGTGGAAAAAAGTCGTGGCACCACTATCGGCTACCTGCATCAGGACCTGCTTAGTTTCGAAACCTCGGAAACTATTCTCGAGGTTGCCATGGGAGCTTTTGAAAAAGTCAGGTCTCTCGAAAAAGAGATCGCGGAACTGGCTGATCAGGCAGAGCGGACAGGTGACGAAGAACTCCTCAATAAATATGCGGACAAACTCCATGATTTTGAAGTGCTTGGAGGATATACCATTGAACATCGGACCGAGGAGGTTTTACATGGCCTTGGATTCACTGAACCCGATATGAAACGCGCTTATCGCGAGTTCAGTGGAGGGTGGCGCATGAGGGTACTCCTGGCCAAAATGATCTTACAGCAGCCGGATCTCCTTTTGTTGGATGAACCTACCAACCACCTGGACCTTCCCTCCATTGAATGGCTGGAGAAATACCTGCAGCATTATGAAGGTGCGGTGGTCATTGTGAGCCATGACAAATATTTCTTAGATCGGATGGTCAAGGAGATCGTGGAACTCTACCAACAGGAACTTCATTTTTATAGCGGAAACTACAGTTTCTATGAGCAGGAGAAGGTCGTACGCATGGAATTACAGCAAAGGGCTTACGAGAATCAACAGGATTACATCCGGCAACAAGAGCGTTTCATAGAAAGATTCAAGGCCAAGGCTTCCAAAGCAGCACAGGCCCAAAGCATCATGAAACGGTTGGACCGTTTGGAGCGAGTTGAGGAAGCATCCATCGAAAGGCCAAGTATCCGCATCAATTTCCAGATCGACAAGATACCTGGAAAGATCATCAACACGCTCAAGAACGTATCCAAGTCATTCGACCCTATTCGTATAGTAGAGAATGCTTCTGCCGAGATCGATCGAGGAGACAAGATCGCACTCATCGGGGCCAATGGGAAGGGAAAATCCACCTTGCTGCGGATCATCGCCGGTACCGAACCCTGTGAAGGTGAGCGTATAGCGGGCCACAATGTGGTGCAGAGTTTTTATGCTCAACATCAACTGGAGAGTTTACGATTGGATAATAACCTCATCGAGGAACTTCAGGCGGCTGGCAGCCAAAAAACAGATCTTGAACTGCGAACACTGCTCGGATGTTTCCTCTTCAGTGGAGATGATGCTGACAAAAGGATCAGGGTACTAAGCGGCGGAGAGAAAGCCAGGGTAGCTCTGGCTAAGACCATCATCAGTAAAGCGAATTTTCTGCTGCTAGATGAACCCACCAACCACCTTGACCTCCACAGTGTGGAATTGCTTATTGAGGCATTGAACAAGTACGAAGGCAGCCTTATCCTGGTCAGCCATGATCGCTATTTCATCTCCAAGACCGCCAACAAGATCTGGGAGATCGAGGATGGTCTGATCAAGGAATTCAAGGGCGGATATGATGAGTATGTCGAGTGGAAGGAAAGAATGGCAAAACAAGCTTCGAAGATCCAGACCACGGAGGGGAAATTATCTTCCGGCGATAAAAAGCAGAAGTCCCCATCCAATACGCAAAGATCAGACAAGCAGCAACCCTCATCCGGAATACAAAATCCGGCAACTCCTTCAAAACCAGATAGCCAACCCACACTATCCAAGGCTCCGATCGATAAAGACAAACAAAAAGAAGAGAAACGACTTCGTAAGCAATTCAGTGATTTGGAAGCATCAATGGCCCAACTTCAACAACAGAGATCTGAAGCGGAGGCTTCACTAGCCTCTCCGGAAGTTTATGCAGATAAATTCAAATTCGCCGCAGCTGAGAGAAACTACCAGGATTTCAATGCAAGGCTCAAACAAGCTGAGAAAGAATATGAAAAGATATTCGAAGCTTTGATGAAATTCGGGGGATGACCAAGATGAGGAATCTCGGGTTCTCCTACCCGGGAAGGCCATTACCGCCTTTTCAGGTTCCATTCAATATCCCTAACTTTCTCTACCCAAAAAAAACCTCTCCTCCAATAAATCAAAATAAATGAAAACCTCAAGGGCGAAGGATAATTCTGTTATACATGTGCTTTCCGCGAGCATGATCGGAACCACCATCGAATATTTTGATTTTTACATCTACTCCACTGCCGCAGTATTGGTATTTCCCAAACTGTTTTTCCCACATGCAGATCCCGCATCGGCCACATTGGAATCATTGGCCACTTTTGCACTGGCCTTCTTTGCGCGCCCTTTCGGGGCGGCTTTGTTCGGACATTTTGGGGACAAAATCGGCCGGAAAGCCACATTGGTAGCAGCCCTTCTTACCATGGGACCGAGTACAGTGGCGATTGGTCTTCTGCCTTCTTATCAATCCATAGGTGTCGTTGCACCCATTCTTTTGGCCATTTTCAGATTTGGACAAGGTTTGGGACTTGGAGGTGAATGGGGCGGCGCTGTTCTGCTTGCCATGGAAAATGCTCCTGAACATAAGAAGGCCCGATATGGGATATTTCCACAGCTGGGGGCTCCTATCGGACTTCTTTTTTCCAGTGGGATCTTCCTGATTCTGACCAGGATCATGAGTGAAGCGGAATTCCTTTCCTGGGGATGGAGGATACCTTTCCTATCCAGCGCCATATTGATTTTGGTAGGAGTTTATGTTCGCTTGAAGATCACGGAGACTCCAGACTTCCAGGAAATTTTACACAAAAATGAAACGGAAAGCGTGCCCATCGTAACGATATTCAAAAAATACTCCCGGACCCTTATTCTCGGAACTTTGGCATCCATCACAACATTCCTGATCTTTTATCTCGTTACTGTCTTCGCCTTGAATTGGGGAACTGCTTCCCTGGGGTATCCGAAATCCAGTCTGCTCACCGCACAATTGATCGCCGATGTTTTCTTCGCCATCGGTATTACGATATCTTCGATTTGGGCAGACAAGATCGGACGAGGGAATATGCTGATCATGGCAACACTATTGATCATGGCATATGGGCTGTCGTTCACTAGCTTATTCGTCGCGGGTAATTGGAATCTGACCGTTTTCTTCCTTTCATTAGGACTATTCTTTATGGGCTTGACCTATGGTCCTCTGGGAACGGCACTGGCAGAGATCTTTCCCGTTTCCGTCCGGTATACTGGATCATCCCTCTGCTTCACCTTGGCCGGCATTCTCGGAGCATCCATGGCTCCTTATATTGCCACTAGACTGGCTGAAAGTCATGGTTTGGCCTATGTCGGGTACTATCTGGCCATTGCAGCTACATTGACATTGGTCGCGCTTTTGCTGGTCAGAAAAAAAATGATCTGAGATACTTTCGAAGTTTAAAAACAGTATCGTAAGGGTGTATATGTGTGCGTTCGAAATATTTCGTTTATCAATTCATTTTACGACCCGTTCCAGTGCTAAAAGAAAGGCATATTGAAGTGCAACATCCTTCAGATTATCGAATCTCCCGGACCGTCCACCGTGGCCTGCTTCCATGTTCGTTTTCAATAACAATATCTGATTTCCGGTCTTCATCGTCCGGAGTTTGGCCACCCATTTGGCTGGTTCGAAATATTGGACCTGAGAATCGTGAAGTCCGGTTGTTACAAGCATGTTGGGATATTCCTTTTTGCCCACATTGTCGTAGGGTGAATAGGACTTCATATAGAAATAGGAAGCGGAATCGGCAGGATTACCCCATTCATCATACTCATTCGTGGTGAGGGGGATGCTGGGGTCGGACATGGTGGTGACTACATCCACAAAAGGTACCGCAGCGATTATGCCATTCCAAAGTTCAGGTGCCTGATTCACCACGGCACCCATCAGTAGTCCGCCGGCGCTGCCGCCCATTGCATAAAGATGGCCTTGGGAAGTGAATTTTTCACTGATGAGGTATCGCCCACAATCGACAAAATCATTGAACGTGTTCACCTTCTTTTGGAGCTTCCCATCTTCGTACCATTGGCGTCCCATTTCCTGACCTCCTCGAATGTGAGCGATGGCATATACGAAACCCCGATCAAGCAAACTTAAACGATTGCTGCTGAAGCCGGCATCCGTGCTCAATCCGTATGAACCATATGCATATAAGAGCAATGGCGCCTTCCCATCCCGGGCAAGCCCTTTTTTATATACTATGGATATCGGGACTTTTACTCCATCCCTAGCCACTGCATAGACCCGTTCGGTGACATATTCCCCTTTTTTGAAGCCCCCGAGTACCGGCTGCTCCTTCATCAGTTTTTTTTCCTTTCCATTCATATCATAATCGAAAACGGATGCCGGGGTGGTCATCGAACTGTAATTGTACCTTAATGTTGTGGATCCGAATTCGGGATTAGTGCCAATGGAAGCGGTATACGTGGGTTCCCCGAAATCAAGATAATGTTCCTGTCCGTTTGAAAGTTCGCGCACCCTGAACTGGATCAGTCCATTCTTCCTTTCCGTGACCACCCATTTGCTGGCGAAAACCTCCACATCTTCCAGCAACACATCTTCACGGTGTGGAATGATGTCCTTCCAGTTCTCGGCGCCGGTTTTCTCCAACGGCGTTCCCATCAGTTTGAAATTCTTTGCATCCCAATTGGTCACCACAAGAAATTGATCCCCTGAATGTTCTACAGAGTAGAGTATGTCCTTTCTTCGAGGCTGGAATACCTGGAATGAGGACAGGGGCTTGTAAGCATCGATGTATCTCCATTCAGAACTCATCGTAGCTTGTGAATAGATGAAAATATAGTTGTCGCTCTTGCTTTTGCCGACACCAATATAATTGCTTTGATCCTTCTCCTCATACACCACTTCATCTTTGGACTCGGCATCTCCCAAAATATGACGCTTAATCTTTTCAGATAGCAGCGTAACAGGATTTTTGGCAGTATAGAATAGGGTCCTGTTGTCCGCCGCCCAAACCGGATCTCCCTGCGTATCCTCGACCACATCCTTCAGTATGTTGCCGGTCTCCAGATCCTTTATCTGAAGGGTGTATTGTCTTCTTGAAACAACATCCACGCCATATGCCAACATTCTATTATCTGGACTAATACTGAAACCGGACAAAGCAAAGTATCCATGTCCTTCTGCCATCTTATCTGCATCCAGCAGCACTTCCTCGGGAGCGTCCATATTCCCTTTCCTGCGACAATATTTATAATATTGCCTGCCCTCTTCGGTACGGGTATAATAATAGTAGCCACGTCTGAGTACGGGAACTGATTCGTCCTTTTCCTGTATCCGCCCTTTCAATTCTTGAAATAAAGCGGATTGGAAATCCTTCGTTCCGGAAAGCATGGTTTCCATGTACGTATTTTCCTGCTTCAGGTAATCCACGACGGCATTACTATCGGGTCCTTTTTTGAAATAATCATTAAGCCAGTAATAGGGATCCGTTCGAATATCACCATGAGCTTCGAGGATGTGGTCCTTGCGAATACATACTGGTGGTTTTATATCCTTCGGCCATGGGTATGATGTAATTGTTTCCACTTTGTTGATGTTTGTGCAGGAAAATATAAGAACACTGATGAACGGCAGAATGGTTGGAATTTTCATAAACCAATTTAAAAAAGTTAAAGGCAAAACAGATCCGATTGATTACAATGGATTCAAACTCTTGGTTTTCAAGTTAGAGAAATCAACAGCTTCCCAGATGTTCAAGAACTCATTTTTTTCTTCACCACATCGGCGGGATATTTCAATGCCAAACGTCGGATCTCATAGCTGAATTCGGTGAAAGTTTCTTCCCAGAGCCGGGCTTCTTCCGGAGTGTACTCATAAAACCCCTTCGCATTGGAGATCCCTCGCCCCCCTTCTCTGACGATCTTATCGATCATTTCAGGCACTTCAGACCCCGTGGACAAAGTTGGGAAAAGATCCTTCATGACCGTATGGTATGCTGGCACTCCCGTTAGGTCCATCCAACGGAAGACGCCCATCAGGGTCATCCAATATCCAGCGTTGTTACGACAAGCCCTGTCCACATCTTCAACGGTCGCGTAACCACCTTCCACGAGATACATCGCTTCCCGGTACATGGAATACATCAGTCTGTTGGTGATGAAACCCCTGATATCCTTCCTGACCAAAGTAGGTTCCTTGCCCCAAAAATGGGATAATTCATATAAATACTCTCCTTTGATGACATCACTCTTATCTCCACATATGATCTCCAGGAATCGGGTGGTATGGGAGGGTTCTGCCCAATGCAGTCCAAAAAACCTCTCCGGATGCAGTGTATGACTTTGCAGTATACTGATCGGGATGGCGGAGGTATTGCTCGTCAGCAGACATTCCCGATCCACCACATCCTCGATCATTTTGTACACGGCTTGTTTGATGGGTATATTCTCAATGGTACATTCCACTACAACCCTGCAACCGGTCAGAGCACCATAATTCTCGGTCAACGTCAAATGTTTCAGATAATGGTCGGGATCTTTATCCACCAGACCTTCTTTCAAGGATCTTTCCAGGTGATGTCTTATCCTGGGTATAGCTGGTTCCATATCCGTGGGGATGGGAGCAACAGCGACCACTTTGTGACCGGCCATGAGCAGGCAGGTGGTAATGCTGGACCCCATCAATCCCAGGCCTACAACGCCCATTCTAATGTCAGATGCTTGTTGCATGCTCGAGAGTTTTGATTTTCGGAAAGAAATGAACCTGATCAGGATGCCCTGTCAGGAATCTCGCAGGAGAGTGATCCGGATGCGACTCGAACGCATGACCCTCAGCTTAGAAGGCTGATGCTCTATCCAACTGAGCTACCGGACCTAAACCCACAATTCGCGGGAAATGAGTATTACAAATGTAAATGATTTATGTTTGTGACCAAACAACTGCTGAGCTTAACATGGAGGTCAGGATTGAAGCCAGTTGGCAGGAAGTGCTGAAAGAGGAATTCAAAAAACCCTATTTCCTGCAGGTCGTCAACTTCCTTCGCATCGAAAAAATGGCGGGGAAGACTATTTATCCACCAGGTACACTCCTGTTCAATGCCTTTAATCGAACTCCTTTTCCCCGGGTAAAAGTGGTCATCATTGGTCAGGACCCCTATCATGGACCAGGGCAGGCTCATGGTTTGAGTTTTTCAGTACCTGCTGGGATCAATCCCCCTCCATCACTGATTAATATTTTCAAGGAGTTACAGACCGATATAGGTGCAGGTATCCCTGCGCGTTATGGGGACCTGTCTACATGGGCTGACCAAGGTGTTTTACTCCTCAATGCATTTCTGACCGTCAGGGCAGGTGAACCCCTCAGCCATTCCAAATGCGGATGGATGGAATTCACCGATGCGGTCATAAGCCAACTTTCACTTAGACGGAAAGGTCTTGTATTCCTTCTTTGGGGTAAATTTGCTCAGGAAAAACAGGTTTTGATCGACGAGACCAGGCACCATGTACTCAAGGCGGCTCACCCTTCTCCTTTCTCTGCCGACAAAGGATTTTTCGGATGCAGGCATTTTTCCAAAGCAAATGCATTCTTGATCAGAGAAGGCATGGACCCCATAGACTGGAAGATCTCTATTCCCTTTAAAACCCTACCCTCCTGATGAAAAGCATATTTGCCAGGATCATGGCTTTTTGGGCAGCGCTCATGTTCATAGGAACCATGTTGATCGCACTGATCCCCATCTGGGCTACCGGATTCTGGCGGGAACCCCGCCGGACGGATCTGATGATCAAGATCTCGAGAGTATGGATGGCTGTATTCTTTTTCTTGAGCGGATTACGTTTGAAAATCTACGGTCGAGAGCATTTCAGGTCTGGCCAGAACTTTATAGTTGTTTGTAACCACCGTTCGATGATGGACGTTCCATTGACCAGCCCGGGCATACCTGGTGCCAACAAGACCATTGCCAAATCTGAAATGGCTAAAATCCCGCTCTTTGGGATCATTTACAAGCGTGGTTCCGTATTGGTGAACCGCAAGAGCGATGCAAGTAGAAAAGAGAGTTATATGAAGATGCGACGGGTGTTGGAGATGGGTATGCATATGTGCATTTACCCGGAGGGGACGCGCAACAAGACGGATAAACCCCTGAAGGAGTTTCACGACGGAGCCTTTCGCCTGTCGCTTGAAACCAGAAAATCCATCATGCCCGCAGTCATTTTCGGCACTAACCATGTCTTCCCGAACAATAAAAAATTCTGGTTCTGGCCATCGGCGATGGAAATGCATTTTCTGGAACCCATTTCTGTCAGTAAAGAGGATACAGCACACACTTTGAAAGAAAAAGCATTCCGCATGATGTGGGATTACATCGAATCTGTGAGCTGAGATTCAATTGTAGAAATACCTTGTCCTGTTGATCTTCAGGTCTCTCAGGAGACCTGATTTGGGATTCACTGAAATACTGAAGAATCTGTATAAGCCCACAGGGGTTATATTGATGGCTAGCTGCCAGCAGTGAAGATCGCGTGAAATGAAGGTGGTCAACGATTGCAATTTATTTTTTGTCAGATCGTAATATCCGGTTGCCCCCACCTTCCATTTTGGAGAGATATTGAAATCACCATTAAAATTGAAACTGGAAGTGAATTGAGTTTTGAATGTGTAATTCGGCTGTAGTAACCGTGCGAAACTGAGAGACCAGCCAAGATTCACGGACCATGGGATATTGAAATCGGCGAATTCAGCGGGATTACGCCTTACATAATCGAGTTGTTGTTGCATCTGGTCCACGGTGAGGTCATCACCCGCTTGCTTGGCCAATTCCTCCATGGATTTCTTTTTGTTATCCTTCTTCTTGCTGGAAAAATTCGTGCTTACGTTGACACTGCCTGATGTGATGTTCCCCAGGGAGAACTTAGCACCCTGCCAGGCATATTTATTGACCCGGAATCCGGTCTTCGGATCGATCTGGTAAGGATCAAGGCTTGCATTGGCGGTAATATTGATCTTTTCAAACAGATAGCTACGGGCATATAAACTGAATGTGGAAAGCTGAAAGGAATCAGCCAGAAAATTGTACCCTCCACTTACGCCAAAGCCATCCAGAAGTTTTACTTTTTTGGTTCCACCGGTAGCGCTATCTGCTAATGACCGGACTTTCATTTCAAGATTGTTGTCCAGACCAAAGCCAATTCCACCTGTCTTTCCAGGGGAGAAAGCCCCGAAAATACTTCCGTCAAAATCGGAGAATAGCAACTTGTTACCCGCCTTGTTGACCTGGGTCCGATAATAATATGGCTCCATCATATCGGGTTTGTAATTGAACCCGATCGTTGGCCTCATGACATGTCGGATGGCCTGAACATGGGATTCCTTGTTCTTGGATTGCCAGGTACCGAAAATGGCGGTACTGACACCTATTCCCACTGACATTTCCCTTCCGGTGTAAAATCCTTTATTGACAGTGGTATCGAGCTTTTGCGTCACCGGATTCCAACTGCGGTGGAACTTTTGTGCATACCATCTTTCCCGATAAGAAAAACTCGGCCCGATCTGTAAAGGCCCTATTGGAGGCAGGGACAACTGTATGGGGATCTCATGTGAAGCTCCCCATTGGAATGTATCTATTAGTTGCTTGAAGTTGAAAGAAGTATCATAGAAGGTAACCTGGCCTTTAACGTTCCCGTTGTAGCCTACACCCAATCTTTCATACCACTTTGATGATCCCACCGACTCCTTTGGCTTGAAAGGATAAACGGTATTCATGATAAAAGCTACGTCAGGAAGGTTAAGATTGACAAGGCGAGTAGACGTATTCTGATTGTGATTGAGGTTGACGGATAGATGGAATGGTTTCCCTGCCCAGGAACGCTGATAGGATATCGATGAGCTGAGCTGATTGGTGAAATTAAGTGGCTGAAGATAATTACTGCCTGAAGAGAGGTTCAGACCACTGTTTCCCGCATTGACGAGATGGCCGTTTTGAACATTGGTGAGATATTTACTGCTGCCGGCCCTTACGTATGCACTGAAATTGACACCGGGCCTGGCCTTGCTGTCCATCGTGTGATTCCAGGTGATGAAGAATGTTCGATTCTGTGAATAATCTGGATCTCCCTTGAATGCGTTCTTCGTATTCTGCACGCTGAGGGTGAAATTGCCATTATAGCGATACCTTTTTCGATAGCTGGGAGCCAAGTTCAATCTCCAACTTCCATAAGAATATATATCAGACCATATTTTGGCATCGAAATTATCGTTAATGACCTTATAGTATCCCAGTCCTTCCAAACCTACCCCGAAGTTTTCCGTAACAGTGAATTGCGGCGGTAAAAGGCCTGAATGTCGGCCTGTTTTCAATGGGAAGATCCCAAATGGCAGGTAAATGGGAATAGGAACACCCTCAAACTCGGGGTGTACAGGTCCGGTCACGGCGAGTTTGTTGTTTATGAATTTGGCCTTATGGAATCGGAACGCGAAATGCGGAGTATCCAGATTGCAGGTGGTGAAGCGCCCCTTATAGGCGAAGAAAGTTTCGGGGTCGGCCTTTTTCACTTTTTCCGCATAATTATAGATCTCCTGTTGCTGGAAGAATGAGCTATGGGTCAGGCCCTTCTGTGTTTTGAAATTGAAGAAAATGCTATCGCTGACCGTCTCGGTCTCTGACTGTACTAATTTTGCCATGCCCAAAACCTGTCCGGAAGTATCTTTAGCCATACGGGCAGTAACCACTGAGCTTTCCTGGTCGAAAACGATCAGTGGTGCGGACAACTTGATATCGGTGTATTTCACCTCGGTTTTTCCATACAACATGATCTTTTGGGTGGCTACATCCAGAACCATGGAATCCTGAGCATGATAATTCACCGGTGCATTCATGGAATCTTTGGAGATCTTAAAATTGAGCGTATCCACCTGCTTACCTAATATGTTTGTGTCTTTGCCATTGATTGCAAGGGACGCAAACGATGTATCCCCGGTTTTCACAGGAATAGTGTCTAATGACGTTAAACTTTTGTCAATTAAGGGGTTCGAAATGGGAAGTTCAAGGACGGGAGCCGTAATTGCCTCCAAACTGAGCAACAGCAAAATCACGGGGAAATATGATTTTGGGTTAATTTTGCTTCGTTTGGTTACCATAGCAGAGAGGCAAAAATAGCCAAATTAGTGGTAAGAAATTGTGAAGATTCGCAGTTGACAACCTTGAATTCTAATCCATTAGCCATATGTCAAGACTTTTTCCCACCCTGTTTATCCTGTTTTCAGCAGGGCTAGTTTTATCTGGTGGAGTACATGCTCAAACCCGCATCGGGTCTAAGATAAAAACCATTGTCATAGATGCGGGCCATGGGGGCTCTGATGCAGGTGCAAGGGGTAATTTCTCCACGGAGGCCCAAATAACGTTAGAATTGGCCCTAAAACTAGAGCCTATCCTCAAGGCCGAACTTCCCGAAACCAAGATCGTCATGACACGCCGGACCGATATTTTTGACAATGTCCGCGAGAAAGCCAGGATCGCCAATGAAGCACATGGCGACCTTTTTGTTTGCATACATGTGAATGCAATGCCTCCGATACCCCATAAGGAATTCCTGCGGTATGAAACCGTAACTTATTATACGGGAAAGGGTAAGAAAAAGAAAAAGCACACCAAAAAAGAGCCTGTTTACAGACATTGGACGACACCCAGCCCTGCTCATGGTACTGGCACCTATGTTTATGCAGCGGATCGTGCCGATGAAAAAGCAAGTGGCATAGCCGAAGATCAAAGGTTCGAGTCTGAGGCCGAGGTTGAGGACATACCGGATCCCAGCAGTCCCGAAGCTATCATTAAGGCAAGGCTTTGGTCACAGAAATTCTTCAAGAACAGTGTCAAATTAGGCACGCTCATCGAGAACGAATTTGCCCAGATCGGCAGGAACAGTTGGGGTGTCTTGCAAAGAAATTACAAAGGCATCTGGGTGCTTCAGGCTACCAACATGCCAGCCGTTTTGATCGAAACTGGTTTCATCACAGATAAAGAAGAAGAGGAATACTTGAACAGCGAAAAAGGGCAGGCAGAATTGGTGCGCTCCATCGCCAATGCGGTGATCCAGTATAAGACCCTTTCCGATGCGCCCCATACAACAAGCACGGATAGTACT
The DNA here is from genome assembly GCA_903826405.1 of uncultured bacterium. GTDB lineage: Bacteria > Bacteroidota > Bacteroidia > Chitinophagales > Chitinophagaceae > Pollutibacter. The sequence goes on from CAIKEH010000046.1 coordinate 31,505, forward strand.
TCAACGGGGAAGCCCGATAGCAAAAAACCGGTCGACCCTAATAATGGGAACCCAAAACCTATGGCGAACATGCCCTCAAAAGAACTAAAAGATAAATAAGGACGGTCCGTCCTCACAGATAAAGAATGGCTATTTTTGAAACATGGGTGAACTGAAACACGGCAAGTATGCCGTCATCCCTGTAAATCGAACGCATGAAAGTCTCCAACGAAACTAAGATCGGTGCTTTGGCTGCTGTTGCCATTACCGTACTGATATTGGGATTCAATTTCCTGAAAGGCAGGAACCTCACAGTAAGGAAAAACAGGATATACGCTGTTTTCAACAAGGTGGAAGGGCTTAATCCTTCAGACCAAGTACAGATCAACGGACTTCAGGTTGGTAACGTATATGATATAGTTGAAAAAGATGAGAACCTTACAGGCATCGTTGTCTCCTTCAATGTTACCCGCCCCATCCAGATACCGGACGATTCCTATGCTACCATTATTTCCAGTCCTTTGGGAGCCGCATCAGTAAGTATCGTCAAAGGTAGCTCCAGTCGTTTTGTCCATTCCGGGGACACCATAGGAACCTTCGTAAGCAAAGGTATTTTTGAAGAATTGAGGTCAGGATTGAATCCGGCCATGGACAAGGTCAATGGCACGTTGAAATCATTGGATTCACTCTTAGAGGTCGTCGGTACAGTCTTTGACCCCAAGACTAAAAATAATATACAATCCATCATTTCCCATCTGGCAAACTCCTCCAGTTCTTTGAGCATCATGCTGGATCCCAAAAATAGTGATCTGGCCCACACTCTTTCCAATGTAAGCAGTTTCACTGGCAACCTGCGGAATGAGAAAGACACCATAAACCGGATCCTGGGCAATGTGGACAGACTCACCTCTAAAATGGCCGGACTTGAATTGGAGACTACTCTCAAAAAACTACAGACTGCCGTGGATAATCTCAATGGTGTCCTGGCTAAAGCGAATAAAGGTGATGGTACGATCGGCATGCTGGTAAATGATAAAAAGCTTTATAATAATCTGACTTCAACGTCAAATAGCTTGAATATTCTTTTGCAGGACTTACGTATACACCCCAAGCGTTATATAAATGTCTCCGTATTTGGGAAAAAAGACAAAACGGAACCGCTTATGCAGCCATTGCCCGATTCGGCAAATAAAGAACCATAACCTGATGCGGCTTATCCCTTACGCGATCTTTCCGTTGATCGCCTTATTTTTCATGGGGCCGGCATCCGGTCAGCAGACTGTATCCCCTTCACCTGTACAAACTGGCTCTCCCACTGCTTCTGACAGCACCAAATTGATCCATTTGGTCACGGCCGATCTTTTCCGTATGATCAAAAAAGAAAGTGATTCAGGTGAATTGAATATCCTGAGTGGCCATGTAGTCATGAAACAGGGAAATACTACTTTCTACTGTGATAGTGCCATACAGGATCCCCGCAGGAATTCCTTTGAAGCTTTTGGAAACATACACATCAATGACAGGGATAGCATACATACCTATTCACAATACCTGAAATATACGGGTGATAACAGGACGGCCGTTCTTAAAAAAAAGGTGAAACTGACCGATGGGAAAGGAGTTTTGACTACTGAAGAACTTCAATACGACCTCGGCGCCAAGATCGGGACATATGTGAACGGTGGCAAAGTGGTGAACAAGACGACAACGCTGACCAGCCGAGAAGGATATTATTATGCCGACACTCACGAAGTTTACTTCAAAAAGGAGGTGAAGCTTAAAGATCCTGAATACCGAATGGATACGGATACACTTCTTTATTCATTAGACCAGGAACTGGCCACTTTCGTGGCACCGACCGTGATCCATGATGGAAAGACCACCATTCGTACAAAAAGTGGTTTCTATGATCTGAAAAATGGCAATGCCAGTTTTGGGGAACGACCTGTAATTGAAGACAGTTCACAGAAGATCATAGCTGAAAACATCATCTATGATAAAAAATCCGGCAAAGGATCAGCGACCGGAAATGTATTGTATAGAGATACTGCCCAGGGGGTCACCATTCTTGCGGGCGAGACTTTATTCAATAATAATAGCAATGAAGTATTGGCAACAAAAAAACCTGTGATGATCCTTAAGCAGGAGAATGATTCCATTTACATATCAGGAGATACGCTCTACTCAGCAGTTAAAGCGGATACGGTTTGGAAGGACATGGATTCGGCATCTTTCAAGAAGCAATCAACTGATACCCTGAAGATCGTCTCCCCCAAGGTGCCCATCCAGGTGGACAGTATCAGATTCTTTCAGGCTTATCATCATGTGAGGATATTTTCGGATTCCCTTCAAGGCGTTTGTGACAGTTTGCAATATTCCTCTCGTGATTCCGTATTCAGGATGTTTCGGGATCCGATACTTTGGTCCAATGCAAACCAGATCTCCGGTGATACGGTTTACCTTTTCACCAAGAACAAACAACCTGATCATGTACAGGTCTTTGAAAACGCTTTTGCCATAGGTCGAACCCGGGAAGGATTTTTCAACCAGATCAAGGGCAGCACGATCAATGGATCATTCGTAGATGGGAAAATGGATTTCATACGTGCCAAGGGGAATGCAGAAAGTATTTATTACCTGCAGGATCAGGATAGCGCTTATGTTGGCATGAATTATTCTCATGCTGATGCCATAACCCTGTATTTCGGTGAAAATGGCCTGCGCAGGGTGAGTTGGGTCAACGGTGTAGAAGGAACCAGCTATCCTCTTCGTCAGATCCCTTCGGACAAAAAAGAACTCCGCCATTTCCAGTGGTTGGATGAAAAGCGCCCCAAAACAAGATTGGATCTTTTTGAGTAAGGCACTTTCAAAACAAATATTAAATTTGGAAATGCCCCGAAAGATTTTCCCTAATAAGATCATCAGTCCGCTGCAGGCCATTGTCAATGATAGTCGCTCTGTTGGGATCATCCTATGCCTTTGTACGGTTTTTTCGATGACCTTTTCCAACTGGGGGGCCACTCGGGAAGGATGGCTCGGATTTTGGGAAACGACATTCCATCTACCGGAAGAGCTCCATCTTCCACATGGATTGTTGCATGTGGTTAACGACGCTTTCATGGCGGTGTTCTTTTTCCTCGTTGGGATGGAGATCAAACGTGAATTGTTTTTAGGCGAATTACGTGATCTGAGGAAGGCACTCTTGCCCGTATTCGCAGCAATAGGCGGCATGCTGATCCCTGCCTTGATCTATTCGATGATCAACAAGGGTACCGAATTCAGAGGTGGTTGGGGTATTCCCATGGCGACCGACATAGCCTTTTCACTGGGAGTAGCTTCATTACTGGGATCCAGGGTACCCGCATCGTTGAAGATATTCCTCACTGCATTGGCCATCATAGACGACCTGGGAGCCATAATCACCATCGCTTTTTTCTATGGAGGTAAACTTCAGCAGATCTGGGCCTTGGGCGCCTTGGCCATCATGGTCATACTTTGGTTCTTGGGGAAAACAAAGCTGAAATTCGGTTTTTGGCATTTCCTGCTGGGCCTGGGTCTTTGGTACTGTATATTCAATTCAGGCATCCATGCCACGGTTGCAGGTGTTATTTTCGCATTTTTCGTCCCTACGCGTGCATTGCATACATGGGAACTCAGGTTTCACACGCCAGTGAATTTTTTGATACTACCCATATTTGCACTCGCCAATACAGCGATCAGGATCGATGGTGGACTGATACCTTCACTAGACAATACGTTGAATGCAGGTATTATCGCTGGTCTGGTGATCGGGAAACCCTTGGGCATTCTCCTCTTTTGCTATCTTCTGGTAAGACTTGGCTGGGGACGGTTACCTGAAAAAGTACAATGGTCTCAAATGGCGGGAGTTGGTATGCTGGCCGGAATTGGATTCACCATGTCCATCTTCATATCCATGCTTGCATTCCAAGATCCATCAACACAGAATATCGCGAAGATCGGGGTACTAGCTGCTTCCGTTTTATCCGTAATAACCGGATGCATAACGTTAATGATATTCCGGGAAGATTGAATCTTCATGCCAAGAGTTCGAATGCACAGAAGCAATTAAATCATCCATGCAGCTCAAATAGTGCACTTAAGGGGTTGCCAAGTACAGGGAAATGCAGCAGAAGACCTGAGTGATGATTGCAAATTAATGTAGACCCTGGGCTCCCAGCCACCTTTCAGCATCGAGTGCGGCCATGCATCCACTACCGGCAGCGGTAACTGCTTGACGATAATATTTGTCCTGAACATCACCAGCTGCGAATACTCCATCGATATTCGTCCTGGAAGTGCCGGCGATCGTCTTGATATAACCGGCTTCATCCAAGTCCAGCCAATCTTTGAAGATGCCTGAATTGGGCTCATGGCCTATCGCAACAAAAAAACCACTAACGGGTATCTCCTTTTTTTCACCTGTTAACCGGTCTTTAATGCGAACTCCCTCCACTTTCTTGTCCCCGAGTATTTCGTCGGTCTCACTGTTCCAGTAGATCTTTATGTTTGGGGTGTTCAGTACTCTTTCCTGCATCACTTTCGAAGCGCGCATTTCATCTCTGCGAATCAACATATGGACCGTTGTACAAAGCTTGCTCAGATAAAGTGCTTCTTCTGCCGCCGTGTCCCCTGCTCCTATAATGGCCACTTCTTTGTTGCGGAAGAAGAATCCATCACAAACGGCACAAGCGCTTACCCCATAACCGTTCAGCCTTTGCTCCGATTCCAACCCTAGCCATTTGGCAGATGCGCCCGTTGCGATGATCACGGAATCAGCATGGATCTCTTTTTCCTCATCTATCCATACTTTGAAAGGATGGACGGAGAAATCAACTTGGGTGGCCAATCCAAAACGTATGTCTGCACCCATACGGGCAGCCTGTTTTTCGAAATGAACCATCATATCGGGACCTTGAACACCATCAGGATAACCGGGATAATTCTCCACTTCAGTGGTAATGGTGAGTTGGCCACCTGGCTGAATACCCTGATAGAGAATGGGTTTGAGGTTGGCGCGAGAAGTATATATGGCAGCTGTATATCCTGCCGGGCCTGAACCTATGATGAGGCAATGTGCTTTTTCGATTTCCAGTTTGTCCATAGACATTTTAGGTTGGTCTGCGAAATTACGAAGCCAAACCGATTATCCGGAGTTTTGAAACTTTCAGGCTGAAGGATGTGTAAAACTAACGGGGAGGAATGGTTAAATCCCTGAACTGGGAAGCATACCCGCCAAAATAACCGAGGGCTCCATTCGTGATATTACCAGTCACCTTGGTAGGGCTGGAAAAGGGGTTGCCAATGCTTTGGAAACTGAATTCGAAGGTTCTCCAAAAATCGTAAGTAGCCTTATCAATATTACAGAGTTTAAGGATCACGTGGTCTCCGCGGTCAAAAAAGGCATCGGTATCTTTTCTGGGAGTGTTTCGATCTGCACCTTTATCTACCGGAACCGTGTAAGTTGTACCATCAATCACCTGATCATCATAAACTGAAGTGAAACCAGGCAGGAATGGCCCATCATTAGTCTTGGTGAAATAGCGTATGTAATCCCCGTAACCTTTTTTGTCCGTTGCTCTGACGATCACTTTGACCTTGTTGCTGTCAGGTATATTTTTGACCGGCTCCCACCAAATTGAATCTATTTGCCGAGTAATGGAAGGGATGGTCGTAGATGACTGGTAGTTTTTCCCTGCAGTCTGAATGTTCAAGGAATAGTTTGTTTGAAGTTTTCCGATCAACGGGCCGATTGGATCACTTGGGTTGTTGGAATAATAATAGATGACATTACCTGAATCATTAGTGTAATTGAACTCCTTAAGTCTATGATTATTAGTCCCATCTGATATATCAACAATTGCATCATGGACAAAAGAATTTTGCAAGACTTCTGGACTGATTTTGCCAAAAAAATCAAGTGAATTGCTCAGGAAGACAGTGGGTTGACCTTCATTTTCTATCGTTGCTTCCACGACAAGTCTTTTCCCAGGATCCTTCAGATCAATGGTAATGTTCTTTTCGCAGGACCAGAACAGGGGAATGACCAAGAGATACAAATATCGTTTCATGTCCAAAAAACAAAAGTAATGGCAAAGGGTTCAATAGAACAAAAAACCCCGCATTTGCGGGGTTTTTAACATTTTAAAAGGAGATCATCCTAGATATGCTTTCAGGGCGTTACTATACCTCGCCTTCTGTAAGCGTTTGATGGCTCTTTCTTTGATCTGACGTATGCGTTCCTTGGTGAGGTCGTATTTTTGGCCAATCTGTTCAATAGTTACACCGTTTTCCCCATCAAGTCCGAAATAGGCATTGACAATCTCAGCTTCCCTTGGAGAAAGTGATTTGAGGACCCGACGGATCTCTGCCCTTAAACTGTCTTTCATCACATCATCATCCGTATCATCCCCACCTTCGAGTAGATCACCCATGGCAACATCTTCTGCTTCGTGGACCGGGGCATCGAGCGAGGTGTGACGGGTATTACTCTGGAAAATATTATTGATCTCGGTCTCACTCATTTCAAGGATTTCGGCCAGTTCCTCGGTAGAAGGTTCCCTTTCATGCTCCTGCTCGAAAGCCATGTAAGCCTTGTTGGCTTTATTGTATGTGCCAATCTTGTTCTGGGGAAGACGCACGAGTCGACCTTGTTCAGCAAGTGCCTGCAAAATGGATTGGCGTATCCACCATACAGCATAGGAGATGAATTTGAAGCCCTTGGTTTCGTCGAAACGTTGGGCTGCTTTGATGAGACCCAGATTGCCTTCATTGATCAGATCACTCAGGGAAAGGCCCTGATGCTGGTACTGTTTAGCAACCGAAACTACGAACCGGAGGTTGGCCTGAACAAGCTTGTCCAAAGCCCTCTGGTCGTTCATTTTGATCCGCTGTGCAAGTACTGTCTCTTCCTCAGGGGTGATCATGGAGATCTTGGAGATCTCCTGCAGGTATTTCTCAACGGCCTGCGAATCCCGGTTCGTGATCTGTGTTGCTATCTTTAATTGCCTCATATGTTTTAATAATGGTTTAGTCTATCACAAAGCTTTTTGTCTTGGTGAAGACAGGAACGGTCCAATTTGTAAGGGTGCGGAACGTATGTCCTGAGTTTTCTGAGGGAAGTATGCAAATTTAAATACCTATTTCCGGTTTTCATAGCGTTTCCGAAAAAAACAAAAAAACAATCGCTGAAAACCCATTGAAAACCATTTTTTATAGCTCCAATTCCCAATGGAAATCGCTGAACTTTAATTTATAGCAAATCTTTACCATTGGGAACACGTTACCTCTTAAATTCGCGGCATGATCATCGATTATCGTTCTGATACCGTGACTCGACCCACTGCGGGCATGCGTGATGCCATGTTCCGTGCCCCGCTCGGGGATGATGTGTTCGGCGAAGACCCTACAGTAAATGAACTGGAAGAAAAGGCTGCAGCACTTTTTGGCCTGGAAGCCGCCCTTTTCTGCCCTTCTGGTACCATGACCAATCAGATCGCCATCAGATGCCATACGCAGCCAGGGGACGAGGTAATTTGTGATGTCAATTCCCATATTTACCAATATGAAGGGGGTGGCATAGCCTCCAATTCCGGCGCTTCTGTGGCTATACTGGAGGGTGACAGGGGCAGGATTACTGCGGAACAGGTCAGCGCCGCCATACAACCAGATGATGTCCACCGTCCTATTTCTCGATTGGTTAGCTTGGAAAATACCTGCAACCGGGGTGGAGGAAGCTGTTATGATTGGAGCCAGATTCAGAGGATCAAACAGACCTGCCTGGAAAAAGGACTGTCCTTGCATTTAGACGGGGCCAGATTGTTCAATGCATTGGTATTCAATAAGGAAGACCCAAAAAATTATGGAAAAACATTCGATTCCATATCCATTTGCCTAAGTAAAGGCCTAGGCGCCCCTGTCGGCAGTCTTTTGATAGGAAATAAACATTTCATCAAGAAATCAAGAAGGATTCGCAAGGTATTCGGCGGAGGCATGCGACAGGCCGGAATGCTTGCTGCAGCAGGCCTGTATGCATTGGAACATCATGTCGATAGACTGGAAGAAGACCATAGACATGCCTCAATCATCGCCCATTGCCTGTCGTTGAAATCTTTTGTCAAGGAGGTTCTTCCCGTCGAAACCAATATCATCGTGGCTGAATTGACCCCAGATATGCCCCCCACGACCTTGGTTGAAAAATGGAAAAAGAATGGAATCTTGATCTTTGCCATCTCCCCTACCCGAATCAGGATGGTAACTCATTTGGACATCAGCCCATCCATGGTCGACCACACCTTGCAAATCATTGAAAATATTTGAATATGAGTTTCCCGAAGATCGACCCTACTTCCACTGCAACCTGGAAGCGTCTTGCCGCCCACCAGAAGGAATTGTCCTCCCGTTCACTCGCATCTCTCTTCCGTGATTCACCTGACCGATTCACTCAGTATTCACTGAAGACAGGAGACATTCTATTCGATTATTCCAAGAACCGGATGGATGAGCAGACCAAAAACCTGCTGCTTCAACTCGCATCAGATTGCCACTTATCAGAGGCGATTGAAGCGATGTTCAAGGGGGAACATATCAATATGACTGAAGACAGGGCTGTTCTGCACACGGCATTACGCGATTTTTCAGGTGACCCTGTCCTGGTTGATGGAGAGAATGTGATTCCCTCGATCAGTAAAGTACGTTCCCGGATGCGTGATTTCTGTTCCTCCATCCATTCAGGAACATGGAAGGGGTATACGGGAAAACCTATTCGACATATCGTGAATATCGGCATTGGTGGAAGCGACCTAGGGCCCGTCATGGTGACCGAGGCTCTAAGACCATATTGGATCGAAGGTATGCAGGTTCATTTCGTCTCCAATGTGGATGGGACGCATATTGCAGAAACATTCAAAAAAATTGATGTGGAGGAGACACTTTTCCTCATCGCATCCAAGACTTTCACTACCCAGGAAACCATGACCAATGCTCATACGGCCAGGGCCTGGTTCCTGGAGAAGGCGATCGATGAGGATCATATTGCAAAACATTTCGCAGCCTTATCGACCAATGAAAAGGAAGTAGTCAAATTCGGGATTCTCAAGGATAACATGTTCGGATTCTGGGACTGGGTCGGTGGAAGATACAGCCTATGGAGCGCCATAGGGATGTCCATAGCCCTGAGTGTGGGGTACGAAAACTTCGAATCCCTCTTGAAAGGTGCCCATCATATGGACATCCACTTCCGTAAAACCCCCTGGACAGAGAATATGCCTGTGTTGATGGCCCTCATCGGGATCTGGTATACTAATTTCTGGGGGGCGAGTAGCGAGGCCATTCTTCCTTATGATCAATACATGCACCGGTTCGCTGCTTATTTCCAACAGGGCAATATGGAGAGCAACGGCAAATATGTTGATAGAAACGGAACTTCCGTTACCTATACCACAGGACCCGTTATTTGGGGTGAGCCCGGAACCAATGGACAACATGCTTTTTATCAGCTTATCCATCAAGGCACCCTACTCATCCCCTGTGATTTCATCGCCCCGGTCATCAGTCATAATCCGATCGGGGATCATCATGTGAAGTTATTATCCAATTTCTTCGCTCAAACCGAAGCCCTGATGAACGGGAAATCCAAAGAAATCGTGGATAGGGAATTGTCCGAAACTACCCGTAAAGAATTGGCCCCATTCAAGGTTTTTGAAGGTAATCGTCCGACCAACAGCATACTCATCAAAAAGATCGATCCTTTCACATTGGGGCAACTGATAGCAGCATACGAACACAAGATCTTTGTGCAGGGTGTGATCTGGAACATTTATAGTTTTGATCAATGGGGAGTTGAACTGGGAAAACAATTGGCGAATGTCATTTTACCAGAACTCCGCAATGACGTGGAAATTTCAGGTCATGATAGTTCAACAAATGGATTGATCAACCATTTCAAGTTACTCAGGGAACAAATCGACTGATCGAAAATTTTAAAAAAATCATTCCCTGATCAATTCCCTGATCAAAGTCCAATCATCACCTTTCAAATGAAGAATGAAATTCCTAGAACTCCCCAATATATTCCCAACATAAATACGTGTCCATCCATCAACAGCTGGCTGCATCTTTTTTGACATCAGCAATCGTCCCGAATTATCGAAAATCCTCAATTGGAAATCTTTATTTATCTGCTTGTTCAATTTCAAGATCAATTCATTAGAAACGGGGTTGACGACATACACGACTACAGGTTGTAGTTCAGGTTGTCCTCTTATCGTTACAATATTGCTGAATTCAAAACGTCCATCAACATCCACCTGACGTAGTCTGTATTGTTGAACCTTACTGATATAGGACGGGTCGGTAAAGGAATAGCTGCTCTTCTGCAGGGTATTCCCCTTCCCCGAAACGAATCCAATTTGCAGAAAATCGTATCCATTCAAGGACCGTTCCACATAAAACCCCTTATTATTGAATTCTGTGGTTGTCTCCCATCCAAGAGCCGCATGGCCTTCATAGGCTTGAACAGAAAAATTGATCAGGTGTACAGGTAATGTGGATTGAGAAATGGACAGGTCAAATTTTGATTTCGTGTTCTGTAAACCCTCGAAGACAAACAAATAGTTCGTATTGTTTGATAATCCAGAAATGGGTGGGAGTGCGCCATTGCCCATGATATCCTGACAAAGAATAGCATTAGGCCAAGTTGACCCCGGGCAATTGGATACTTGGAATATGGTCATTTTTATACCCATCCCGGAGCAGGAAGAATAATCCACTATAGACGTATAATTGGAAATATTCAGGTTGATCGTGGAGCTTGAACTTCCGGTTAAATAAGGAAAATAGTAGGAATTATACTTGCCTATTGCCGTCCCTCCACAATTCATCTGTGCAGTTGAAGGATCCACATTTTTGTTGGACGTAGAATAATATAGACTGATCGGGTAAGTCCCGGAGGGGGTCGGAATCATGGGCACAGTAACAGTACAATCATCGTTGGCAGGTAACTGAGTTATCAATGGTGTCATTTCAGCATTAGGTGCTCCTATACAGCTTCCATAATATTGAGAACTATATGATAGCGCATATTGACCGGCACGTAAAGCTGAGAAATCGGGCGATCTTCTCAATTTACCCAAGCTTGCAGCAAAATTCATGACCGCAGCCGGATCACCGGATGAATAAGGTTCAATGATATGTCCTAATGTCATGGAATGCCCTAATTCATGTAAAGCGATCGTTTCGAAATCAACTTCATTGGAAGATGGTGGACAGGGTCCAGCATTCCAGTTAATGGCCGGGGAATTGCCCGAAACTCCTGTATGGTGAAAAACTTGATCGAATCCTACAACATACCAATTTCCATCAGTACATGTAGAGAATGCCACATAAGTCACTCCAAGAACACCGTTACTTAATGGGGCTCTTCCCGTAGCGGTATTGTCCCACATGATGGTATTTACACCGTCAAAACCATCAACTACTTGATTGTTTGTAGTACTACCCATGGAAATATTATAACCCGTTGTTTTGGCCCAAGTGTCCAAAGCTCGTTCATAAGTGATCTTTTCCGCGGATGTAGAGAAATCCGCCCCCCCATTAGAGGTATTACTGGAATAATGTATCGTTGTTCCTCCAGCGCCGTTTGTATTCAGCAATTTTGGCTGAAATACATGGACACTGGGAATACTGTGAGAAAGGCTCATGATGTTGAATTCCACAATGAGACTTACTGCAGAACTTGAAGTATTTCCGGTATTATCCATGATGCTGACCACGCCGGTACCAGCTCCAGTTGGTACTTTGATTACGATTTGTGAATTTGACCAACTGACAATGTACGGACTATTATATGATATACTGATAGTACCGGAACCTCCATTGTCAGCATTTTTAAAAACCACTGCAGCTGAACCGGAGGCGGATCACAGATTCGTTCCGTAAATCGTCAACATATTATTAGAAGAATCTAAAATTGCACCAGCTCGAACAGATGATGGTGAAAAACCCGTTATGATTGGACTTTGAATGGCCATAGCACTGTTTGGAACCTGAATATCCTGGGTAACAAGATAATTATGACCAGTTTGATGGATGATCTGCCGGTATAAACCGTTTTGAATATCCCCGTAATTAGTGAACAGATCGGCAGCTGTTTGTGTGATGACATTATAACTGATTAATCCCTGGGCTGAGTAAACAAATTCATAAGGGTTTTGGACAATACCATTAGGATATTGAAGTGCGATCCGATCTGGATTCAGGAAAAAAACTCCTTTCAAGCCAATTGACAAGTTTGCAATATCACTAACCATAATTGCTGAATCGCCCAAAATTCCCCCTTCGTTTACTATGTCGATGACCGAGATATGGGAATTCCCTTTGAACACTTTCAAAATCATGACCTGGCTAGAGGTGTGTATCATCCTGTGGTTGATGTCCCAAAATGAATGTTGATTTATGACCGCACCCTCAATGATCAGGGAAGAATGCTCAACCCTTTCATGAAGAGATATTGGATAAGCAAATTGAGCATGGGAAATTGATGTCCGGAAAACAGACAAAATTATCAAAAAGTAAGCAATCAGGATCTGCCTTGGGGATTCGTGGAGCACATCAATATATACGCAAAATCAGTCCTTTTATTTTGATGAAAAAGCATAAAAAAAGCCCTATAAGGGCTTGAATGAAGTGTTTTGGAATTTCACCATTTATCCACTTCCTCTGAACTCCCGTTGTCGTCTGTATTTGTTTCAGGGGCACGTAGTTGTACTTGAGAAGGAGGTGTGGCCTCTTCCCCACTGGTTACAGAAACATTGATATTAGATTCGTCTCTGGAATCCAGATCACCGCCATCCCCTTCAAAATCCTGATCATTCTCATGGTTGAATGCATCGAAATCAAAATCGGGCATGAGCTCAGTTTTAACGTGATCCACAGCCTCGTTGAGTGCTTTGATGAATTTGTTGAAATCTTCCTTGTAAAGGAATATTTTATGCCGATCGTAGCCGTTATCGTTGAATCTTTTTCGACTTTCAGTTATGGTCAGATAATAATCATTGCCACGCGTTGTTCTAACATCAAAAAAATAAGTTCTTCGCTTACCAGCGCGCAGGCGTTTGCTATAGACGCTATCCATCCTCTTTTCATTGTTGTCGTAAGCCACGATCTTTAGTTTAGGTTTAAAGAGTTCATTACCAATAAGACAAAGATAAATATCCTGACGAATTGTCAAAATTTCGTTCATTTCCCCAAAATATTGGCATTAATCGTTTTGAATGGTAAGAATCAGTCATTCAATAAAGTCTCTCCGGAACGTTGTTTCTCATACATTTCTCTGTAAAAACCGTCCAGGGACATGAGATCCTCATGATTCCCTTCTTCTACTATTTTCCCATCTTCCATTACTATGATTTTATCAAACTGCAGAAGGGTGAAAATCCGATGGGTGATGATCAAAGCGGTACGGCCTGTCAATTCCTTCGTCAAATTACCCAGAATCTGCTTTTCGGTACGAGAATCCACAGCGCTGAGACAATCATCGAAAAGAATAATGGGACTATTTCGTGAAATTGCTCGTGCAATGGAGATCCTTTGCTTTTGTCCACCACTTAAAGTAACACCACGTTCACCAACTGGCGTGTCATATCCTTCAGAAAAGGTTTGAATATCTGAATCTACGGATGCTGCTATAGCTGCGTTTTGGATGTCCGAAAAAGGTATTCCGCGATCGCCAAAACCAATATTCCCAGCTATGGTGTCGCTGAAAAGAAAGGTATCCTGTGGCACATAAGATATCTCCCGGCGCAATTTTTTTAATGACAAGGAACGAATATCTGTTCCGCCTAAAAATATACTTCCACTGTCCACATCATACATGCGGAGGATGAGTTGAGCCAATGTGGATTTCCCACTACCGGTTCTGCCGATGATAGCCACTTTAGTGCCTGCGCTAACATTCAAACTGAAATCCTGAAGGGCGGTTATGCCCGTATCAGGATAGGTGAATGTAACATCCTGAAAGATCAACCCAGACTTACCAGTAGTATCAAATTTTTCCGGGGGTTCTTTGATCGCCGGTTCCGAGGCTAAAAATTCATTGATCCTTTTTTGAGATGCGGAAGCTCGCTGTATCATACTGGCCACCCAGCCCACTGCGATTACCGGGAAAGTGAGCATATTGATATATACAACGAATTCAGCGATCGTTCCACCTGATATCAAATGATCTACTTGATAGCGGCCCCCTATATAAATGGTCATTAAGGTACTGAAACCCATGATCAGTGCGATTACCGGGAAATACAGAGCTTCTACTTTAGCCAGACTGATAGCTGATTTCATATACGCTTCACTGTTCGTGTTGAAAAAACCTTGCATCGATTTTTCCTGTACAAAAGATTTGATGACCCTGATACCCGAATAGGATTCCTGTGCGTTGGTGGTCAGGTCGCTCAATTTCGCCTGAATGAATTCACTTTTTTTATTGATAATGGTATTCACGGAATATATAAGGAAAGCAAGAATCGGGAGCGGTGAAAGTACGTAAAGGGAAAGTGTAAAATCTTTTCTAAACATGTAGAACAAACTCAAAGAAATGAGTGCGATAAGATTCACAAAGTACATAATGGCAGGTCCAGTGTACATACGAACTCTACTGACATCTTCGGTCATCCTGCTCATCAAGTCACCCGTGCTATGCATTTTGAAAAATCGGAGGTCCAATTTCTGGTAATGTTCGTATATGGCATTTTTTTGATCAAATTCAATATGTCTGCTCATGACAATTATGGTTTGTCGCATCAAGAACATGAAGAAACCTCTCAATAATGCCAAAAAAAGAAGTATCAAACCACATAAAATGATGATAGTCCCGTATGAGAGAGTTGATCGTTCAATAATATCTATGACAAAATGTACTAGCGGGTCAAATACTACTTTGCCAGGGGCTTTTTCAGAACCAGAATGGTGGAGTAAGGCTATTTGATGTTGAACTTTATCAACAATGAAACCTGTTATCTGCGGAGCAAGGACACCAAAATAATTAGAGATGATTATAAAGAAAATTCCTGCCAGAAAACGCCATCGATATTTCCAGAAATAGAAATGGACAGAATTCAGATTTTTCATAATATATAAAGGTAAGGCAAAAGCATAATGATTTGCATTGTTGATATTCTAACCCAACCATGTATAAAATCAGGTCACAAAGTGGGATTTGTCAGATATGACCTATTTGAGTATTTTTGTCGTGGAGAGATGGCAGAGCGGTCGAATGCGGCGGTCTTGAAAACCGTTGAAGTGAAAGCTTCCGGGGGTTCGAATCCCTCTCTCTCCGCAGCATTAAACCCGCGATTCAACCGCGGGTTTTTTATGTAAGTAGAATCGAATAAAGTGAATGACGAAACTTGATGGACAGGGCAAAATGATTTATAAAGGAGAGATGCCAGAGCGGTTGAATGGGACGGTCTCGAAAACCGTTGTATGGGCAACTGTACCGAGGGTTCGAATCCCTCTCTCTCCGCGTATGATTCCATTTCAATATGGCATCAAACCACTGGAATCAATGTAAAAAACTAATGATTCAAGCTAAAGTCTCTAAAAACTATTTATCATTTACATCGAGTTATTTTCATAATAAAAAATGCCGGATACCTACAATAGGTACCGGCATGGTCAATTGCTCTAATACATTTATCCTAATCAAATGTACCGGTTCTATAGCTCTGCTTTTCGAGTAGGATTTTTTCGAAATTATTAGCCGAATCGAACTCTTCATGAGAGTCATCGAGATTACGATATTTAGAAACAGTCAAATTTACCGGTTCATTTATGAAATCGTGGTAATAATTCAATAAAGAATAAAGAAAATAGGCGATGGATAACATTTCAAAACCTTCTTCCATAACATTTTCTATGGCAGTAAGGATATTCGGAAAATCACCATAAATGCTCCATAAATATCCGGATATAACATCGCCTCCAATAGCTGATGCGACAAAAACCAAACCAGAAAGAATAAAGCCATTCCTGGTCCTGATGGGAAGTTGAAGTACAAATCGCAGGAAAAACAACCCGACGATGGCAACTAAAATCCCAACCGGGATGATCCAAGAATAATGCAATACACCTGTGAAATGGCCGTACTTGGACATCAATCTCACTAAAATTTCATGTATCTCCAATAATTCATCGATGCCCAAATAGATGAAAATGATCGACAGAGTTGACCAATAACGAAAACTCTTACTTTTTGCCCTGAATTCCCAGTATGCTATCAATCCCAGAACTATCGCAACCACCCAGAACTGCAGGAATGAAAATAAAGCGGGTAAATTTTGCTCGTAATCGAGATTGAAAGCAGATGACATTTTCCTAGCAATGGCACCTGGAAAAAAAGCATTCATGAAAAATGCGATCGTATGCATGATTGCGAAAAAAACAACAATCCTGAAAGTGTATTTGAGGACCTCTTTGGGTACGATTTTAATATTCATAAAAGGTAAGTTGAGGTGTTTATGAAGTCAGACAGATTTAGTTCAAATCTTACAAATATATATATCACAAATTTAGACCGGTTTGATGATTATACTGACGACTAAAAAGCAAAAGAAAATTTCCATGGTAAAAGCTGTACTCGAATTAAAAGAATAAGAGGTACAGAATTTGGATAGATTGGGAAATCAATAGGAAGAAGATCTAACAGACAATAACACTAATGGAGACTCAAAACCATTGTTAACAAATCTATATACTTAATATGAAAATGTCAATAGATTTGAAAGAATCTGATTACAATAAAATTGATCAGGTGAAAAGGAGCCCTCAAATACTCACCTGAATTGGATTTATTATAGATTGGTAATCAAACGATTACAACTTACGCAATATATTATTTCATCACAGGTAATGAAATTTTTATTTCAACCAAGGTGCCAGTTGAAGTAAAATTCGATTCAACGATCTCATAACCATTTTCATAAGTGATCCTGCTTATTTTGTCGATTACACTTCTGCTGGCATCCTGCTCATCCAAAATCGTTGATCCATCATCAGCCATTCGTAATTTGGCTTCTCCCCCGGATATCCAACCGTATATGCTCACATGACTGGTACCTGCGGATTTATACAGATGAACTACATATTCTTTAATTATGGGTATCATTTTCTTATAAATCAAATTGGAATCACTGATTCTATCGAATCCACCAAAAGAGCAGTCGAACTTCACATCCTCCTGGACATAAACTTGTTCAAGCATGTCGATCACTGATTTTTCCATCTGATTTTCTGAACGGATATCCGTCCATGAAGGTGTGATGATCAATAATTCTTTGTGCCTGGAACCCAATTTTTGTTCCAGTGTTGACAATTTTTCAATTTCTTTTTCAAGTTTGACATCGGAATTCGACCTTTCAAATGCAAAATCAATGTTTGGAGTTGCATGTAAGCCCAATGTCTTACGGAAATTCTCCGTTATTCTTAAACTCGAACCAACAATACGGTATGCCTGTCCATGATCATCCCTGTGGATCTGCATCCTATTCACCACTTGCATGTGGGTGCCATTTTTTTGTACGAATCTATAAACTTGAATGGTATATTCAACAGTTTCATCTTTTATAGCCGCACTGAAAGCATTTTCTAGTATCGTTTTATCTTCAGGGTGCACTTTGGCAAAGAAATCAGCAGGACTGAATGTCTTCCATTCCTGCGCTCTATTTTCTTCATCCACATCACCTATAATCGTGATCAAATCGGCACCTAGATCCCAATCCCAGATGAGATCCCCAGTTGCCTGATTAGCCAGAAGATACTTCTCATAGGCATTTTTTATACGTTGCTCCAATCGGATTTTCTCTGTCACTTCGAATGCTATGCCCCCTATCATGGTGATCTCTTTCCCATTTTTGATCGGAAATTTGTGCACGACATAGGTATGGACATCACCTTCAGGCTTTATCCAATTTTCCAATACATGGATGTGACTTCCTGTCTTGATCACCATTTCATTATTCTTGGTATACTGCAGCACGAATCTGGGTGGGATCAGTTGCATGAGATCCTTTCCGATATCATCTGTATCAAGTCCAAAAATATCAGCATAGGTCTCGCTCATTGCGATCAATTTCCCTTCATTGTCCACAAGCCATGTTGGCAAGGGACTTTGAACGAGAAATGACCTGAAAACGCTTTCTGTCATGCGCATTTTTATCTCCATCTGTATGGATGTGGGTACACTCCATTCTTCGATGACGATATGGGAGATCTCCCCTTCCCGATTTTTGACAGGAGTAAGGACCAAATTGGAAATCGACCTATCCGGGTCAGCGAACCGGCGACCCTGTTTCAGTATCATCTGTTGCGGGATACCTTCCGATGCGAGTAATAATCGTTTCCGCAGCAGTTCTTTTTCCTCCTGCAAATTCCTCCATTCCAATGCATCCCAAATCGGCTTCCCAATACGATTTTTCGGTTCATCGCCATTCACTTTATACACATGTTCATTGCAATATCTCATTATGCCCGATACATCCGTAATGATCAACGGACGATCCAACGCATTGCACACCACATTCAATCCCATGAAAGCGGGGGAGCCTTCAATGACGGATATTTCATGACCGGTGGAAGCGGTGAGTATATACCCAGTTATGCCTGAGGCAGCCGATTTTGATTTGATTATCCGTATATCATGATCACAGTAATATTCACCATCTTTCCGGTATCTAAGGTGCCCCTTCCATACATCATTCTCTTCAAAATATTCCGAAAACAGAACGGTCATTTCTGAAGTGCCCCATTCTCCGGACATAGGGCTGTCGTAGGAACTGATCTCGACGCTCAAATACCATTCAAGCGGGCTTCCTTTCCTGGATGAAATACGTACAGGCAACCATTCTTTTGCGGCTTCATTGGCGTCAAGCAACTGCCATTGGGGATCCAGCCATATGATAGCCATATCTTCGTTATGTTCAGGACTGTTCATGATACATAAATGCTTTGTGATGTATTGCGTCTATGGTGAAAAGGGGCTGTTGACATTCCACAGCATACTTTCCAGTGTTGGAGACATCCATTGAACGGAATAGAAATACAATGATCAAAATTCATCTCCAGAAAAAACTGATCTGAAATATTTACGGGATTGCCCATGTCAGTTGAACAGGTAGAATGAATTGTGTATGTATCGAGTCATGGAAAATACTGCGCAACGAATCCTAAATATACGACGAAAGGCCTTTCCATCATGTATAGTTTATATTTTGACATATCATTTTACCCACGGTAAAAATACCATCAAAATTTTTCCAAAAACCGTATTTTCTGCAATTTTGGCGTTCGGGTCATCCGAAATTCGGAGTCAGTTTGCAACTTGAAATATCATGACCTTCCAAGGGAGGGATTCCATGAATTCAATGAGTCACGGGATCAAGACATTCATTCAACCGTTTTTTGATCACATTCGACCATAAAAGATATCCATCGTGATTCATATGCAACTGATCACTCAGGAAAAATCGCGGGATGGGACGGCCGATTTCATCTAGATATGATTTTTCGGTATTTATAATATATGTGTTTGGGTGTTTGGGACAGAAATCGATCAGCCGTTGATTGAAGGACCGTACTCTTGCCAGAACACTTTCCCGGGATGGTGTGGGAGTCGCTGTGATCCAGAAAATCGGCACTTTCTTGAATTTCTTGCGTACCTGATTTTCGACATTCCCCACCCAATACAGAATGCTATCCTCTTTCATTTCATCACCATTGCCGGTTATGTTGTTCGTTCCCACGAAAAATACTATTGCCCTGAAATGAAGTGGATAAATGATGCGTTTAAGATACCAGGCCATATCCTCGATCTTCGCCCCCCCGAATCCGCGTTTGATCACTGGATACGGAGACATGTCTTCCTTGATGGTGGACCAGAACCTCACGCTCGAACTGCCGGCGAAAAGTATGGCATCATCCCCATTAATTTCTGATCTGTTCAAACTATCGAATGCCGCGATCTCCGGTTCAAAATATTTGACTGAAGCAAGGCCCTCCAATTTATTAAGTGGGGAGGAGCAGCTGTCTGTTAAAATGATCAGAAAAAAAACTGCCGCCAATGGCCATGATCTGAATGGGAAAGTCATACTTAAATTTATGAAAATCAGGAATTCGTTTTCAGGAATACCCCTACTTCACTCAACAATGGACTGGTTTCGGTAGAACTCAGCTTCACCCTGATCCGGCTTGTTTTGACCGCATGGTCAAACATGATCAATCTATTGGCTCCTATACTGGAGACCTTAGCCACCTGCTTCCATTTACCTTCTTGCCAAGCTTCCACCGTACAGCCATCCAACCTTTGTCCCAATCGTATATTCTCCCTTAGACGGATGAGGTTGAAGGTGACGGGTTTACTCCAGTGCAGCGTTATATCTGCACTTCGCGCCGCATCATCCGTTGCCCAGTATGAATACCTATCTCCATCTGTCAGATTTCGGGTGCCGTAGTTCACCATATCGCCTCCTCTTATTTGGCTCGCATTGATCTTCGCCTCTAATGCCAGATCCCTGGCGAAAGTTGACTTTAGCAGTTCGCCAAAATCTCTCAAAGTTCGTACATCATTTTCCTGTAATCGCCCCCTTTTGTCAGGAGCGAGGCCAAGATCCAGACAAGCTCCTCTACCAACGGATTTCAAATAAAGCCTGAAGAGTGACTCAGGTGTTTTTACCTTGGAATCCTGATCCTGATGATAAAACCAGCCATTTCTTAGCGGCACATCGCATTCAGCTGGCATCCAAAGCTCGCCATTACGCGTCCCTGAGGGGGATTCCGTATAGTCTATTTCTCCGGGTCCAACATGTTTCTTTCCTTCCACCGGCATTGGAGTGAATGTTTCCCAGGATGTCTCTGCTGCTGAACCTTCTTCATTTCCCACCCAACGCACATCCCAACCTGCATCGCTGAAAATGGAAGCTCCAGGTTGCAATTTTCTGGTCAAGGTCGACCACGTTGTGTCCCACCCATAATATATAGATCGATCAATCGTACGCTTTTCCCGGGTACCTCCATAATACCCATCACCCCCATTCGCGCCATCATGCCAGGACATGAACAGATCTCCATAGCGGGTATACAATTCCTTCAATTGTGCCCGGTATATCTGGACATATTCAGGACTCCCATACATTGGATTATTCCTGTCCCATGGGGAACAATACACACCGAATTTCATGCCCTGTTCCTTGCAGGATCTGGCGAATTCACCTACCATATCCCCCTTCCCACCCTTCCATGGACTTTTGCTGATATTGTAAGGTGTCGTTTTTGTTGGCCAAAGACAAAAACCATCGTGGTGTTTGGAAACGAATATGAGTCCTTTGAAACCACCCGACTTTGCCGCGGATACGATCTGGTCGGAACTGAAATCAGAAGGGGCGAATACGGAAGGATCCGCATCACCGTATCCCCATTCCTTGTTCTCGAATGTGGTCGGCGTAAAATGAACGAGTACATACATGTCTGTTTCCTGCCAGGACAACTGACGTTCAGTAGGCACCGCACCATATGGAGCCGGTGGCTTAACCTGCCCATGGGAAAGGTTTACAAATGACAACATGAACAGCAGGACCGATGACCGTTTCAACATGAAGATGGTATAACTGATCATATTATTTGAATGCATTTTTGATCTTTCCCAACGGCAGGTTGAAAACAGACCTGGTGATCCTGTCCAATTCCTTTTCAGTTGCCACAATATGAGTGGTCATGTGTCTATGGACCAATTTTTGACCGGGAGCAAGGTTTGCCGCGGGTGATGAGCTTTCCAGTTCATAAAATGGTCCCATCTGGCTTCCGTCAGCCAGGGGTCCATCATTATAACTGTTGATGATATCTCCCGAAAATGGATCTTCCTGAATTTTCCATTGACTGTTCACATATTTGCCTGTTCCCGGCTGAGAAAACCTGACTATGGTCAAAACTTTAGTGTCGGAATCATAACTTCCGGCCAATGCCATGGCAGCAAAAGGGGCCAGTCCGATCTTCGAACGGTATTTACCGTCGGCACGGAACATGATCGACCCTTCAGTAATTTTCAATCTCTCCGGAGGTACTTTGCCGAAATAGTCATCTGTAAGAAATTTGCCGTCCCCCTCTTTTTTGAAGGGAATGAATATGGTACAGTGAGGACCCGGATTGAGCATGCTGAGTATCCATATCGACGGCATGCCTGATCTTTCCCCCCAGGACTCACTACCCGTATTGGTCACCTCATTTTCAGAGGAAAAACTGACGATGCGGGTGGATTTCCAGTCTTTCACGCCCAAAGTTTTGAAAGCTTCATCCGTAGGCATCAGTGTGATGGTCCGTTTGACCAACATGCGCAAATTGGTCCCAGAATAGTTGACCAGATCGATATGCTGCTGGAATTCAGCTTTATCGGCAGATGTATTGATCACTCCGAAAGGTTTGGAATCGATCTCGGAGGGTACCTGCCAGTGTTCATAATCGAAGGGATCCCCTTTTTTGAAGTAAAGGGAGAATTGCCCACCTTCAGGTCCAAGCCAGAAGCGCTCCTCACCCCCCACCGGAGTAATATGCGTAAGGAATCTCCCGGTCTCCAGAAGAGCGTAGTTAAGCCAGCCAAAACTTGCTCCCTTCAATCCATCTGCGGTACTGGTCATGACACGGCCCTGATGCTGAGGGGATATCATCACCATCGCTTTCCCATCTTTGGATCGGAGTGTGATCATATCTGGATAATGCTTTTCCAGGAAAGCCTTGTCGTAACCGAAACTTCCTTTTGCGAAATCTCCCTGTGCGAGAAGGCCTTCTGCCAATCCTGAAAAAAGTGAAAGCACTAAAATGGATCTCCTGATCATGGTTTGTATTTGACGGTGTTCCTGAGTTTGCCGATATGTTCGATGGTGATCTCCACCACATCTCCCTCATCCAAGGTAAAATGATCGGGAGGTACGATACCTGTTCCGGTCATGAGGAATACGCCATGGGGAAAGCTGCACTCCCGGAATAGGAAACCTGCCAGTTCAGTATGTTGACGCTTCATCTGGTCGATGCTGATACTGTTCGAAAAAACTTCATTCCCATGGCGGGAAATGCGGATCGAAATAAGGGCATGGGGGTCGATACCTTCGGAGCTGACGTACAGGCAGGGGCCCAATGACGCGCTTTTATCATAACTCTTTGCCTGTGGAAGATAAAGCGGATTCTCCCCTTCAATGCTTCGCGAACTCATGTCGTTTCCGATGGTATAACCTTCGATGCTGCCTTCGCTGCACATGAATAGCGTCAATTCCGGTTCAGGGACATTCCAGTTCGAATCTCGCCTGATGCGAACCTCGCCACCATGTCCCGAACAACGATAAGGAACAGCCTTGAAAAAGAGTTCTGGCCTTTCAGCATGATAAACCTTGTCATAAAAACTCCCTCCTCCTGCGTCCTTGGATTCTTCCATTCTGGCCTCACGACTGCGGAAATAGGTAACTCCCGCTGCCCAGATTTCCTGACCAGATGCCGGGGCATCCAGATCCTCTGTTTCCGTGAACGGCGATTCAATCAATTTGATTGACTCGGTTAGTTCAGATCTGATTGCAGCATGAAGGCCCTTGCGGTTTATCCATCTGTCCCAATCTTCAGGTACAACCCGATACCAATCATTTCCATCTTCAATATATGCTTCCCTTCCTTTGCGATAAATTTTCATGCACCCAGAATTTAGTGTTCTTATTAAAGATACTGTCCATTACCTTAGCATCCGCCAAACCCATTATCTTTCCTTTACGGATCCATGCCCATAAACCCAAAATCGAAGCTTCATGCTCCCTTTCCTGCAGATCAATCCAGAAGACAATGTGCTCGTTGCGATTTCGGACCTTTCAAAAGGATCAATCCTATCCATACAGGGTATCGAGGTCACCCTTCAGGAAGCCTGCCCTGCGAAGCATAAATTTCTGATCTCCCCATTGAAAAAAGATGAGGCGGTGATCATGTATGGTGTGACGGTTGGCCGTGTCCTGGAGGATCTTCCAGCCGGCGGCGTCATCACCACTGCGAACACCCGTCATGATGCGTCTCCTTATCAGGTCAGGCCTTCCCATTATACCTGGGCGGCGCCGGATGTTTCCCCCTGGAAAGACAGAACCTTCATGGGCTACCATCGCTCTGATGGGCAGGTGGGCACCCGAAATTTCTGGCTCGTCGTACCGCTGGTATTTTGTGAGAACCGGAACGTTGACTATATCCGGAATGCTTTCCTGAAAAAACTCGGTTATGCGGTACCCGACGCCTATGAAGATCTTGTGGGTCAATTGATGAGCCAATACAAAGAGGGTAATCTGGCATCTTTCCACCCATCCGGACATACTACGCCCATTTCATCGAACCGACTTTTCCCCCAAGTGGATGGGATCAAATTCCTTAATCATGAAGGTGGATGCGGCGGAACCAGGGAGGATACCAACACCCTTTGCCAATTGATCGCCGGGTACCTGAACAATCCCAATGTGGCCGGCGCCACTATTCTATCATTAGGCTGCCAGCATATTCAGATCGAAATTCTACAATCAGAGATCAAAAGAAAGAATCCATCTTTCGACAAACCGGTTTTATACTATGAACAGCAAAAATACCATAGCGAGCCCCAACTGCTGACGGATGCCATCGTGGACACTTTCAAACAACTTGTCAAAGCAAATGAAGCACGAAGGGCACCGGCGCCATTGAATAAATTATCAGTTGGACTCAAATGCGGCGGTTCAGATGGATTTTCCGGCATAACCGCCAATCCCGCCATGGGACATCTTTCCGACATACTGACCACATTGGGTGCTCGGACCATTCTTGCCGAGTTCCCTGAATTGTGCGGTGTAGAACAGGAACTTTTGGACCGCTGTGTGGATACGGCCAAGGCTACAAAATTCGCAGCATTGATGAGTGGATATCAGCAACGTGCCGAAGCCATTGGGAGTGGATTTGACATGAATCCTTCACCCGGAAATATCCGCGATGGATTGATCACCGACGCCATCAAATCAGCAGGAGCGGCCAAGAAAGGGGGAACAGCGCCTGTCTCTGATGTACTGGACTATGCAGAATACCCTGATCGATCTGGACTTCATCTTCTTTGCACACCCGGGAACGATGTTGAAGCCACCACTGGAATGGCTGGAAGTGGGGCTACGCTGATCATTTTTTCCACTGGATTGGGTACGCCGACCGGCAATCCCGTTGCCCCGGTCATCAAAACGGCAACCAATTCCATCCTCGCGAAAAGAATGAGTGACATTATCGATTATGACCATGGCGACATCATTACGGAAGGAAAGGGTATCGATGAATCTGGTGAAGGGCTTCTGGAAGAATTAATTAGAATCGCCAGCGGGGAAAAACTGACAGCTGCTGAAAAGCTTCAGCAGGACGACTTCATTCCCTGGAAAAGAGGAGTCAGTCTTTGATGGAAAATTGAAAAAAAACAATACATGTTCTCACTTAAAGGCAAGACGGCGATCATCACGGGTGGAGCAAGCGGTATAGGCCTCGCCATTTCCCGCATTTTCGCAAAGCAGGGAGCTGAGGTTCATATTTTCGAGATCAATATGGAACTCGCAAATAAAGAAGCAGACCTGATCAATAATGAAGGTGGTAGGGCTTTCGCACATCAGGTGGATATAACCCATGTTTCACAGGTTGATGATGTGATAGCCTCGATCGCTGCATCCGGTAATCTGGACATCCTCATCAATAATGCTGGCATCGCCCATGTGGGTAATGCAGAGACGACTTCACCGGAAGACATGGATCGAATCCTGAATGTGAATGTAAAAGGAACCTTTAATTGCATACACTCCGTACTGCCATTCATGAAAGAGAAAAAACAAGGCGTTATCCTCAATATGGCGTCAGTAGCTGCTACCACAGGGATCCCGGACCGATTTGCTTACAGCACCAGCAAGGGAGCGATCGTGGCCATGACCCTCAGTGTGGCCAAGGATTACCTCACCCATGGCATTCGATGCAACTGCATATCTCCAGCCCGGGTCCATACACCATTCGTGGATGGTTTCCTGAAAAAGAATTATGCCGGCCATGAAGAGGAAATGTTCGCCAAACTGGCCGCTACACAGCCCATTGGCAGGATGGCAAAGCCAGATGAGATCGGAGCACTGGCTTTGTACCTATGCAGTGATGAGGCATCTTTCATAACCGGCTCTGACTACCCCATCGATGGTGGTTTCCAGAGATTGAACAATTGAACAAACAACATATGAAACTATTTCGTTACGGTGCACCCGGAAAAGAAAAACCCGCAGTATCGCTTCCCGATGGAAGAGCCATTGATGTTTCCGCTGAAGTTCAAGATTTCAACGAGGCCTTTTTTTCTGGCGATGGTATCGACCGTTTGTCCCGATGGCTGGATGCCCATGCCGAGGCCGCACCCGAAGTGCCTGCAGACTCCAGGCTAGGCCCTTGCATCGCCCGTCCGTCAAAAATCATCTGCATCGGCCTGAATTATGCTAAACATGCCGCTGAAAGCAAGATGGATCCGCCCAAGGAACCGGTCCTTTTTTTCAAGTCCACCACCGCACTTGTGGGGCCCAATGACGACCTGATGATTCCCAAAGGTTCAGAAAAAACGGATTGGGAAGTCGAACTGGCCGTGGTGATCGGGAAGAAGGCTTCCTATATAAAAGAAGAAGACGCCAACTCTCATATCGCTGGATACTGTGTCCATAACGATTACAGTGAACGAGCCTGGCAATTGGAAAGAGGTGGTCAATGGGTAAAAGGAAAGAGTGCAGACACTTACGCACCGCTTGGCCCCTGGCTGGTAACACCAGATGAAGCCGGAAACACAGCCGACCTTCGACTTTGGCTGACCCTAAATGGACAAACCATGCAGGATTCCAGGACATCCGATCTCATTTTCGGCATACCGCATATCGTGAGTTACCTCTCCCAATTCATGACCCTGCTGCCCGGCGACGTCATTTCCACCGGTACTCCTCAAGGAGTAGGTATGGGGCAAAAACCCCAACGTTATCTCCGTCCGGGTGATGTGGTCAGACTGGGTATAGAAGGTCTTGGAGAACAAATGCAAACAGCAAAAGCCTACCACCCTGCCTCATGATCATTGACGCCCATCATCATTTCTGGAAGTATGATCCGGTCACTTATGCCTGGATAGACGATCGTATGCAGGCAATCGCCAGAGACTTTAACCCTCATGACCTAGAACCAGTCCTGGAAAAGAATCAGGTGGATGGAGCCATCACCGTTCAGGTTGAAGAAACCCTTGTAGAAACCAAGATCCTTATTGAAATAGCGGAAGGAATGGAACAGATCAAGGCCGTGGTAGGTTGGGTCGACCTCAAAGACCCAAAGGTGGAAAATGATTTGATCAGTTTTAAGACAGCCCACAAATTGAAAGGCTTCCGGGCCATCATGCAAGGTTCCCCTGATGAACAATACCTCAAAAACAAAGGGTTCATTTCTGGTGTAAAAAAATTAAAAGATCACGACTTCACATACGACATCCTCATCTATCACGACCAGATCCCTTCGACACTCCGGTTTTTGGAACAATGCCCAGATCAACCTTTCATCCTCGATCATATAGCCAAACCCGATATCCGAAATGGGGAGATCCGAAAATGGAAAGAGAACATGAAACAACTCTCTTCCTTCCCCGATCTGTACTGTAAGTTGAGCGGCATCATCACAGAAGCTAAATGGGATGGATGGCGGTATGAGGATCTTTCTCCTTATCTTGATGTTGCGGGTGAATATTTCGGGACGGACAGACTCTGCTATGGCTCAGATTGGCCGGTTTGCCTGCTGGCAGGCCAATACGAAGAAGTGCTAGGTGTCGTGCAACGTTTCCTGCAACAGGTGACTCCCGTTGAACAGGAAAAGGTTCTTTCCGGGAATGCCATGAAATTTTATAAACTAGCATGATATGGAACTCAATCTCAAGGATAAAGTGATCATTGTAACAGGTGGAGCAAAAGGGATAGGTGAAGGTATAGTCAAAATGCTGGTGGAAGAAGGCGCCATCCCCGTGATCGTGGGTCGCAATCAAGAGGACAATGAAAAGACGCTGGCCGCCATCAAAGGAAAAGGACTCGCTGTTACGGCCGAACTCACCGACCCAGAACAAAGCAAGGTGGCCGTTGATGCCACCATCAAAGCATACGGGAGGATCGAAGGGCTGGTCAACAATGCTGGCATTAATGACGGAATCAACCTGGAACACGGCAATTACGAACTATTCATGCGATCACTACACAGGAATCTGGTACATTATTACATGATGGCTCACCATGCACTGCCTGAGTTGATTCGATCAAAAGGCTCCATCGTGAACATCAGTTCGAAAACAGGAGAAACCGGACAAGGGGGAACTTCAGCTTATGCTGCAGCCAATGGTGGAAGGAATGGCTTGACCAGGGAGTGGGCGGTCGAACTATTGAAATATGGCATCAGGGTCAATGCTGTCGTGGTCGCGGAAAGTTACACGCCACTTTACGAGAAATGGATAAAAACGGTTGCGGACCCTGAAGGGACGCTCAAGAAGATAACGGAACGCATCCCCCTTGGTCAAAGAATGACCACAACCGAGGAATTGGCCGCTATGGTCGTATTCCTGCTTTCGGAAAGATCAAGTCATACCACAGGACAGTTGATTCATGTGGACGGAGGCTATGTCCATTTGGACAGAGCGATCTGATGTAGTGGGTACAGGACAACGATCAACCATTCTGCAAAGCATCATATAGTATTCAATTGTCATTACGCCATAAATCAAAGACCGCATGAAATCGAAGAACCCTTACCTGATTCCTCTGATCCTCGTGACCAGCCTGTTTCTGCTCTGGGGACTAGCCTATGGCTTACTGGATGTACTCAATAAGCATTTTCAGGAAACGCTGAACATCACCCGCCAAAGATCCACACTTTTACAGGCGGCTTATTTCGGGGCCTATTTTCTGGCAGCCATTCCTGCAGGGGTCTTCATGAACAAATACGGTTATAAGAAAGGCATCATTTTAGGGTTGATGCTCTATGCCGCTGGAGCATTGCTCTTTTATCCGTCTGCACAATATGCAAGCTACCCATTCTTCCTTTCGGCACTCTTCATCCTGGCCTGTGGCCTCACCTTCCTCGAAACCGCTGCCAATCCGTACATCACCGTTCTAGGCGAGCCAGAGACTTCTGAATTCAGGCTCAACCTGTCGCAAAGTTTCAACGGGGTAGGTTCTTTCATCGGTCCGATCCTGGGTGGATACTTGTTTTTCGGGGCGGACTCCAATAATCTCGAATCTGTGAAATCCGTTTACATAGTCATTGCGATCATTGTGCTGATCGTGGCATTACTTTTCTTCCGCACTCCCATGCCCGAAGTCAAGGAAGAGACGCTCGTAGTCGATCAATCCGTCCACAGTGGCAAGACACTCTTCCAACACAGACATTTTGTTTGGTCGATCGTGACGCAGTTTTTCTATGTGGCAGCGCAAGTGGGCATAGCGGCCTTGTTCATCAATTACTGTACGGAGAAGAAGAGCCTGGGCATCAGCAATGAAAAAGCTGCATACCTGCTTTCTGGAAGCCTGTTGCTGTTCACTATCGGTAGATTCTCTGGTACTGCGATCATGAAATTTATCTCCCCGAACCGTCTACTTGGCATATATGCACTGATAAACTCCCTGCTTTGTATCGTAGTTGTTGCAGTTCCAGGAATGATCTCGATATATGCGCTCATGGCCATTTTCTTTTTCGAGTCCATCATGTTCCCGACCATTTTCGCACTGGGAGTCAAAAATCTGGGAGGCATGACCAAAAGAGGAGCCTCTTTCATCATCATGTCCATCGTAGGAGGAGCTTTGATGCCTGTTTTGATGGGTGGATTGGCCGATGCCTATTCCACGACCACGGCCTACATCGTGCCCCTTTTCTGCTTCCTCATCGTGGCATATTTCGGGTTTTCAGGATACAGGATAAAATCCCATTCATGAAGCAATACTGCCTTGCTGTCGACCTTAAGGACGACGCCAGACTGATCGAAGAATATGAAGGTTATCATCGGGTGATCAGGCCTGAGATACATGCAAGCATTACGGGCAGCGGAATAACCAGAATGGATATTTTCAGGACGGGGAACCGCCTGTTCATGATCATGGAAACGACGGATGAATTCTCATTCGAAGAAAAGGAAGCGGCAGATAAATCAGATCCCAAAGTTCAGGAATGGGAAAACCTGATGTGGGGCTATCAACAACCCCTGCCCTGGGCCAATCCCGGGGAGAAGTGGGTCTTGATGAAGCAAATATTCAAATTATGAATATCAAGATGATGTTATCTGGATTCGCATCAATCAAATTGAGTAAACCTTGGGCACTGGGAATACAGCTATAATTTAATCAACTACTGAATGCTTATAACCCGCCTTTCCCTCGATATAGACTGACCGGCCCGTCGAGTTCCAGTTTCAATACCGTCATGTATTTGTCCTGTGCAGCGGCTGGAACATCAATGTACAAAAGTCCGGGTACGGCACTCCAGGAGATCTTGCCTACAACTTTGATGGATGGTTTGAATGAGCTGCCCAATATGCCGATCTGATTGACTTTGTTTTTCAATCCCTTGACCACCACTGTGGAAGGATTACCAGATAGAAAAAGATACAAGGTGGACGAATCCTTGCTCAATGTCGTTGGGCCATAAAAATGGCCAGGTGGTATGCCACCCAATGTGCCAAAAACGGCTTCTCCGTTCCGTTTGTTCCATCCACCAAGCTCTTCAAGGATATTGACCTGTTGCCAGGGAATAGATCCATCTTCACGCGGTCCTATATCCAGCAACAGATTGCCTCCATTGGATACGACATCGGCAAAAATGGTGATGACCTCATAAGGGGTTTTATAGAGTGTATCCGAGGGGTGATAACCCCAACTGTTGTTCATGGACATGCAAAGCTCCCACCAATTATATATGGGTCTACTAACCGGGAAATTCTGTTCTGGTGTGTCATAATCACCATATCCCAACAAACGACCATTGATGATGGCTGCAGGATTGCTGATGAGTATATCACGTCTAACTTTCTCCACCTCCCATTCCTCGGCACTATGCTCCCAATCCCCATCAAACCACCAGAGGTCAGGATCGACCAATTTGGAAAGTTCTGCGATCTGACCTTGATAGAATGTCCTGAATTTAAGCCATCGAACCGGGTCATCAGCCGAGCGGTATCTCGAGGAGTCGTTCAGGAAACCTGGATAATCGGGATGGCTCCAATCGATCATGGAGAAATACACTCCAGCCTTGATACCCCTTTTACGTATTGCAGCATAAAATGGAGTGAGCAGATCACGTTTAGCGGGGGTGTTTTCTACAGTATTAAAATGTTTCATTCGGGTTCCCCATAAAGCCATGCCTTCATGATGCTTGGAAGTGAGCACAGCATACCTTGCACCGCTTTCTTTGATCAGATCGGCCCATTTTTCCGGGTCCCAGGCAGAAGCGGTGAATCCCTTCATCTGTGCCATGTACTCCGAATAAGGCATCTTCTTGCTGTAGAATGTCCAACTGTCATCAACTCCCCTTACGGAAAAAAGCCCCCAATGGATGAAAATCCCCAATTTAGCATCTGCGAACCACTGCATCTTGCCACGAATGAAATCTGGATCGACCTTTTGCTGGGACTGAGCCACATTGGATATCAGGAGGACTGATATTAAAAGAAATCTGATCATACATACAAAATACAGAATTCAAATTAATGCTGCAGGATGAACCTTTAAGATTTACACACTACAATTTTAAACTTCACGCCTAATGACTGATAATATGAAAGTGTTCAAAAAATATGTTTACTTGTGCAGAAACAAATTTGAATTTCCAAAATGAGCAACTACTTTATGGTAAAAGGAATTTTATTAAAGATGTCCAGCATATATATGATCGAGTAATCTTTATCTGACGTCATTTATAGGACCTTCAGGGTTCTCCCATTTTCAGTAGGATAATTTTTCTCTTTGCCGTTATAAACGAGTTTCAAGGGGCCGCCAGCAGTGGACAGGATATTCGCGGTTTTAACTTGCCCCTTTTCCCACTCCATATCCACTACGAAACCTCCCCTGGCCTTCATGCCTCTAATGCTTCCAGCGGGCCAAGCCTTAGGAAGTGCCGGCAACAAGACAACACGTCCATTGGTGGACTGGATCAGCATTTCCGCAATCCCCGCAGTACCGCCGAAGTTGCCATCGATCTGGAAAGGCGGATGGGTGTCGAATAGATTGGTCAACGTGGACTTCCTCAGCAACTGGAGCAGGTTGGCATAGGCTGAATCCCCATTCTGCAGTCGTGCATAGAAATTAATGATCCAGGCGCGGCTCCAACCGGTGTGGCCGCCGCCATGTGAGAGTCGATGCGCCAATGTTGTAGCTGCGGCATTCTTTAACACACTGTCGCGCGTAAGCGTAGAACCCGGATGCAGGCCGAACAAAGAGGATATGTGACGGTGTCCGGGCTCCTCCTCCACATAGTCGTCAATCCATTCCTGCACACCTCCCCATTTGTTTATGCGGAATGGCGGTAGTCTTTTCTCCACACTATCCATCCTCGCGAGATAAGTTGCCGGAATGTTCATCAGATACGCAACCGATCTCATGTTCATGAACAATTCCCTGATGATGGCAACATCTATGGTCGGGGCAACGGTGAGGATATGTCTGTAGGTAGTGTCCCCGTTCATGAAAAAACCATTCTCCGGTGACATACTGGGCGCTGATACCAGATATCCATCCTTGTTCGGGATGAGGAAATCCATGATGAAGTCCGTAGAGCCCTTCATCAGCGGCCAGGCATCCCTGCGCAGGAATTCCGCATCGCGAGTATAGTCGTAGTGATCGAAGAGTGTCAAGGCCATCCATGCACCTGCCAATGGGCTTGTCGCCCAGATCGGATCATCGTGAATGCCCATTCTCCCATAGATGTCCGTACAATGATGCATCATCCATCCGTTTGCACCGAACATTTCCCGGGCATATTTTTCACCGGCCGGGATCATGGCATTCATGAATAAGGCCAATGGTACATAGGTGTTCCCGGTATTGGCCACGTCGGCGGGCCAATAATTCATTTGCAAATTGATGTTCGTATGGTAATCACTTCCCCAAGGAGCCTGAAAATGCTCATTCCATTTACCTTGCAAGTTTGCAGGAAGCTTTGCCGGTGCACGGGAACTGTTTATGAGCAAATAACGTCCATACTGGAAATACAGAGAGATCAGTCCGGGGTCTTCCGCACCGGATTGGAAAAGACGTAATCGCTGATCAGTTGAAAGTTCCTCATGAGAAGTTCCTTTTATGTTCAGATCGAAAGCATTAAAAATGGGTAGGTATTCTTTGAGATGGGTGTCAATAATCTCGTTGGCGGAAAGCTTTGCTGAGCGGGCAAGTATTTTTTCACATTCCCGTTGTGGGTTGATGCTTCGATCGAAATCAAGGGTTTTGACCTGATAATCCGTCGCTCCGGTGAGTCGGATGAGGAGTTCATCGGCTCCGGATACAACTATGGAACTGTCATTCGATCTGATGGAGCCAGCAGTTGCCTTCAACTCAGCTATAGCTGCAAAACGAAGATGTGCTCCTGACGGACCGAAAACCGAATCGGGTCCGGCATCCATGACCTGACCATTCATGATTATCCGTGCACCGGAATAGGTAATCCGAGCGTCTCTGTCCCGGGACATCTTCACCGATAGATCGAGGCCCCCGGGTTTATCCGATTTCAAATGGACCACGATGGCATCGTGTGGCGCGGAGACAAGGACCTGCTGGGTGATCCCGATCCCGTTTCTTTTGAAGCGGGTTATCGTCATAGCTTGATCCAACCTGAGTGTATTCTTGTATTCTGTTATGGTAGCCGAAGGCCAGGAAAGAATGAGGTCGCCCATGGTCTGATAGGAACGCAGGGATGGTGGTCTTGCCTCCAGGTATTTCTTGGCCAATTGGTACGCTTTACGATTGCTGTCCGCCACCAACAGTTGTTGCACTTTGGGCAGAAATTCATGCGCACCCGGGTTGATGTCGTCATATCTCATGCCCCCCCATAGGGATTCCTCATTGAACTGTATACGTTCCCGATCGGTCCGTCCAAAAACCATGGCAGCCATTCTGCCGTTCCCTACTGGTAAGGCTTCATACCATTTGGCAGCAGGTTGCCGATACCACAATACATTCTTCGACTGTCCCTGTACACGACCGACAAATAAAATCAGGAAAAGGGAGAACAAAAAAGACGTTGCGATATGTCGCGCGTTCTTCATCATCATTATTTTGAAGGTAAAGCGAAAGCCATGTATTTACCACCGCTTTTAGTACGGAGTTTTCCTCCTCCACAGGCGATGACGAGGTATTGTCGACCTTTCACGCTGTATACCGATGGTGTAGCGTATCCCGGAGCAGGAAGATCGTATGACCAAAGCAACTTGCCTGTACGTTTATTAAAGGCGCGGATCTTGCCATCACGGGTTGCGGCTATGAACAGGATCCCTCCTGCCGTTACCACGGGGCCACCATAATTTTCAGTACCGGTCTGGATTCCCTTTGCAGCGAATTCGGGGTACTCACCCAGGGTCACTTTCCAGGACAGTTCCCCGGTATTGAGATCGACAGCATTGAGATTTCCCCAGGGGGGTTTGACGGCTGGATAACCTTCAGGGGTCAGGAATTTATTGTAACCGGTCATCGTATAAGGCAAACTATGAAAACTGTCCACCGGCTGGGGAGGGAACCTCACTTCATTCATCTCGGTTTTCCCGAGTATATAAGCCATGATTGCAGTTTTCTCTACTGCTTTCAATTGTTTGAAACCCGGCATCATGCGCCTCCCCCCGGCAATGAGTTGTGAAAGGGAGGACTCATTGTATTTTTTTGCAGCGGTATCGATGGCTGGATAATTTCCTGAACCTTTTCGGTCCGGGCCATGGCAAGCCATGCAATATTGCTTATAGAGTCTTTGACCAGCCTTACCATAATCCTCTTTTTCCGGCGCTTGTGCTCTTTCCAACATGGTCAGGATCCAGGGCATCTGACTAGTGTTGACGTACATCAATCCGGTTGCGGGATCGAAGGCCGGCCCTCCCCATTCCGCGCCTCCATCGAAACCTGGAAAGATAATTGTACCCTCGGTCGAAGGGGGAGCGAACATGTGATCCTTGCGGGAAGACGCCCACTGGCGATGGATCTTTTGGTATGATGAATCCGGTACAAGATCATTAAGTTCAGATTCAGGCAATGCTTGTCTTACGAGTGGTGCCGGTTTGAGAGGTATGGGTTGGGTGGGTGAGAGTTTCTCTCCCACTAGCTTGGTATCCATCGGCACGGGTTTCTCTTCGATCGGATACAAGGGTTTACCGGTCTCCCGATCGAACAGGAAAATGAATCCGGTCTTGGATGTCTGTGCAACAGCATCCACTTTCTTCCCTTCTCGCAAAACTGTGACCATCATTGGTGGAGATGGGAAATCGCGATCCCAAACGTCATGGTGTACACTTTGAAAATGCCAGATCAATTTGCCCGTATTCACGTTCAGAGCCAGGAGGCAATTGGCATACAGACCACTGCCCTTGCGTTTTCCACCGTAAAAATCAAATGAACTTGATCCTGTAGGCACAAAAAGAATACCCCGTTGTTCATCAAGGCTCATACCGCTCCAGTTGTTGGCACCTCCAATCCGTTTCCAGGCATTGGGATCATCCCAAGTCTCCTGTCCAGGTTCTCCAGGTTGAGGAATGGTATGAAAAATCCATTCCCTCTTTCCGGTACGGACGTTGAACGCTCGGATATGTCCTGGTGCCGCATCGGGCCCTTCATCAACCCGAGAACCGATGATGATGAGGTCCTTCCAAACCATACCTGCGGAGGTAGCATCAACAAAAAGATCCTTTACGTCCCTATCCAGTCCCTCATGCAGGTCCAGCCTTCCTTTATTGGCGAAGGCGGTGTCCGGCTTACCGGAAAAAGCATCAATGGAGATCAGATTGGATCCGGCGGTATAGATTATCCTCTTTTCATTTCCACCGCTCCAATAGGCAATGCCGCGGCAATTGTTGAATGCTTCAGGAATGTTCACATTGCCTTGGGTGGTATCGTAAGGATCGAATGTCCATTTGTTGATCCCGGTGGCAGCATCGAGTGCAAAAAGCTTCAATTTGGGTGTCACTCCATACAAGGTCCCGTCTATGATCAAAGGGTTGCATTGGATCTGGGAATGATTCACCGTATCCGCATCGCCGGTTTCATAGGTCCAGGTCGGAGAAAGCGTTGCCACATTCGTGGTGTCAATCTGTTCCAGTGGAGAATAATGCAGGTTTTGCTTTCCACCTCCAACTGCCGGCCATTCCACATCTCCGGAAAGGGATGACTTGCATGATGTGATCATCAAAAACAAGAGGGCGAAAAATAAAAAAGCAATGGGGTTCTGTTTCAAGAAATGATGCATCTCAGCCAGAGTTGGTAAGTACTCAATTTAAAGGGAATCGAGGGAAAAGAAAAAAAGGGTTGAGCACAATTGGAGTTCAGCTCAACGGGGACCTTCTTCCGTTAGCATTTGAGGTTTTTCCACCACTACTAAAAGCTCGGATACATCGATAGTGATGGGCATGGCCCCGAGTTGCACAATGGCTTTTTTACCACGGATCTCCTTTAGTGTACCCACCTGGTGGTTCTTGCGCATCAGGACTTTGTCACCGGACTTCGGCTCCCCTCCCACTTCCAGATATCTGGAATCAAGTTTCTTTTTCACCTTTTCAGCCACTTGTTTCTCTTTCTGCCTGAACAGCATGGCATGCAGTTGTTTCATGAGGTCTTTCTTCTCCTCTTCGTTTTCCGTCCTCCGCCAGTCGAACACGAGCTGCTTGAGTTTGCGTTCCATATCTTTCAGGTAGGCGATGCGTTCTTGAGTGATCTGGTTCTGCTGCCTGAGCAATTCCACCTGCTGTTCGTGAAGCTCCTTATCCATCACCCGTTCCATCTCCTTCTTCAACTTTTCATTCTCCCGTATCATTTTCTGCAGAGCCCTCTCCTTTTGTTCTATCGCACGCATGTCCTGTTCCGTTCGGTTCAGGAGTTTGTCGAGTTTGAAATGATCCTCATTGACCAATTGCCTTGCCCTGTCGATAAGGCGTCGTTCCAACCCGATCCTCTCCGCTATGGAGAAAGTGTATGAACTACCGGGCTTACCAACATTCAACTGGTAAAGGGGCATCAAGCTACGCTCATCAAAGGCCATGGCTCCGTTCACGATTCCGGGCGTCTTATTGGCCATTACTTTGAGGTTGAGATAATGCGTGGTAACAATACCATATGCATGTCTATGTAACAATTCTTCGAGGAAGACCTCTGCGAAAGCGCCTCCCAGATTGGGGTCGCTTCCGCTACCTAATTCATCGATGAAGAAGAGGGTCCGACCATTTGCGGCCTCCATGAAATGCTTCATGTTCTTCAGGTGTGCGCTATAGGTGCTCAGTTCGAATTCCAGACTCTGTGTATCACCGATGTGAATCATCAACTGCTTGAAGATCCCGAAGGTGGAATCCGGATGGACGGGAACAAGTAGTCCGGCCTGAACCATGAGTTGGAGAAGCCCAACGGTTTTGAGGGTTACGGTCTTTCCACCCGCATTGGGTCCGGAGATGACCAGAATACGGTTTTTCTCATCGAGTGAAAGATCAACGGGCATGACTGGCTTGGCCAATTTCCGATTGTACAGTAGAAGCAAAGGGTGAAATGCCTTCAAGAGATTCACCGCAGAGCTATCTTGTATGTTGGGCATGACCGCGTTCATGTCTGAAGCGAGTCTGGCTTTGGCGCGAATGAGATCATATTCACCCAATGCGTCATGATAGGCTTTAAGCAATGGTGCATAACGGTACAAAGTAGCCGTTAGCGTGCGCAGGATACGTTGCACCTCAGCTCTCTCGTCGTTTTCCAGGGAAAACACTTCATTGTTCAGTTCAATAGTCTCTTCTGGTTCAATGAAAGCCGTCTTTCTGGTATCACTTTCTCCGTGTAATATGCCTTTCACCTGACGCTTGTGCTCCGCGAAGATGGCCACCACCTTTCTTCCGTTGAGGAAAGCTTCCTCGATGTCGGCGGTGAATCCTGCCTTGGTCAGTTTCTGTACGGTTTTTTCAAAAAGACGGCGGAGTTCATTCCTTCTCCGGTTGAGGCTGATTCGAATGGAAGCCAATTCCGGGGTGGCATCATCCTTCACTTGGCCCATTTCATCAAGGACGGCATCGATCTGGGCTACGATCGCCTTTTCATAAGAGAGGCTGCTGATCACCTTGAACAGGTATGGGTAAGCGATTTTTCTGTCGGCATCGAACCAGCGGAAGATCTGCCCGGTCTGATTGGCCAGTCGCCTGATCTGAACGAAATCTTCACCCAGGAGAAGGGCACCAGGTATACCAAGCAGTTTCAATTCGCGGGAAAGATTCAGCACCTGATCGTCGGGGAAAGAGAGCCCAGCCTGTGTAAGGGTGAGGTAGGCGTGAGTCTGGCGAAGATCGTTCTCGATGAAGTCCTTGCGGGTATGGACACGCAGAATGTCAGCCTTCTCCCGGGCATATGCCGAACGGGAATGCTGGACAAGCAGAGACTTGACCTTGTCGAATTCCAACTGGATGTCTGCCGAAGCAGGGAAGAATCTCATGTCGCTGATGATGGGTTGCAAAAGTACAGCGATTCCTTCAATTGAACTTTCTGGCCTAACGGGATGTTATTTACTTTGGAATGACAAAATGGACACGCTTTTAGCATTCCTTTCACTTTGATTCACGGAAGATTTCAGAACTTTGCCGCTCATTCAATCATCCACCATGAAACTGGTACTTTTCGGCATTTCCCTCTTCCTGATCCTGGGTGAATCCTGTGCACAGAAAGAGATGAAAAAGCCAGATGACAAATCCAACAAGAATCTCAAAACAATGAATGTAAAATCGGAAACCATCACTTTTGGCACCGGATGTTTCTGGTGCACGGAAGCCGTCTTTCAACAATTGGAAGGCGTGATCAAGGTCACCAGCGGATATAGCGGAGGCCACGTCGTGAATCCCACTTATGAGCAGGTCTGCGAAAAAAATACGGGCCATGCCGAAGTCTGCCAATTAGAATATGACCCATCCAAGATCAGCGTGGATGAACTCCTGTCGGTATTCTGGCAGACGCACGACCCCACTACACCCAATCGCCAGGGTAATGACGTGGGTCCACAATACCGCAGTGTCATCTTCTACCATACGGATGAACAAAAATTGAAGGCAGAGAAATACAAGGAAGAACTGAGTAAAAGCGGAGCCTGGGACAAACCCATCATAACCGCCATTGAACCATTCACCAATTTTTATCCAGCCGAGAACTACCATCAGAATTACTATAATCAAAATGGCAACCAGCCATATTGTTACTTCGTTATCAGGCCAAAACTGGAGAAGTTCGAGAAGGTATTCAAGGATAAGTTGAAAAAATAGCTGCCAAAAGACAGATCTACTGCTTTTTAACTTTTCTAAGTTCTAGAAGATTTATGGCATTGGGCTGAAAATGCTCAACTCCTGGCTTGACGAGATGGATGGCCATATCGTACCAAAGCGGAATAACGGGAGAATTGTCCATGACCCGCTGATCCATACGAACATACATTTGATGCCGAACACTGTCTACCGGCTCCTGAACGGCAGCACGGTACAGGCTGTCGAAAACCAGGTCTTTATAGTGAGTATAATTCGGGGGCGCCGGATTGAGTCCATAAAAAACACTAAGATAGTTCTCTGCATCAGGATAGTCTGCGATCCAACTCGCCCTGAAAAAAGGTGCCTGACCCTTCGATATCATTTCAAGCAAGGTTCCCCTCTGAACGGCCTCAACCTGAACTGGAATACCCACTTCCTCCAATTGCCTGGCCACGAAAGCTCCTAATTCCGCATAGATGGGTATGGTCAAAAGATGAATGATGGGAAGTCCCCTGCCACCGGGGAATCCGGCTGCAGCCAACAAGTTCCTCGCTTTGGTCGGATCAAATTCATATCCCCTCACCGGATGATCGCCAAATCCCGGCATTCCCTCTGGTATAAATCCAAATTCAGCCGGAGTTCCGATTGAATTCCGAAGGTAAAGCATCATCTTCCTTCGGTCGATGGCGTGATTGATCGCCTGACGGACCTGCCGCTTCTTGAGCGGATCAAGTGCCGAGCCCATACCGGAAGAATCCACTTGTATGCCCAGGTATTCCGTATTCAGGTAAGGGTGCTTCTGCAGTACGATCCTGCCCTGCCAATCCTTTTTCAATTCCCCCTTGCGGGTCAGAATCTCGTCTTTGAAATTGGCATCTATATCATTCACGAAATCGAGCCTCCCATGCTGGAAAGCCAGAAACTCGGACGACTTGCTATCTAAAAAGGTGACTTTGATAGCTTCTAAATAGGGAAGTCTTGCCCCGGTGGAATCTCTTTCGAAATATCTCTGATTTTTGATCAGGATCAAGGCTTGCCCTTCCTCCCAAGCAGAAAAGGCGAATGGGCCGGTTCCTACGGGATGACGTCTGAAATCGAGACCATAACCTTCTACCGCCTCATGTGGGATAATGGAGCAGTATTGCATACATAGGATACCCAGGATCGGGTGAAAAGGCTTCAACAAGTTGATACGAAAAGTGGAATCGTCCAAGGCAATGAAAGGGTTCAAGGTATCCACTCGTCCATTGAAGATCCAGGCTCCCGGGCTGGCCACGGATCGATCGATGATGCGCCCAAAACTATACACCACGTCGGATGCGATGAGTTTACGGCCTTTCCCTTCCGGGAAGACCGGACTATCTTGAAACCACACATCATCTCGCAAATGAAAGGTATACGATAGCTTGTCAGCAGATACATCCCAATTTTTAGCAAGGGATGGAACGATATGTAAACCGGTGTCGATCTCCACCAGGGTGCTGTATAATTGATGCACGGCCCACATGACGGGTTGGCTCTTGGCGAAGGCAGGATCAAGCGTACCTATTCCTTCAGGCTGGTTATACCTGAAAACCCTTGGATCGTCGCCCGAGGAACGGTTACAGGAGATGCATATGAGTAAAGTCATCAAAAGGAAGAAGACCCACCCACTGAAGAAATCCCTTGACTTGTGCAGCATACCTGCTATATTAGTTCTGCCATCGGTCATCTCCAAAAGTAAATCCTGAGCATGATTCCCTCCAAACTTAAACGAACGAATTGGACTGGCATCCATGCCCTGATCATTTCCCTCACTTTCCTGAGTTCTAACTGGGTAACTGCGCAGGAGAACATGAAAACTTACACCCATGCAGACACGCTTCGAGGTTCCATAGGCCCAGAACGATCTTTCTGGGATGTACAGCGATACGATATCTCCGTAACCCCGGATTACAAGCAATTCACCATCAGTGGAATTTCCAGGATCTCCATAAAATGGACGGGTAGCGGCGATATCATGCAAATAGATCTGCAGGAGCCCCTTTCCATCGACAGCATTCTTTCACCGGATGGGAAAAGATATCTATTTGATCGGGAGGGGAATGCCTGGCACGTGCATATCGGAGCAGACAGACCTGCCGACCTTCGGTTTTTTTACCACGGCTTACCCCGTATTGCCGTACGACCACCTTGGGATGGCGGTTGGATTTTCACCAAAGACAGGATGGGAAGGCCTTGGATGAGTGTCGCTTGCCAGGCCTTGGGTGCAAGCGTATGGTATCCCTGCAAGGATCACCAGAGTGATGAACCCGATATGGGAGCGTCACTATCCATGACCGTACCGGACACGCTGGTTGCAGTGGCCAATGGACGGTTGACCGCCAGAACTTCCGGACCGCCCGGTTTGACCACCTGGAGATGGGAAGTCAAGAATCCCATCAATAATTACAACATCATCCCCTACATAGGTAAGTATACCCAATTCACGGAAACTTTTTCCGGAGAGAAAGGTCCGCTCGATTGCAGTTACTGGGTGCTGGACTACAATCTCGAGAAAGCGAAAGTCCAATTCATACAGGCCAGGGACATGTTGAAATGTTTCGAACACTGGTTCGGCCCCTATCCCTTCTACGAGGATGGATATAAACTCGTGGAATCACCCCATTTGGGTATGGAACATCAGAGTGCCGTAGGTTACGGAAATGGTTATGCGAACGGCTACTTGGGAAAAGACCTCTCCGGCAGTGGTTGGGGACTCAAGTGGGACTTCATCATCGTGCATGAGAGCGGTCATGAATGGTTCGGGAACAACATCACTTCAAACGACCTCGCAGATATGTGGCTCCATGAGGGATTCACCAATTACAGTGAGACCATCTTTACCTCCTGCATGTTCGGCACTCAGGCAGGCAATGACTATGTGAAGGGTACCCGCAAATTGATCGTCAATAACGCGACGATCATCCCAGCGTACGGTGTCAATGCGGAGGGTTCGGGAGATATGTATTACAAAGGTGGGAATCTGATCCACTATATCAGGCAGATCGTAGGTGATGATGAAAAATTCCGCATGGGACTTCGTGAGATGAACCGTAAATATTACCATCAAATGGTGAATACTTCAGATATCGAGAAATTCTGGAGTGGCCTTTCGGGCCGTGACCTTTCGAAATTCTTCGACCAATACCTGCGGCAGACCAGGATCCCAGTACTGGAATATCGGTTGAAAGGTAAAAGATTGATCTATCGATGGGCTGAATGTATTCCGGATTATGATGCCCCGGTCAGGGTGAGCATCGATGGTGGACTTGCACAATGGTTAGAAACGGGAACGTCGTGGACAACCACAAAACTGAAAAAAAAGATCACCAGTGTTACCGTTGATCCTGAGTTATATGTGAAATCCCGAAAATTGAACTGACCGGTCAATGTGTATCGGGCAAACTGACGGTCCGTGGACGTCCACATCCAACGAAGTGCTCTTGCCAATAGCCATCATCTAGATTGCTGATCATGACGCCCTGGGATGTAGACGCATGGACGAACCGATGGTTCTGAAGGTAAATACCCACATGGGAAATATTTCCATTAATTTGGAAAAAAACCAGATCACCTTCACGTAAATCCTCCTTCCTGATCCGATCAGAGGACGCCCATTGGTCTTTTGAGATCCTGGGCAAGTTTAGACCATAAGCGGATGAAATGAGGGTCTGAGTGAGGTAGGAGCAATCAACTCCCTGATGATCGCTACCTCCGAAACGGTAAGGCGTCCCCCACCATTCCATGATCCCTTGATATAACTTTTTATTTTCCAAAT
Organism: uncultured bacterium; assembly: GCA_903826405.1. Taxonomy (GTDB): domain Bacteria; phylum Bacteroidota; class Bacteroidia; order Chitinophagales; family Chitinophagaceae; genus Pollutibacter. The sequence goes on from CAIKEH010000046.1 coordinate 74,824, forward strand.
GCTCCACTTCCACTCCCATCAAAATGGCATACCGGAAAAGGTTCTCGTCATACCCTTCCAAACCGGTAGCAGGTTTCGAGGTAACTGGTGGATTTGTCGAATTTGATGGATGATACTTAGAAGTTCTGGAAATCCGGCAGCTGGCCAAGATCAGGGGAATGAGTAGAAAAAAGAAAAATCTATGCACGGGCTCATGGATTATGCACAAGTTAACCCCTTGTATCTGAATGTAGATGCCAAATGCTGTGGAAAAATAGCCTGACGAGGTCGGCACCGAAATTCCGAACTTTGTTGTCCGTCTTTACCGGACCGGCCGTATCATGAGCAGATTCTCTCACCTTCATGTCCATACCCAGTATTCCCTCCTCGATGGTGCGGCAAGCATTGATGCCTTGTACAAAAAAGCCATAAAGGATAATATGCCCGGGCTTGCCATCACTGACCATGGCAACATGTTCGGCGCCTTCCAATTCGTTGCAGAGGCATATAAGCACCGGGTGGATCCCCAAGACAAGAAAAGTCCCCTTAAAGTGAAGCCTATCGTAGGCTGCGAATTCTATATTACGGAGAACAGACACAGAAAAAATTTCTCCAAAGAGGAGAAAGATCCCAGACACCACCAGGTTCTCCTATCGAAGAATGAACAAGGATATCGGAATCTGGTAAAACTGACTTCCATCGGGTACATAGAAGGCATGTACAGCAAATATCCGCGGATCGACAAGGAACTCATTCATAAATACCATGAGGGACTGATAGCCACCACTTGCTGCCTGGGTGCATTGGTACCCCAGACCATATTGAAAAAGGGGGAAGCTGAGGGAGAGAACGAATTCAAATGGTGGCTGAATATATTCCAGGAAGATTATTATGTCGAACTGCAGCGGCATGGCATGGCCGAACAGGATAAGGTGAACGAGGTGCTTCTTCGATTCGCCAGGAAGTACAAAGTCAAGGTCATAGCCTCCAACGACTCACATTATGTTGATCGGAGCGATTTCAACGCGCACGATATCCTGCTCTGCATCAACACCGGGGAAAAAGTAGCCACCCCTGCTCTCCGAGAGTTCACGGACGATGATGTACTTGTCAAGAACAAACGCTTTGCCTTCCCCAACGACCAATTCTACTTCAAGACAACGAGTGAAATGAAGGAAGCCTTCCTAAATCTGGAAGAATCCATCGACAACACCAACGAGATCGTGGACAAGGTAGAACTTCTTGACCTCAAGCGGGACATCCTCCTCCCCCATTTTCCCGTACCATCCAACTTCTCCTCCCAGGATGAATACCTTGAACACCTGACCTGGGAAGGTGCGAAAAAACGGTACATCGACCTGACTCCCGAGACCGAGGAAAGGATCCGCTTCGAGCTTTTCACCATACGTACCATGGGCTTCGCCGGATATTTCCTCATCGTTTCAGATTTCATCCGTGCAGGGAGGGAGATCGGAGTATTCATCGGACCGGGTCGGGGTTCAGCAGCAGGGAGCGTTGTAGCCTATTGCATCGGCATAACCAATATCGACCCGATCAAATACAACCTCCTCTTCGAAAGATTCCTGAATCCGGACAGAAAGTCCATGCCCGATATAGATACGGATTTTGACGATGAAGGGAGGCAAAAGGTGATAGATTATGTGGTGGAAAAGTATGGCCGCAATCAGGTTGCCCAGATAGTCACCTATGGAACCATGGCAGCAAAGATGAGCATCAAGGATGTTGCGAGGGTGATGGACCTGCCGCTCGTCGAAAGCAATTCCCTTGCCAAATTGGTTCCGGACAAACCCGGAATTTCCCTCAAACGCGTTCTGCACGGGAACTTAAAAGGCGAAGGAAGCCTGGAAGAAAAGGAACAGCTTTCTTCCGACGATCTGGAAAACGTCAAAAAAATCAGAGAGATCTATAACGATGAGAACGATCTGCGCAGCAGGGTGATGCATGAAGCGGAGATCCTTGAGGGATCTGTTCGAAATACCGGTTTACATGCAGCAGGAATCATCATTGCGCCACAGGACCTCACCGATCTGCTACCTGTCTGCACCGCAAAGGATTCGAGTCTTTGGGTTACACAGATCGAAGGTAGCGTGATCGAAGAGGCTGGGGTGATCAAGATGGACTTCCTTGGTTTGAAGACACTGAACATCATAAAAACCTCATTGGAACTGATCCACCTATACCACGGTGTGACAATTGATATAGATAAGATACCGTTGGATGATGAGAAGACTTTCCAACTCTATCAGCGAGGAGAAACCATAGGTACTTTCCAGTTCGAAAGTCCGGGCATGCAAAAATACCTTCGCGAACTGAAACCGGACAAGTTTGACGACCTGATCGCCATGAACGCGCTATACCGCCCCGGTCCTTTAGCTTATATCCCAAACTTCATCGATCGTAAACATGGAAGGGAAGCCATTTCCTATGATCTCCAGGAGATGGAGGAATACTTAAAGGAAACCTATGGCATCACGGTATATCAGGAACAGGTGATGCTGCTGGCTCAGAAACTCGCAGGTTTCAGCAAGGGTGATGCGGATGTGCTGAGAAAGGCAATGGGCAAGAAACAAAGGTCAGTGCTGGACAAGATGAAAGGCCAGTTCATGCAGGGTGCCGGAGCAAAAGGATTTGCTCAGGACAGGTTGGAAAAGATCTGGACCGATTGGGAGGCCTTCGCTCAATATGCATTCAACAAATCACATTCCACCTGCTATGCCTATGTGGCCTATCAGACCGCATATCTGAAATCGCATTACCCAGCTATCTTCATGGCCGCCGTGCTCAACCATGCAGGCAGCATCGATAAGATCACCTTCTTCATGGAAGAATGCAAACGCATGGGATTGAAAGTACTGGGGCCCGACATAAATGAGTCACTCAAGGGATTCGCCGTAAATGCCCGGGGGGAGATACGAATCGGACTGGGTGGCCTAAAAGGTGTGGGTGAGGCCGCCGTAGAAGGTATTATTGAAGAAAGACAGAAAAAAGGATCTTATAAGGACATCTTCGACCTTATCCGAAGAATCAATCAAAGGGCGGTCAATAAAAAATCTTTGGAAAGCCTTGCCGTTTCCGGTGCATTCGAATGCTTCCCTGCCCTACACCGTGCTCAATATTTTCATGTACCAGAAGGTGACATGACCACTGGACTCGAGAAGATCATCAAATTCGGGAACATTTGGCAATCGCAAACCTCCAATGTATCCAATACACTTTTCGGAGACCTGCCCGTCATGCATGAAATTCCTCCTCCCAAGATCCCGGATTGTCCAACTTGGCCATTGATCGAACTATTGGACAAGGAAAAAGATGTGACCGGCATGTTCCTGAGTGGGCATCCACTGGATAATTATCGATTCGAAATGCGGCATTATGGTATAACACCGGTCGCAGAATTCAACGAGTTCAAAGAGTTTGTTGAAAAGCAACCCAATCCTTTCAGGCCATTCCGTCTGGCCGGGTTGGTGGCGGCGGGGCAACATAAGATCTCCCGTGCCGGGAAGAAATATGGGGTTTTGACACTGGAAGACTTCACCGGAAAATTCGATATTACGCTTTTCGGTGATGTATATATTCGCTATGCGAATTATTTCGAAGTGGGCAATTGCCTTTACCTAACCGGGAAATTCGAAAAATGGGAAAGTAGAAATGAATGGAATTTCCGGGTTGCGGACATATGCCTACTGGAAAACATCAAAAAAACCATGACCAGACAGGTACAGCTAAGCATCAATCCTAAATTACTCTTACCACAACATGTTGAATTCCTGGAATCCAATGTAAAGCAAAATCCAGGTAAGGGTAGTCTGCGGATCACCGTCAATGAGCCTAAACAGAACCTCAAGGTCATGCTGCTGGCACCCCAAGACAAAGGTTTCGAAATGAATGACGAAATGTCTGTTTTCCTTGAAGAAAATCCTGATTTTGAGGTAAATGTGCAGGTTGCGGCACCAAATTGATGTCAAAACATCAGTTGGTGGATGTTGGATTGGATTTTGTGATTAAGAAAGACGAATTTTGCAGTACAAACATAAAATCAAACACTAATGGCCAAAGAATTCACTGACAGCAATTTCCAGAATGAAGTGCTCAGTTCTGATAAATTATCCGTGATCGATTTCTGGGCTGAATGGTGCGGTCCCTGCCGCGCGATCGGTCCGATCGTTGACGAACTCTCCAAAGAATATGATGGTAAGGTGAACGTAGGAAAGGTAAATGTGGATCATAATCCGCAGTTGTCCATGAATTATGGCATCACATCCATACCTGCGATCCTCTTTGTCAAAGGCGGCAAGGTAGTGGACAAACTCGTTGGAGCTCAACCTAAGATCAATTTCGTCAAAAAGATCGAATCGCATATTTGAGATTTCGCAAAAAATCTTTCAAAAGCAGGCTTTGCCTGCTTTTTTCATGTCTTGTATCAAGTGAAAGGAGATTGCAGAAAGCCATTTGAAGTTGAAACCATTACTTTAGCAGCTCTAAAACCATAACTGCATGTACCTTGCAGACAAATCCATACAGGTGGTCAAGGGGCTGCTGATCAGATTCCCACAAAGGATCGCCAGGATCTTTGGCTATATCTCCGAATTCGTTCGATACCGTAGAGTAAAGGATAACCGGTTTACCGTGAAATGGTCAGAGATGTATCCTTGCCTTGATGATCGTATCAGTACAACTCCATTTGACCAGCATTATATCTATCATCCAGCATGGGCTGCACGCATTCTGGCCACAAACAAGCCTGAATACCACGTCGACATTTCCTCGATTTTAAGTTTCAGCACCATCGTATCAGCATTCATACCCGTGAAGTTCTATGATTATCGTCCAGCAGAGATCAGCCTTTCCGGCCTGGAATCGGAATCAGCGGATCTTTTGGCTTTACCATTTGCGGATGGCTCCATACCTTCACTTTCCTGCATGCATACCGTGGAACATATAGGTCTTGGGAGATACGGTGATCCGATCGATCCCGGAGGTGACATCAAGGCTATCAGAGAGCTTATTCGTGTTTTGAAGACTGGAGGGGATCTCCTATTCGTTACTCCTGTCGGCAAACCCAAAATCGCTTTCAATGCACACCGGGTCTATAGTCATTTGCAGATCATGGAATATTTTTCTACGTTGAATTTGATGGAATTTTCCATGATACCGGATAGCGGCGGATTGATCATCAATGCAGATCCGGAAATGGTGTCAAAACAGGAATATGCCTGTGGCTGTTATTGGTTCAGAAAATATTGAGAAATGAAAAATCACTGGCGCACGATACTGGCTTTACTTCCCGGAAAACTGGAAAGGCTTATATGGGAAAAATATTATTCGGATGCTGATGCGGAATGGAAGAAGAATGGAAAACCATTGCCTGTATCCTACCAATCCAAACATGATGCTCTAAGGGATGCCCTGAAGACATACAAAATCTCAATCCTAGTTGAGACAGGAACCTATCTGGGTGACACATTGTATATGCTTTATCCTGAATTCGATCAACTTTATTCCATAGAACTCAGTCCCATCTTCCACCATCGGGCACTGAGAAGGTTCTCCAAAATGGGAAAGATCAAACTCATTCAAGGCGACAGCGGCAGCGAACTGAAAACATTGATTCCTCAATTGAAAGGTCCGGCTTTATTCTGGCTGGATGGCCACTATTCCGGTGGGATTACGGCGAAAGGTGACAAGGAATGTCCCGTGATGGAGGAATTGGAATCCATTTTCAGATCTCCTTTCCAACATGTCATATATATCGATGATGCCAGGTTGTTCATCGGCAAGGATGATTATCCTACGATAGAAGGGTTGAAGGATTTCGTTTCTCAACAAAAACCCGACCTTCAGTTCAGGATTGAAAATGATTGCATCAGAATAACACCTCGCTGATATGTTCAAAACAGGAACCACAAACGAATCAAACAGGGTCGCGTGGCTGGAATCAACTTTGAAAAAAATACCTGAAGGTAGTAGGTTGTTGGACGCCGGTGCGGGAGAATGTCCATTCAGGAAATTCTGCACTCATCTGGATTATGTATCTCAGGACTTCGCTCAATACACCGGAACGGGAAGCGTCGGCCTTCAAACCGGAACCTGGGATAACTCCAGAATAGACATTGTATCCGACATCACCTCGATTCCCGTGAAAGAGGCTTCTTTCGATGTGGTGCTTTGCACTGAAGTATTCGAACACATCCCAGATCCCGTATCGGCCATCCGTGAACTGCATCGCATACTTCGTCCTGGCGGTTTAATGATACTCACAGCACCGTTTGCCAGTCTCACCCACTTTGCGCCCTATCATTTCTCCACGGGGTTCAATCGTTTCTATTATGAACACCATCTGATCAATACCGGATTCGACATACAGGAATTGACCATGAACGGAAACTATTTCGAATACATCGCACAAGAGATCCGCAGGATAAAACACGTGGCTAAAACCTACACGACCAAGCGCGTCAACATCCTGGAAAAGATCTTCATGCACGCGGTGCTTTTCACCTTACAGAGATTATCTGCATCAGATCGCGGCTCAAATGAACTTTTGGCCTACGGAATACATGTCATAGCCAGAAAAAAATGATCATAACCCGGATCATAGGAGGAATGGGAAATCAGATGTTCCAATATGCAGCGGGTCTGAGCTTGGCCATGAAGCATGAAACCGTCCTGAAACTGGACCTGGCAGACATGGGAAAAGACCCTTCACGTGGTTTCGAATTGACAAAACTGAACACCAACATCATTCCAGCAACATTCGAAGAGACGCAACCTTACCGTGAATCATCGTTGGCCAAAAGGGCCATGCTCAAACTTCTGCCAGCCCACAGGCGCGGATACTACAAGGAGCCCCATTTCAAGGCCGACCCTCATTTTCAGGATGCTCGGGATGGATCCTACCTGAAGGGATATTGGCAAAGTTGGAAATACTTCTACGAAATAAAAGAAACTATCCACGAACAGTTCAGGGTTAAAGATGAATATCTGGGCGGAGTCAAAGAATTGGGCAATTCATTCAGAGAAAACCATACTGTTTCCGTACATATCCGACGTGGCGATTATACGAGCAAGGAAGCTTTGAAGTACAATGGCCTACTCGATGGTGATTACTTCAATTCCGCACTGGCCCGCATGAAAGTTGAACATCAGGGTTTAGAGGTCAAATTCTTCTCCGACGACATAAACTGGGTGAAAACCCATGTCAGGACCGATCTTCCCCATGAATTCATAACCGGCGTATCAAGCCATTCCGCCATAGAGGATTTCTACCTCATGCAGCAATGTCGTCATCATATCATAGCCAACAGCAGTTTCAGTTGGTGGGCAGCCTGGCTTAATGCCCAGCCCGGGAAATTGGTAATAGCTCCTGCAAAATGGTTTGCCACATCAAAGAACGACACCAGCGACCTTTTTCCTCCTGAATGGATCATTCTATAGATGATTTAGGCGAGGAACGGCTAATTCTTTTATTTTTACAACATCAATCCCGCTGCATGAGTTCCATAAGGAAACAAAGTATTTATTCATCTCTTTTCATCTATGCTGGATTCATTATAGGAGCCATCAACATCCTGAAACTGTTCCCCGACACCAGATATTTCCGGACCGAAGAATTCGGATTGACCAGGTTACTCCTCGATGTAGCCATCCTCTTCTCCACGACATGCACGTTAGGAAGCCTGAACATAACCTTCAAATTCTTCCCTTTCTATCGATCTTACCTGCCTGAGCGGAAGAACGACCTCCCGACGATCACCCTGATATTGGTTCTGACCGGATGCATCATATTCAGCATCCTTGTGCCTATGGCCCAACCTTTCCTCCTTCGAAAATTCGGCAGCAGATCCCCACTTTTTCTTGATTATTTCTATTTGATCTACCCATTCACCATATCACTGGCATTCTTCAACCTCATGGAGGCTTACGCGTGGAGCCTTCAACGAACGGTGCTCACCAATTTCTTGAAGGAATTCCTTTCACGCATCATCACAACGGCACTCATCCTCCTATTCATGTGGAAGATCATTCCCACATTCAAGATCTTCGTCAACATATACGTTTATATATATGGGGCATTGGCATTATCCCTCTTTTTATTGATGTTGAAAAAAGGGGAATTCCCAATAAAATTCAGTAAAAGTTCAGTTACACGCAGGTTAAGCGGAAAAATGTTCGTGTTCGGATTTTCCTTCTTCCTTAGCTCAATCCTGAATATTTTGGCGAAAACGAATGACACCATAATCATCGCTTCCCAATCAAAAGGCGGATTGGTGGACACGGCGATCTTTGTAATCGCCACCTACCTGGTCACACTGATGGATGTCCCCCAACGTAGCCTCATCTCTGCTGCAACGGCTCAAATTTCCATAGCCTGGAAGGAAAGGGACATGGAGAAAATAGGAAGATTATACAGTAAAACCGCGCTCAATCTGCTTATAGCAGCCATTGCCATTTTAGGAACTTTACTGCTGAACGGCAAGAATATTGTCCATTTTTTAGGGCCTACTTATGGCCCGATCCCGCAATTGCTTGTCTTGTTGGGCTTAACCCGACTGATAGATCTGGGAACGGGTCTTAACGCTCAGATTCTTGTACTCTCCAGATACTGGAAGGTGGACTTGATCACCAATCTGCTTTTCGTCGTGGCTTCCATCATATTCAATTATTTCCTGACCATACGCATGGGTGTGATGGGGCCTGCATGGGGCGGCCTCATGGCCATCATCATTTTCAACACCCTCCGTTTTATTTTCCTGTGGTCCTTTTTCCGACTTCAACCCTTCTCCAGCAAAAATCTGAAAGCTTTTTTACTGGGGATCGTCATATTCCTGTTCATCAATCTCATCCCACAGATAGGGAATTTATTCATCGACGGAGCCATACGCAGTTTCCTGTTCCTGGGCATGTACACAACAGCGATCCTCCGTTTGCATGTATCAGAAGACATCAATCAAGTCTTCCTTTCGATCCGTTCAAGAGTTCGTCTCTGAAGCCCTACAGCCTTGATATTTGATGTATATTGTTCATCAAATTGAACCTTTTTGAAGGTATGGAACAATCAATGGTCAACCTGGGTAGAGGCATTTTGGGAATGTTTTTCCTCATCCTGGTATGCTATCTGTTGAGCAATAATCGAAAAGCCATCAACTGGCGGCTGGTTCTGTACGGTATAATAGCGCAAGTGGCTTTTGCCATTGGTGTTCTGACCCAGGGCAGATATAATTTTTTCAGGATCTTCATCCAGTGGCTGTCCGAGAAATTCGTGACGATCATCAATCTTGGTCATAAAGGTGCGGAGTTCGTCTTTGGTCCACTGGCTGACCAAACGGGAAGCTGGGGTTATGTCTTTGCCATTCAGGCACTTCCCATCATCATCTTCTTCTCCGCATTATCGGCGGTCCTCTACTACCTCGGTATCCTGCAAGGCGTCGTTCGATTCTTCGCCTATTTGCTGAGCAAATTGAAGATCTCCGGTGCGGAAAGCGTATCCACTGCGGCGAATATATTCCTTGGGCAGACTGAAGCGCCACTTATGGTACGTCCATTCCTGGAAACCATGAATCGAAGCGAGATCCTGTGCGTCATGATCGGCGGTATGGCCAACACAGCCGGGAGTGTACTGGGAGCCTACGTTGGTTTTTTGGGTGGTACCGATATCGGTCAACAACATTTTTTCGCCCTGCACATGCTCAGCCAATCCATCATGAGTGCACCAGCTGCCATCGTGGTGTCCAAGATGATGTTCCCTCAGACCGAAACGATCGAAAAGGACATCCGTATCAACAAGGAAAGATTAGGTGAAAATGTCATTGATGCATTATCCCTGGGCACTTCAGAAGGCCTGAAACTCACTGTCAATGTAGGAGCCATGCTCATCGTTTTCACGGCTATGATGTATGTGATCAACTGGGTATTAGGCAGTATCGGCCATCATACCGGAATCAATTCGTTGATATCCAAATTCAGCGATGGCCACTATCAGGCACTTTCCCTGCAGATGATCTTTGGTTATGTTTTCGCCCCCATCGCCTGGCTTATAGGAGTCGGCCAAGCGGAAGTATTGCAAGTGGGCCAATTACTGGGAGAAAAAACCGTGCTCAATGAATTCCAGGCTTACATCACTTTTGGAAAAATGAAGTCCGCCGGACTCATCATAGACCCTAAATCCATAATCATCACCACCTATGCCCTTTGTGGCTTTGCCAATTTCGCATCCATAGGTATTCAGATCGGAGGGATCAGCCAATTGGCACCTCACCAGCGGAAAAATCTTACTGAACTGGGTATCAGGGCACTCATTGGTGGAACCATCGCCTGCCTCATGTGTGCCTGCATAGCAGGTGCATTGATGTGACTTCCGAAGTCACGGCGATTCCCGTATGGAATGTTCATGAGGATGAGACAAGAAATCTGGGTAAATTTGTATACTCTCCCGCCCTACCGGGCCCACAGATAATAAAAGCTTACGGCAGATGCTGAAGAATCGTATCCTGATTTTGCTATTCTTTGCCCTCCCCCTGATCGTGAGGTCACAGGTTCAGGAGCAACCTCAGGTATTAAAAGGCAAGCTAACAGCAACCACCATCCCACTTCGAAATTGGATACCCGGCCCAAACGAAACCGCATCATTGGTACCCACAAGAGATCGCAAAGGCCTGATCTTTGCCCGAGATCTTGAGCCCCTCATTTTCACAGATTATGGAAGCCGTCACTTCGGGCAGGATCCTTTATTGCAGAAAGGTTTCGGAATCCCTTTATTAACAAATATCCCTGGCCAAGTATACGAACCCATACCTAAACAACAAAAAAATGTCTGGATCGAAAGAGATGGAGGCGCCTTGGGTAAAAATTTTGAGGGTGTCCCTTACACTAATATCTCTCCGGCCGACCCGACTATCTCCGTTGGCCCGAATCATATCATCCAAATGGTAAATGGCACAGGCGGCAGTGCTTATTTTCGCATATTCGACAAATCCGGTAATGCCTTGAGCCCCCTGGCTTATTTCGATCAGCTACCAGGAACCAGTTTCAATGGTGCCGGAGACTGCATCACCTGGTACGATCAGTTGACGGACAGATACGTCATGACGGAATTCGGTGACTCTGCCCAATTGGGCGCATCTGTGAACACACTCATAGTTGCCGTAACAAAATCAAATGACCCCCTCGGCCAATGGTATGTCTATGAATTCTCCGATGCCAGTTTCTTCCCTGATTACCCCAAGTATGCGAACTGGCAGGATGCCTGGTACGGAATGACACGGGACTTCACTAGTTCCTATGTCGGCAATTCGGTATGGGCTTTCAATAAATTCAAAATGATCTCGGGAGATCCGTCACCAGAGGTTCAACGGATACGACTATCCGACCCGGACAACAAATTCAATACCATGTGTCCCGTTTCCCTATTGGGCAATACACCTGCACCAGCAGGTACTCCTGGATATTTTCTGTACTATAATGACGACAGTTACACCTCCAGCCCCACTGATGTAGACAGTATGGGCATCATATCATTTCATGTTGATTTCAATGATCCAACACGTTCGTTCGCAAAGGTGGAACAGAGCCTGGCAGTTTCCCCATTCAAAAGTACGGTCTGCCCTACCCGAAATTGTGCACCCTCACCTGCTGGAAATGGATATGACGTGATCAGCAACAGGATCATGAATCGACCTTATTACCGCAATTTCGGAACCTATCAGTCGATCGTTTCCGATCATACGGTGGATGCCACAGGCAGTGCTGTTTCAGGAATTAGATGGTATGAGTTTAGGAATATTTCCGGGAGTTGGAATGTTCATCAGCAAGGAACGTTCTCCCCGCAGGAATCGGCGAATTGTGCAGGTGGCATACCCCTTCATCGCTTCATGGGCGCGATCGCATCAAACAGCTCCGGTCAGATCGCTATGGCATACAACAATAGTGGCATCGGACGATATGCATCCATATCCTTCACCGGAAGGAACGAATCAGATCCTCTAAACCTGATGAGTTATGCTGAAACAGATGCCGTGATCGGCAAGGATCTGGGAACATTTGGCAACAGATGGGGAGACTACAGTGAGATAGTACCCGATGTTCTGGATGATTCTCTCTTCTGGTTCACTGCCATGTATGGAGATGGCAATTCAGAATGGAAGACGAAGATCCTTTCCTTCCGACTCAGGCCAAATCTAGAACTGGACGCCCGCTTGGTTTCCATCGACGAACCGAACCTGTGCGAAAGCTCCTGTTCGCCTGATGTTCAGCCTAAGATCACCATACGAAATCTGGGTTCAACACAACTCAACAAGATCAACATTGGAATAAGCGTCAATGGAAGTTCACCCATAACACAAACATGGACCGGAATACTGGATATCTCGCAGCAGATCAATTACACGTTGCCGCTAACTACTTTACCTCCGGGTTCGGATACGATCAGGATCTTCATATCAGACCCCAATGATGGCAATGACCTGAACAAGTCAAATGACACGGCCACGGTCATCATTTCGATCGGAGCAATTGCTGCCATGCCCCTTCTGGAAGGTTTCGAAAACCCTGTGTTTCCTCCATCCGGATGGACATCCATTGGAGACGGCACTTCATCCTTCCATTGGAATCTTAGTCATGACGCGGCACACACAGGAAATGGCAGCACGATTTTCAAAAATTTCGACCTGAATGAACCGGGAAGACAAGGTGACCTTCGTTCTCCTTTGCTTGATATACAGGGAAAGGATTCGGCAGATGTATCATTCTGGGTGGCAGCAGCCATCCAAAGCGTCGACCACCAAGATACCCTTGAACTGTTGGTCTCCATGGATTGCGGAAAAACCCAACAATCAATCTGGAAGAAATGGGGGCCTGAATTAGCCACTAGGAATGGTTATTTCCCCAATTCTTTCATCCCTACGGCAGCCGAATGGCGAAAAGAAACTATTGACCTGACTCCTTTTAAAAAAACCGGAAACATCATACTCACGTTTAGAAATACCAATTCTTTTGGAAACAATATTTATGTCGATGACATCGACATTGAAACCATTGAATTTGCAAAAAATGACGCTGTATTGGATCGCATCCTATCTCCTGATGATATCGTATGCAGTTCGACCCTGTCCCCGGAGATCAGCGTGATTAATGCAGGTAAAGACACGCTGAAGACCCTCAAGATCTCCTATTCTATTGATGGCGGTTCTTTCCTCGTCAATAATTGGTCGGGCACTTTATCCAGATTGGAAGGAACGAAAATCATTCTGCCCGGATCAGTAACGCCCGGACAAGGACAGCACAACCTCACTGTTTTTTTATCTGATCCCAACGGCTCGATGGATGGAAATACGCTTAACGATACCGCGCAAAAAACCTTTGGATTCCCGCCGCTGTTGACCCTTCCATTGAAAGAAGGTTTTGAAAATCCCTCATTCCCACCCCCGGGATGGACAAGGCTGAATCCAGATGGTTCAGTGACCTGGGAAAGGACGACAAAAGTGGCCTATATCGGTCAGGCATCTGCGTGGTTGAATAATTTCAATTATACGTTTTTGGGACAGCAGGATGCTCTGATCACGCCACTGTTGAAAGTTGAACCTGCAGATTCCATATACCTTGATTTCCAAGTCTCAGCAGTCACCACCAGCCCAGCGTCCACGCCTAATCTGACCTCGGATACACTGACCGTCCTCTTATCGACTGATTGTGGAAAACAGTATACGACAGTGTATCAAAAATGGGGTGCTGAACTGCAGACAACTGGAGATCTGGACATTCCCCATCCTTCCGAATTCTTCCCATCAGGTGTATCCCAATGGCGGAAGGAACATGTTAATATAACCAAATCCCTTTCTGGCCATTCGCCTTTCCTGATCCAGTTCAGGAATACGACCAATCATGAGAACAACATTTTCATAGACGAAATACATAGTTATTCGGAGATACTTCCCGCATCACTAAAGGAAAACGGATACCTCATCAGTCCCAATCCATTCCATGACCGGATCACCCTCCGATTGTGGCCTGATGCCTCATCCTTATTGGGATATGAGATATTTAATTCTGCAGGTCAGCTCGTACTTAAAAAGGACACTGGAATTGGATCATCGTACTCGACACAGGAGATCCTTACCAGCCATTTATCAAATGGTATTTATTTGATCCGGATGCGGTTCCGGGACACTGTAGTTATTAAAAAACTCATCAGGCAGTAGAAACCTATTGATATATGAAGGCTTAGCTTTTCAAAACCTTCTATCGATAGCCCCCTTTTCCTACCTTTGCCAGTAAAATGAACTGATGGACGAGAAGTCACTGAGACAGGTATTGAAAGGAAGCGATTTGGGTCAGGAAATGGTCAGGATAGCCGATAAGGTGATCAAACTTGAACGGATCAGCCCTGAAGAGGGATTACATCTCTTTGAAAACGGGTCCCTACCTGTTGTTGGGATGCTGGCCAATTACATCCGAGAACACAAACATGGTGATCGAACCTATTTTAACAGGAACTTTCATATAGAGCCCACCAATGTCTGTGTCTTCTCTTGTAAGTTTTGCTCCTATTCCAGATTGTACGCTCACCGCGAGGAAGGCTGGGAATCGGATATTGAGCAGATGATGGATAAGGTAAAGGCTTATGATGGAGTACCGATCACGGAGGTGCATATTGTCGGAGGGGTTCACCCCAAAATGAACATTCATTTTTTCGCTGATCTGTTACGAAAGATCAAAGCCCATAGACCTGAACTCCACATCAAAGGTTTCACGGCAGTAGAATTGGATTACATGTTCCGCAAGGCGAATCTATCGAGAGAAGAAGGTCTCCGACTGCTAAAGGAAGCGGGACTGGATTCTTTGCCGGGCGGCGGAGCAGAGATCTTTGATCCCGAAGTGAGGGAGATCATCTGTGCGGATAAAGTGGATGGTGAAGGCTGGCTGGATATCCATGGTACAGCGCACCGTTTGGGCATGCATACCAATGCCACCATGCTGTATGGTCATGTGGAGGCATACAAACATCGAATCGATCATATGCAGCGTCTAAGGGAGCAACAGGATAGAACCGGGGGCTTCAACACCTTCATCCCACTTAAGTTCAGGAACCATGACAACGAAATGAGTGATGTAAATGAATCCACCATGATCGAAGACATGCGCATGTACTCCATCGCGAGGATATATATGGACAACTTCCCACATTTGAAGGCGTACTGGCCCATGCTCGGTCGTGAACAAGCCCAATTATCACTTGCTTTCGGAGTGAACGATATTGATGGCACCATCGATGATTCCACAAAGATATATTCCATGGCTGGAAGCGAGGAGCAAACACCAGCCATGTCAACATCCGATCTGGTGAACCTGATTCGTCAGGTAAATCGGATTCCAGTGGAAAGAGATACTCTGTATCATGAAATCAGGAATTATGTGGAAAGACCAATGGATGCAGATGAATGATTGGGAATCCTGAATTGAATATGTTTATAGGCTCTTAAGTTGACAAAATCTATCATTCAATCTCAACTCGCCATATGAACAAAAAAACGATTCCTCAGATCATCTTCGATGGGCTTGCCGTTGTCATACCCCTTGGTGCGGTCGCCTATCTTTTCCTCCGTATCATCCGGATCATCGGAAAATTGATCCAGCCTTTGTCTCACAAGATGGGAATCGAAAGGATCCTCGGCGAACTGACATTGACGATAATAGCCACCACTTTATTTCTCATCTTCATCGTGATCGTCGGATATGTGATGCAAATGCCCTTCATGAATGGATTCAGGAATGCCGTAGAACGGATAGCTTTCAAATTTTTCCCTTCTCTCGAAAGGATACAGGCAGTAGCTGAGGAAAAAGCCAGAACGGAAATTGCCTCTGAATCATGGAGACCTCTGATTTTATCCTCAGGGGGAAGATACCAACCGGCTTATTTCATTGAGAGAAATGAAGACCTCATTACACTTTTCATAGTAAAAGGCGCCGACGTCAAAGAAGGAGAAATACTGATCACAGATGTGAAAGGGAAACAATATGTCGAGATTTCACACAAGGAGATCAAAAAATCCAATTCACATTATGGCAAAGGGTATCTGACGATCATAGCCAAGGCAACGTTCATTGAACTTGAACTCTTGCGGTGATCAGTTTATTGCAACTGCCCGGAAGCCCATTCCAAAGCGTAGTAACTCTTGAAAAATTTGGCTTTCAACTCAGCGAATTTCTGTCTTGCATCAAGTGACTTCGACTCTCTGGAGTTGACCATGAACAGTGTACTTTCACCGACCTTGTAACGCATTTCTTCGCCAGCCAAAAGACGTTGATAATTATAGCTGTTGTCCCGTGCTATTCGGACCTGCTGTTGTAGTGTTGCCAGCTCGTTGAAATAACTCCTGACCTTGTTCGAGATCTCTTGCCTCTCTTGTGCCCTGTCCAATGTGGCTTCCTCGATCTTGACTTTCGCTGCACGATATTCTCCCCTACCTTGAGAAAGTCGAAGGGGCATGGCAAAATCAAAACCGAATTTGTAATTGTTCTGATAGAACGGCACACTGGCATGCTCGAACACATTGTACCCTTTGTTCAATATATTGCCTTTGACATTGAAGAGAGGGAGATTACCTTGGAATTTCAACCGTTTCTCTATGTCGAGTGATTGCAATTTGTAATCGTATATGTTCAGTTTGGGATGTTTTGATGCAGCCACAAATAGAACATCTTCCAAGACCGGAAGCTTAACCATACTAGGTTCCAAACGGTCAAAGGAAGTATCCGGCTTTACATAAGGTGGCAAATAATATGGACTGTCGTTGGCTGTCCATAGGTAGTTTGAAAGCTCCAGCCCTGCCGTCCGAAATTTCACCCAGGCTTCGGATTGAGCCAATTGCAGAGACTGTAATTGAGCAAGAGCTTCTGTGGTATCGATTGCAGGTCTGTCTCCTTGAGCATAAGCGGTTCTAACGCCACCGTACCGAGTCTCATTGATACGAACTTGTTCATTGAGAATCATGAAACTCGCATAAGTACCCACCCAATTCCAATAGGATGAATATGCACCATACAACAGGTCGTTGATCGCCAAGGACCTTTGCCATTTGCTCTGTTCTTTGAATAATTTGGCTTGACGTAGTGCAGCACGTCGTTTATCCATGAGCAGATTCCTTCCCAAGGGAACGGATATGCCCAAATAACTCGATTTGCCTTTCGATACTTCAGGATTCAAGAGGTCGCCCATGTTGTTCTCCAATCCCGTCTTGACTTCAATTCCATACCAAGTGGGTATTTTCAACTCCGGATTGAAGATGTCATAATAATTCTTGCCATCAAAAGTCTTTTTCTCAGCACTCATATAAAACATGGGATCGAAGCCTGCACGGGAGGCGGTAAGTTCAGCGTCTGCACGATCCATCAGTAGATTGGACTGACGAACCACGGGATGATAAGCCCTGACGATATTTATGAAAGACTCTTGTGAAAGAAACCGCAAGGAGTCCGCACTTTGAGTTTTAGCCACGAACGGTACCAAGCAGAAGCCCAGCAACACAATGGTTAAGTGTCGAAGCGCGGAATAGCACTCTTTAAGGTGACCGCTCATTTAGTACTTTTTCCATTTTTACCCTTGTCGTCTTCATCGGCTTTGTAGTATTCAGGGGGGAATCCATTGATATTCCTCCATAACTCATACCACACCTGTACCTGCTTAAGCAGTGCGAAACATATGGAACCTGTACCCAACATCAGTTGTGGAGGCCATTTTTTGAGTGCCGAGTCCTCACGCACCAGCACCCTGAACTTCCCATTGCTGCTGACAGAGGATTCAATGGCTGTAACAACGCCCCCAAAAGTACCATATGAAGCTTTGGGCCATCCACTAAAAACGATATTCGGATATCCGTCGAATTGGAGGCTGACCTTCTGTCCTCGGGAAAGAAGAGGAAGGTCTACCGGACTGACATACATTTCCACTGCAGGGTCAACCTGTGTGGGTACGATCTCGACGATGATCTCCCCATCCTTAACGATCTCCCCAATTCCAGCCTTTCGAGCACGGACCACCTGACCATCCTGAGGCGATCTTATGGTGTACATGCCACTTCGGATATTGTAATTCATGAATTGGTTCTGCAATTTGGAAACTTCCCCTTCACCAGTTTGAATCTGTGAGATGGCCGTGAACCTGTCCCCTTCCGCCTTGGTCATTTTTTCCAGATAATCCTGCGTAATACCATTGCGTTCAATTTGAAGTCGGTTGAATTCCTGTTTACTGTTGCTGAATTTGATGTCTGCGGATGCTTTCTTTGCTGCCGATTCCTGCAGGGATTGATTCCGTTGTTCAAGTTGTGTGAGGGATACCAGGCCTGAATCGAACATTACCTGTTGACGTTTGAATTGCAGTTGTTTTATGTTGAAGTCGTTACTTGCGGAAAGCATCTCCATACTGTCCGATGATATTTTTTGACGTTGCTGACCGATCTTGTTGTCAATATCGGCCAATTTTAACTGGCCCGCTTGCCGTATTGCATCAATCTGTTGTCCACTTACGGCCACTTTATTACGATAACTCTCGACCGCACCTGTTTTAGCGGTCAACTGCTCCTGTGTTCGTTGCAGCAATTTTGGATCCAGGTAATCCTCCTTTATTTCCGAGAGGGTGATGATTGTATCACCTGCCTTGACCATATCACCTTCTTTGACATACCATTTGACCACTTTGCCAGGAATCACACTGGGTAATTCCTGAGGGCGCTGTTCCTGTCTTAGCGTGGTCACCGTACCTCGTGCCCGGATATTCTGTGTCCAAGGAAGCAGCAAACAAACCAGGATACCTAAAAGGATCCCGATCACCCATCGCCTTACCTTGCTATCCTGATCGATAAGGTATATGCGATCATAGGAAAGAAGGTCGTTCTCTTTACATTGTTCCTTCAAATCCTCATTGATGAAATCCGTTGCCATATCGGTCAATTCCTATTTTTCAGATTTGTGTCCCAAGTTCCGGAATGAACGAGGTTGCCATTTTCAAAATATAAAACCAGATCACATTTTTTTGCGAATTCCTCATCGTTGGATTCCACGAAAACGGTCGTAGTACCCTTCAGAGAGAGCAGGTAATCACGGACTTTACGTCGAGTTGTTTCTTCCAGGCCTGCAAGAGGTTCCTCCAGTAAAAGAAGTCTTGGATTATTGATCAGAGCACGCATGAGCAGGATCTTACGTATGGATGAGGTGGACATCCTGTTTCCCAAGGGATCAAGCTGATCTGAGAATTCAGGCCCTTTGGAATCCGACCAATCTTCCAAACCCAATTGCCTGGCAAAAGCGCGCAGTTCTTGATGTCCCATTTCCGGATTACCCATGGTTATGTTCTCCAAAAGGGTGCCATGGAAGATCTCGAATCTATTCAGTAGAATGCCTGTTTGTGCCCTGTAGTCGTCCTTTTTGTATTCATGCAGCGATACATCGTCGATTCTGATGGCTCCTTCATAATCCTGATAAACACCGCTGAGCAGACGGACGAGTGTGGATTTTCCCGATCCATCAGGGCCCATGACCGCCACGGTGGAACCAGGTGGCACGGAGAAATTCACATCAGACAGAACTGGCTTACCTCCGTATCCGAAAACGACATGGTAGAGTTGTACTTTCATCCCTTGATTCCTCCGTTCCAGTACCATGTTTCCTTCCTTCTCCATCGGTTTGTCACTGATCTTCTCCAATTTCACCACCGAGGTCATGACGTCATAAACAGTCTTCAGATTGATGATCAACTTCTCTACCGAACCCATTACCAGCAGGATGACGATCTCCGCCGAAATGAACTGGCCAAGGTTAAGTTGTTGCCGGATCAGCAGGTAACTACCCACTATGAGCATGGCTGCGGTTATGAGCACTTTAAAACCGATCAGAGTCCAGTACTGTACCTGAAGTACCTTGAAATGGCTGGTCCGGGAATCCAGATATCCGGAAACGAGGTGGTCGGTTCTCTTGAGATTGAGTTTAGCACCTCTTGAAAATTTGAAGGACCAGATGACTCGTGCGAGTTCCTCGATCCAACCAGCGATAGCATATTTGTATTCACTCACCTTGAGCGAGGTGGAATAGCCTTTGGGCCCGGAATAATAAAGGATCGCCATCACCAAAGTCAGCAGAATGATGCCGAATGCAATGAAAACCGGATGATAGAAAGAGAGCAGTATTAAACCGAAAAAGATCTCCAGTGTGGCCGTTGGGATATCCAGCAATAATTTTGCGATCCCCTTCTGGAGTGTTATCGTATCGAAGAAACGGTTGACCATTTCCGGCAGATAATGATTTTCCGCTGCACGCATATCCAGATTAGGTATCCGATAGGCATATTCGAAAGAAAATCTGACGAAGATCTGCTGCTCCACTTTTTCGATGAGGCGAAGTTGATTCACTTGCACCATGCCATTAAAAAAAACACCAGCCACGACCATAAATATGAGCACGACGAGCGAGGTGGAAATGGAACCGCCCAATACGAAACTGATGATGCTTTGGATACCCAATGGCAGAGTGAGTTGGATTAGACCACTGAGTATGGCATAGAAATAGATCGCAGAGATCTCTTTCCTCTCCAATTTCAGCACCTTCAGGATGCGCCTCATGGATTGAGTGACCGTCAACGGCCTTTCATGTGTTGCCATTCGAATTTCTTGTAGAAGTCTTCATTCCCGGAGGTGAACTTACCCTTGAAAATGAATGAAATTACGACCTGCATTTGACATTTTCCATCTGCAGTCAGCCTATTTCCCGAAAACGTAAACACGGTTATTCCACTCAGCATTCAGTGAGACTCAGCGGGATCTGAACGGCCAGACCTCCATCGGAGGTCTCTTTGTATTTATGGCTCATATCACGTGCTGTCTCCCACATGGTGAGGACTACCGCATCCAGAGATACCTTGGCAAAATCGGGCGAGCCCTGCAGAGCCAGTTGGGATGCGGTGATCGCCTTGATGGCCCCCATCGTGTTCCTTTCAATGCATGGGACCTGAACAAGCCCCCCGATCGGGTCGCAAGTTAATCCCAGATGGTGCTCCATCGCTATTTCAGCCGCCATGATACATTGACGCTGAGTTCCTCCGAGACATTCCGTAAGTGCTGCTGCAGCCATGGCCGATGATACCCCTATTTCGGCTTGACACCCACCCATGGCAGCAGAAATGGTAGACCCCTTTTTGAAAATGCTTCCTATCTCCGAAGCAGTAAGAAGGAATTGAATGATCCGGTCTTCTGAAAGACCATCACAAAAACAGATATGGTACATCAGAACTGCAGGAATGACGCCCGCTGACCCATTGGTTGGTGCCGTCACCACCCTTCCAAAAGATGCATTTTCCTCATTCACTGCCAGTGCGAAACAACTAACCCAATCAATGATGTATCTGAAATCCTTTCCTCCCGATCGAATACGGGCTACCCAAGACCCAAAATCCGGAATGGTGTCCGACCCCGACAGCTTCCGATTGAGTTCGTATGCTCTGCGTTTGACCTGCAATCCGCCAGGTAGCACCCCGGGCGACAGACAACCTCGAATGATCGAATCCCTCATCACATCCCATATGCGAAGTAATCCCTTACGAGTTGCTGTTTCATCCCTCCATGTGGCTTCGTTCTCCATAACAACCTCACTGATCGACATTCCCGTCTTCATGCACCAATGCATGAGATCCGCCGCTCTCTCGATCGGGAAAGGGAGTTGTACGCCAGAAGCATCATCTGTACCCTCCCCTTCACGACGAACGAAACCCCCACCAATCGAATAATACGTTTCGGAGACTTTTTCCCCGTTATCGAGTATGGCAATAAAACGGAGCGCATTAGGATGAAAAGGGAGCGATTCACTGACCAGGAATTCAATATCCTCTCTGGGATCAAAAACAACTTCATGCCTTCCATGAAGTAAGATCTCTTTCATCTCCCGGATCTCCTTCATTTTATGGCCAATGAGTGCAGTATCGGAAACTTTGGGGTCCTCACCGATCAAACCGAGTTGAACAGCTATATCCGTTCCGTGTCCTTTGCCTGTCTTAGCCAATGATCCATACAAATTAACCCGTATTGATCGTACGGAACTGACCAGCGAGCGCTGGTCAAGCGATTCGGTGAATCGTAAAGCAGCCCTCCAGGGCCCAAGTGTATGTGAACTGGATGGACCCACTCCGATCTTGAACATGTCGAATACAGAGATGGACTCTTTAGGCAAGTGGCTATTTTCCATAAATGTAAAGGCTTTGCCGTATCTGCAGCAAAGCCTTTTTAATATCTTGATCAGCAGGTTAATTAGATACTGAAACCAGACCGATCTCAAAGATCAGGACCGAATTGGCGGGTATGATGACATTGCCTGACTGATCCTTTATCGGCACACTACCGTAGCCGAGGCTTGGAGGCAGGTAAAGATGGATCTTTCCTCCAGCAGCGATCAGGGGAATACCTTTTTTCCATCCTGATATGAGATCACCAAGATGATAGGTGACAGGATTGGAGGATTGGTCAAATGTATTGCCATTGGTGAGTTCACCTTTGTAGGTGAAGGAGATGCTACTGCATACCGTTGGCTTGACCCCACTACCAGGCTGATCGATCACATAATAAAACCCTCTGGGATCCTTGGTGGCAGTTACTTTGATCGAATCCAGATAGGTCTGGATGGCAGTCACTTCAGAGGCGGGCACTGAAACGGCATCATCCCTATATGAACAGGAGGATTTCTTGCTACAGGAAGAAAGTATGCCGAGTATGAGTACGAGCAGGATCAAGATCGATTTTTTCATGATCATGGGCTTGGTTTGAAACCGCAAATATCCGTTCTTCCCCAATATCACACAAAAGAACTGTATGAAAAAGGGATCAATTAACATTTACATTTTCATCCTTTTCTTCCTGTTCTTTCTTTAACTTCAGGGAGATGTATTGATTTTCGTGCTGCTCCCAGCGCATCTTTTTATGAAAAACACCCACGAAAGAGGCAATGGCTGCAACGGCGATCAACAGTATGGCGGGATTGAATTGGCTATTTCCTACGGCTTCGGCACGTTTGTACCAGAATCGGCTGGCCATGAAATTGAAAATGATTGGCGTCGC
Organism: uncultured bacterium; assembly: GCA_903826405.1. GTDB lineage: Bacteria > Bacteroidota > Bacteroidia > Chitinophagales > Chitinophagaceae > Pollutibacter. The sequence goes on from CAIKEH010000046.1 coordinate 97,908, forward strand.
GAATATAAACCCAAGGGGGAGGCCAATCAACCATTGGCGGAATGTCTTTCGCTCCTTATCCCGGTGTTTCTCCCACCAGTCCATAAATTCAGATTCCTCCCTACTCATTGACATGAGGCAAATATATGCTGGCATTCACCTATTTTGATAAAACATAAAGGCATGATTTTAATCCTTTTACAAAATATCTGCACCTATCCTGCGTTTTTTGAGCGGTAGATATCCCCTGGTATACAAAAAACACTCTGAAAGCCTTAAAATCAACACTTTGAAGATTCCACAACTGCTGCTGCATTATCTTCTGCAAAATCAAAGTTTGAGCCTGCAGGGAATAGGGAGAATCAATCTGAACGCCCAATCAGGAACATCCCTCGACGAAAAGGGCGAAATGAACATCTTACCAGGTTCCATCAGTTTCGAACATGACCCCCATGCTCTTCCTGATGCCAGATTTGCAGAGTTCATTTCCAAAGAGACCGGCAAAATGAAGCCCCTTGCAGAGTCGGATATAGATTCTTACATTCAATCTGGGCATCAATTGCTCAATATGAGTAAACCTTTCTTACTTGAGCATATCGGAGTCTTACGAAAAAATAAATTGAACGAGATCGAATTCACACAAGGTGAGATACAAGTGGAAAAAGAAGAACACCTGACCAGGAAGAAAAGCGGGTTTTCGAAAAATGAGGAAACTATTTTTTCCGATGCCAGCTACACAAATCCGACCCGTCAAAGATCTAGAGGTGCACAATGGGCGACCCTGATCATTCTCCTTCTCCTTGGCATAGGCCTACTGGGCTGGGTATCCTGGTATTTCTATAACCGAAGTGCAGACTCGGACCAAACTCGAATTGATTCTTCCAGAAAAATCGAATTGCCCGAAGATTCGATCAAGATCCTTCCTCAATCAACAGTAAAAGACACAATATTGACCCCCTCAGTCGTTTCTGATTCCACCAGGAATTCCGCAGTTGATTCCAGTTTGAGCGGCACATTCCACGTTGTTTTACTTGTCGCCAACAAGGAAAAGGCACAAAGAAGATATGACTCCTTGGTCAAGTGGGGTCACCGAGTCGTGTTGACCACAGAAGACTCTGTCCTATATAAGATCTCCATGCCGATCCATGCTCCCTTATCTGACACAACTCATTACAAGGATTCACTTTCAGTTTTTTTTGGTCGAAAAAGCACGATTGAAATTCATTGACATGAAAACCGCATCCAGATATATTTTCATGATTTTCATTGTGGTAGCGATAGTGGATCTCTGGCTATCTCAGTCAGGCAACGAAAACTTCCGTCATATCACAAAGCCACTGTTGATCCCCCTACTCATGCTGGGTTACCTGCTATCCATCAGCCAACCCTTGAACCCATACGCAAAATTGATCTTCGGTGGACTTTTCTTCAGTTGGCTGGGGGATATTTTCCTGATGTTCGAAGATCCAGGTGGAATATGGTTCATTTGTGGACTACTGGCCTTCCTGACCACTCATCTATTCTATATCCGTTATTTTTCCAAGACCATTTCATCATCAGAATCCTATTTTCGGAAAAGACCCATTCTCTTTCTGGCTGTATTGGCCTACCTCATTGAACTCCTGTACATACTCTGGCCACATTTACAGGGCATGAAAGTTCCCGTCCTCCTCTACGGCATCATCATCAGCTTGATGCTGATCATGGCATTATGGCAATACGGAAAACTTTCATCTTATACCGCATGGATATTCATCGGAGGCGCCATGTTCTTCGTAGCTTCAGACTCATTGCTGGCCATTGACAAATTCAAGCAACACTTGCCTTTTGCAGAACTGCTGATCATGTCCACCTATGTATTGGCGCAATTCCTGATCGTTCAGGGAAGTATCCGACACCTGAAGGAACCCGTGAGATCTTATCACCATTGATCGGACAGTAAAAACGAATACAAGTCTGGGACACTACGAGGTTCGATCGGAGATGATCGGTTCTTCATTCAGGAATTCAGCCAGTATCCGATGGAAATGATGTGTTCCCTGTTCCCTGGAGACCGAATATCTTCCATGTTTGTAGAATCGAGACCGGACACCCTGTTGTACGGCTTCAACGACATCCTCATCCTCCAATTCCACGATGTCCAGATTGGAACCGGCACCCTGATGGAGCAGATCTTCTTTCCATACATAAGTCAGAAATCGCACGGTGGTACGATCGATACCTGAAGGCTCTACGATGTTCAGGGAAAGACCCCATGGATAAAAATTGAACATCATGTTCGGAAAGACCCAGAAATAATATGCGGCCACTCGCTTGCCGTATTCCGGGGAATTTTCCGGGAGATCGAAACATAGTTCATCACCTTTGGCAATGCCCACCTGCACATTCGAGTAGCGGAACAGTTCAGTGGTGTATTTGCCGAAGTCGATCACGGTGTTCAGACCTGCATGTACGAAGGGAATATGGAAACCCTCTAGGTAATTCTCACAATAGAGTGCCCAATTTGCCTTTACCGTGAAGGTTCTGGAGAGTTCGTATCGGGCCTTGAATGTCTCAAGAGGAAGCCAGGACAACCGTTCCATCATGTCACCGAAAAAAAGATGATGATGCATCTCGTTGGACAAGCTTCCGAAAAGCAGATTACCCCAATTCATCGTATTCAAAGACCTGAGGTCATCGTCATTTGTCGGGAAATCCTGCACCTCTGAGAACTCGGGCATCGACTTGAATTTGCCATCAAGTTGAAAGAGCCGTCCGTGGTAACGACACCTGAGATTCATCAGTTCACAAGGGCTTTCGACGATCAGATTGCCCCGGTGAGTGCAAACATTGGATAAACAATGGACTATGTTTCTAGAATCCTTGGTGATCACGAAAGGCTCATTGATATATCCCGGAAGCAAAGTGAAAGGATGGCAATGCCCTTGGTCTTTCACCACGCTACTATCAGCCAGATACTGCCAGGTTCTTGCGAAGATCTTTTCCTTTGATTCCTCGTAAATGACCGGATCGAGATACACCTGTGTACTAATCGTCTTCGCTCTGGATATTTCAGGATCAACGAAAAAACGTGCCATAGCAGGGATTTGCTGCAAGTTAGCCAATAAAAATAGGAGCAGATTACGGGATCAATGGATGGCTAAATTGAATCTTTAATTACAAAAACATATGATTCAAAAAAAAACCCCGCCGAAGCGAGGTTCTTATTGATTTTAGGGAGTGGTGATGTTTAGTAATCCATACCGCCCATTCCGGGAGCACCGCCATGATTGTGGACGGGTTCTTCTTTCTTGGGTCTGTCGGCTATCACGCATTCTGTGGTCAACAACATTCCGGCGATGGAGGCTGCATTTTCGAGGGCTACACGGCTCACCTTGGTAGGATCGATTACACCTGCAGACAACAGTTTCTCGTAAACGTCGGTACGGGCATTGTAACCATAGTCACCTTTGCCTTCCTTCACTTTTTGGACCACGATGGAACCTTCCACGCCAGCATTGGAAACAATGGTGCGCAGGGGCTCTTCGAGTGCGCGGCGAACGATGGCGATACCCGTTGTTTCATCCTCATTGGCGCCTTTCTTTTTGTCCAGGGACTCAATACTGCGGATGTAAGCGATACCGCCGCCGGGAACAATTCCTTCTTCAACAGCTGCACGGGTAGCATGCAGTGCGTCGTCCACTCGATCCTTCTTTTCCTTCATTTCAACTTCGGTGGCAGCACCGATATTGAGAACAGCAACACCGCCGCTAAGCTTGGCCAGACGCTCCTGGAGTTTCTCCTTGTCGTATTCTGAAGTTGTGGATTCTATCTGGGATTTGATCTGAGCGATACGAGCCTGAATATCATCCTTCTTACCCTTGCCGCCAACTACGGTGGTGTTATCCTTATCGATGGTCACCCTCTCAGCACGGCCGAGATAGGTGAGATCGGCATTCTCCAATTTATACCCTTGCTCTTCACTAATGACGATGCCTTTCGTCAGGATGGCGATGTCCTGAAGCATTTCCTTGCGACGGTCACCAAAGCCCGGGGCTTTGACCGCGGCAACTTTCAGTGTTCCCCTGAGTTTATTGACCACAAGCGTAGCCATAGCTTCGCCTTCCAGATCTTCGGCGATGATTAGAAGAGGCGCACTCTGTTGAGCGATCTTTTCCAGGATATGCAGGATATCCTTCATGGCGGATATCTTTTTATCATAGATCAGTATGTAAGGATTTTGCAATTCGCATTCCATCTTGTCCGAATTGGTGACGAAGTATGGAGAAATGTACCCTCTGTCGAACTGCATACCTTCAACGAGATCAATGCTCGTCTCGGTGCCACGGGCTTCTTCGACAGTGATCACACCGTCTTTACCCACTTTCTGCATGGCATTGGCTATGAGTTTTCCGATCTCTGCATCATTGTTGGCAGAGATGGAAGCCACCTGCTCGATCTTCTTGGTGTCGTTGCCGACGGTCTGGGACTGCTTGCTGAGGTGGTCAACAACCAATGCGACGGCTTTGTCGATCCCGCGCTTCAGGTCCATTGGGTTGGCACCTGCAGCCACGTTCTTCAGACCTTCGGTGATGATGGCCTGAGCGAGTACGGTTGCGGTAGTTGTACCGTCACCTGCGACATCAGCTGTCTTGGAAGCTACTTCCTTGACCATCTGGGCACCCATATTCTCTATGGCATCCTCCAGTTCGATCTCTTTGGCTACGGTAACACCGTCTTTGGTGACGCTGGGGGCACCGAATTTCTTCTCTAGGACTACATTGCGGCCTTTGGGTCCAAGGGTCACTTTGACCGCGTTGGCCAGAATATCCACACCCTTCTTCATTTTGTTCCGGGCTTCAAGGCTGAAAAAAAGCTGTTTTGACATATGAATTCTGTTTGTGTTTTTGAAAAGTTGGTCAGTTGGCTGGCTTCACCCGTTAAAGAGTGAAATAATTCATCAGACAATAGCCAGGATGTCCGACTCACGCATGATGAGGTAGTCCAAGCCCTCGATCGTGATCTCCGTACCAGAGTATTTACCGTAGAGTACGGTATCGCCAGCTTTAACGGACATGGGTTCGTCCTTTTTGCCTGGACCTGCAGCAACCACGCTTCCACGTTGGGGCTTTTCCTTGGCTGTGTCCGGGATGATGATGCCTCCTGCGGTCTTCTCTTCGGCAGGTGCGGGTTTCACGATGACCCTGTCGTGCAGAGGGGTGATACTTAACTTCTTGGCCATAGCAATTTGTTTTTTGATTTAGAATGAAAGGTGCCTGTTGGTAACAATTCGCCCCCTTGGCGAAATGACAGGCGTGCGAAGGTATGCTAAAATCATTCCACTAAGACTTTCTTTGCAAAGTTGACAGAACAGGCGACAGGAAGCAACCGGATGCGTAAAAGGTGGCAGTTTCCTGACTTCGGGAATGTGACATTTTTTCATATGAACACTCATTAGTGTGCCGATTGAGCCCATATCTTGTATATTTGCGCCCTCAAGCAGTTCTTTACGATGATCAGCAGAAGAAATATCCGGGTCAAGGTCATGCAGGCATTGTATTCTGTCGAGGCTTCGGAAGATACCATGAGCGTGGAAAAGGCCGTCAGGATGCTCGAAAATCACCTGGACCAGTCCCGTCAGTTGTTCACCTATCTGGTCCGTTTCCTGACCGAGGTCGCCCGATATGCTGAAGAGGATGCCCGGAAAAAGGCATCCAAACATCTGCCATCCCATGCCGACCTTCGGGTGAGCACTAAGATCTCTGGGAATGAAATGCTCTGGAAGATATTAGAATCAAAAGGATACGCAGCCGCGGTGGACGCCTATAAGGTTACCCGTTTCGATGACCATCAATTGGTCCGTAAGATCTACGACCGCCTGGCCATCACCCCCGAATATCAGGCCTATATTGATGTAGAAGGAAGGGATAAGAAGGAGGAAAAGAAGATCCTCGAATTCATATTCACGGACATGATGCTCCCTGTCGAAGAATTCACCTACCACCTTGAGGAACATTTCATCCATTGGGACGATGACGCCGAAATGATGAATCTCATGATGTTGAATTTCCTGCAAAAACCAGCTTCATACGACTTCATGTTGCTCATTAGTCAGGAGAAAATGGAATTCGCAAAGAATCTACTTCGCGCCGCCATGGAGAAAAAGGATTTCTGCATGGACCTGATCAAGCCCAGATTGAAAAACTGGGATGCAGACAGGATCGCTGCTCTGGACATGATCATCATGAGGCTGGGGATATGTGAATTCCTGTATTTTGAGACCATCCCGACAAAGGTCACCATTAATGAATACATAGATCTGGCGAAAGACTACAGCACGCCACAGAGTGGCCACTTCGTGAATGGCATTCTGGACAGCATACATAAGGACCTTTTGCAGGACGAACAGATCCATAAAGTAGATTACAAAAAACAACCATGAAGCGTTAATTTTGAATTTCATGACCCGTTTTCCCATTAAATACCTCCCATTCCTGATCATCGCCATGGCGCTGATGATCTCCTGCCGAAATGGGAATTCCGGAACACAACGGACATCACCCGACATCACTGCAGGTACCGCCAACCAACTTTTGACTACTATACAATGGATAGATTCGGTCAAAAATATAGGTCGTATCACCGAAGGAGAAAAAGTGGAGATCACTTTCCGCTTCAGGAATACCGGAAACAATCCTCTCGTCATAAATAATGTGGTGGCATCCTGCGGTTGTACCGTTGCAGAGAAGCCAGAGCAGCCCGTTTCCCCAGGTAAAGAAGGCATGGTCAAAGCGGCCTTCAACAGTCAGGGAAGAACCGGTACCAATCATAAAACGATCACCGTTTATTCAAATACCACGGAGCCCACTTCACAGGTGAGTTTCGATGTGGAAGTGCTCAAATCAGTTCAATAGAAACATCTAAATAAACAACACATGAACCCTGTTTCGGTTTTATTACAGGCAGCCCCCAATGCGGGCATGATGCAACTGGTCCTTCTCGGCGGCATGATCCTCGTATTCTATTTTTTCATGATCCGCCCCCAGGCCCAAAAAGCCAAAAAGGCCAAGACTTTCCAGGAAAGTCTAGAGAAAGGCGCCAAGATCGTGACCATTGCTGGTATCCACGGTATCGTAAACAAGGTAAATGACGATGGAACCATCCAGATCGAAGTAAATCCGGGCAGCTACCTCAAAATCGAGAAGAGCGCCATCAGCATGGAATGGAGTGAGCAGTTGAATAAAGCCGCATCCAAATAACTCAATCACACCCCTATCTTCCGGGTTGGGGCACGCACCCGACCCGGATTTTTTTTCCCAAAATACCATGCTTAAGGTCGGTTTAACAGGTGGAATAGGATCAGGCAAGACGACGGTGGCGAAAATTTTCTCCCTGCTGGGAGTGCCTGTTTATAACGCAGACGAATCCGCCAAGAGGCTCATGCAGGAAGATCCTATTCTGAGGAGATCCATCATCGCTCACTTCGGAGAAAAGGCATATACTGAAGGCAAACTCGATCGCGTCTGGCTTGCCGAGCAGGTTTTTAATGACAAAGGCAAATTGTCTGCTTTGAATGCGCTCGTCCATCCCGCCACCATTGAGGATGCCCTTCAATGGATGAGCCAACAACAGGCGCCTTATATCATCAAGGAAGCAGCCCTCCTGTTTGAAAGTGGTTCCAACAATGGTTTGGACTTGATCATCGGAGTACAAGCTCCGGAGGCACTTCGCATTGAACGGGTCATCAATAGGGGGAAAACGACAGAAATGGAAATAAGGAAACGGATCGATTTGCAGATGCCTGAACAGGAAAAACTCGACAGATGCCAGGAGATCATCCAAAATGACGGAAACCGGATGCTTATACCTCAGGTCGTCCAATTGCATAACAAACTTATGGCTCTCGCCTCCCCTACCCACACCCATGCCTGAAGCCCCCCACCTGAGCGACGATATACTGATCTTCCTACTTGGCATCGTGCTGCCGTTCGTATCCGGCGTAAAAAGCACGGAAAGTTTTGAAAATATTCACTTTACACCATCCCTGAGACGCAGGTTCTATTTGATGAACAGCGGTTTGCTCTGGATCGCTGCGATCTTGGTCACGGCTTACTGGTGGTACATGGGGCGTAATTTATCGACCATGGGAATGGCCCTTCCATCAGGGAAGAACCAGGCATTGACTTGGGGCTTATCCGCCCTCCTGATCGCGCTTTATATTTTGGATCTAGTCTATTCATTCCGAAATGAAGAAGCCCGAAAGGAAACCGCCATGGAACAAGAATCAAACACTCCATTCCTTCCTGATTCTTTCCGGGAATTTCCGGCATACATCTGGTTGTGCATAAGCGCCGGTTCATGCGAAGAGGTGCTTTACAGGGGTTTCATGGTGACTTATTTCATGCCTATGGGTTTCGAAAAAGACAAATTCCCATTCATGGCATTGATCGCACCCGCCATCTTGTTCAGTCTGGCCCATTTTTATCAGGGCTGGCATGCGGTAATGAAGATCTTCATCCTATCCATATTACTTGGCGCAATCTATATCAGCAGCGGATCGCTGATCATGGGTATGGTCCTGCATTTCGCTATAGATCTGACTGGAGGCATCTTGGCTGTCAAACTGCGGAGTTCTCGAATTTGATCCGCATTGGCCTGCTCAGAAACCGCGAAACAAAATGTGATCATTCTTCTTTCTGATCGGCAAGTTCACCGATCACCTGCATCACCTTTGGTGCAGTTTCTTTCCCAGTCGACATGCTACAGAGGTATTCGCTATGCGGAATCTTATTTGAAGGATCGAAGAATTCAGGCTTCAAAATATAACCCAATGCATCCATCGAAAGGCCAAGTACCATCCTGGGTCCATCATTATGCATGAGTGCTTTTGTGGCAATGCCCATCGCAGGTACGGATTCTCCGGGATGTGTGGCTATGGTCGCGTTACCAATGTTAACCCAGGCGATCTCCGTCCTAACACTACCGGCCATCTGCCTCTTGATCACACCCAATTCAGACAATTGCTGGAAACCCGGGTTGGTGACCGGCAATTCAAATGTTCTGCTTTTGAATGACACCCTATTCCCTTTAAGTGACACTGAAGATCCGTATCCTGCGACCACCGTGTCTGCCAATTGTCTGCCGCGAAATTCAGCCTGCTCGAATGTCTTCGCCTCATACTCAGGCTGCACCCAGCCACCGATGGGGCCCTGCAAGAAAAGATTCACTCCTCCCCAAACGGAATCCAGATGCTTATAGAAACCACTCAAATAATCGGAACTGATCCGATCATGAACGGCATCCACAAAAGTGGGGTGGCAGGCGAAATTGGTCATGGACGCCACCATCTTTCCGGTTGGATCCCTGAAGAAAATGGAGGTCACAGAGCGATCAAGTTCTCCGGACTGTGAAATATTATAAACCCAATCCTGCCCGGCCTGTTTTTGACTGAACGTAATGCTTACGGGCTTTCGCTGCCGCCATGAATTGGCTACCTGAACCGATGCCTTATGCACCAATAGGCCCAAATATGAACTATCCACACCGCTGTGCATCATATCCTCTCCCCAGATGCCTACCACATCTGGGCCGGCATGCGTATGGGTTGAAGAAAGTATGATATTCGGAACATCGGACCCGCCAAGAATGTCAGTTACCTCCTTTCGAATGGCTTCCAATTGAGGATAAAGCAACCCGATGCAATCGATCGACAGGAAAACAATTCCTGACTTTTCACTGGAAATCGCGAGGGCTTTGGCGTATAAACTATCATGCATGCCGCTGAATCGTCTGTTATGAGTGTGCCCGGCTATAAATGAACCCACCGACGGATTGATGGCTGATTGTGATGCGCCTGCTTGAAAGGATTGGGCAGGCAAAAATGGCGAAACGATCAACAGCGAAAGGAGAAGCCGAATTGCAAGCATGATAGTCGTTTTACGAAAGTTAGGATCTTCTCCCGAAATACGATAGGCAAAGTGAAGATGATCAACTCCAGGGCATCTATCCATGGCCTCATGATCAGTTCAGGTATCGACCAGTAGGTATGAGGTTGGAATACCATGAAAAAATAATGGCCCCAAAAATAGGGCCATCATCGTAATGAATGAGATGTCCAATCACTTCAATTTCCCCAAGGCTGCAGAAATCCTGGACATGGCAGACTCGATCTTCTCCATACTGTTTGCGAAAGAAATACGGATGCAATTGGGCTCACCGAATGCTCGGCCTGTAACCGTGCTCACATGGGCATTGTTCAACAGGTACATGCAAATGTCATCAGCATCATGGAGGATCGTCTCACCATCCTTTTTACCGAAATAAGCAGTTACGACGGGAAATACGTAGAATGCTCCGTCCGGTTCTGCACAGATGATCCCGGGAATTGCATTCAGCAATTCAAGCATTCGTGCACGCCGGCGCGTGAATTCCCTGTTCATATCATGGGTCGGGGTCATATCGCCGGTGAGGGCCACGATGGCTGCACGCTGAGTTACCGCATTCGCTCCAGAAGTGAACTGACCCTGCAACTTTTCGCAAGCTTTTACCACATCTGTGTTTGCCGCAATATATCCCAGTCGATAACCGGTCATCGCGTACCCTTTTGAAAGTCCATTGATGATCACGATCCTGTCCTTCAGATCACTGAATTGGGCGATGCTTTCATGCCTGCCTACGAAATTTATGTATTCGTAGATCTCGTCACTGAGGATGAAGATATCAGGATACTTGCGGAATATTTCAGCCAACCCTTGCAGTTCTGAAAGGCTATACACCGATCCGCTGGGGTTACAGGGAGAGGAGAACATGAATAACTTCGTTTTGGGCGTAATGGCCGCTTCCAGTTGCTCGGGAGTGATCTTGTATTTGTTATCTATCGAGGTTCGGACCATGACAGGGTTACCCTCGTTGAGTTTCACGATCTCGGAATAGGTGACCCAATATGGCGTAGGGATGATCACCTCATCACCCTTGTCCACAATGGCCATGACCACATTGGCCAGACTTTGTTTGGCTCCAGTGGAGAAAAGGATGTTCTCTGGCTTGTAATCGAGATCGTTATCGCGCTTCAACTTGTCACAAGCGGCTTGTCGGAGTTCGGGATAGCCCGCAACGGGTGGATAATGACTGAAATTTTCATCCACGGCCTTTTTCAATGCAATCTTAATGTGATCAGGAGTGTCGAAGTCCGGTTCACCAAGGGATAGGTCGATGACATCAGCACCTTGTGCACGGAGTTCGCGGCCCAATTTGGCCATCTTGAGCGTTTCAGGTTCTGCGAAAAGTTGAAGACGGGATGACAATTGCATGGGGGAAGGGTTTGCTTGGTTTGAAAATCGTGCAAATATAATTAAACGTCGATTAAGAATGGATGACAATAGATCTTAAAAAGTGAAAATATCCATTTGGGGAAGCCCACTGTCCCACAGCTAGAAACTTGGAATGAGTAACCGGATAGGACTAGACGTAAGGATCTAGTACGGTCAATGAAATTATTCAGTTCGGAGATCCCCAAAGATCATATCAATCACTTCATTCTACATTCCTCTTCATAGATGAATCGCCCCAGGTTCTTCAGGAAAGGGAAGCCGATGGATTCATAATCATACTTGCTGTCGTTCAGGACACCGTCGCTGTTGCAATAGATTACCGCACTGAGCATGAATTCCACACCTTTGGCCTCATCTTTGAAATAGGCAATGTCCAGCAGAAAACCATAGGCATCACCAACCTTGTTGAACACTTTCAGGTTTTTGGGAATCCCGACACCCTTTTCGGAACCGAAATAGAGGAATTTGCAATAGGTGTCGTGGAAATCCGTGCTGTCATAATGCGGGAAAGTGGCCTGACCGGGCACCATGGACATGTATTTACGGACGAAATTCAGGTCGTCGGGTGTGACTCGAAAACGTTGCTTCTCTGGAACGGATTCCGGAAAAATGATGCTCTTCAGTATCTGGTTCAGGCTGTTCAGTGACAGTCTGTTTTTCCTTGAAAAATCCATGGGGCCATCGTGGAATTCACCTCCCTTTATGTACCCTTTTCCCAAGGCATCTTTTCGTTTCGGATATACATCCTGATCATACTGTTGTGCCTGTTCATAGAGGCGGTTCGCAGAAGTATCATAAAAAGTTACCGGGTTGGTATGCCTGTTCTGTTCTTCATTCAACGAGATCTCCAGTCGATGGATGATCTGTGCCTCTGGATATCCCTTTTCATGAAGTTCACGATTGATATAGGCGGGCCCAAGAAACTCGTAGAGTCGATTGAAGGCATCATTATCACTGACGAGGAATATCTTCCGGACATACTGCGCAATGGTCGGTCTTCCATCCGGCGTAGTAGGGTCGTTGTATACAGGAGTCTGGGCATTAAAATCCGCACCGGTGATCATCGTGCTGTTTCGATCCAGTCCGGAAATGCCGAGTTCCCGGACCCGTTGTAAGGCCAGTAATGCGGTGGGCATTTTGACGGTCGACGCTGGGTAGAAATAGGACCCTGAGGCCGTATTGATTTCATGCTCTTCAAAACGTGGCCTGCCCTGCGTATCACGAGTGATGTGTGTCCAGATCGCCTGCACCCGGTATTCGTCGGGCTTCGACAAAATGTTTCCGAACAGGTCAGGGCGTGTTGCCAGAAGCGTTTCCATTCGGTTTTTGGAGACCTTGGCTTGAACGTCTAACCCCTTGTTGGGGAGCGGTTTGGAGGAGTTCTCCGGACGGGGTTTTTCCGGCATGGATGAGGAATTTTTTTTAGGAGTGGCACAGGATAAGGCAAAGATCATCAGGAGAATAGCCACGGATGGCTGGAACGAGTTCGAAATGGTGCGGGGCATTGGCTGCATAACGGTGGGTCCCGGTCATGGTCCGGGGATGGGTCGAAATTACCTTAAAAACAATAAAATGAACGCTTTAAAAACCCCTTTCACCTCAAAAAAATACTATCTTTGCACGCCTTGCCAAAATCCGTAGAGACCGGCAGGGACAACAATAAAATCAACGTAAACCCGATCAAGTATGCAACTGAAAGGTTTGGTCCGTTTCTTTGCCGTCGCCCTCATTCTCATTTCCCTGTACCAACTGCATTTCACATGGGTGGTTCGAAATCATGAGAATAAGATCGAGAATAAAGCCAAGGCATTTGTCAATGCCAACTTTGCAGCGGCTTCACAAGAGTCCAAGGATCTCGAATTAAAAAAACGCACCCGCAGGCTTTTGGACAGTACCAAGGAACAGACCATCACCTATGGCGTAACTGGTGCCATAAATTACCAGAAAGCCAAAGAGCAGGAACTTAATCTGGGACTCGACCTTCAAGGTGGCATGAGCGTAACCCTGGAAGTTGAACTTGAGGGGCTTATACGTTCTCTCGCCAATAACCCAAAGGAACCTGGCTTGAACAAGGCATTGGCTACCGCTATTCAGCGCAAGGCAAACAGCGATGCGGACTTCATCTCCCTTTTTGCACAAGCATACAAGGAACAAAATCCCAGCGGAAGACTGGCAGCGATCTTTGCCAGTGCACCGCGTAACATCAAGATCGATGAGTCCGATAACGATGTGCTGACCAAGATCAGAGCATATGCCGAAGGCGCGATCAGCAATACGTACAATGTTCTGTCCAAACGTATCGACCAGTTCGGTGTTGCTCAGCCCAATATCAATCTCGACAAGAATAAGGGAATCATAACTGTTGAACTGCCCGGAGTCAAAGATGATCCTGAGAGAGTACGCAAATACCTGCAGGCTACAGCAAATCTTCAATTCTGGGAATTGTACAACATTGCGGAATTGGACAAGCCATTCGGTGATGCTGAAAAGGCACTCAAAGATTATTACAGCGGTACCAAGCCCACTGTAGACTCGACCATCAAAACCGATACTGCTGCTCTTGTCAAAAAAGCTGCTTTGGATTCTGGGAAAACCGCCAATATCAATGATCTCCTGAAAAAAGATACGGGCACCAAAGCTTCCACAACTACGAAAGCCGCGGACAATTCACCTTCTTTTTTCAAGATTTTCCAGCCTCTTGCGCCTCAACAGGGAAAGGACGGCAGGCCCATGTACGCTTCAGCCATAGGATATATCCAGTCGAGGGATACATCCATATTTGACGACTATATGTCTCTTGAAGCCGTCAGGTCACAGTTCCCTTCAAACGTTCGTTTCGTATATGGGATTCCGGAGAAAAACGACAAAGGTGTGAAGAGTGATGTGCTTCCGGTATATGCACTTAAGACCATAGAGGGTTCAGATAAAGCCCGCTTGGAAGGCGACGGTGTCCAGGAAGCCAAACAGGATTACGACGACCGGGGGCGACCTGCCATTAAAATGTCCATGACCAAGCAGGGGGAACGTACCTGGGGCGAGTTCACTTCCGAAAATGTAGGCAAACCCATTTCCATCGTTTTGGACGACATCGTTTATTCAGCTCCGAACGTGATCAGTGCGATCACCTCCGGCACTACCGAAATCAGTGGCAACTTCACGATACAGGAAGCACAGGATCTCGCCAATATCCTCAATTCTGGTAAACTTCCAGCGCCTGCAAAGATCGTCCAGGAGCAAGTAGTTGGTCCCACACTTGGTGCTGCTGCCATTAAAGGTGGCTCACTCGCATTCGGCATTTCCTTCCTGGTCATCTTCGCCCTGATGCTGCTGTACTATAATACTGCAGGATGGGTGGCCAATATAGCCCTTATCCTCAACCTGCTTTTCACCATAGGCGTATTGAGTGCCTTAGGCGCAACATTGACAGCACCGGGTATAGCAGGACTCGTACTCACAATCGGCATGGCAGTGGACACGAATGTGATCATATTCGAAAGGATCAAGGAAGAACTGGAGCGCGGTAAAGGTTACCAATCGGCCGTAGCGGAAGGATACCGGAGATCAATGGCGCCAGTTCTGGATGCCCACATCACCACCCTGCTCACTGCGATCATCCTTTTCTACTTTGGTCTTGGCCCTGTATTGGGCTTCGCCACTACACAGATCCTCGGTATTATTCTGTCCTTATTCTGCGGGATCCTGATCTCCAGGCTGATCACGGATTTCTACACTAATAAGAATAGGCACTTTAATTATTTCACCGACCTCAGCCGCAAAATCTTCAAGAATGCCAACTTCAAGTTCATCGAATACCGGAAGTATGCTTACATAATCTCCGTTGTTGTTCTGGTCCTCGGTATCGGCTCCCTTTTCCATGGATTCGATCAAGGAGTGGAATACAAAGGTGGACGCAGCTATACCGTCAAATTCGACCAACCCGTGGGAAATGAGTCCGTAAGGAATACGCTCAAGCAATCCTTCGGTGAATTCCCGGTCATCAAAACGGTGGGTGACAATAAGACACTGAATATCACCACCTCCTACCTGATCGACAATCCCAGCAAAACGGCCGACTCCACCGTGGAGATGGCTCTGTATAACGGGCTAAAGTCGGTTCTGCCTGCCCAAACCACATTGAAGGACTTCACCCGGAATTACAAGCAGAGTTCGCAAACCGTTCTTCCATCTATTTCAGATGATCTGAAGAAAGGCGCAGTTAAGGCCACCTTATTTGCCCTGATCGCCATCTTCCTGTACATATTCCTGCGGTTCCGCGATTGGAGGTATTCTTTAGGTACCATCATAGCTTTGTTGCATGACGTCTTCGTAACCCTGGCCGTGTTCTCTTTCCTGAAGGGATTGGTACCTTTCCCGCTTGAAATAGACCAGCACTTCATAGCCGCTGTCCTGACCGTGATCGGATTCTCGATGAACGATACGGTGATCGTTTTTGACCGTATCCGGGAGTACAGCAAAACCATGCGCGGAGCCACAAAAGCCGAGATCATCAACAAGGCTATCAACGACACCCTGAGCCGTACGATCATGACCTCGTTGACTGTTTTCCTGACCTTGCTCATCCTATTCATTTTCGGAGGTGAAGTCACCCGTGGATTCGCTTTTGCGATGCTCATCGGTGTCATCACCGGAACGTATTCTTCCATCTTCGTGGCCGCCCCCGTGCTTGTCGACCTCGCTAAGGACAAGCCCCTTGGCGAAGCAGACGAAGTGAAGATTAATCCCAAAGTCAAACCAACAACTCCATGATCTGAAGATGCTTGAAATAGGAAAAGCCCCGCATTAAGCGGGGTTTTTTTTGGACAAAAACATATCTATTGAATGGAATGCAAGGATAAGGATCCTTATCAAATCTAATAAGACAAGTGTAACGATCTCACGGGAAAAAACCTGAAACGAACATAAATTCCCAAAAAAATTGAGCAGATGTGGAATACGAAATCAAACAGCAAAAGATGATCCACATCCGCAAGTGCTGGAAGCATTCGGATTGGTGAAACTGAAACCTCTGGCTTCAAGACCTTGCTTCCAGTCGATCACCATACCCTGAAGATAAAGGGCGTGAGCAGGATTCATAATACAGGGAACCCCGTCCACATCAAATAAGTCATCCTTATCTGTTTTCGCATCAAATGCAAGTAAATAACTGAGACCGGAACACCCACCTCCTTTTACACCAATGCGCAGGTAGGCATGTCCTTCCCTGGAGCCTTCGGAAAGCAGTTTCTTCAATTCAACGAGCGCCCCGGGGGTGAAAGTCACCGGTAAGACCTGTATGTTTTCCATATATTCAATCAAAGGACAAAAATACAAACATCCGTGTTAAAAGAAAGTTGGAGTGCAAACCCTATTTTTGATCATTAAAACCCTGTAATGGATAACGATACACTTCTTTGGGTCGCACTGGTCATTGTCGCCATTGTCGTGGGCATCTATCTGATCTTTTGGTTTAAAGAAAGAAAGGACAACGGTTCTGCGCAGCCGGCAGGTCAGGACACAAACATACTTCATCTGAAATTACAGGCCTATGAGCGTATGGTTCTTTTATCAGAGCGGATTTCACTACCAAGCCTGCTATCCAGGATCCCGGCGGGTGACATGAATGTTCGTCAGTTCCAGGTGATGCTTACCCAACAGATCAGGAATGAATTCGAGCACAACATCACGCAACAGATCTATGTCACATCCGAGGCCTGGCAGGCTGTCAGCAACCTCAAAGAACAGAATATTTATATCATCAATAATCTTGCCTCCGGTCTGTCAGCGGATGCAAAAGGTTCAGACCTGGCCCGGATGATGATGGAACTTCTGAACACCGATCCAAAAGTCTCGCTTCATCCTGTAGTACTGGAAGCATTGAATCACGAGGCGAAAAGGCTGATGTGAAGGATCCATTGGATACTCGCGTCCATATAGACAAACCATATGAATAAGGAAAGGACGACCGATTCCGGAATACCTGTCAAACCGTTCTATACGATAGAGGACGTTGGGGCATCATATGCCGAGAACCCTGGTCAATTCCCTTTCACCCGTGGGGTTCAACCGGACATGTACCGCGGAAAATTGTGGACGATGAGGCAATATGCCGGGTTTTCTACAGCTGCCGAAAGTAATAAGCGATACCACTACCTGCTGTCACAAGGTGTCATGGGACTGAGTGTTGCATTCGACCTGCCCACACAGATCGGCTATGACAGTGACCACCCGCTTGCTGATGGCGAAGTGGGAAAAGTGGGTGTGGCCATAGATAGTCTGGAAGACATGCGCCATCTCTTTGAAGGTATCAAGCTGGAAGAAATTTCCATTTCCATGACCATCAATTCCACAGCCTACATCTTGCTTGCGCTATATGTTGCACTGGCTCGAGAACAGGGTGCTGACCTGAAAAAACTCCAGGGCACGATCCAGAACGACATACTCAAGGAATATGCCGCTCGGGGAACTTATATATATCCTCCCAAACCCTCCATGCGCATCATCACAGACATATTCGAGTGGTGCAGCAGCGAATTGCCCAAATGGAACACCATTTCCATTTCCGGTTATCATATCAGGGAAGCAGGAAGTACGGCAGCCGAGGAGATCGCATTCACTCTTTCCAATGGTAAAGCTTATGTGCAGGCGGCCCTTGCCAAAGGGCTTGATATCGACGTATTCGGGAAACGTCTTTCCTTCTTTTTCAACGCGCATAGCAATCTTTTCGAAGAAGTGGCCAAGTTCCGTGCAGCAAGAAGGAGATGGGCGGAAATCATGAAGGAGATGGGTGCCAAGGACCCCAAAGCCATGATGCTTCGCTTCCACACACAGACAGGTGGCAGTACACTCACTGCCCAACAACCGTTGAACAATATTTCACGGGTCACCATCCAAACATTGGCTGCCGTTCTCGGCGGAACGCAATCTCTACATACAAATGGCTACGACGAAGCGCTTAGTCTCCCAACAGAACAAGCAGCAAGCATCGCCCTTCGAACACAGCAGGTCGTGGCATATGAAAGTGGCGTGGCTGATACTGCAGATCCCCTGGCAGGATCCTATTTCGTGGAAAGGCTGACTGAACAGATGATCGAGAAGGTGAATGAGATCATGAAAAAAGTGGATGCACTGGGAGGGGCCGTTAGTGCGATCGAACAGGGATTCGTCCAGGAACAGATCGCAACGAGCGCTTACCGCTTCCAAAAGAAAGTTGAATCGAAAGAAAAAGTCATCGTTGGTGTGAATGCATTCCAAAGCCCAGGGACAGATCAGATACCCAGACTACAGGTGAATGACAACATACAAACCGAAAAAATAGTCGGCCTGACTGAACTCAAGAAGAGTAGGGATCGATCAGCTGTTGAAGCCGCATTACTCGAGATCGGCAGATCGGTAAAAGGCACCAAAAATATCATGCCTGCAGTGATCGATGCCGTGGAAAAATACTGTACGCTTGGCGAGATCGCAGATGTGCTCAGAAAAGAATTCGGTGAATATAAATGACAGGATTAGTGGAATTCCGGATTGCAGATCATTTCCATATCAAGCCCAACGGTCACCATTTGAAACTCAATCCACCCTGATGTGGAATTAGCCTCGTTCGTTCAAACCTGGTTCATTCCTGATTGCTTATCGTACTTCCTTACGAACCATTTGAAGATTTCCATGACCACAAAAATGATGAAGGCCAAAGGAAGAAGCAACGTCCATTCTTTAAAGGTCATCGGTTGCAGATGGAGCAGATCCCGCAATCCGGGTATGTATGCTGCAGAAATATGAATGGATTGAGCCAACCCAATACTCATGACCAGTATTGGGTTGTTCCGGAAAGGCAATCTGAAAAGGGAACGCCTCTCCGACCTACAGTTCAGTACATGGAAATTCTGCATCATGACCATCAGCATCATGACCACGGATCGGGCATGGGTCAGATCGATCCCATATCGATTTATTTCCCATTCCCAGGTGATGAAAACAACCACTGTTATGGTGATCCCGGATAAGATCAATTCACCTACCATCAACCTGTCGAAGATCTTCTCACCCGGCGCCCGGGGCAGTCTACGCATGGCATCGGGATCGCCTTTTTCAAATGCAAGTCCGATCTCCTGAATACCATTGGTGACCAGATTCAACCAAAGCAATTGCACGGCGAGGAAGGGAATCGGAACCAGAAATATAAGAGCAAGTATTACGGTCAACAGTTCAGCAAGCCCGGTAGAAAGCAGCAGGTGTATGATGTTTCGAAGGTTATCATAAGTGAAACGACCTTCTTCCACACCTGCTACTATGGAAGCAAAATTATCATCTGTGAGAACGATGGAGGCGGATTCCCTTGCAAGTTCAGCTCCACTGCCCATTGCCACGCCGATATGTGCGGCTTTCAGCGCAGGAGCATCGTTGGCGCCATCACCGGTAACTGCAACGAAATGTCCCAGAGACTTGAAAGCCAGAACCAAGTCCTTTTTTTGCAGAGGGGTTACTCGTGCAAAAACATTTTTTTCACTGATCCCATGCGCTAGTCTGTCGATATCACTCTCACCTTTGCATTCCAGTTCAGATCCAGTGATCACCTGTGACCATTCTGTGGCAAGACCCAGTTCTTTTGCAATAGCCAAAGCAGTGGCAGGATGATCACCAGTTATCATGACCACTTGCAGACCCGCCTTATGACATTTTTTGATAGCTTCTTTTGCCTCTGGCCGAAGAGGATCAAGGAGGCCGGCCATTCCGAGACATTTCAACTTCCCAGCGTGAGTGCCTTCAGCATGACTTACATTGCCTCCAGCAAATGCGATCACCCGGAATCCTTGCCTGGAGAGTTCATCAGCCTCAAAAGCCACCTTTTCAGATTCACTTTTTGACAGATATCGGCAAATAACTTCAACGGCACCTTTGATGATCAACTCTTCCTCCCCATTCCTTTCAGTGAATGCCGCTGCATAGCGGTCTTCCGGTTCATATGGTTTGTTTCTGACCAAGACGGTTCCCGTGATGAAATCAATTGGAGATTTTCCAGATTTGTGTGAAAGTGTTCTTAGCGCAACATCGACCGGATCACCAGAACTCGTCCATCCATTTGCAGTAAAATGCAACGATGCTTCATTACAAAGCTCACAAGCCCGTATAAAATGAAATAAAGATTCCATTTCATCCAACGATGCCGGGTTTTCTCCCAAATTCAGATACCCCACCCCTTCATTACCAGGCCCCGACACTTGTATACGATATCCATCCGGTAACAAGATGATACGTACGGCAGGTTTATCCATGGTCAAGGTCCCTGTCTTATCTGAGGCGATCAACGTGCAGCTCCCCAATCCTTCCACTGCAGGAAGTTTTCGTATGATGACTTTGCGCTTGGCCATACGCCGTGCACCAGTAGCCAAGGCAACGGTAAGGGCTATAGGCAACCCTTCAGGAATAGCAGATACACCAGCAGCCACCATGAGGAAAAAGACCTCCCGAATTGCCATACCTTCTATAAATCCGCTCAACGCCATCAACAGACAGAGGATGATCACGATCAAACTCACTCTGTGCGAAAATGCATCCATTCTCTTTATCAATGGTGGCTTCTCCACATCTGTGGCGGAAAGTGATCCGGCGATCCTCCCTATCTGCGTTTCCAGACCAATCCCTGTGACCACTCCTGTACCCCTTCCCTTTTCTACCAGTGTGGCTGCAAAAGCCATATTTTTCTGATCGGCCGGAAAAATCAAATCCTGGTTCATTGCACCCGTGGTCTTATCCGCAGCAAAAGATTCGCCCGTCAATAAAGATTCATTGATGAGAAGACCATGAGCAGAAATCAACCGTAAATCGGCAGGAACATATTGTCCTGATTCAAGTAGGACGATATCTCCAGGGATCAGATCATCCGTATTAACCCATATGGTTCTATTTTCTCTGACAACGCGGGTACGTTCCCTGACCATTTTATATAGGGAGTCCATGCTGAAAACAGCCTTTTTTTCATGATAGGCACCCAGAATGGCATTGATGAAGATGATGGCCATGATGAATATAGATTCATTACGGTCACCCGTGAAAAGGGAGATGGCAGCGGCAACCAACAGCACATAGATCATCGGACTTTGGAACTGCCGGAAAAAAATCAGTAAAAGACTTGGACGTTTTAACAGTGGAATCCTATTTTTCCCATACTGTACCTGTCTCTTAGCCACATCTTCAAAGGATAGTCCAGATGTCGAGGATCCCAGTTCCGAAAGGACTTCTTCAATGCTCAACTGGTAAAATGAAAAGCGTGAACTGGCCATGGATGATCCTTGGAACCTAAGTTAGTTGTGTCGATCAAGCCTTGGAATGATCTTAAGCAGGAAAGATATGACCTTGGTTAGTCGTGGAATACCCAAAATTCTGTGCGGAACTGTGATCAGTTCTAGATTTACCCCTTTTTTCTGGCGTATGCGACCGTAAGTCCTATTCCTATGAACAGAATGATCAATTGGCTGAGTGTACCAGCATATTTGATTTCATCCAGCATGGCGGGGATGTCCCCACCTTTCTGACGCATGGCCAGGATCGGGAAAGAACCCCTACCTACGGACGACTGCACTAAA
Source organism: uncultured bacterium (assembly GCA_903826405.1). Classification (GTDB taxonomy): domain Bacteria; phylum Bacteroidota; class Bacteroidia; order Chitinophagales; family Chitinophagaceae; genus Pollutibacter. The sequence goes on from CAIKEH010000046.1 coordinate 119,776, forward strand.
TTGGCTGCGAAATGTAGTCCTGTAGACATGGCTATCCCTCCTGTACGTATGGCCACTATACCATAGATCAAGGCCCAGGAACCGGTCCCTACCAGAGCATTCTGCAGAGTCCAACCATTCGCGACATGGTATATTGCAAAAAGCACGGCCATCACAATCTGAGCTGTCCATACTCCGGACTTCCTGTTCAAGGTATACAGTGGATATCCCCTGAATCCAACCTCTTCCATCAATGCCATGAGTAAAATGATGATGCAACCCAGAAAAAAGGAAACGGGTTGGAAATCCGGGTTTCTTACGAGTACTACATGAACATAACCGGAGACAAAACTCATGACTGCCATGGCGGAAAGCAGTCCGATGATCACCCCCATTACAAAATGGGTAAAGGTGTTTGGCTTGAGCGCCATGCCAATCCATGGGAAATCCTGCTTCTCCCACTTTAAAAATGCATAGGTGAGCAGAAACGCAAGCACCGTCCCCACTACCGCATAAACAAACCTGTCATATTTCCAGGGGAAATAAGCATTCAGCTTGGATGCAAGAACAAGCAAGGTCGTGAAAAGCAGGCCGAACAGTATGGCCAGAAGCAGGCGTCCCCGGGTTGTGGTGGTCATCTCGTATCTGGTCATATGCTGGAATTTAATGTTTTTCCGATACGGGGTATCATGAATACATTTCTGAACGGAGTGCTTTGACGCGGTCATCTTCAAGGTACTCATCAAAAGCCATCAACCTGTCAATGGTGCCTTTGGGTGTGATCTCAATGATCCGGTTTGCGACGGTCTGCATGAAAGTATGGTCATGCGAAGTGATGAGTACTATTCCCGGGAAGATCATGCATCCTTCATTGAAACTCTGAATGCTCTCCAGATCGAGGTGGTTGGTCGGCTGATCAAGGATTACAACGTTGGGGGACTGCAGCATCATCCTGCTGATCATGCACCTGACTTTTTCACCTCCGCTGAGCACACCTGTATTCTTGAGGATATCATCGCCGCTGAACAACATTTTACCCAAGAATCCACGGAGAAAAGGTTCGTCGGCGTCGGTGACGTTAGCCGGGACATATTGCCGCAACCACTCAATCAGATTCAAACCCTCTTTGAAAAATTGGGTATTCTCGACCGGGAGATAGGCTTTTGTGATGGTGGTACCCCATTCGAATGTTCCTCCGTTGGCCTTTTGCTGATCGTTGATGATCTCGAAAAAACTGGTCACAGCCAAAGGGTCTCGACTGACAAATGCGATCTTCTCCCCTTTCTGGGCACTGAAACTGATCTTGTCGAAGAGTTTACGACCATCGATGGATTTGCTAAGATTGGTGACATTGAGTATCTGGTTTCCCACTTCACGTTGAGGCTGGAAAATGATGCCCGGATATTTTCTGTTTGAAGGCTCAATCTGATCGATGGTCAGCTTCTCTAAAGCCTTTTTTCTGGCCGTAGCCTGCCGGGACTTTGAGGCGTTTGCACTGAATCGGGCTATGAAGTCGATCAGGGCCTGCCTTTTATCTTCCGTTTTCTTGTTTTTGTCGCTTAGCTGGCGAGCCATGAGTTGGGAAGACTCATACCAGAACGTGTAGTTGCCACTGAATACCTTGATCTTCTGTCGGTCCACATCGGCCACATGCGTGCAAACAGCGTCCAGGAAGTGCCGATCGTGGCTGACGACCAGAACGATGTTCTCATAGTCGGCCAGGAAATTCTCCAACCAGCCTATCGTTTCAATGTCCAGACCGTTTGTAGGTTCGTCCAACAAGAGTATATCAGGGTTACCGAATATGGCTTGGGCGAGTAATACGCGAACCTTCAGATTGGAAGGGATCTCTTTCATGAGGCTTCCGTGGAAAGATTCTTCTACACCGAGGTCGCTCAATAGGGATGCGGCATCGCTCTCGGCGGTATATCCGCCCATTTCACCGAATTCGTTTTCGAGTTCCCCCGCACGGATACCATCCTCCTCTGTGAAATCCGAAAGTGAATAGATCTTATCCCTTTCCTGCATGACCGACCAGAGTTTCTTGTGCCCCATCATGAGGGTGTTCAAAACAGTGTGTTCATCGAACTCGAACTGATCTTGCTTGAGTACGGCCATCCTCTCCCCTGGAGTCATCTCTACAGTTCCTTTGTTGGGATCTATCTCTCCACTGAGTATCTTCAGAAAAGTACTCTTCCCGGCACCATTGGCACCAATGACACCATAACAATTCCCTTTGGTGAAATTGATGTTGACCTCATCAAAGAGTACCCTCTTCCCATAGGCAAGTGTGACATTCCTTACACCGATCATACGCTATAATTGACTGTTTACTTTTGAAGGCAGCGAAGGTAAGCCATTTAAGGGGTTCATCCTTATACGGGCATGAAAAACCCCCGGCATGTGCCGGGGGCAATGAGCTGGTAATCAAGTAGAAGTAACGGCGTTAACGATCAATGGAAAAAATAGGACAACCCAACTGAAAAATACCTGTTCCGGTAATTCAACTGACTATTGTTCGACAGGTTTGCAATACCGTAGGAATAGTTCGCTTTGATGGCCAACCCGTTCCAAAGCATGAAGATACCCATGATGTTGATGCCGTAATCAAGGCTTTTCAATTGATCTGAGGCACTTCCAAAAACCTTGGTTGTGGCCGTATCCAATACACCCCCCGGAATGATATTGGATTGGACTTTCGTCGACCTTTTTCCAGACATGCCTAAAGACATGTAAGGTCCACCGCCGAGAATGAGTTTCTGATCTCCAATAGGCCATGCTACGGCCAGATTCACTGGCAGAGTTATACTGTTCAGTATCCACTTGGCATCAACTGTGGCTTGCTCAGATACACCCGTCAACACAGAACGCGTATTGACTCCATGATTGACATAAAGTAATTCGGGGATGACACGCAGCTTCTCGTCACCAAAAGGTATATCGACAATAAGACCACCCATATAACCGGTAACCCCACTGGAACTTTGGTTTATTGTTAAAGCAGGATCACTGGCATTGGTCTTGGCTTTGGAGAAAACAGCACCACCTTCAACACCCCAACTGAATTGGGCCTGTACAGAATATCCGGATATCAAAAGAAAGATCAAGCTAAATAAAGTCAGCTTTCTCATAAGAATTAGATTTAGAATATTACAAAGATAATGATGACATGGAACTTTTCCATGTATCTCACTCTAAATCATGAGCTATAGAGCAGTTTTTTTAAAAGCAATTTTGACACAGAAAAGCCTTTCCGTTAGATAGCATCTTTTCGATTTAAGAAAGAAACAATACTCTTTCGTGAAAAATAGAAGAAAATCACCAATCAAAATCGAAAATGATTTGAATTGCCTTATCCATTCACAATCAGATATAAACAGGCTTTATTGAAATTTAATTTTTAATTATTTACCGATTTCAAACAACCAAAGAAGTCTGAGGCGAACTTATGTATTCGTCTGTAATCCCTACGCTACATCCTCTTTCTATAATACTCCCCTAATTTGAGGCCAGAGGGTTAGTTAACATTTTTGATTAACTTAAACCTCAATTATGAAGAAGCAAACCCGTCGCAAATTCAGTCCGGAATTCAAGGC
>CAIKEH010000047.1 GCA_903826405.1 uncultured bacterium
TAAACAAGGGTGATTCAGTTTAATTTTAATTCCACTTTATGGATTCATTTTCCATTTTATGGATTTTATACCCATTTGCGTTTAGGCTCCGAAAGGAATTAAAAACACTTGGGAAAACAACCCTAATCACATTTAACCTGAAATAGTTAGCAACTGATCCATAAGTTTTTTACGAAAAAGTCGTTTTTATACGAAAACCATTAAAATATGAAATTAGATAATTACCCATTTAGTGTAATTTCGGAGAGACCGTTCAGGCTGTTGCGGGAAAAGTGGCCGACCCCCACCCCGCGCGTATGAAAAGTTAAATTCCTGACCAGAAATCAATATTCAATCATCATCCCTGGTACCGTAAAAGCCGGTTTGCACAAACAAGGACTCAACAACCAGTTATATGGAAATAATCAGTGATATGAGGCTGTCCGAGGCACTTTGGTTTTGTGGTATAGTCATGTAATCCGATCGAAAATGGAGTTGAGTAAAAAAGATCCATCCCTTATCAGTGAATTCGGCGACAAGCACCTCATGGGGTTCTTCGATGCCAAAGGCATCGTAACATACGCCAATGAGCCTTTTCGCCAACGTTTAGGAGTTGGCCTGGATGGCACAATTGATCGTTCCCATGAAGGATTTTTCAGCGATCAGGATCATCAACTCATGCTGAATACGATCAAGGACTGCTTAAAGCAACCAGATATATATGTCCGCATAGAGATGCGTTCCAAGATCGAGGAAGAAAAATTCTACCGTTGGGAGTTCAAGACCCTTACCGATTATAAGGGACAGGTTGTTGGAGTCCACTGTAATGGATACGATATCACCGCACTACGACATGAGCAGGCCAGATTGCTAACAACCGACATGCTCGCCGATCACCTGTCAGATTCCGTCATTATTACCGATATGGATTTCAAGATCATATCGTGGAACAAGATTGCCGAGGAACATTATGAGACACCCGCAAGCGAAGCAGTGGGTAAATTTTTTACCGAGATCATACACTACAATCAAACTAATGAAGAATACGAGGCCATGAGACAGGAACTCATGGAAAATGGTGCGTGGGAAGGTGAAGTCAGTTACAACAGAAAGGATGGCTCCGAACAGATCGTGTGGATACGCTCCACAATGCTAAGGGACAAAAATGGTGCCCCACTAGGTTTCGTAGGCATTGGCAGGGATATCACAGAAAAGAAAAAGAAAGAGATCAATTTGCAATTATCATCATTGATCCTGAATAATATAAACGATGCAGTATTTGCAACGGACAACAACAACAGGGTCAATTATTGGAACAGATCCTGTGAAGAACTTTATGGGATAGCTGCCGATAAAGCCATGGGGCAGAAGCCGGAAGATCTGCTGCCCTTTGCAGTGATCGACGGACAGATATCCGACATACTCAACAGTTTGAACGAAAAAATGGAATGGCAAGGAAAAATCGCCTTCACGCGAAAAGATGGCAAGAGTTTATTGACCAAAGTGACCGTTAGACCGATCATCGTTTCCAAAGTCCCCACAGGAGGATTTTTCACCGTTCTACACGACATCACTCAGATCGAGGATAGCCGTAGCATTATGGAAAAAGTTTTCAACACATCCTTCCACGCCATATACATCCTCGATAAACAAGGTATCATCCTGGACCTGAATGAGAAGGCCCTTCAGATCACCGGAGATGATAGACAGGATAGGTTAGGCCGGCATTTTCTTGAAAACAGACTCTTCGACCTCAACCCAGACCTCAGGAATCTCATGGAAATGCAATTGGACTGGGTCCATGAAGGAAGTTTAGTGAACGACAAAGTGGAATTTCAGAATTATGACGGCAAGGAAAAAACAGTGAATTACACGATCCGCCCCGTGAAAGATTCATCAGAAAATGTTCATTTGATCATCCTTGAAATGGATGATATAACAGATGCAGTGCAGAATCAAAAAGACATCCTGCAAAAAGAGATCTTGCTCCACACCTATTTGGACAACTCTCCCCTACCCTCCTGGATCATGGACCACCATGGAAGGATCCAAAATATGAATCAACGATTCATGGATTTTTTTGGACTCAAGATAGCCGATATGGGAAAATCTTTGAACCAACTTATTGACCCGACCTTCCTCCATCAATATGCGGAGAACAACAGGAAAGTCTTTGAAACCCAGCAAGCAGTGGAGGTAGTTGAATACGCGATCGACCGAAATGGCTCGATCCATACTTTCCTAAACTCCAAATTCCCGATAATAAATGAAACGGGCGAAACGATAATGATCGGTGTAATGGGCATAGATATCACAGACAGACTGAAGGCAGAGGAAGACAAAGATAAATTGCTGAACACTTATCAGGCGTTGACCAAAGCGGTCAAGGAAGTGATCTGGGAATGGGATGTGATCCTGGATGAATTCAATTGGACCAATAATGAAGATGGCAATTGGGAAAACCAAGACAATGGACAACCCAGAAAACTTGATAACGTATTCAAAGACCTCAATACACAGGATCGCACCCGGGTGGAAAAAAGCCTTCGTAGAGCTATAAATGATCAGAAGATCGATCAATGGAATGCTGAATATAGTGTACGGGACAAAGATTACAATGACCATCATTATATAGACAGGGCCATCATCCTGAGAGATGCACAAGGTAAAGCCACCAGAATGATAGGCTTTATCCAGGACATCACCGAACGCGTCAACCTGGAGAAACAACTGAAAATACGTCAAGAGGAGGAATATAAAAAAATCACCCGGATGATCTTTGAGGCACAGGAAGCAGAACGCACCCGTATCGCAAACGACCTTCATGATAATGTCAATCCATTGCTTGCAGCAGCACGTCTCTACATCAATGTGGTGGAATCGACACTTACTGAACCAGAAGCAAACCTGCTGCAGAGTAAGGCACTCATCCACGAAGGGATAGATGAAATCCGAAAGATCAGCCATAACCTCAGCACTACGCTGATCCATGAATACTCGCTGGAGGAAGTGGTCGAAAATGTCCTGCGTAAGATCAATCCGGAAAACCATTTGAAGATCACTACCCATTTCAAAGGACTCGAGAATACCAATCAGGACCCGAACATCAAATCGAATATCGTTCGCATCATCCAGGAACAGGTCAACAACACCTTCAAGTATGCCGAAGCGAAAAATTTACATATCTCCCTCAGCCAAAGAAGTGGCATGCTTCACCTGACCATTGAAGATGACGGTCGCGGTTTTGATACCAAAGCAACTCGCTCTGGCATAGGCCTGCTCAACATCCGTAACCGCGTGGAATCCTACCAAGGGAAAATGAAACTGATCTCGGCACCAGGGCAAGGCTGCAAATTGGATGTTCATTTGCCTACACAAACAAAACAGCTGAATGGGAAATAGCCCCAAATCGCAAAAACATCTTCAATCTAGAGCATCCCAACTCCTGTAAATACCTCATTGCATTCTTCAAAATGCTGACCTGAATATAACCAGCCTGTCTTAAGCCAAATCATAAAAGTGGCTGACCGCTGTCATCTGTTTCCTACTCCGCTGCCTGTAATTTTATGTATTCGTATAAAACCTTACTTCAGGTGAACATCGAATTCAACTGTACGGAAAGTAAGTGAAGGGTAAAGTATAAAGGCAAGTACCTGCATCAGAACAAATCCGGGCTTAAAATGGGAAAATCACATCATCCTTTAGAAAAGCAATATACTTCTGAAGAAAGCAGTTGCATCTGCTTCTTCGATGAAAGGGGTTTTGTAGCCTATGCCAATGATGAGTTCCGGGAAAAATTAGAGATCAGTCCTTTGGGCAAACTGGTGATTGACAAAAATGGCTACTTCAATATCAACGAAAAAATCAGGATGCTAGATGCGGTCATGGAATGCCTGAAAACAACCGGTTCAACCATGAAGGTATCCATGGAATCCGGTCGAAATAGTTCATCGACTTTCAACTGGGAATTCCACACCGTCGCCGACCAATATGGTAAAGTGATCGGAGTACATTGCCGTGGCTACCTGCTTTTGACTGAACAAGAAATAGAAAGCGAATTATTTTTCAGATCGGGCTTGCTGCAAAACATATCTGACGCTGTCGTTTATATGGACCTTCATCGACGCATCCGAATCATGAACAGTTCCGCAGAAACGATCTTTGGCTTACCATTTTTATCCGCCAAAGGCAAGGTCATTGATCTGATCTTTCGGCTGCAACCTCAAAAAAATATAACCCTAAAACACCTGGAAGCAGAGATCCTCGAACAGGGAAAATGGGAGGGCACAATATCCCTGATCAAAAATAAATCTGAAAAATTGCTCTTGAGTACTCGGATCTCGCTGATCAAAAACACTCTTGGCCTCCCCGTGGGTTTCCTGGCGATTTGCCATGACATCACTGAAAGTACACGTGCATCTGATGAAGCCAAACTCGAAAAAATAATTGCCCATAACAAAGGGCAAGGAGTGATTGTCACGGACGTCACCGGCCGGGTGACCAGATTCAATCAAATGGCGGGATCAATCTATGGTGTCACTGCGAAAACCATGATCGGCAAACCCTACTCACCCGCACTCCCTCTACATGCAAAAGACATCATAGCACCTGAGACTATGGAGACACTGGAGAAAGCAGGCCATTGGGAAGGCAAGGTGCATGTCAAGAAAAAAAATGGGAAGCAGCTGACCGTCCTGGCACAGGTTGATCGCGTGAAGGACCAAGGAGGGCATATGTTGGCAGACATATCGGTGATCACCGATATCACGGAAAAAGTCAGGATACAGGAGGAGATGGAAACCCTTGCATTGATAGCCAGGAATACGAACAGCATCGTGATCATTTCCGACGAACACAGCAGTATAAAATGGGTGAACAATGCCTTCTTCAGGCAAACCGGATATGTGCTTGAAGAAGTGAAGGGGAGAACCACATACGATCTTTTCACCGGCCCGAACACCAGTCAGGATGTCATCAATCGCGCCAAGCAAAAACTACTCAGGCACGAACCCATGGACTTGGAAAACATCCTCTACATGAAGGATGGCAGCACCCGATGGTACAAATTCGAAGGCAGACCGGTTTACAACGAGGACGGCAGATTCAAATATTATTTCAGGCTGATTACCGACATCCAGAAACTCAAAGAACAGGAAAAATCACTTGCTGAAAGTCAGAAACGCCTTGAAGATATATTCAATACCCGGTTCGAGGCCATTATTCTGCTTAGTAAAGAGGGCAGGATACTGCAGATGAACGACCGTGCCGAGGAACTCAGTTTCAGCCAAAGACAGGATCGGATCGGGAAATACATGTGGGATGGGCCTCAAAGTATGCGACAGATTGGTGTCGGCCAATTCTTGCGCAGAACAATACATGCCGCAGCTTCCGGTATAGAAATAAATGAAGAACTCCAACTGAAAAGCCCAGATGGAAAGATGGACCTCATTCACCATTTCTGTTTCAGACCCGTGTTGAACGAATCAGGGCAAACCCAATACATCCAAGCCGAGATCGCGGACATGTCTGAGAAAATGCATGCCATCAGGAAATACCATTATAGCGAACAATTGCTCCAGGCATACATGAAGAACTCACCTGTTCCAGTATGGATAACCGACCTGAATGGCCATATCGAGAGCTTGAATGAGAAATTTTCGGAATTCCTCGGCCTGACTGAAAATCCTTCCGGAAAGAAAATAGCTGATGTGGTCGACAACACGTACCTGGAACAGTACCGGCAGCATACAGAAGTAGTCCTAAAAACCGGAAAGCCATTTCAGGCAATGGAATATGTATTGGACAAGGAAAAGGTCGTCCATACCTTCATCATCACACGTTTTCCCATATATGATAATGGACAGCTATCCAAGATTGGGGGTGTGGGAATGGATATCACGAGCATGCTTGAAGCTCAGGAGGAGAAGAACCATTCCATTCTCAAGTTCGAAGCCGTTTCAAAAGCCACGGATAATCTCATCTGGGAATGGGATATTCTTAAAGACAGGATCATCTGGTCGGGAGAAAATAAACTCCATTGGGAAAAATCCATGCATAGCAGTGAATCCATAAGCCACTTGATGGATTATCTGCATAAGGATGACAGGAAACTTGTGGAAAGCAGCCTCAAAAAAGCGATCATGAATTCGGGCAAAACCCGCTGGCAGTCTGAATATCGGATGAAGGGATCCAGAGGCGAGGACATCCACATCCTCGATCGCGCCATCATCCTCCGCGACATCGACGGCCGAGCCATTCGGGTGATCGGCGTGAAGCAGGATATAACGGAGAGAATACTATTGGAAAAAAAATTGATCCGGCAACAACGTGAAGAACACCGGAAAATGACCCGCATGATCTTCGAGACACAGGAATCCGAGCGAAGCAGAATGGCAACAGACCTGCACGATAATGTCAACCCCTTGCTTGCGGCGGCAAGATTGCACATCAATGCGGCGGAAGCCACCACGGAAGATCCAGCACCCTTTCTTCTGCAAAGCAAGGCTCTTATCCATGAAAGCATAGAAGAGATCAGGAAGATCAGCCATAACCTGAGCAATACGCTGCTCAACGAGTTCAGCTTGGAAGAACTTGTGCAGACCACCATCAGAAAAATGAACCCGGATGATAAGATCCTCATCAAAACCGATTTCAGAGAACTCGAAGGCGCGAAACCGGACAAATTCATCAAGATGAACATCATCAGGATCCTCCAGGAGCAGATCAACAACACCTTGAAATACGCCCATGCAACGGTCATACAGATCAAGATCAGCCACAAAGATTCATACTTGCATATGACCATTGAAGATGATGGGATCGGTTTCGACCCCAAAACCAACAGAACGGGTATTGGACTGGCCAATATCAGGAATCGCGTGGAATCATACGAGGGTAAAATGGATTTGAACAGCTCCCCCGGTAAAGGCTGCAAACTCGAGATAACCCTGCCGACCATTGCCCATAAACTATTGTAGCCCGTCGCAAAGGGACATTGATGATCCAGACAGTTATTTTGACCGACAGTAAACGCAAAAGGACACGTCCTTACACTTAAGATTAGTCATTGATATGACTCCTGTCATAGAGCGCCTCACCCGATGAACTTATTTTCGGATCATCAAGTGGGGGAGTTCCCAGATCCCGACCTATATTCAGTTCAGCCTTGAACCAGGATCCTGAAAATTCCTTCGATTTGTAACGACCTAAAATCTGGAATTTGGACAATACGAATGCTCAAGTGAATGACCTGATCGGAGTGATAGACCGACAAGGTAATCTGATCTACTCCTCCCCTCCCTTCATGCATCTTTTCGGCGCACGGGACAGGGCAGATTTCAAGTCTTTTGGATTCAATGCCTTTACGGAAGAAGACAGGAAGAAGATCATCTCTGCGATCGAAACCACTTTGGCCAAGCCTGGAGAACCGATCAGAATGAGCCTTCGATTGAAGGAACCTGCACAACTCCCATTCCACCTGAGTTTCCATCCCATCCTGGATAAGGAAGGAAATCTGGAAGCATTGCGCTGTCTGGGCACCATCCCCCTCATAGATCAAACTACTCAGACGACCAATAAAAATCCTGCCCGCCTAAAAGCCGAAGTTGAGTGGAAACATATACAGGAACTGACCCGCGTCTCCAGCCTCATCGACTTCCCCAATGACCCGGTTTTCGCACTCGATAAAGACCTCAAGGTGGTATCCTGGAATTCAGGTGCGGAAAGGGTTTTCGCCCTGACCGGCCCTCAAGCCCGCGGCAAAGCGCTCTCTGAACTCCTCCCATCCATGGTTGTCGAAGGCACTTCGGCAGATCAGGTTCTCTTAAAATTGAAGGCAACCGGAACCTGGGAGGGAGAGATTGCGGTGGAATTGAAGGACGGAGCACGTTCAACCCTGATCACTACCATCAACAAAGTCACGGGCCCTCAGGATGACACCATAGGATACATCGCCATTCAGCGCGACATCAGCCTGCTGAAAAAAGCGAGACAACTCATCATTTACTCATCCGGGCTCATCGATCAGTCTTCCGATCCCATATTCTCACTGGACAATTCATTCCGGATCATGACCATGAATCCTGGGGCCGAAAAACTGTACCATATCAGCGCTGCGGATGCAGTGGGCCACACCTTCACGGAAATACTATCCGGAACGGAATATATAGACACCTCCTGGGAAAAAGTGATCGCAGCCATAGAAAAAACAGGCTATTTCCAGGGAGAGATGAGCATGAGGTTGAAGAGCGGAAGGATAATCCACCTCAGCGTCAACATCAACAGGCTGAAAGATGAACAGGATGTACTTTTGGGTTATGTTGTCATCCAACGCGATATCAGTCGACTGAAAGATGAAGAGATAAAATTGAAATACCAGTCGCAACTCATCAGTTCCTCCAGCGATGCCATCTACTCCATAGATAATCATTTCAGGTTGGTCACTTGGAACAAAGGATCCGAAATCATGTACGGCATATCCGAGGAAGAAATAAAAGGGCATCAGTTCTCCGAGTTCATGACCATCACTGACTGGTTTGGTAGCTCCGACGAGGAGATCGTCCAACAGTTAAAGAACTCCGGGCACTGGAAAGGCCAACTGAACATCACGAATCGGATCGGGAAAAAGATCATGGTCATTGCCAATGTGGACAGACTGAAAAATGAGAAAGAAGTAGCCATCGGTTATGTCGTTTTGCACAGGGACATCTCCGAACTCGAACAGACAAAGGAACATTTGAAACACTCCAACGACCGCTTCGAGTCATTGTCCCAAGCAACTATGGATATGTTCTGGGACATGGATATCCCATCAGACAAGGTCAAGGTTTCCGGGAATAGCATCATCCTATGGGGCAAACCCAGGAACGAGACAATTCCATACTCAGAAATCATGGGAACAGTAGATCCTTTGGATAGATCAAAGATCTCGGAAAGCTTCAGTCATGCACTTCAAGACAAGAAAGTCGAGACCTGGAATGCGGAGTTCCGTGTCATCCATCCGGATAGATCAATACGACATGTACTGGACCGTGCCATCATCCTACGCCACCCTGATGGTGAACCCTACAGATCAATTGGCAATATTCAGGACATCACCGAAAGAATTGAGCTATATGATAAAATTAAAGCCCAGGATGAGGACAACTATCAACACATGACCGGACAGATCTTTGAGGCTGAGGAAAAGGAGCGAACCCGCATCGCTGCCGACCTGCACGACAATGTGAATCCTCTGCTGGCCGCCGCCAAAATGCAGATCAGTATTGCAGAAGCCCATCCCGAGTATCCCGCTCCCTATCTGCTCCAGAGCAAAGCCCTTATTTACGAAGGCATCGAGGAGATCAGGAAGATCAGCCGTCACCTCATCCATAACTTCATCGGGGAAATGTCATTGGAAGAGATCGTTGAATCCACATTGCTTAAACTCATTCCCGGGACCGGACTTCAACTCAATACCGAATATCTGAGACTCGAACAGATCGACCCCGACCCATCATACAAGTTGAACCTGATACGCATCATCCAGGAACAGGTTTTGAACACCATCAAATATGCACAGGCGAAGAATATTTATTTGCAGATATCCTGCGAAAACGGTCGCTTGAAGATAGTGCAGGAAGATGACGGCGTTGGCTTCGACATCAAACTGCACAGGCCGGGCATCGGTTTGACGAACATGCGCAGCAGGGTGGAATCATATGACGGAACATTCAAGTTCACCAGCACACCGGGCAAAGGATTAAGGGTGGAGATTGATATGCCTGTATCAATGAAGGCTCCATCACCCTGATGTGGGGAACGTTCATCCGGTCATTCGGCTGCGATTCTTCGAAGTGATTCAAAATGGTCGGTTCTGCCCCTAAATTCGTTACTTTGCCGCATGATCAGGATAGGCATTTTCGGCTTGGGGCACCTAGGCAAATTCCACCTCAACAACTGGAACGAGATCGAACAGGTGGAAGTGGTTGGATTCATGGATCCGGACGATGCCATGGCCGAGGAAGTGACCTCTAATTACGGCATAAAGAGATACCTGGATGAGGATGCCCTCATCGATGCAGTGGATGCCATAGATGTGGTCTCTCCCACTCCATTTCATTTTGACACCTGCCGAAAAGCCTTACTCAAGGGACGCCACGTTTTCGTGGAAAAACCCATGGCTGATTCCATGGAGGAAGCTCGGGAGATCGTAGCACTGGTCAGGGAATCCGGCGTTAAATTCCAGGTAGGACATGTCGAAAGATTCAACCCCGCCTTCCTGGCTCTCCAGGGCCGCGAACTGAATCCCATGTTCATCGAAGTGCATCGCCTCGCACAATTCAACCCCAGAGGAACGGAAGTGAGTGTTATACTGGACCTCATGATCCATGATATCGACATCATCCTCCATCTGGTGAAAAGTGATGTGAAGAATATATCCGCCAGCGGCGTCGCCGTTATGACGGATACTCCGGATATCGCCAACGTCCGCATAGAATTCAACAACGGTTGCGTCGCCAACCTGACCTCATCACGGATTTCCATGAAACGGATGCGGAAGATCAGACTCTTTCAAAAAGACGCCTATATCGGCATAGACTTTCTGGAAAAGAAAACAGAGATCATCAAACTCAAGGGACCCGATGATGGCGCCTTGTTCTCCTTCGACATCGAAACTCCTCAAGGAACACGCACCATCGCCATCGACAACCCTGCCATCGCAGATGGAAATGCCATCAAGGCGGAACTGACCGCTTTCCGTGATGCGATTTTGAACGACAGACCTACCGCGGTCACGGAGATCGACGGCTTCATGGCCATGGAGGTGGCGCACCAGATCCTCTCGCGGATCGAAAATTCGTTCCCGGGAAATATCAACCCATGAATGAACAAGCGCGACTTCACCCCTACTGGTATGTCCTGAGCGACTACCTGATGTCCGCCCTGGCATGGGGCAGCTTCTATTGGCTGCGAAAATATCTGCTCAGCGAATCCCTCTTCATTCAGGCTGGCTTGCAATCGGAGACCCGTTTCTGGTTGGGCACCCTGATCATTCCCTTCGGGTGGATGACGGCTTATGCACTGACCGGAGCATATGGCTCCATATATGCGAAATCACGGCTCAACGAACTCGCTCAGACATTCTTCATCTCGATCACAGGATCCTTGGTCCTGTTCTTCCTGTTCCTGCTGGATGATGCCAAGGGAGATTACACCTATTATTACAAGGCATTCTTCCTGCTATTCATCCTTCATTTCACATTCCAGTTCACAGGCAGGATGATCCTGCTTTCCAGGGCGAAAAGTCAATTGAAGTATGGGATGGTCTGGTTCAACACCCTGCTCGTAGGCGATCAACATACCGCATGGAAGATCCATGCGGAGATCAACAGCAACCAATTCTGGATGGGATACCGCTTCATCGGCTATCTGAGCCCAGACGACCAACCCACCATGATGCCCAAAGAAATGGTCAGACTGGGATCACTGCATGCACTGGAAGACATCATCCGATCCAAAGAGGTCAGTCAGGTGATCATCGCCCTGGAAAAAAAACACAGCAGACAGGTGGAGGAATTATTGAACAGACTCGGCAAGGTGGACGTGAAAGTTCGTATCGCGCCCGACACCATCGACATACTCGCAGGTTCGGTCAAGAACAGTAACGTCATGGGCGCCGTGCTCATCGATATCCCATCGGGGCTCATGCCCGAATGGCAGCAACACCTGAAAAGACTGATGGACATTTCACTATCCGTTCTCGGCCTGATCATACTATCTCCACTTCTGGCATGGGCAGCCATTCGGGTACGACTATCTTCACCAGGTCCGGTCTTCTACTCTCAGGAACGTATCGGATATAAAGGTCGGCCCTTCCTGATCCACAAATTCCGATCCATGCAAATAGATGCCGAACCGAACGGGCCCAAACTGTCCCACTCCGGCGATCCACGGATCACACAGTGGGGCAGATACATGCGCAAATGGAGGATCGATGAACTGCCCCAACTCTGGAATGTCATCCGTGGGGATATGAGTCTTGTTGGACCAAGGCCGGAACGAAGACACTATATTGAACTGATCCTTGCATTGAACCCAGCCTACTCTTTCCTGCTCAAGGTTCGTCCGGGACTGACCAGTTGGGGAATGATCAAATTCGGATATGCCGAGAATGTCGATGAGATGGTCGAACGAATGCGTTACGATCTCGTCTACATTGAAAACATTTCCATAGCACTCGACCTGAGGATCATGATCCACACCTTGCGCATAATCTTCTCCGGAAAAGGCAAATGAATACTGCTCAACAAAGGACAACTGGAACAATCCCATTGTATTACATTTACCCATCAATGTGAACCACATGAAGTCTGTGGTACTGGCATCCCTTTTCTTACTGATCCAGGTTCTCTGTTATAGCCAGGATGTTCGCTGGCAACAAAGCCTCCGATACAACTTGTCCGTCACCCTCGATGACAGACAACATGCGCTGGAAGGTCAGTTGAAATTGGCATATGTGAACCACTCCCCCGACACGCTGCAATTTATCTGGTTTCATATCTGGCCGAATGCATACCGAAATGACAGAACAGTGTTCAGTGAACAACTTTTGGAGAACGGAGAGACGGCATTTTATTTTTCTTCTTCAGAAGACAAAGGATACATGAACGGACTTGATTTCCGGATCAATGGCGCCTCAGTTTCAACAGAAAGCCTACCGTCCAACATAGATATCCTCAAGTTGATGTTACCTTCCCCTCTTCTGCCGGGAGACAGCATCATGATCACCACTCCATTCCATGTGAAACTCCCGCACAATTTCTCGCGAGGAGGACATCGCGGTCAACAATATACCATCACACAATGGTATCCCAAGCCGGCAGTTTATGATCACGAAGGCTGGCATCCCATGCCCTATCTGGACCAAGGTGAATTCTACAGTGATTTCGGCACCTACGATGTGGAGATCACGCTTCCCATGAATTACGTGGTCGCCGCAACCGGCATGATGCAGGAGGTTGATGAAAAGATCTGGATGCTGAGCACACATGACCAGCAACGATCCAATTCCGTATCACAAAAAAGGAATAAGAAGTATAATCCTGCATCCGTATCCACTTCATCGCCGGTCAAGACTCTCCACTTCCATCAGGACAGGATACATGATTTCGCCTGGTTCGCCGACGAACAGTATATCGTGAAGAGTGATACCCTGAAACTGCATTCGGGCCGGATCATTGAAGCCTATTCTTATCACCATCCGGAGGCATCTGCCAACTGGGTCGGAAGCCTGGGATACGTCAAGAGTGCGGTACGATTGCACAGCCAATGGATCGGGGAATATCCTTACGAAGTGATCAGCGTCGTGGAAGGGATACAGGGTGATCCTGACGGCATGGAATATCCCACCATTTCCTTCATCCATGACCAACCCACTCCTTCCGATGTGGAGAAGACCATTTTCCATGAAGTGGGGCATAATTGGTTCTACGGCATTATGGCAAACATCGAGCGTCAATTCCCCTGGATGGATGAAGGGATCAACACTTATTACGACAACCGCTATGCGCCGCTGCGCCAGGAGATCAGGAACCCAGACCGAAGAGGCCATCGGTTAGATGAAGCCACCATGAAACGCATTGCCTACCAGGTCCCCGAGGCTAACCACCTTGATCAACCCATCAACACCCCAGCGGACCTCATGGAGGTCAACAACTATGCTGCCATCACCTACGAAAAGACCGGTGTCTGGCTGAAAGGACTGGAATCAAAAATGGGGCAGCCCCTTTTCGATTCCGCCATGCATACCTACTTCCAGCAATGGCAGTTCCGGCATCCCTATCCTGAAGACCTCAAGAGATCATTTTCCGCCTATGCTCCGGAAATCACGGCGAAGGCTTTCGAACAGATCAATCGCAGCGGGCCCATGTATCCTCCCGAAAAGAAAAAATTCAAGGTGGACTACCTCTTGAAGTTGAAGGACAGCGACAAGTACAACTACATGTTCATTGCTCCCGTCATAGGATATAATCTCTACGACGGGATCATGCCCGGATTGCTGATCCATAACTACAACCTTCCACCTTCCCCTATGCAATATGCTTTCTCGCCCGTTTTCGGCCTCAGCAGCAAAAAATTAAATGGCGTGGGAAGGCTTTCCTGGAAAATCTATCCCAAAGGGACTTTCCGACTTATCGAATGGTCGCTTTCAGGCAGCCACTTCAGCATGGATGAATTCACAGACACACTTGGTAAAAAATGGGATCAGGCATTCACCAAGTTCACCCCCGGGATCAAACTGGAATTTCGGAATAAGAACAGCCGAAGCTCGCTCAACAGATTCCTGCAATACAAATTGTATCTGATCGGTGAAGATCAGCTTGACTTCCGGCGCGACACCATACTTGACCGGGAAATCACCTCCTTGAAGAAGGAAAACATCGTCGTTCACCAATTCACCGCGGTATGGGAAGACAAACGCACATTATACCCATACCGAGGAGAACTGCGCTTCGAAGCCAACAAAGGTGTTGCCCGCTTTACGTTCACAGGCAACTACTTTTTCAATTTCCGGAAGAAAGGTGGTGTGTCAGTTCGACTCTTCGCAGGAAAATTCTTCTACTTGTCTGCCAGAACTTCTTCCCTGGAACTTTCATCGGATCGTTTCCAACTGAACATGACGGGACCAAAAGGGTATGAGGATTACACCTACAGCAACTACTTCATGGGACGCAATGCCTTCGACGGATTCTATTCCCAGCAGATCATGGAACGTGACGGCTTCTTCAAGGTCAGAACGGACCTGCTCTCTGACAAGTTGGGCAGGTCGGACAACTGGCTATCGGCGATGAATCTGGTGATGGACATACCGGATCGTTTCAATCCGCTTTCCTTGCTTCCTCTGAAGATCCCGCTGAAGCTATTCGCAGATGTGGGCGCCAGTAGTTCCACTTGGGATCCCGGGAAATCTGGACAACGCATGCTTTTTGACGGTGGATTGCAATTCTCCCTCTTTCATTCCACCTGCCAGGTGTTCGTACCCCTGGTCTACAGCAAGGCATATCGAGATTATTTCAAATCGACGCCCGGTAATAATTTTTTACAGCGTATCTCATTCAGCATAGATTTGCAACACATCCCTTTGCAAAAGTGGATGCAAGGAAAATTTGACAGATAGCAACACCATACGATACATCCAAAGGGATTCCATCGATAACGCCCGTTGGGATGGACGCATCAGGAGCTCCCCTGCTTCGAATCTTTTTGCGGAAACTACTTGGTTAGATGGTATGGCAACCCATTGGGACGGATTGGTATCCGGTGATTATGAATGGGTGATGCCCCTCTCTTGGAAGGAGAAACTGGGATTGCGTTATGCCTGTCAGCCCGCCTTCACACCCCAGTTGGGCATCTTCGGCCCTGATGCACCAAGCAAGGCCATCCTGCATGAATTCCTGAAGGCATCACGTTCCCATTTTCGTTTCGGAGAGATCTACCTCAACAGCAGCAATGTGATCTACTCGGCACCAGCCTGCGATAATTTCCTGCTCGATATTGCGCGTGGCCATGATTCGATCTCGGCAGGTTATTCCGAAAATCACAAACGCAACCTCAAGAAGGCTTTTGCCGCAGGTCTCGTATATGAAAAAACGGAAAGGGACCCCGACAGCATGGAACCCGCGATCGCCTTCCTGCGTCAACAAGTACCCCATCTCAGTCGTGATGACTTCCGGAGGTTGAGGAAAAGTTGTCTCGCTCTCTGGCAAAGGGGACAATGCCTTCAGCGTATCGTAAGGTCTCAGGAAGGAAAGATGCTGTCCAGAACCTTGTTCCTTCACGATGGCAGAAGGATAATAAACCTGCTTCCATTCACCTATGAGGCGGGAAGACCTTTGGGAGCGGGGCATTTTCTGCTGGACAGGCTCATAGCGGAATTTTCCGGTCAACCTTTATTGTTGGATTTTGAAGGTTCCATCATCCCTTCCATTGCCAGATTCTATTCGGGTTTCGGCGCGCAGGCGGAGCAATATCCCTTTATCAGGTGGAACGACCTGCCCCTGCCGATCCGCTGGCTCAAGCCGGCCGGCGATCCAGTATCATTTCTGCCATGATCAAGTCCGCAGGAAGGGTGAGTTTGATGTTAGTCTCCTCCCCTTCGATAAGGTGTACACTCGTGCCTGCAGCTTCAACGACCGTTGCTTCATCGGTGAAGCCGGGATGATAAGGCTGTGCCATGGCAGACAATAAAACATCAGATCGGAAGGTCTGTGGGGTCTGGATCTGAACTACACCGGCACGATCTATCACTTCCGATTTGTCTCCTACCCTGCGACGCAAACTGTCCCGGACAGAAATGGCCGGAATAGCCGATCCCATGGCCAAAGCCTGTTCATAACAGGAACGTATGATCGAAACACTGACCAGACAGCGAACGGCATCATGCACGGCTACAAGTGAAGGTTCTGATACCAGATGTAATCCGTTCTGGACGGACTCGAATCTCGTGGCTCCTCCAGTCGTGAGCCTGAAGGTATTACCAGGAAAATGGAGTTCCAGGAGATGCCGGCCTTCGTCCATGTATGCTTCGGGGAAAACGAGGATGATCTCCATGCCCGGAAAGGCATCCAGAAAAGTGCGAAGGGTATGGATGAACACAGGCTTTCCCCGGAGTTCAAGGAACTGCTTGGGCATGGACAAGCCCATCCGTGTACCGGACCCACCAGCAACGATGACAGCGTATTTTTTCATCCTTGGAATTTTTGGGAAAATAAGGAATATGCCCCAGTTCAAGTCGTCTTTGTATCTTGCCCGTGTGAAAATCTTCGCTCCACTCCTGATGGTGTTCGCAATGGTTTCCTGTACTTCACGGGAGGCTAAGCAAAAGCAGGTTCTTGCCCTTAGGGAAATGAGCGAACTGGCTACGGTGGAGTATACGGTCACCAAGATGATCAAAGCGAGTGATGATCAGACATGGTACAAGATCGGTGACAGAAAAATACTCATGAGTTGCAGGGCCACCCTGAAAGCGGGCATCGACTTCTCCAAGATCGACGCACAGCATGTTCGGATCAAAGACAAAGAGGTCAGCATCATTCTACCTCGTGCTAAACTCATCTCGGTAAACATTCGGCCGGAAGACATCAAAGTAGAGTATCAGGATATCGGGATCCTGCGCAGCGATTTCAATGCACAGGACAGGGACCAACTGAGTGCGCAGGGAGAATCACAGATCCGCTCCGGCGCTTCCGCCTTGGGCATCCTGGCCACTGCGGAAACCAATGCCAGCCTCTTCGTCGGCCAGTTCCTGCGAAAGTTGGGTTATGAAAAAGTGAATGTGCAATTCGATGATCCGGGCAATCTGCCCAAACTGAATTGAACCCATGTTACGATCGGCAAGAACCATAATCATACTTGTATTAGCTATCATGCTGTCGGTTTTCCTACTCCGGAAAACTTCGCTCCTGCCATCATTTCGTGCTATTTTCTCGTCTAAACCCGTTATGATCGACCAGACTCCGGTCATGGTAAAAGAGATCAGGGAGATGGCACAACTCATCACCGTCACGGCTTATGATGAAGTTGTTGCGGATTCCATACGCCTGGGCATGACCGACCTGGTCATTCGCAACCTACCTCTTCCGATACCGGGGTCTCTGAGCACTCCCGACAGGATAGTTTTGATCGGCCGTGGTCGAGTAGTTGCCGGCATCGATCTGAAACAGCTTGATGAAAAAAGCATACAGGCTTATGGAGATTCTGTCGCCATCCGCCTACCCAGAGCTTCCATACTGGACGTCATCATGAATCCATCCGATTTCGAGACTTTTTCTGAACAGGGAGATTGGACATCCGAAGCCGTCACCAGAGTAAAAGTAAAAGCCCGTGATATACTCACCCGGCGAGCATTGGAACAGGACATTTTGGGGAAAGCGGACAAAAGAGGTAAAATATTGTTGGTTGATTTCCTGAAAGCATCAGGATTCGAAAAGTTCATATTTGTCTATCAATGAACAGACCGCCTGAGGTTGGTGTCCCCCTATCCCTCACTCAACAGGATCTGACATTCTCTCAATAACCTCTCCTTGTCAATGGCCACGGTGCCGACCTCCTCACAAACGAGGCCACCCGCGATATTGGCCACCTCAGCCATGAGATCCAGATCTCGGGTCATGGCATAGATCAGTGAAGCCGTGGCGATGACCGTATCTCCTGCGCCGGATACGTCGGAGATGCTTCGAATATGGGAAGGGATGATGCGGGATCGGGAACCCGAGTCATAAAAAACCCCTTTCTCAGAAAGTGTGATGAAGGATATCCGGTGGTGCAATTGTTCCTGAAGTTTCGCATGCACGTTCCGAAGCCATTCCGCATCAAGATCATTTTCCATGAGGTTCAATCCTTCCTTTGCCTCCTTGAGATTAGGCTTGAAGATATCTACTCCCTTATAGGCGAAGAAATTCCTGCGTTTGGGATCAACGGCAGTTATTATTCCATGAGTGCGGCAGAGGGAGATGATATTTTGAATAGTCTTCTCTGTGAGCACGCCTTTATTATAGTCCTCGAAAATAATGACCTGTGGCTTTCCCTTTTCAATGAACGATTCTACGGAAGCTACCAGCCTATCCTCTTCCTCAGGAGAAAGATCGCGGGTGATCTCACTGTCCAGACGCATCATCTGCTGATTCCGGCTGATGATGCGCATTTTATTGGTAGTGATCCGCTGGTCACTGGAAAGGAGGTGATCGGTCCGTATACCATTCTCTTCGAACATTTTCCGGAGTTGATGTCCATCATCGTCATCTCCGGTTACAGAAAGCACAGAGACCTGGCCACCCAGTGAAGCAATGTTCAGCGCGACATTTCCAGCACCCCCTATCCTGAATTCCTTTTTATCGAGTGCAACAATGGGAACGGGAGCTTCCGGAGAGATCCGGTCCACCCTGCCCCACATATATGTGTCGAGCATGACATCCCCGATTACCCCTACTTTGCATTGGTCAAAATTTCCGAACAACTGTTTGAAATCTGTTCCTTTCATTTTACCATCTAAGATTTGTTCCTCGATAATGCCAGATAGTACAATGGTATACCGATCAGGGCGATGATCAGGCCGGGCCAAGTGTAGCCGCTTTTATAAATGATGAGAAGAACACAGAAAGCAATACCCATAAGGATATAGATGAACGGGAGAATCGGATATCCAAAAGCTTTGTAAGGACGCTCCAGATCCGGCCTTTTATTTCTCAGGATAAAGATTCCTGCGATAGTAAGTACATAGAAAATGACCACTACAAAGGATACCATATCCAGGAGGTCTCCGTATTTACCGCTCAGACAGAGGAGGCAAGCCACGACCGCCTGTGCCCATAGTGCCCATTGGGGAACGGCATTACGGTTCAATGTGCCCGCACTCTTGAAGAACAATCCATCCTTTGCCATCGTATGATACACACGGGCGCCAGAAAGTACCAGACCATTGATGCAACCGAAGGTGGAGATCATGATGAGTATGGCGATGATAGACTTTCCAATATCCCCGAATATGGCGCTGGCTGTGGCTACAGCCAGACGATCCTGCTGAGGGAAAGCGATCTGGTCGATCGGCAGTACATATATGTACATCAGGTTGGTGGTAACGTAGATGACCGTCACAATGAACGTGCCCAGGAAAAGGCTCAAACCGATATTTCTTTTCGGGTTCTTGATTTCACCGGCAATGAAAGTCACATTGTTCCAGGCATCACTGCTGAACACTGAACCCACCATGGCGGCAGCAATGGCACCCATGATGGCAACACCGGTAAGCGGCTTCCAGCCCGTAGGTTCAAGAACACCCAATGCATTTTTGGCACCATGATCCTGCAATGAGGTGAATCCCGCTTGCCAGTTCTGATTCCAGTAATTGGTTTTGGTCAACAGGAAGCCGAAAACGATCAGACCGAATAGGGATAGCAATTTGGAAATGGTGAACGTGGTTTGGATCATCCTTCCTTCATGAACTCCTTTTGTATTGATGAACGTAAGCAGCATGATGAGGAGGATGGCCAGTATCTGCGCGGGATAGACAGAAAAATTGCCGATCTGGAATAAGATATTCTCATGCTTCATGTCCAGCACCGGGAAAAAATGGCCGGAGAACTTGGCAAAAGCGACTGCTACGGCGGCAATGGTACCCGTCTGGATGACAGCGAAGAAACTCCATCCATATAGAAACCCGACGAGGGGGTTGTAGGCTTCCTTGAGGTATACATATTGCCCGCCTGCCCTCGGATACATTCCACTCAGTTCGCCATAGCTGACGGCAGCCGTGATGGTCATGAAACCGGTGATGAGCCATACGAGTATGAGCCAGCCTGCGGAACCGACATTCCTGGTCATATCCGCACTAACAATGAATATACCGGAACCAATCATGGACCCCGCAACGATCATGGTGGCATCGAGCAGACCCAATGTTGGTTTGAACTGGGCGTTGTGCTTGGACATAAGCAGATGGTTATTGTGTTTGTGGATATGAAAAGGTCCCGGAGACCTTCCGGGACCGAAATATAATCAATTCAAGCCAAAGGCTTATTTTTTGGATTTGCTCTTTTCGTATGCGACATTGAGCCCGCTGACCACATCCGGAGTGATATTGTAGATGGTATCCTTGTAGAAAAGGAAGTTGATCCCGCTGCTATAGGAGAAAATATAAGAATAGCCATGCGCTCGATTGTAATCCTTGAGGAAATCATTGATCTTCTTCCTGAGGTCCTCCATGGTTTTCACGCCCTCAGTCTGTATATCGTTCTCCATGCTTTTACGCTGGCTTTCGAGATTTTGCATCTTCCGCGTATATTCACGTTGGAAGTTCTCCGCCTCCACTTGGGTTATGTTGTTTCCCCGTTGTACGAAACCTTGGCGCTCGCCTTCGATTTTCTGGAATGCCCCATTGAGATCCCGGTCCGCGATCTCTTTGCGTTTCTCGAATTCAGCCATACGCTCCCGGTAATAATCATAATGCTCCTGGATGGTATCTAGGTCCACATAGGCAATCTTGAGGTCACGCCTGGAAATGGTGTCGTCCTTGATGACCTTGCTGGAGATCCTATTCAACTCTTTATGATATTTGAAATGCAAGGCAAAAAGTGTAGCCACGGCGATCAACAGTATGAGCAGGAGCGGGAGTACAAATTTATTCATGAGCCTTTTTTTGCAAATTAATCAAGGGCTACCGGACATGGTGGCCATCTTCCGAATTTAGGCTACCCTTAACACGCCTGGTCAAAAAAAAGGAGCAGAAGTCGACTTCTGCTCCTTTAGTTATGATGATATTTTATTCCTCTACATCGAAGTTCATGGCTTCGCGGGTAGTCTGGAGCAGTTCGTACTCCTCCTTGCTGCCCACGATCATGTTCTCGAAATTCCTCAGGCCAGTTCCTGCAGGGATATGATGACCGGTGATGACGTTCTCTTTGAGTCCGAGCATGTCGTCCGTCTTTCCCTGAATGGCAGCGGAGGAAAGCACCTTGGTGGTTTCCTGGAAGGATGCTGCAGAGATCCAGCTTTGAGTACCGAGTGAAGCCTTGGTGATACCCAAGAGAACTGGACGAGAGGTCGCAGGCTTGGCATCTCTGAATTCGACCGTTTTCCTATCTGCACGGCGCAATACGGAATTCTCTTCGCGAACTTCACGGAGACTAACTATCTGGCCTGCCTTGAGTTTTGCAGAATCTCCTGGCTCAACAACCACTTTCTTGTCGAAGATCCAGTCATTCTCCTGATTGAACTCATAGCGATCCTCCAGATCCTCTTCGAGGAAGCGGGTATCACCGGGATCCACGATCTCTACTTTCTTCATCATCTGACGGACGATGACCTCAATATGCTTGTCGTTTATGCGAACACCTTGCAAGCGGTAAACCTCCTGGATCTCATTGACCACATATTCCTGTACAGCAAAGGGTCCCTTGATGGAAAGGATATCACTTGGTGCAGTCTGACCGTCAGAAAGCGAAGTGCCCGCTTTCACGAAGTCGCCATCCTGAGCCAGGATCTGACGGGTAAGCGGTACCAGGTATTTTCTGACGACACCATCGCGAGCTTCCACGATGATCTCGCGGTTACCGCGTTTGATAGCTCCGAAAGTCACCACACCGTCGATCTCGGAGACGATGGCCGGGTTGCCCGGATTACGTGCTTCGAAAAGTTCAGTGACACGGGGGAGACCACCGGTGATGTCCCGGAGTTTACCCAAGATCCTCGGGATTTTGACCAGTACCTGACCGGCCCGGACATCATCACTTCCCTCGATCACTATATGGGATCCAACAGGGAGGTTGTAGGTTTTAACTACGCTGGATTCGGAACCTTCCACCAACAGAGATGGCAATTTCGTCTTGTCCTTTGTATCGATGACCACTTTCTCGCGGTGACCTGTTTGTTCGTCGGCTTCTTCGCGATAGGTGACCCCTTCAATGACATTATCGAATTTCACACGGCCTTTGATCTCCGCCAGGATGACGTTGTTGAACGGATCCCAAGTGCAGATCAGATCGCCCTTGGTCACCTTCTGTCCTTCTTTCACCACGACGGTGGCGCCATAAGGTACGTTGTTGGTGATCATGATGCGGTCGTTCTTGACATCCATGATCCTCATCTCACCGGTACGACCAATGACTATCTGTACATCATTGCCGTCGTTGGTCACGGATTTGACGGTGCGGAGACCATCGAATTGGACCGTGCCATCGAATTTGGCGATCAGTTGGGAGTCGACAGCAGCGGATCCTGCCACACCACCAACGTGGAAAGTACGAAGGGTCAGCTGGGTACCAGGCTCACCGATGGACTGGGCGGCAATGATGCCGACAGCGTCACCATTTTGAGCGATATCCCCTGAAGCTAAGTTGAGACCATAACATTTTACGCATACACCACGCTTGTTCTCGCAGGTCAGTACAGAGCGGATCTCAACCGTTTCGATGCCACTGTCCTCGATATGCTTGGCGATGTCCTCATCGATCGCTTCTCCCGCTCCTACGATCTTCTCTTCTGAGATCGGGTCGTAGACATCATGGAGTGAGGTACGGCCGAGGATACGGTCGTACAAAGGCTCCACTACGTCTTCATTATCTTTAAGCGCACTGATGGCGATTCCACGAAGTGTGCCGCAATCTTCTTCGGTGATCACCACATCCTGAGCTACGTCGACCAGTCGGCGGGTCAGGTAACCTGCATCGGCAGTCTTGAGTGCCGTATCCGCAAGACCTTTACGGGCACCGTGCGTGGATATGAAATATTCCAATACACTCAGGCCGTCCTTGAAATTGGACAGGATGGGGTTCTCGATGATCTCTGATCCACTGGAACCGCTTTTCCGGGGTTTGGCCATCAGACCGCGAAGTCCGGCGAGCTGCTTCACCTGTTGCTTCGATCCACGGGCACCGGAATCGAGCATCATGAACACGGAATTGAACCCTTGCTTGTCCGTGGCCATGGCCCGGATGAGTGTCTCGGTGATCTTGGTATCAACACGGGACCAGATATCAATGATCTGATTATAACGTTCGTTATTGGTGATGAGACCCATGTTGTAGTTGTCCCATACTTCCTGAACCTCACCAGATGCTTGATCGATCATTTCCTGTTTCAAATCGGGGATCACGAGATCCTCAATGTTGAAAGAAAGTCCGCCGCGGAAGGCCATGCGGAAACCGATCTCTTTTATCGCATCAAGGAATTTTGCCGTTGTGGGCACGTCGGTGATCTTGATGATGTCACCAATGATCTCACGGAGATTCTTCTTGGTGAGCAGGGAGTTGATGAAGCCTACGGGAGCAGGAACGGCTTGGTTGAATATGACCCGTCCGACAGTGGTCTCGATCAATTTCTTTTGGAGTTCACCCTTGTCGCTACGCACGGTGGACTTCACCTTGATGAAGGCATGCAGGTCCACACGGTTCTCGTTGTAAGCGATGATGACCTCTTCCTTGGAGTAGAAGGTCATCCCCTCGCCACGTACTACCTCTTCGGCGGTGCTCTTCTTTCCTTTGGTGATATAGTACAGACCGAGTACCATGTCCTGTGAAGGCAGGGTGATCGGGGTACCGTTCTGGGGATTGAGGATATTATGGGAGGCCAGCATCAGCAGTTGTGCTTCGAGAATGGCTGCATTGCTGAGGGGAACGTGTACGGCCATCTGGTCACCGTCGAAGTCGGCGTTGAACGCGGAACAGACGAGGGGGTGAAGCTGTATGGCTTTGCCTTCAACCAGCTTTGGCTGGAAGGCCTGAATAGAAAGCCTGTGCAGTGTCGGGGCACGGTTGAGCATGATCGGGTGTCCCTTGAGGATGTTCTCCAGGATGTCCCATACCACGGCTTCTTTGCGGTCAACCAGCTTACGTGCAGATTTGACCGTCTTGACGATGCCCCTTTCTATGAGTTTGCGGATGATGAACGGTTTGAACAGCTCGGCAGCCATGTCCTTGGGGAGACCGCATTCATGCAGTTTTAATTCAGGACCCACAACAATGACCGAACGTCCGGAATAATCAACACGCTTTCCAAGCAGGTTCTGACGGAAACGGCCTTGCTTGCCCTTCAGCACATCGCTCAAAGACTTCAATGCGCGTCCACCCTCGGCTTTGACGGCGTTGGACTTTCGGCTGTTATCGAAAAGCGAGTCGATCGCCTCCTGCAGCATGCGCTTCTCGTTCCTCAGGATCACCTCGGGTGCCTTGATCTCGAGCAGGCGCTTGAGACGATTGTTGCGGATGATGACCCGGCGATAAAGGTCGTTCAGATCGGAGGAGGCGAAGCGGCCACCGTCCAATGGAACGAGCGGACGTAATTCCGGGGGAATGACAGGAATGTATTGCATGACCATCCACTCAGGCCTGTTGACCAGACGCGAGTTGGCATCCCGGAAAGATTCCACCACACTCAGACGCTTGAGGGCATCTGCCTTACGTTGCTGCGATGTTTCATTTGCAGCTGCATTTCGCAATGAAAAACTGAGTGAATCCAACTCGATCTTGCCCAAAAGGTCATGAACGGCCTCGGCGCCCATCTTGGCTACGAATTTGTTGGGATCCTCGTCAGGGAGGTATTGATTATCCTTGGGAAGATTCTCGAGGATCTCTAAATATTCCTCTTCGGTGAGCAGGTCACCCCGATTCTGCCCCTTGTCCACACGCAATCCGGGTTGGATCACGACATAACGCTCGTAATAGATGATGCTCTCGAGTTTCTTTGAACTCATTCCGAGCAGGTAACCGATCTTGTTGGGAAGGCTCTTGAAGTACCAGATATGCACCACGGGTACAACGAGTTTGATATGACCCATGCGCTCCCGACGGACCTTCTTCTCGGTCACTTCAACGCCGCAGCGGTCGCAAACGATGCCTTTGTAGCGGATACGCTTGTACTTGCCGCAGGCACATTCATAGTCCTTCACCGGGCCGAAGATCCTTTCGCAGAATAAACCATCTCTTTCAGGTTTGTACGTACGATAGTTGATCGTTTCGGGCTTGAGTACCTCGCCGAAAGACCTCTCCAGTATGTTGTCCGGTGAGGCCAGGCTGATGGTGATCTTCGAAAAAGCTGCTTTGGGGCGATTTTCTTTCTTGATAGCCATATTAAGATCTGAGGTTTTTATCCGTTGATTGCGGGCAGCGGCACAAAGCCATTCCAACAAGCCGAAAAGGCCTGAGAATAATCATTGATAATCAATGTTTTATTTTAGAATTCTTTGGGAAAAATGCCAGCATTCCTAAATTAAGGATGGCAAAGTTAAGGAATTCAGTCTACTCTGCCATTTTTTTTGGAGCCTTTCAAATAGAGATTCCGGATTGCAGATTCCGGATGCTACAGATTAGGACATGGAATAAAATGATGGGAGCCTTGCTTACTGAAGAGAAAAAGTGTAAACTTGTTATACAGGAAACCCCCAGAACCGACGGTGAGCGAAATATTATGCGTGAGGCGGCAAATAGGCTAGCTAAAGATCTGGGACTACAGGTACATGAATTACAGGCTACTTTGTGGCATATGGAGCAGCAGCTCTATAAAAATATGGGTGCTTCTGTTGAAAGTTATTCTTTTGTTGATCGTATTAACAAAATATTGAAAGGTTATGGAAAATCAAAATCAGATCTTCAGCCAGAAAGAAATGGCATTGATCGTTCAGAAATTGATTAAAGAAGGCAGAATGCCGCTGCCAGAGGATATAATAAAATCTATGGAGAAAATTCTACCACAGGTGAAGGAAACACTGGTGAAGGAAGAGGTGGCCAGCAAGAAGGAGCAAACCCCAAGTTCCAAGAAGACGATACGGAAATAGTAGATGGATTCGATTACCCTTTCGACTTGGGCGATGGATGGGTAACTGGCAGATCTAAAGAAGGTTTAACTACTCAGCCTGCAATCGACATAACCCCCGAGCTGCGTGAGGCTGTACAAGGTGGTTTGCCAAAATTCACTGTTGATGAATCAAAAGATCTAAAAGAATTTAGCCTTGGATATGCGCCTTTCAGAGAAGGTAATATACCTGTTATAACGAAATCCAGCAAAGCATTTGACACTTCCACTTTCAAGAAATGCAAACAGATGTCAACTCATTTCGCAACCGATCGCGGCATAGAAATACTTGAAGATTATAATTCTGTAGGGATCTATAATGCAACCTCACAGAATGCGCAGGCAAGTGCAATACTTAATGTCCGTGGTCCACAAGATAAAATTGATCTGTTTTGTGCTCTGATGGGTACATTAGCTCCTGATCCACAGCACATTGTGATGAAGGTGGAACATGACCTAAACGGCAAAGATAAGTTACATTTTATCACTTTGGATGGCATAGAATCGGTTAAAGATTTTGTCCATAACGGTAGCATGAAGATGTATCTTTAATACCGAAAAATAATTCCGTATTTATTCTTGATACTGGCAATTTTAATGAAAATAAATTTATTAAAGATTATGGAAGAAGAATCAAAGAACATGAATCAAGAAAAGGAAACGCTTCCTTCATCGGAGAAAATGACTATAAGGAGATATTGTCTAGAGAATGGGATTCCAACCAAGGACACGACAATGGAGCATCTGGGAAAAA